>JBMOPB010000073.1:0-52069 GCA_049325055.1 Bacillota bacterium
TTAACAATAATCAGAGGACTAAAAAATCTCCCGGCTAAACAAGGGAGATTTTTGTTTCGGCACGGTCCAGATAGAACCATATAATGGTTTATGCTTCTGCGGTCAATGTTTTGGGCGCCTGTGAAGAAATCAGTCCGAAGCCATTTGGGGGATTTTCAGTGCTTTAAGCACATCGTTGTATACATCTTCCCCCAGTACCATTTTAAGGTGTTCCCTTCCCCCGGCGGTGGTGAACCTGTGAAGGTCTTTTTCACTTATGCAGCCGAATGTTAAGGCCTGGTACGCTGCAAGCTGGGTTGGCAGGTCCATGCCCATGGCTGTCTGGAACATGTAAAATTCCCGGGACTGGGTTTTTAGTATTCCGAACCCGCACTTCCTGGCGTTTTTAAAATCCACCCTGCCGTTGAGCTGATATGCAAAATCCCCTGCTATTTCATCGTCCAGAAAAAGGGCGTTATTGGTCTGTTTTTTTATGAATT
The DNA here is from genome assembly GCA_049325055.1 of Bacillota bacterium. Taxonomy (GTDB): domain Bacteria; phylum Bacillota; class Desulfotomaculia; order Desulfotomaculales; family Desulfocucumaceae; genus BRHc4a. Next base: position 480 of record JBMOPB010000073.1, read on the forward strand.
TTTCCCGTTTTGCGGGGTCCTGGATGTTTTCAACAGCGTACCTGTTTAAATACTCCTCGAATTCCACGTCACTGAGGAATTCTTTTTTAGGAAGGCCGGCTGTCATTACTATGTTGGTGATTACTATGTGAAGAGGCAGATCCCTAACGGCAACCTTTTTAAAGGGCACCTCTTTGACCGGTATGATTAATCCTGACTCACCCGTCTTGTGGCCGGGAGATTGCCCGGTATACACTTTGTCCGGGATTTGCCGGTTGTAAACATTCCGTTTTTCCATAGGCACCTCCACCGCTGTTATTTATAAGCACTGTCAGTATGTCAGCAATTTTCGCTTTCAAAAGTTAGTTTTTCAGGTTCTGTGAATTCCACTTTCGCATCGGGATCCAATGGGTTTATTCTTCTGGCGAATGGGTAGAGGTATGGGTAGTGGCCCTCCAAATGCCTCATATATTTTAACCACTGGGAGACAAGTGATGTATATGCCCTGTTCATGTCCTCGGTGATATGGTTGAGAAGTTTATGCATTATAAGTGATACGAATAATACCTCTATATTCGGGGATTCATGCCTTTGCCTCCATTTTCCTCAGACTGCGTACGTACAGAAAATGATATAGAAAATTATATCATTAAGCAGCAGTGATTTCTTCAGGTAACTGCGTATGACATTTATATTTTGCACTGCAACAATATATTGACACCCGGAGTCTCAGTTGTTATGATACAATTGATTCAGAGAAAGTGTGCCTTAGGGTTCCGCGTCCGCCGGGGAGTTTAACGCCCGGCAGGCGGCAAGGTCCGAGCGGCACAGGCCCCTTCAGCGATGAAGGTGTTACACCGGCAGGGATAAAAGCCCAGGCGGCAGGTTTCTCTTTAATGAGTAAACCTGCATGCCTGGCTTTTTTTGATTTTAACGCCGCATGAATCGCAAAAGAATGATTATAATACCTGGCAAATCAAATTAGATCATCTCGGGGGGAAGAAAATGGACAAGGTGTTGGTAGGGATAGTAATGGGGAGTGACTCCGACCTTCCGGTTATGCGGGAAGCCGCCGCGATTCTGGACGAACTGGGAGTTGCGAACGAAGTGGTTATTTCGTCTGCCCACAGGGCCCCGGAAAAAACCGCCGAATACGCCCGGACCGCTGCGGAAAGGGGACTTCAGGCCATAATCGCGGGAGCCGGTGGCGCAGCGCATCTGCCGGGAGTTATTGCATCGTTTACCGTACTTCCGGTAATCGGTGTGCCGATAAATTCAGGCCCCCTGAGCGGGGTGGACGCACTGTATGCCATCGTTCAGATGCCGGCCGGAATACCCGTGGCCACAGTTGCCATAAATGGCGCTAAAAACGCCGGCATACTGGCGGCTCAGATTGTAAGTCTGAAAGATGAAGAAGTCAGGCGGAGACTGCTAAGGTACAAGTCAGACCTGGCCACACAGGTGGAGGATAAGGACGCCCGTCTGAGGGATCTGGGTGTTGAGAAGTACCTGGCGGGAAAGTAGTGGCCGGGAGAAAATTTGCGGAGCGCGGCGGCCGGTGAAAACCGCGCCGGCAACTCTGTCCACATTAAATTGGGAGTGAGGATTCTAAATGATAGACCGATACACGCTGCCTGAGATGAAGAGGGTATGGTCACAGGAAAACAAGTACCTTAAATGGCTGGAGGTTGAGATTTACGCCTGCGAGGCAATGGCAAGTCTTGGCATGGTGCCGCCGGAGGCGCTGAAAAACATAAAGGAGAGAGCCGCCTTTACAGTTGAGCGGGTTGATGAGATAGAGGCCGTCACCAATCATGATGTCATCGCCTTTCTGACGTGTGTGGCAGAGTATGTTGGAGAGGACTCGAAATACATACACATGGGGCTGACCTCGTCGGACGTGCTTGACACCGCCCTTGCGGCCCAGATGAAAGAGGCCGGCGAGATGATTCTCGTTAAGCTAAAGGATCTGAGAGAGGTTCTTTTGAAAAGGGCCGCCGAACACAGGAACACCATAATGATCGGAAGGACCCACGGGGTCCATGCGGAGCCAATCACTTTCGGGTTGAAAATGCTGCTGTGGACTTCCGAAACCGACCGCAACATCGAAAGGATGGAAAAAGCCATTGAGGCTGTAAGCGTTGGGAAGATATCGGGGGCAGTGGGCACATACGCCAATATTGACCCGTCGGTGGAGGCCCACGTTTGCAAAAGTATGGGCTTAAGGCCCGCCGCAATATCCACCCAGGTGGTGCAGCGGGACCGCCATGCAGAGTTTATGAGCACAATTGCCATAATAGGAAGCTCCCTTGAAAAATTTACCACGGAGATACGAAGCCTGCAGAGGACGGAAATTCTTGAGGTGGAGGAGTATTTCGCCAAGGGCCAGAAAGGATCTTCCGCCATGCCGCACAAGCGCAACCCCATAACCGCCGAGAGAATCTCCGGAATGGCGCGGATTTTAAGGGGTAACGCTCTGGCGGCCATGGAGAACGTAGCGCTTTGGAATGAAAGGGATATTTCGCACTCGTCGGTGGAGAGGGTTATCATACCGGACAGCACCACCATACTGGACTACATGCTGTACAAGTTCACCTCCATGATGAAGAATCTTTTGATTTACCCTGAAAACATGGAGAAAAACCTGAACCTTACCGGGGGCCTTCTCTTTTCCCAGCGTGTTCTCCTTGCCCTTGTCAACAAGGGATTAACCAGGGAAAAGGCCTATGAGCTGGTGCAGAGAAACGCAATGGAATCATGGCGGACGCGCAGGAGCTTCCGGGAGCTTCTTCACGGGGACCGGGAGGTTTCATCGATCTTAAGCGGTGAAGAGATAGACGGGCTCTTTGACTACAGCTATCACCTGGGCAGGGTTGATGAAATTTACAAGAGATTTGGGCTGTAAAGTCATTTCAAAAGAATAACGGAGGGACCGTACATGGAAAAGAAAGAAATGTTGTATGAGGGAAAGGCGAAGAGGGTATTCAGAACAGAAGACCCCGGGAAATTTCTTGTGGAGTTTAAAAATGACGCCACCGCTTTTGACGGGAAGAAGAAGGGTACCATTGAAAACAAGGGGATGCTGAACAATAAAATATCCTCTTTCTTCTTCAGGCTTCTGGAGGAGAAGGGTATAAAAACCCATTTTATAAAAGAAGTAAGCGATACCGAGATGCTGGTAAAGCCGCTGGAAATTGTCCTGGTGGAGGTAGTGGTCAGAAACATTGCTGCCGGAAGCCTGGCAAAAAGGATAGGGATGGATGAGGGAACACCCCTTCCCGCACCGGTGGTGGAGTATTATTATAAAAGAGACGACCTGGGAGATCCTCTGATCAACGGATCTCATATAGCTGTATTGGGGCTTGCCACACCGGCCCAGATGGAGCATATTAAAGAAACTGCCCTGAAGGTTAATGAAGTGCTGAAGGAGTTCCTGGCCGGCAAAAAAATCGAGCTGGTGGACTTCAAGCTGGAATTCGGCAAACACGGGAACGAGATACTGCTTGGTGACGAGATTTCCCCAGACACCTGCCGGTTCTGGGACAGCGAGACCAGGGAAAAACTTGACAAAGACCGCTTCCGCAGGGACATGGGGAATGTTGAGGGAGCTTACCAGGAAATATACAGGAGAATTCAGTCGTAAGAGAAAAAATAATTTGACCAAAGGTGAAGTGTCATCGCGTCAGAAGACTGACGTCCGACGACCGACGGCCAATATGGAGGGGAAGACATGAAAACCGGCGGAGGGTGTTCCCCAGAGAAGGTCCACAAAAGAATATTGAGTCCCGACAAGCCCAGGGAAGAGTGCGGAATTTTCGGTGTGTACGGATCAAACCTGGACGTGGCGAGGATAACATATTACGGCCTGTATGCTCTCCAGCACAGGGGGCAGGAAAGCGCAGGCATAGCCGTCTCCGATGGGAAAAAGGTTGTGCTTCACAAGGACATGGGCCTTGTGCCCGAGGTTTTCAGTCCTGAAAGGCTGGACAGGATGAAGGGGCACATCGCCATCGGACATGTCCGCTATTCCACCACCGGATCCAGTCAGCCATTAAACGCCCAGCCCCTTGTGTTCAGGTATGCCCGGGGCACACTTGGACTTGCACACAACGGCAATATTACCAATACGTGGGAATTGCGTTCCCAGCTGACTTCAACAGGGTCAGTATTTCAGTCAACCACCGACAGTGAGGTTATAGTTAACCTAATCGCCAGGTACAGTCAAAACAATCTGGAAGAGGCCCTGGCAAAGTGCATGATTGATGTAAAAGGAGCGTACTCCCTGCTGATTATAACTGAAGACAGCCTTATAGCCGTAAGGGATCCTTATGGATTCAGGCCTTTGTGCCTGGGCAGGCTTGGTGACGGGTATGTTGTGGCCTCGGAATCATGTGCTTTGGACACGGTTGGCGCAACGAAGCTGAGGGATGTTGAGCCCGGAGAGACAATAATAATAGACTCAGACGGAATAAGGTCACTGAGGGCACTTTCCCCCCGAAAGAAGGCCCACTGCATTTTCGAGTATATATATTTCGCCAGGCCGGACAGCGAGATGGACGGATTCCAGGTAAGCAGGGTGAGAAGGGAAATGGGCAGACAGCTGTCCAGGGAATACCCTGCGGACGTTGACATAGTTATACCAGTCCCGGACTCGGGCACTACGGCAGCCAGGGGGTTCGCCGAGGAATCGGGGATACCTTTCGAAGAGGGGCTGATGAAAAACAGGTATATCGGCCGCACCTTCATCCAGCCCAACCAGGATATAAGGGACATGGGAGTCAGGCTTAAGCTCAACCCTATGAGGCATGCCCTGGAGGGCAAAAGTGTGCTTATGGTGGACGACTCTATTGTAAGAGGAACCACCAGCAGAAAGATAGTCAAGATGATCAGGGATTGCGGGGCCAGGGAGGTATATCTTTGCCTCAGTTCCCCGCCGGTGATAAAGTCATGCTACTATGGGATAGACACATCCAACGAGGATGAGCTTGTGGCCGCTCAGATGTCGGTTGAACAGATAGGAAAAATGATAGGTGTAGACGGACTGTACTATCTCAGCCTGGAGGGACTTCTTAGCGTTTTCGGGGAATACCGGGACAATTTCTGTACAGCCTGTTTCAGCGGCAACTACCCGGTGGAGATTACAAAGCCCAGGGACTCCAGCAAGTTCGTTTTTGAGTGAAAAAAATTATAAACGGGGTTAAATCACGTATGGAAGGCAAAGAAAGGCTTACTTATGCCGCGGCTGGTGTAAATATAGACGCCGGCAACAGGGCTGTTGAACTGATGCGGAAATCGGTGAAAAGCACCTTCCGGCCTGGTGTGCTGGCTGATATCGGGGGGTTCGGCGGGCTGTTCGCCCTTGATAAATTACGCTACCGGGAGCCGGTTCTTGTCTCCGGTACTGACGGGGTCGGGACAAAGCTTCGGGTGGCCATGTTGATGGACAGGCACGACACCATAGGGATCGACGCTGTGGCCATGTGCGTCAACGACATACTGGTTCAGGGGGCAGAACCGCTTTTCTTCCTGGATTACCTTGCCGTGGGCAAACTTGTTCCCGAGAAAGTGGCCATGATCGTGGAAGGGGTTGCCGAGGGCTGCAGAAGGGCAGGCTGTGCCCTTATAGGCGGAGAAACTGCAGAAATGCCGGGTTTTTACGGCGAGGAAGAGTACGATATAGCCGGCTTTGCGGTGGGTGTGGTGGAGAAGTCACGTATAATCGACGGTAGGGGAATAAAGGCGGGCGACGCTCTGGTGGGAATACCCTCCTCTGGACTGCACAGCAACGGTTATTCCCTGGCCCGTAAGGCTTTTTTTGAAATCGGCGGCTACAGTGTGGAATCTCATGTTGATGAACTGGGAAGAACGGTGGGTGAGGAACTGCTTGAGCCCACCCGAATATATGTAAGGCAGGTTCTCCCTCTGCTGAGCCAATACGGTATAAAGGGAATGGCCCACATCACCGGCGGCGGCCTGACCGAGAATATACCGAGGATATTGCCTGACGGCTGCGCCGTGGCAATAGACACAAAAGTCTGGCGGGTTCCCCCGGTTTTCGGAATTATTAAGAGATTGGGCAGTATAGACGACAGTGAGATGTATAAGACGTTCAACATGGGTATAGGTTTGGTGATGGTGGTACCAGGTGAAGAGGCAGGCGGGATCATTCGGGACATCTCCGCCCAGGGTGGTGAGTCTATGGTTATAGGCGAGATAGTAGAATCCCCGGATAAAAGAGTTTTCTACAAATAATTTGGGGTGAGGTAGAAGTGAAAAAGCTGAGGGTGGGAGTGCTGGCTTCCGGCAGGGGGTCTAACCTGCAGGCCATTATTGAGGCCTGTGAGAGAGAAGATATTCCTGCGCTGGTGGCGGTGGTAGTGAGTGACAAGGCGGAAGCCTTTGCCCTGGAACGGGCGAGGAATCACGGCATACCGGCGGTGCATATAAACCCCGGGTATTACCAGGGCAGGGAGGAATATGAGCGCAGGGTTGTGCTGGAAATGAGAGAGTACGGCGTTGACCTGATATGTCTGGCGGGGTATATGCTGCTGGTGGGCAGGGTTTTGCTGGAGGAATTTAACGGCAGAATGATGAACATACACCCTGCGCTTCTGCCGTCGTTCAAGGGTCTGCACGCACAGAGGCAGGCGGTGGAATATGGGGTGAGATTCAGCGGATGCACCGTACACTTTGTGGACGAGGGGATGGACACGGGGCCTATTATTCTTCAGTCGGTGGTGCCGGTTTATCCTGAGGACGGGGAAGACGAACTTTCTGCAAGAATATTGGATCAGGAACACAGGATTTATCCCGAGGCGGTGGGGCTTTATGCCCAGGGAAGGCTGAGAATCGAAGGCAGAAAGGTTATTATATTAGATGCGGGGGTGGAGTAATTCATGGCAAGAAGGGCTTTACTAAGTGTATCCGATAAAACCGGAGTGGTGGATTTTGCTGCAGGCCTTGTAAAAATCGGTTTTGAAATAGTATCCACCGGGGGGACGGCAAAAGCCCTCAAGGAGGCTGGGGTTCCGGTCACGTACATAACCAACGTAACAGGGTTCCCGGAAATACTGGACGGGCGGGTCAAAACCCTGCACCCCGCAGTGCACGGCGGAATACTGGCCAAGCGTACTCCTGACCACAGGGATCAGCTTGACAAACAGGGGATCGGGTATATCGACCTGGTGGCGGTAAACCTGTACCCTTTCAGGCAGACAATATCCAAGCCGGGAGTAAAACTTGAGGAAGCCATCGAAAATATTGACATCGGCGGCCCGGCCATGGTCAGGGCTGCGGCCAAGAATCACCGGTACGTTTTGGTGGTGGTGAACCCTGCCAGGTACGGGGATGTTCTTAAAGCCCTGGAAAATGGCGATGTAGGCTATGAGTTCAGGCTTTCCCTGGCCAGGGAGGCCTTCGCACATACAGCCGTTTACGACTCCGCCATAGCTTCATACCTGGAAGGCGTAGAGGGCGGCCAGGACATACTGTTCCCGGGGGTATGGAGCAGGCCCTTTGAGCTGGTCCAGGTGCTGAGATATGGAGAAAACCCACACCAGAAGGCTGCTTTTTACCGTGATCCCGCTTCTGTGGGGGCATCGGCGGGGACCGCCAGGCAGCTTGCCGGGAAGGAACTTTCCTATAACAATATACTTGATCTGAACGCCGCACTGGAGCTGGTCAGAGAATTCCGGGACCCCGCAGCCGTGATTATAAAGCACAACAATCCGTGCGGTGCGGCCTGCGCGCCGGATATAAGCGAGGCATACAGGCTGGCTTTTGAGGGCGACCCGGTGTCGGCTTTCGGAGGAATTGTGGCCTGCAACCGGGAAGTTACGGCGGAAGCGGCCGGAAAGATGGCCGAGATATTCCTGGAGGCTGTAATTGCTCCGGGTTATACCGCCGAGGCGCTGGAAATACTGAGCCGCCGCTCCGGGTTGCGGGTGCTGGAGACTGGAAAAATTGAAGGGCAGGCGGGGGATGTTCTGGATTTGAGAAAGGTTAACGGCGGGCTGTTGATACAGGAAACCGACAGAAAACTACTGGACAGGGACCGCCTGGAGGCTGTTACGTCGGTTAAGCCCGAGGCCGGCGACATTGAAGAGCTTATATTTGCCATGACGGTGGTCAAGCACGTCAAGTCAAACGCTATAGTGGTCACCAAGAACCGTCAGCTTATAGGAGTGGGAGCCGGACAAATGAACCGGGTTGGATCGGCCGGAATTGCGCTTAACCAGGCCGGGGACAATGCCAAAGGAGCGTACCTGGCGTCGGATGCCTTCTTCCCCTTTGCCGACACCGTTGATTTGGCCGCAAAATTTGGTATCAAGGCTATAATTCAACCGGGCGGTTCTGTGCGTGACGAAGAATCGGTAAAGTCGGCCGAAAAACATGGTATTATAATGGTAATTACGGGGTACAGACATTTTAAGCATTAGGGAAAATAGGGGTTAGGGGTTATTAGTACAAGCTTATAGTTGTTAATCATAATCCGCAACCCCCCAATCCCTAATTACGGAGGTTTCATCACATGAAAGTCTTAGTGGTAGGCGGGGGCGGGCGGGAGCATGCCCTGTGCTGGAAATTGAGCCAAAGCCCCAGGGTTTCCAAGTTATACTGCGCTCCGGGAAACGCAGGAATATCAGATATAGCCGAATGCGTCGGTATTCAGGCGTCGGACACAGAGGGGCTGGTGGATTTTGCCCTGGAACGGGGTATCGATCTGACTGTGGTGGGACCGGAGGATCCCCTTACCAGGGGCCTGGTGGACGCCATGGAGGGCCGGGGGCTGAATGTGTTCGGACCCAGGGCCGGCGCGGCCGCCATAGAGGGGAGCAAGGTGTTGGCCAAGGAAATAATGGCAAAATACGGAATACCCACGGCCGGGTATGCTGCCTTTGCAAACAGGGGTGAGGCGGAAGAGTATATAAAGAAGCTTAATTCTCCCTGTGTGGTTAAGGCAGACGGGCTGGCCGCCGGCAAGGGCGTTATTGTGGCTCAAAACCAGGAAGAAGCACTGGAGGCCGTAAAGCTGATAATGGGTGATAGGGCCTTCGGCAGCGCCGGCGACCGGGTGATTATTGAAGAGCTGCTTACAGGAGAAGAGTTAAGCATACTGGCCTTCACAGACGGGGAAACCGTAGTGCCTATGCTGCCCGCCCAGGACCATAAGCAGGTTTTTGATGGGGACAAAGGACCGAATACAGGAGGAATGGGTGCATATACCCCTGCCCCGGTTTGTACTCAGGAAATATACGAATTCGTTCTGGAAAAGGTTCTTTATCCCACGGTACGGGCCATGGCGGCAGAGGGCAGGCTTTACAGGGGAGTTTTATACGCCGGGCTGATGATAACGGATCAGGGACCAAAGGTATTGGAGTTCAACGCCCGCTTCGGTGACCCGGAGGCGCAGCCGGTGTTGATGATGCTGGAAACGGATCTTGTTGATATTATCGAAGCCGTCATGGAAAAAAAGCTTTCCCGCATCAAAGTGGAGTGGAAGAAGGGTGCCTCTGTCTGCGTGGTGTTGGCATCAGGAGGCTACCCCGGGCCCTACCCGAAGGGGATAGAAGTTAAAGGGCTGGACAGTGTTCCGGAAGGGGTTACTGTCTTTCACGCCGGCACAATTATTAAAAATGGCAGGACGGTGACCGCCGGAGGTAGGGTTCTGGGGGTTACCGCCACCGGCGAAGACATACCGTCTGCCATCAAGCTGGCTTACAGGGGAGTAGAGGCCATAAGTTTCGAGGGTATGCATTACCGCAGGGATATAGGTCAAAAGGCGGTAAGACGGTAGAGTAATAACCCAGGGGCAGTCCCTGGGTTATTCCATTGTTGTGTTCTTTATGATTAAAGTCAACCATAGTTACTTTTGTAAAAGCTTCATCAGATTGTTAAGCATTACAGCCACCTCGTAGCGGGTTGCCGGGGAGTCACCCCTGAATTTGCCGTCTTGATCACCACGGATTATACCTGCATTCTTGAGCCCGTCAACGGCTTCGGCCGCCCAGTGGCCGGGGGGGACGTCGGGGAAGGGGCCGGGGGGTGTGTCAAATTGATAGAGCCGGTGTTCTTCAATCAGCCTTATAAGTTTTGTGGAATATTCCGGGTCCGTGGCGTACCCGAGGTTCTGAAGGCTTTTGGCGGCGTCCCGGTAGTCTTTAGCCTCGCGGACCGGCCTGTACCTGTCTGAAAGGAGGTAAAGGCTGTGGTCCTCTACACTCTCCAGCCAGTTGTGGTAGGCGCGGAATTCAGCTTCCACGGTAACCGGCTTGCCCTCCCGTATTTCTGTGGTGTCGTACAATACTGAACCGGCCGGGCCCTGTCCTTTGATGCCGAAAAGATTGAAGCTGTTTTTACCTGTGTGTTTGTCAACAGGCACAAATTTACCCCAGCCGCTCTCAAGGGCGGCCTGTGCGATTATAATGCTGGCAAGAATTCCGTATTTATTTTGTGATGCCCGGGCGGGCGGAGCAATGTTATTTATAAAATCGTCCGGATTCACACCTTCACCCCGTTTCAATTTAAAAAATAGTTAGCCACAGTGGGGTTAATCCAGTATATGGCTGAAAAACCAATCAAGTGACTGCAAAGGTAATGGCTGGCGTAATAACGAAACCGATGTTGTGGTCATTTATGTTAATATATTTATAACCCTTTGCAGGAATTGGAGTAAAAGAGCGGAAGCCTCTAGAATGAAGGCGATTGGAGGGATTACAGTGCTGAACAGTGTTGTCAGGGTTAATATGAATTCACTGGAGGCTATAATTGAAAAACTGCCGGAAAAATATCTTATGCTATCCGGGAGATCGCTAACCTCCAAGGTGGTATCCGAAGAGGTTGACCCGGCTGCCGACCCACTTGGCCCGGGAAACAGGCTGGTATTTGCCTGCGGGCTTTTGGCCGGCACAGGCCTTTCCAGCGCCAACAGGCTTTCCGCCGGCGCCAAAAGCCCGCTTACGGGGGGTATAAAGGAGAGCAACGCCGGTGGTATGGCGGCCTTCAGGATGGCCAGGCTGGGAATCCGGGCCATAATTATAGAAGGGGAGCCGCCCGGAGACGGCCGGTATATACTGGTTGTGGACAGACAGGGCCCCCGCCTGGAGGAGGCAGGCTGGATCTCAATGGCCGGGGTTTATGAAAAAACTTCGAAAATACTTTCAAAGTACGGCGGCAGGGTGGCTGTTTTACTGATAGGCCCATCCGGCGAACGGCTGCAGCTGTCGTCGGGCATAGCCGTAAATGATCCGGGCGGGAACCCGGGGAGGTATTGCGGCAGGGGCGGGCTGGGCGCAGTTATGGGGTCAAAGGGACTCCTGGCGGTGGTATTGGACGACTCGGGAGTCAGTATCGAAAAACCTGTAAGGGCTGAAGAATTTAACAGCAGGGTAAAGGCGGTTTCCAACTGGATAAAGGAAAATCCGCTGACCGCCGAAGTTTACAATAAATACGGCACAGCCGCCATGCTGAGCAATACCAACGCGCTGGGCGGGCTGCCCACAAGGAATTTCTCCACCGGTACATTTGAGGGCGCTAACAAGATAGATGGATATGCAGTTTACAATACAATTGTTTCCAGGGGGGGAGATGGCACTCCCACCCATGCCTGCATGCCGGGATGCCGGATAAAGTGTTCCAATGTCTTTCCCGGCAGTGACGGCAGGTGTCTGGTTTCACCTCTGGAATATGAAACCATAGCCATGGTTGGGGCCAATTGCGGGATAGAAGACCTGGATGCCATAGCCCGGATTAACTATCTGTGTAACGACTACGGGGTAGACACCATTGAGGTGGGGTGCGCCCTTGCGGTTGTTATGGAGTCCGGATCAATACCCTTCGGTGACGCTGAAGCAGCCGTAAGAGCGGTGGAGGAAATAGGGAAGGACAGCCTGCTGGGAAAAATAATCGCCTCAGGGGCGGTAACGGCCGGACGCGTACTTGGCGTCAAAAGGGTGCCCGCTGTGAAGGGGCAGGGTATCCCCGGTTACGACCCGAGGTCAATAAAAGGAACCGGTGTTACCTACATCACCTCGCCGATGGGAGCCGACCACACTGCCGGCAGCACCGCCAGGGCCAGTATAAAACATCACCTGAAAGAAGGGCAGGTGGAACTTTCCAGGATGGTGCAGTTATGGTGCTCGCTGATGGACAGCCTCGGCCTGTGTATATTTTTGGGCACCGCCATCAAGGACAGGAGAGTACTGGCTGATCTGGTTTCACACCGGCTTGGCCGGGATGTGACCCTGGAGGATCTTATGGAAATCGCCCGGGAAACAATGGAGGTTGAAAGAGAGTTCAACCGCCGGGCCGGCATCACTGAAGTTCATGACCGGCTGCCGGAATTTTTCTACCATGAGGTTAACCCGGTTAACGGATCGGTGTTTGACATATATAGTGAGGACCTGGAAAAATGATTGACGTCAGCGTGCTTTTTAAAACTCCCTGGATGCCCGGGGGGCAAAGTGTTGTATCGCTGGAAGAAGGGTCCACGGTAGGAGACATGCTGAAGAAAACAGGTATTGAAAAAAAACAATGGACTGAACTGCTGGTGGTGGTAAACGGGAAAAGCCGGCTGCCGGATGAACTCCTGGAAGACGGCGATATTATCGTTATCCTGCCCCTGATGTGCGGAGGCTGAAAAATTATAAAGGCCGTTTTTCTTGTCTATATCTGACATATGCGGCATTTGGCTTTATTTTTGAAACAAAGACTGATAGAATAATATTAGCCATATTCAATCAAGGATAATAACGGGTGGGTACAGGCAATTTGACTTACCCGCCTTTTTGTTTGCTGTTAATAAATTGAGGGGATGTTTCTTTGATGTTGATTCATTTTTTAATGAAAAAAAATAGAGATGACAGGAAAAAAAAGCCTTGCAGCCAGTACCTTCACCCTTGTTCCGACCTTCAAAAAAAAGATAAATATTCCATCAAACTGAGCAGGATATTAAGGTTTCCTTTTTCAAAAAAGTCAAATAAAATGGAAAAGGAAAAGTAAAGAAGAAAAATAATATTAGCCGGCGACAATTTGATAAGCTATTAAGGGGGGACAGAGCGGTGACTCTGATACGCGAAGCGGAATTACCAGGTCTTGGCAAGAAGTATCAAATCAACCTGGAGAACGGTGAACAGATGGTTGTAATTATTCACGACGATGGTACCAGGGAATTATATTATCTTACTGAAGAGGCCGATGAACCGGTAGCTGCCGTAACCCTTTCCGACCGCGAGTCCCGGCAGTTGGGATCTATCATAGGCGGGTCATTTTATCAGCCAAAATCACTGGATAGGCTTGATACTGCGATAGCCGGACTTCGCATTGAGTGGCTGAAAGTTCGGGACAAATCCGAAATAACGGGGAAAAGCATTGGCGAGTTGGGACTGAGGAAAAACCACGGCATTATAATAATTGCCGTCATGGAAGACAAGGGAAGAGGGCGGATGGAAACCGTGTCCATCAATCCCGGGCCGTGCTACGTATTTCAGCCGGGTCAAACTGTAATAGCCGCCGGGCAGTCGGATAAGATGAAAGAGTTTGAGAAAATGTTCGGGGGTTCTCCTTAATGGCTTCCGATGTAATACTGAACGTCGGACTGGCATTTGTATTCATCTGCGCGGCAATTATACTTTCGTCACGTATAAACTTTTCCTCCATTCCCTTCCTTATTTTCCTCGGCATGATGGCGGGACCCCACGCACCTGATTTTGGCCAATTTTCACTGAAAATAATTACAGATGCCGAGTCGGTGGAACTGCTCTCCCGCCTGGGAGCATTGCTTATGCTGTTTTACCTTGGCCTGGAGTTTTCAGCCGGAAAAATAGCCGAGTCCGGCAAAAGCCTCTTTAAAAGCGGGGCGGTGTACGTAGTTTTAAATTTCTCCAGGGGACTTTTGTTGGGGTGGCTTTTCTTTAATTCCTGGGCCGAGGCGCTGGTTGTGGCTGGTGTCACCGGGGTATCCAGCAGCGCCATTATCACAAAACTGCTGGTTGACCTGAAAAGGGCGGCAAACCCGGAAACAGAGCTTATACTGGGAATAATGGTGTTTGAAGATATATTTGTGGCCTTGTATCTTTCAGTGATGTCCGGCATTATGGCGGCAGGAAGTTTGAATGTCTGGAATCTTACGGTCAACGTAATGACAATATTCTTGCTGGTGATACTGACAATCACTTTTGGGCGGCGCATAGGCAGAGTTATTGAAAACAGGCTGAGATTAAAAAGCGCTGAAACATTCATCGCGGTGATATTCACAATGCTGCTGGTGACAGGGATTCTGGCCGAAAAACTCCATGTGGCCGAGGCGATAGGCGCACTGCTGCTTGGGCTGGTAATGGCGGAGACCTCACACAGCCACAGGATAGTACAGATGATTACCCCCATGAGGGATTTGTTCGGGGCTATGTTCTTTTTTTCATTCGGTATGGCCATAAATTACAGAACTTTCAATGATGTGGTTGTGGTATCGGTGTTTGCGGTTCTGGCCACAGTTTTCGGCAACATGATAACCGGTTATATAGCATCATGGATTTCGGGATACAAAAAGAGAAGGGCGGCCAACGTAGCCCTCACCATTATGGCCAGGGGCGAATTCTCAATAATTATTGCCAGCATCGCCTACTCCAACGGGCTTGACGGCAGGCTTCCGGCATTCGCCGCCCTCTACGTGGTGATATTAGCGTTTATCAGCCCGGTTCTGGCCAAGAATTCCAAATGGTTTCATGAAGCGCTGGAAAGGTTCAGGGGTTATTTTAAAAGGGACAAAAGTGTCAATAACGGAATTGGAGCGTAAAGGCGGCGGGAGAAAGGAGCTTTACAGAAAGCTCCTTTTTTATACAAAAAAACTTCCGCCCGAAAGGTATTTTAAAGGCAGTGTCGAAAAATTTCCTGACCAGTTTTAACATGTTAATAAGGGAAATAATAAATATAAACCAGGAGGTATTTAATATGGAATACGGCGGGAAACTGAAGGACCACCTTCTGGACAGACTTTTCGAGGCGATATTGAAGTTGGAAAGTGTAGACGAGTGTTACAGGTTTTTCGAGGACCTGTGCACGGTGGCGGAAATAAAATCAATGGCGCAGCGTTTCGAGGTGGCAAAGATGCTGGAGGAGAACCGGACCTACGGGGAGATAATGAGCAGGACCGGGGCCAGTACGGCTACTATAAGCAGGGTAAAAAGATCGCTTAATTACGGGGCCGACGGCTATAAGCTCATTCTGGAAAGGATGAAGGAAGGGGACTGAAATGATTGGGGGAACCATTGCGGTCCCTTTATATTTTTTGGGGAACTGTGACTTATGATTGTCGTGAATGAAGATAATTCATATTGACTATTAATGGGAAACATATTAACATATTAATGTATTAATGCTTTAACTAGGTAAAATGATAAAAGTGGGGATGAGAGGATTGATAAAGGTAATAAAGGCCGAAGAGGCCAGGGAAATGCTAAGAAAGAGAATTGTAAGCCGGGACAGGGAACTGGAGGAAAAGGTTGCGGGAATAGTTGAATTTGTGAGAACCGGCGGGGACGATGCACTGTGCAGCCTCAGCAGGCAGCTGGACGGCTATGACCTTGCCCCGGACATGATAAAGGTTTCGGAAGAAGAAATTGAGCTGGCAATCAAGGAAGTGGACCGGGATTTTCTGGCGGCACTTAAGTCGGCCCGGGAAAATATAAAGGCGTACCACGAAAAACAGATGATGAACTCATGGTTCGATTGCGGCAGGGAAGGGGTAATACTTGGGCAGCTAATCACCCCCCTGGACAGGGTGGGTATATATGTTCCGGGCGGTAAAGCCAGCTATCCATCGTCAGTGCTGATGAACGCAGTTCCGGCAAAAGTGGCCGGGGTGAGGGAAATTGCAATGGCGACACCTCCGGGGAAAGACGGAAGGGTTAATATAAACACATTGGTTGCCGCCGCCGAGGCCGGGGTTACCGAGATATACAGGATTGGCGGAGCCCAGGCTGTGGCCGCCATGGCCTACGGGACCAAAACAATAAAGCCTGTGGACAAAATAACCGGACCGGGGAACATGTACGTTACAATGGCCAAGCGCCTGGTTTTTGGAGCGGTGGGCATTGATATGCTGGCGGGTCCCAGCGAGATACTGGTCATCGCTGATTCTTCGGCAAATCCCGCCTATGTTGCCGCCGACCTTCTTTCCCAGGCCGAGCACGACGAGATGGCTGCGGTGGTGCTGATTACCCCGGACCTTGAACTGGCCCAGTTGGTAAAGGCCGAGATTGAAAGGCAGTTGCAGATATTGGGAAGATCAGGCATTGCTGCGAAAGCGGTTTCCCAATACGGGGCAATAATAATAACCGGAAGCCTGGAAGAGGCTGTTGATCTCGCCAACAGCTTTGCGCCGGAACACCTGGAGCTGGCGGTCTGTGACCCCTTTAGCCTGCTTGGCGGTATAAAGGCGGCCGGGGCAGTATTTCTCGGGCATTTCACCCCTGAGCCGGTGGGAGACTATGTGGCCGGGCCAAATCACGTGCTGCCCACCGGAGGAACCGCAAGGTTTTCTTCCCCCCTTGGGGTGGACCAGTTTGTAAAGCGCACCAGCGTAATATCATACAGCCGAAAGGCCTTGGAGAGGGAAGCAGAAGGAATAATCAGGCTGGCCGGGCTGGAAGGACTGGACGCGCACGCCGCGTCGGTGGAGATTAGGCTGAAAAGGGATATACCCGAGCCCAAAAAAAGGAAGAAATACGAGAATAAAGATGAAATAAGCCTGAAAAGGTTCGATATAATTCAGGACATGAATTCTTTAAGTCCGGGGCAGGAAGTACTTCCGGGGATGCCCGGAATGCCGCAAATAAAAAAAACGGGGGAGGGAGTAAGCAGCGATGACATTATTTGATCCCGGTCTTCTGGTGAGGGAGGACCTTAAAGATATGGAGCCGTACGAAGCTTATTACGCTCCGGGAATTATTAGGATGGACGCCAATGAGAACCCCCATGACTTTCCGGACGAGGTAAAGGAATACATATTTGCACAAATAGGCCCGCAATTTTTTGGCAGGTACCCGGACTCAAGTGCTTACGGCCTGGTGTCCGACTTAGCCGGATACTATGGCGTGGAGAAGGAAAGAATCCTGGTGGGAAACGGTTCGGATGAGCTGATTCTTAATATAATGCTGGCCTTTGGGGTCGGCAGGAAGGTTTTTATCGCATCGCCCACCTTTTCAATGTACGGAATTCACGCCCGGGTGGCCGGCGCTGTGCCGGTAAACGTGCCAAGGGGCGGGAACTTTGAGGTGGAAGTGGACGGAATGCTGAAAGCAGCGGGTGATGACACCGGGGTTATTATAATATGCAACCCAAACAATCCCACCGGCAACGCAACAGACCCGCAGGATATTGAGAAAATAGCCCGGTCGGTCAAATCCTTGGTGGTTGTGGACGAGGCATACATGGAATTCGGCGGGGTTTCAAGCATTCCGCTACTGGAAAGGCACCCAAATCTGCTGGTGATGAGGACTTTCTCCAAGGCGTTCGGGCTGGCCGGGCTGAGAGTAGGCTACCTTCTGGCTTCCCGGGAAGTGGTATCAGAGCTTAGGAGAATAAAACAGCCCTTCAACGTCAATTCATTTTCCCAGGCAGCGGCACGCGCGGCGCTGGAATTCAGTGAACTTTTTCAGGAAAGGATTAAGAGGATTCTGGGCGACAGAGCTGATCTTGACAGGAGACTAAAAGAAATTCCGGGGGTAAAAGTATACCCCAGCGTTGCAAACTTTCTGTTTTTCTCCACCGAAAAACCGGCTGAGGAGGTATACCGACGGCTACTGGACGAAAGGGTGATGATCAGGTTCATCAGGGTACCGGGAAGAGGGGACTTTCTGCGGGTGTCGGTGGGGACTCCCCATGAAAATGATGTGTTTATCGATAAGCTCATGTCAATTCTTGTCGCACAGCCAAAATTTTAAGATGATGCAGGAAATTAATACTACCGTGGAAAATAATGATTGTTGGGGAAAAACAAGATCTGGATGGGGATTTTAAATTTGGAACAAAGAAAGTCGTATTTTGAAAGAAAAACGAATGAGACTGACGTCAGGGTGGTTATGAACCTGGACGGGCAGGGAAGGGTTGAGGCCTTCACCGGTGTGGGGTTTTTTGACCATATGATCACCCTTTTGGGCAGGCATGCAGGTTTTGACCTGGAAATAAAGGCAGTTGGGGACCTGCAGGTGGATGCACATCACACATTGGAAGACGTGGCAATATGCCTCGGACGGGCCTTAAAGGATGCTCTGGGGGAGAAAAAGGGGATAAGTCGTTACGGGCATGTAATTCTGCCCATGGATGAAGCCCTGGTTTTGGTGTCCATTGACTTGAGCGGCCGGGGATATCTCGGGCTGAAAGCCGAATTTGCCGCTCCCAGAGTAGGGGATATGGATACGGAATTGGTGGAGGAGTTTCTGAGAGCTTTTGCCCTGAATGGTGAACTGACGCTGCACGTAAGGGTTTTGGAGGGAAGAAACACACACCACATTATAGAAGCAATATTCAAGGGGCTGGCCAGGGCACTGAAAATGGCCGTTGCCCGTGACGGGGGAGAGGGGGTGCCTTCCACAAAGGGCGTTTTGTAAAGCGGCGAAAAATACTGATTGCTAGGGCACAGAACACAGAATTTATTTTGCAACTATATAAAAATTTATTGTTTGTGTTATTTTAAGGGTGAGGAAAAGGATAATTTTTTTTGTTTGTTTTTTATGGAGGGTAATATTTTGATCGCCATCATCGACTATGGAATGGGTAACCTTCGAAGTGTTGAGAAAGGCTTTGAAAAGGTAGGGGTCAGGGTAAAGGTGGTTACCAGTCCGGATGAGGTTGACCGCGCCGACGGGGTAGTGCTCCCGGGGGTGGGGGCCTTTGCTGACGCAATGGATAACCTTAAAAAAGCGGGAATGGATGAAGCCGTTAAAAAAGCCATAGGGGAGGGGCGGCCTTTTCTTGGAATCTGCCTGGGGCTTCAACTTTTGTTCGAGGCCAGCGAGGAATGGGGATACAGCCGGGGTCTCGGCATTTTTCCCGGACTTGTAAGAAGGCTTCCGGAGAATCTGAAGGTGCCTCACATGGGGTGGAACCAGGTTAAATTCACGGGAGATCACCCGATATTCCAGGGTGTTCCGGATAATTCGTCCTTTTACTTTGTACATTCTTACTATGTTGACCCGGAAGAGGAAAAAGTTAACGCTGGTGTCACTGATTACGGGATGAGGTTTACCTCGGCCGTGGGCTATAAAAATGTGTTCGCCATCCAGTTTCACCCGGAAAAAAGTAGTGCCCTTGGTCTGCGAATACTGCGGAATTTTGGGGGGATTGTGGAAAAATGTTAATTTATCCTGCTATCGATATTCGTGAGGGGCGTTGTGTCCGGCTGGTGGAGGGCCGGCTGGACAGAGAAACGGTTTATTCAGACGACCCGGCCGCCATGGCCAGGCTGTGGCAGGAAAAGGGCGCCCGCTGGTTGCATGTGGTGGACCTTGACGGGGCCTTCAGCGGTTCTCCCAAAAACTTGGACGTGGTCAGGAGTATAAGGGAGACGGTGGATGTCCCCATACAGGTGGGAGGCGGCATACGGGACATCAAGGTCATCGATGAACTTCTTAATATAGGTATAAACAGAGTTATACTGGGGACGGTGGCAATCAACGACCCTGATATGGTGACTGCCGCCTGCGCCAGGTACGGGGATGCTGTGGCGGTCGGGATAGACGCCAAGGACGGTAAGGTGGCCATCGAGGGCTGGGGGGTAACCGCAGAGAAGGACGCTCTTGACCTGGCGCTGGAGATGAAAGGGGCCGGCGTCAAGAGGATAATATACACCGACATATGGCGGGATGGTACCCTAAAAGGCCCCAACGTCGCAGCCGTCAAGGAAATGGCCAGGGTCACCGGCCTGAAGGTAATCGCTTCCGGCGGAATAAGCACCCTGGATGACCTTAAATCAATAAAGAAACTGGAACACCTTGGCGTCGAGGGTGTCATTATGGGCAAGTCACTCTATGCCGGAACTGTAGCTCTGGAGGACGCACTGAACATGGCGGAAGTGGAACTGGAGGAAAACGCGTGCTGACCAAAAGGATTATACCTTGTCTGGATGTTACCGGAGGGCGTGTTGTAAAGGGCACAAATTTTGTAAACCTCAGAGACGCCGGCGACCCGGTGGAACTGGCGGCCTTTTACGACCGTGAGGGTGCCGATGAGCTGGTGTTCCTGGACATAACGGCATCGGCCGAGGGGAGAAAAACTGTTCTGGACATGGTTTACCGGACTGCCGGCGAGGTTTTCATACCTTATACGGTGGGCGGGGGTATAAGTACTCTGGAAGATATCCGGCAAATGCTTACCGCAGGAGCGGACAAGGTATCCATAAACACTGCGGCGGTTAAGGACCCGGAACTGGTGGCCAGGGCATCCAATCGCTTCGGTAGCCAGTGCATAGTGGTGGCCATTGACGCCAGGAGATCCGGCCCCGGCCGGTGGGAAGTTTATATCCACGGAGGAAGGACGCCCACCGGGATTGATGCGGTGGAGTGGGCAAATAAGGTCGAGTTGTTGGGAGCCGGAGAGATACTGCTGACAAGCATGGACAGGGACGGAACAAAGGACGGGTATGACCTTGATCTTACCCGCGCCATAGCAAGGTCGGTAAGGATACCGGTGATAGCTTCCGGGGGAGTGGGCACCCTCGATCATATAGTTGACGGGCTTACAGCGGGTGAGGCCGATGCTGCCCTGGCCGCGTCGATATTTCATTTCGGCGAATACAGCATAAGAACTGTAAAGGAATATTTAAGGGACAGGGGTGTACCTGTAAGAATTGAGACGTAAGAGGCGAGAAATGGGACGTTTCAAAAGCACTGTTATGATCCTGCTGTTTCTCAACTCTAACCTCTCACTTTTCACTTCTCATTTTGGAGGTATGGTAATTGCCATTTGACGTAAGTATGCTAAAATACAGCCAGGACGGGCTGATCCCGGCCATAATACAGGACTATGACACAGGAACGGTGCTGATGATGGCGTACATGAACCGGGAGGCTGTTGAAAAGAGTCTTGAAAGCGGTGAAACCTGGTTCTGGAGCAGGAGCAGGAAGAAATTCTGGCATAAGGGAGAATCATCGGGCAACACCCAAAAGATCAGGGAAATATATTACGACTGTGACAAGGACACCCTGCTCTTAAAGGTGACCCAAAAGGGAGCTGCCTGCCATGAGGGGTATTTCAGCTGTTTTCACTACCGCATAGGAGATGACGGGCAGGTAGCCACGGTTGGTGAGAAATATTTCGACCCCGAGGAAGTATACGGTGAAACCGGACGGAAAGATCCGGCTTCCGGAAAAGAAAAGAATAAAGAATTAAAAAGCATGACTATACAGGATAAGTGATCATATGGACTTCATGCCGGTTAAAACAAAAAGAGCCGTGGAAACAATAATAGAACAGATTAAAGAACTGATACTCTCCGGCGAGCTTCAGCCCGGGGACAGGCTTCTGGCTGAGCGGGAATTGGCGGAAAAGCTTCAGGTAAGCAGGGCATCGGTCAGGGAAGCCATTTCGGCCCTGAATATGGCCGGTATTCTGGAAATTAAGCACGGTGAAGGTATTTTTCTAAGAAAAGCAGGGTCTAATGATGTGATTGAGCCACTCTCCATATTGTTGCTTCTGGAGAGGGACAAGATAAAAAACATTCTTGAGGTGAGAAAGGCCCTGGAGGTTGAGTCTGCGGGGCTGGCGGCCGAACGGCATAAGCCTGAAGAATTGCACGAAATGAAAAAGGCGCTGGAAGAGATGGAAAGGGACCTGGTAACAGGAAACACCGGAGAGCAGGCGGACCTACGGTTTCATTTCGCCATAGCGGAGTGCACGCACAACCCATTGCTGACAAGACTGATGAATACCATACACGAGACCATGAAGCAAACCCTAAGGGCCACCAGAAAACTTTGGATTTCTTCAACATCCGGCACTACCGGCAGGCTTTTTGAGGAGCACCGGGATATATACAACGCCATAGCCGCAAGGGATAAGCAAAAGGCCAGGGAGATAATGTACCTGCACCTTTACAAGGTGGAAAGAGAACTGGAAAGAGTGCACAAAATGTACATAAGCTCAGGAGATTCAAACCAGGGGGAGAGGGAAGACTGAAGTCCGGGAAGATGGATGTCATTTACACGAGAAGGGAGCAACTAATGGGTTGCTCCTTAAAATTTATGGCATTGACTCCTGCTGCCACATTATTGGATTAAAGCTGCAAAAGCCTATGCGGGATTAATTTTGTGATTTTTTTCCAGTATAAGTTCACCAAGCTCCCTGGCCAGCTTTATTATCTGATCTGTTTTTTCCTTTTCGCTCATGTCGGATTGCTTTATCCTGTTAATCTCGCTTATTATTTCCTGTCTTTTATCCATACAATAATCACCCGGTAACATTATATATAATTCTGGAAGTTTATCCAATACCTGCTTGTAAAAAAGATGCTATTTTTTGAAATTAAATATCACCGGGGTTACTGGACGAAATAATTACTCTTGTTTTTCAGTGACAAACATATGTGGTATAATCTGCTATGGTATTATTATACTCATGCCGGTTATAAAGGGCCGGAGAAAAAATTCTGTCGGCTGCGCAACTTATAGTTTTTTAGGAGAAACAAGATGGAACTGCTGAAAAACCTTAATGATGCCCAAAGAGAGGCTGTACTTTACAACGAGGGCCCGCTTCTGGTGCTGGCCGGTGCGGGTAGCGGGAAGACACGGGTACTGACCACCAAGGTGGCCTATATGATAATGAACGGGTTTGTCCGTCCTTCGGAGATACTGGCCATAACATTTACTAACAAGGCTGCACAGGAAATGAAAGACCGTGTGGCGGCGCTGGTTCCGGAAAACGTCAGGGACATGTGGGTATGCACCTTTCACGCTGCCTGCATGCGGATTCTCAGGAGGCAGGCCTCTTTTGCAGGATATAAAGGAAATTTCACCATTTATGACGAGGGAGACCAGCAGACAGTAATAAAGAGATGTCTAAAGGAACTGAACATAGATGAAAAAAGGTTCCCGCCAAAATCTGTAAGCTTTTCAATATCTCAGGCCAAAAACCGGCTGGTAGGTCCGGATGAATTTGATGATCAGGCATATGATTTTTATTCAAGGGTTGTATCAAAAGTTTATCGTATGTACCAGGAAAAACTGGTGGCAAACAACGCCCTGGATTTTGACGACATTCTTGAGGTAACGGTAAGGCTGTTCAGACAGAATCCCCATGTTCTGAAATATTACCAGAACAGGTTCAAATATATACTGGTTGACGAATACCAGGACACTAACCACGCCCAGTATGTGCTGGTGAACATGCTGGCCCGGGAACACAGGAACATCTGTGTGGTGGGGGACCCGGACCAGGGTATTTACAGCTGGCGGGGTGCAGATATAAAAAATATTTTGGATTTTGAAAAGGATTATCCTGAGGCAAGGGTAATAACGCTTGAACAAAACTACCGATCTACTCAGACCATACTGGATGCGGCAAATCATGTGATAAAGAACAACCCCGACCGCAAGGATAAAAAGTTATGGACGGCAGAGGCAGCCGGAACCCCGGTAATTATATATACCGGCGGAACCGAGCGGGAAGAGGCCGATTTCGTGGCAGGCAGGATTGAAAAGCTCCATATTGGCAAGGATATAAAGTACGGTGAATTTGCAGTTTTTTACAGGACCCATGCCATGTCCAGGGCAATTGAAGAGGTATTCGTAAGAAGGGGAATACCTTATAAGATGATAGGGGGCTTAAGGTTCTACGACCGCAAAGAAATCAGGGATCTAATGGCTTATCTGAGGCTTTTGGACAATCCGGCGGACACCGTAAGCCTTTCCAGGATAATAAATGTCCCTAAAAGGGGAGTAGGAGAGGCGTCACTGCAAAAGATACTGACTTTTGCCGCAGTCCATGGCATTGCATGTGTGGAAGCACTGGCCAGGGCGTCAGAAATAGAGGGCCTTGCGGGGAAAGCCAGGAAAGAGTGCGAAAAGCTTGGCGGTTTCCTTAAAGAAACTGCCCAAAAGGCGGGCGGAACGACTGTCACTGGCATTGTGGCCGGTATACTGGAGGGCACAGGTTACTGGGCTGAGCTGGAGGCCGAAAAAACGGTGGAATCCCTTACACGGCAGGAAAACCTGAGGGAATTCCTGACGGTAACCGGTGAATTTGACCGTAATGCAGAGGAAAAAACACTGACCGAGTTCTTAAGCGGGGTCGCACTGGTGGCCGACGCCGACAATTATGACAGTGAATCGGACCAGGTTGCGCTGATTACGCTTCACGGCGCCAAGGGGCTTGAGTTCCCGGTGGTTTTTCTTATAGGTATGGAAGAAGGGGTGTTCCCTCACTCAAGATCACTTGACGAGCCGTCTGAGATGTACGAGGAGCGCCGACTGGCCTATGTGGGAATTACCAGGGCAAAAAAGATTATATATCTTACCAGGTGCTGGCAAAGAACCCTATACGGTAACACAAGGTTTAACCAGCCGTCCCGCTTTTTGGGCGAAATACCCCGGCACCTGACCACCGCAGAGGACCCGGCGGACTATGAGGGTGGAATTCCGGCCAGGCAAACGGCCGGCTTCCGGACAACTTACATGCCGGGGTCTTTGGCCGGCGCCCGCGGAGACGGAAACGGCAGCCGGGGGAAAAAGGCGGCTATCGGGGACTTTTGCCGCGGTGACTGTGTCAGGCACTCTAAGTGGGGACTGGGAACGGTGATGGATGTAAAGGGCAGAGGGGATTCGGCGGAAGTAAAGATAGAATTCCCCGGGGTTGGCACTAAAACATTGCTGGCCAAATATGCCCCGCTGGAAAAAGTAGACAATTAATGAGATCAGCCGAATAATAAATTGAATCAGATACATTGATTTTATCACCGGAGTGAACAGTACCATATGGACCGTCTGCTTGTGGTGGCAGCCCTAACTACTCTTATTCACCTCATCAACACGCTGATTTATTCAGTCAGGGTCTCAGGCCTGATGACAGGGCGGCTGGCCACGGCAATATCACTGTTTAACGTCATTTTTCTGCTATCAAGCACTGCCAACATGATACAGGGGCCGCTGCTGGCCACCATGGTGGAGGGGGCAATACACAGGGGGGGGCTGGAAGGCGTTGTCCCAGGCGGTGAAAAATCTGGCGTTTTTCCTTCCGGGTACCTTTACCAGCTGGGTCTTCTAGCCGCTGATTTCAGGCTGGTCATACTTTATGCCACTGTAGGAACAGTATTGGGCATACTGCTCATGCCGCTGTTCGAAAAGATATTTGTAAGGTTCATACTGATCTTTGAAAGTGTGGGAACAGTTCCGGGCGCCGTGCTTTCGCTTGTTTTTTCGGCTGGCAAAGCGGCATGCCGCCCGGGAAACATTACTGCGCCCCCTGCCCGGGAGAAGACGGGGGAGCCAGTGGTGTGCGGCATTCCTCCGTCGTTTCTGTTGATGAATGTCATTGTGACAGGCATATTCACCACTGGAGTCCTCTCGGCACTGTATGCGGGGGCACTTTATCCCGGCTACCGCGCCTCTGCCACCATGCTGGCATCGGTGGTGAACGGGGTGGCCCAGGTGCTTTTCGCCACAGTTGTAGACCCCACCGCCGCCAGAATAACAGATCAGGCAATAAGGGGGCTAAGGAACAGGTCGGAGGTCCGGAGGATGGCCTATTATCTGGCAGGTACAAGGATTGCAGGGACACTGCTGGCCCAGGCGTTTTTTTTGCCCGCGGCATACCTGATCAGGCATGTTGCGCTGTTGATCACTTAGTTTAATACTACACTTCCTTGATGTTCTTTGCAAATTCGGCCGCAAATACTCCAACATCCCTGATCAGTTCCTCCCGTTTCTCTTATGGCTGATAATGGGTGAAAGACACAAATGTTTTGCGAAGGTGGTATTTTATGCCGGTTACAGATGAAATAAAAAGAAAAGTAGAGTATTTGCGCAGGGAGATTGAAAAGCACAATTACAACTATTACGTGCTGGACAGCCCCACCATCACCGACGCCAGATTTGACGAGCTGATGAGGGAACTGGCCTCCCTGGAGGAAAAGTATCCGGATCTGGCGGTTCCCTATTCGCCCACCGCCAGGGTCGGAGGCGCCCCCAGGGAGGGTTTTGTCACCTTGATGCACCTGACTCCAATGCTGAGCCTGGGAAACGCCTTTGACGAGGATGAGCTGAGGGATTTTGACCGGAGGGTGAGGCAGGGAGCCGGCGGTGAGGAGGTCCAGTACGTGGCCGAGCTTAAGATTGACGGACTTGCCGTATCACTGCTGTACCGGGACGGCGCCCTGATTACGGCGGCCACCAGGGGTGACGGTGAAAACGGAGAGGACATAACCCCCAATATAAAGACCATAAGGTCGGTCCCGCTGAAGCTTAAGCATCCGGTCAAGCTTCTGGAGGTAAGAGGGGAGGCCTACATGTCAAAGGACGCCTTCGCCGCCCTCAACCAATCCCGGGAGGAATCGGGAGAGCCCCTGTTCGCCAATCCACGGAATGCCGCCGCCGGCTCGCTGAGGCAGCTGGACCCGTCGGTAACTGCCTCAAGGCAGCTCAGTGTTTTTATGTATGCCGTCGGATCCGTTGAGGGGGCCGACCTTGGTTCGCATAAAGAGGTATTGGATTACCTGAAAGACCAGGGGTTCAGAGTAAATCCACATTACCGGGTTTTCAACGATGTCGAGGGAGTGATAGGGTACTGCAGGGAATGGCAGCACAGCAGGTTCGACCTTCCCTACGCCACCGACGGGGTGGTTGTAAAGGTCAACCGGCTGGACCTGCAAAACTTGCTGGGTGCAACGATGAAAAGCCCCCGCTGGGCCATCGCCTTTAAATACCCCCCGGAGCAGGCCAGGACAGTTATTAGGGATATAATACTCAGGGTGGGAAGGACAGGGGTTTTGACCCCCACCGCCATATTGAAGCCGGTAAGGCTTGCCGGCACCACTGTTACAAAAGCCACCCTGCACAACGAAGATATAATAAGGGATAAGGACATAAGGATAGGTGATACCGTTCTGGTGCACAAGGCGGGAGACATAATCCCCGAAGTGCTGGAAGTGGTTAAGGAGGAGAGAAAGGGCGGTGAAATGCCCTTTAACATGCCCGGCAGGTGCCCGGAATGTGATTCAGAGGTGGTCAGGCCCCAGGGAGAGGCGGCGGTGAGGTGCGTCAATCCCGGGTGCCCGGCCAGGTCCAGGGAAGGGCTGATCCATTTTGTATCGAAGGGAGCAATGGATATAGCCGGGTTAGGGCCGGCGGTGATCGGCCAGTTGATATCCTCAGGGCTTGTGAGGGACGCGGCAGACCTGTACGGACTAAAAAAGGAGGAATTGGTACCCCTGGAGCGGATGGGGGAAAAATCGGCCCAAAACCTGATTGACGCCATAGAAAAAAGCAGGCAAAACCCGCTTCACCGCCTGATATTCGCTCTCGGCATAAGGCATGTGGGAGAGAGGGCGGCCAAAATACTGGTCCGCAGGTTCGGTTCCATGGAAAAAATAATGAACGCCCGCCCGGAGGACCTGGTCAACATACCGGAAATAGGGCCGCGCATAGCTGGTAGCATTGCCGAATTCTTTGCCGATCCGTCAAACAAAAGACTTGTGGAAAAGCTGGCCGGCCTCGGGCTTAATATGAAATCCGGTGAACCGGAGCCCGGTGAAAAACCGGGAGTGCTGGAGGGAAAGACGGTGGTCCTTACCGGAGGGCTGAAGAATTATACAAGGCAGGAAGCGCAGGAACTGGTGGAAAGGCTGGGAGGAAGGGTTTCCTCCAGCGTCAGTAAAAAAACCGACCTGGTGGTGGTTGGAGAGGACCCGGGAAGCAAGTACGAAAAAGCTCTCGAGCTGGGTATCCGCATCATCGGCGAGGAGGAGTTTATCGCCCTGGCAGGGGAAAACAGCCAGGTATGACCCAGTTCCAGGCAGCTTGCTTTGATGTTTGCCGCTTTGCTATAATATAACAGGCCGTCGAAAAGGCCGGCAGTTAAGTAATTTGAAAAGCAATCCGATTGTAATAGATGATTTCAAAGAAGGTGTGTTTATGTTAACAATCGCCGAAGTGGATCATGTGGCCCTGCTTTCCAGGCTGGAGCTTACGGAAGATGAGAAAAAAATGTACTCGGAACAGCTTAACGCCATACTGGAATATGCGAGGATGCTGGACGATCTGGACACGTCCGGTGTTCCCCCCACGGCCCACGTTCTTCCGCTTAAAAATGTTTACAGGGAAGACAGGGCGGAGAATCATCTCCCGCTGGAAAAGACCCTGCAAAACGCGCCGGATAGAGAAGACAGTTTTTTCAAAGTGCCCCGTATTGTTTAATAGTATACTGGAGGGATAGCTTTGGATCTTTTTAAAATGACGGCCCATGCACTGCATGACAGTCTTGCTGCCAAAAAAATAAGCGCGGAGGAAATATGCAGGGCCTCCCTGGACAGGATTGAAAAGCTGGAAGGAAGGCTTAAGGCATTCGTTACCGTAACCGGTGAAATGGCGTTAAGCCAGGCCAGGGCTGTTGACAGGATTATAGCCTCCGGGGAGGAAATACCTCCACTGGCCGGCATTCCAGTGGCCATAAAGGACAACATGTGCACCGAGGGCATAAAGACCACCTGCGCTTCAAAAATACTTTACAATTTTGTCCCCCCATACAGCGCCACCGTGGTGCAAAAGTTGATGGCCGAGGGAATGGTTTTGGTGGGAAAGACAAACATGGATGAGTTTGCCATGGGTTCGTCCAACGAAAATTCGGGGCTTTATCCGACTTCCAACCCCTGGGACACCGAAAGGGTGCCTGGAGGGTCCAGCGGGGGATCCGCAGTTGCTGTGGCTTCCGGAGAGGCTGTGGTGGCGCTGGGGTCAGACACTGGCGGATCTATCAGGCAGCCGGCGTCCCTTTGCGGCGTAGTGGGACTCAAGCCCACCTACGGCGCGGTATCCAGGTACGGCCTTGTGGCCTTTGCCTCGTCCCTGGACCAAATCGGCCCCTTTTCAAGGGATGTCACCGATTGTGCCCTTCTTTTAAACGTTATTACCGGCCACGACCCTCTTGATTCCACTTCGGCCCCGGGTGAAAAGGCTGATTATACAGCCTTTCTTAACAAGGACATAAAGGATGTAAGGGTGGGTGTTCCCGTGGAATACATGGGCGAGGGCATTGACCCGGGTGTGAGGTCTGTGATAAATGAAGCCATAAAGGTGCTGTCCTCACAGGGAGCCAAGATTGAAGAGACAAGCCTTCCCCACAGCAGGTACGCCATACCGGTCTACTACCTTATCGCCACAGCCGAGGCCAGCTCAAACCTCGCCCGTTACGACGGTGTAAGGTACGGCTACAGAATCGAGGACCCGGAGGACGTTGTGGACATGTTCATGAGGACCCGCAGCCGTGGTTTCGGGGCCGAGGTAAAGAGGCGGATAATGCTGGGCACATATGCGCTGTCGGCAGGATATTACGACGCCTACTATCTCAAAGCCCTGAAAGCCCGCACTCTCATCAAGCAGGATTTCGACAGGGCCTTTGAGAAATATGACGTCCTTGTATGCCCAACCTCACCCGGGACGGCCTTCCGGAAGGGCGAAAAAATGGATGACCCGCTGCAAATGTACCTTTCCGATATAACCACCATTTCAGTTAACCTTGCCGGAATACCTGGTATTTCCGTGCCGGCCGGTTTTTCGGGGGGGTTGCCGGTAGGAATGCAGATTATGGGCAGGCCATTTGACGAAGGTATGCTGATAAGGGTGGCCCATGCCTTTGAGAGAAGCACCGATCACCATAGCAGTTTTCCCGCCCTTTGATAGCAAGGCGAATCTTAATTGGGAGGTTTGTGGCAAGTGGCCCATTATGAAGCAGTTATAGGCCTGGAAGTTCACGTTGAACTGAAGACCAATACAAAAATATTCTGTGCGTCCAGCACCGAGTTCGGGGGAGACCCAAACACCCACGTGTGCCCCGTCTGCCTGGGACTTCCGGGTGTGCTGCCCGTTATGAACAGAAAGGTGCTTGAATACGCCATAAAGGTGGGTCTCGCGCTTAACTGCGACATTGCGGAGTTTTCCAAGTTCGACCGCAAGAATTATTATTACCCCGACCTGCCCAAAAACTACCAGATTTCACAGTACGACCTGCCCCTGGCGGAGCAAGGGCACCTGGATATCAGCATAGACGGGAATACAAAAAGGATAGGCATAACCAGGGTACATATGGAAGAGGACGCAGGCAAACTGGTGCACCAGGGATCAATATCCACCACCCCGTACTCGCTGGTGGACTATAACCGTACCGGTGTGCCGCTTATAGAGATAGTTTCCGAACCCGATATGAGGTCTCCCGAGGAGGCCCGGGCTTACCTTGAAAAACTGAAGGCAATCATTCAGTACACCGGGGTGTCAGACTGCAAGATGGAAGAGGGTTCGCTGCGCTGTGACGCCAATGTTTCTATCCGCCCGGCAGGAAGCGACAAGTTTGGAACAAAGACAGAAATAAAAAACATGAACTCCTTCAGGGCTCTTCAGAGGGCGCTGCACTACGAGATAGAAAGGCAGATGGAAGTGCTGGAAGAGGGAGGGCGCATAGTTCAGGAAACCCGCACCTGGGACGAGGCCAGGGGTGTGACGCTGTCCATGCGCAGCAAAGAACAGGCCCATGACTACAGGTACTTTCCGGACCCCGACCTTGTGCCCATGGTGATTGACCGCGGTTGGGTGGAAGAGATCAGGTCCTCCCTGCCTGAGCTTCCCGACCAGAGAAGGGCAAGGTATGTGAACGAATACGGCCTTCCGGAGTACGACGCCTCGGTTATTACATCCACAAAAGAAATGGCCGATTATTTCGAGATTTGCCTGTCGGAATACCCCAACGCCAAGACGGTAAGCAACTGGGTGATGGGAGACCTGTCAAGGCTTTTAAATGCCGCCAGCATGGATATATCCCAGTGCCGCATAAAACCCGGACAACTGGCGGAAATGTTGAAACTGATTGACAAAGGGACCATAAGCGGCAAAATCGCCAAGACTGTTTTCGAGGAAATGTTTGAGACCGGGAAGGGTCCGGAAGATATAGTACGGGAGAAGGGGCTTGTTCAGATTACCGACGAGGGAGCAATAGCATCGGTTGTTGACCAGGTTTTGGCGGACAATCCCAAGGTAGTTGAGGATTTCAGGGCCGGCAAGGAAAAGGCGCTTGGATTCCTGGTGGGACAGGTTATGAAATTAACCAGGGGGAAGGCCAATCCTGAGATGGTCAACAGGATGCTGAAGGAAAAAATACAGTGAATGAGTACCTATGGCGCATGTCCTTCCGGATTGTGTCATTTGTTAAATTTGTGAGATTGCCCCCGCAAGGGGGTAACTTTTTTAAAACTGCTTAATCAAAAAATATATTGGATATTATTGTACGGTATTCAGTATTCATTCCGAATATGTGGAATTATGTGCTTTTCAGTCAATTGGTTTTTTGATATTATAGTTTCAGGTTTTTAGCCGGCTTGAGCATCGGCCGTTTATTTATTATTGGCAATGTCGCTGAATATAGATACAGAAAGGATGAATAATTATGCAAGACAGGAAAATAATCATCGTCGACACCACCTTGAGAGACGGTGAGCAGACGGCCGGAGTGGTTTTTGCAAACCGTGAAAAGGTGAGGATAGCTAAATTTCTGGATGAGCTGGGAGTGCACCAGATTGAGGCCGGCATACCGACCATGGGCGGGGATGAAAAGGAGGCCATAAAGGCCATCTGCAAGGCCGGGCTTAAAGCAAGCATAATGGGGTGGAACCGCCCGGTCATAAGGGATATCGAGAATTCCCTGGAGTGCGGCGTTGATGCTGTGGCCATATCCATCTCCACGTCGGACATACACATAAAGTACAAGCTGCAGCAGTCCCGGGAATGGGTCATTGAAAACATGGTAAAGGCAGTGGAGTACGCCAAAAAGGAAGGGATGTATATTTCGGCCAACGCTGAGGACGCATCCCGCAGCGACATGGGCTTTCTGTGTGAGTTTGCCAGGGCGGTGAAAGAGGCAGGCGCCGACCGCCTGCGCTACTGCGACACAGTGGGAATAATGGACCCTTTTACAATAATGAAGCACATCGAGACAATACGCAGCGAAGTGGACATAGACATAGAGATGCATACCCACAACGATTTCGGAATGGCTACAGCCAATGCCCTGGCCGGGGTAATAGCGGGGGCCAACCACATAGGGGTAACCGTGATAGGTCTCGGTGAGAGGGCCGGTAACGCCGCTATGGAGGAGGTTGTGATGGCGTTAAAGCACCTCTACGGGCTGGATCTGGGATTCAAGACCGAGATGTTCCGGGAAGTGGCCGAGTATGTTTCCAGGGCCTCCGGGAGGGAACTGCCGGCCTGGAAGGCCATAGTGGGATCAAACATGTTTGCCCACGAGTCCGGAATACACGCCGACGGAACACTGAAGAACCCAAAGACCTACGAAGCGTTCACCCCCGAAGAAGTAGGCCTGGAGCGCCAGATCGTCATAGGGAAACACTCCGGGACGGCTTCACTGAAGTCCAAGTTCGCGGAATACGGCATACATTTGAGCGATCACAAAGCACAGGAATTGCTTGCCAAAGTAAGGGCCCACTGTGTTTCAATGAAGCGGCCCCTGTTTGACAAGGAGCTTGTTTACCTTTACGAGGACTATTTTGGCAAGTACATTAAATAGTTATCACTAAGTACAAGGGGAGAGAGGGATTATAGTTGGGGCAGACCATAATTGAAAAAATTCTCTCGAATCACAGCGGGCAGGAAGCCCATGCCAACGAAATAGTAGTGGCCCGGGTGGATTTTGTGATGGGACAGGACGGGACTTCACCTCTGGCCATCAGGGCCTTTGAAGACATGGGGGGCACTGAAGTGTTCAGCCGGGAAAAGGTGGCCTTTGTGATAGACCACAGCTCCCCCAGCCCCAATGAAGGGGTTTCCAGGCTGCATAAACTGATGAGAGAATTTGCCCGGGAAAAAGGATTCAAAATGTATGACATAGGAGAAGGAGTGTGTCACCAGCTTATACCGGAAAGCGGCATGGTAGGCCCCGGCTCCCTGGTTATAGGAGCTGATTCCCACACCTGCACTTACGGAGCGCTTAACGCATTTTCCACCGGCGTTGGGTCGACGGACCTGGCGGGTGGGCTGATTTCCGGACGCATGTGGTTCAAGGTTCCGGATACGTTTAAATTCGTGTGCAACGGCACGCTGCCCCAGGGTGTTTATGCCAAGGACCTTATTCTTTACCTGATAGGGGACGTAACGGCAGACGGGGCCACTTACATGTCCGCCGAGTATACCGGGGAGGCGGTAACGGAACTTTCCATGGAGGGCAGGTTCACCATCTCCAATATGGCTATAGAGATGGGGGCCAAGGCCGGACTGATGGAGGCTGATGAAAAGACATTCCGGTGGCTGTCCAGATACACGGATAAAAAGTTTACCCCGGTTAGTGCAGACAGTGACGCTGTTTACGCCCGGGTAAAGGAATATGATGTTTCCAGCCTTCCGCCGCAGGTGGCAAGGCCCCACAGGGTGGACAACGTCTGCCCGGTGGACGAGGTGGCCGGCACACCCATTCAGCAGGCGGTAATAGGGACATGCACCAACGGAAGGCTGGAGGACCTGCGCATTGCGGCCGATATTCTCAGGGGGAGAAAAATACACAGGGATGTAAGGCTTATCGTTGCGCCGGCCTCCAAGACCATCTACCTTGACGCCATAAGGGAAGGAATCATACAGGACCTGGTGGAGGCCGGAGCGGCTGTAGTCACTCCCGGGTGCGGGCCCTGCGTCGGCACCCACAACGGCGTTCCCTCGGACGGGGAAAATGTTATATCCACCGCCAACAGGAATTTCAAGGGACGTATGGGCAACAGCAACGCATTTATTTATCTTGCCTCCCCGGCGACGGTGGCCGTATCGGCCATAGCCGGCCAGATAGCTGATCCCAGAGAATTTGTTAAGTAGGTGAATACTGTGATATATACCGGCAAGGCGCATAAATTCGGTGACGACGTTAACACCGACTATATTATTTCCGGAAAATACAAATTCAAGACCCTTGACATGAAAGAACTGGCCAAGCATGTGATGGAGGATCTGGACCCCGATTTTTATAACAAGGTTTCCCATGGTGACTTCATTGTGGCGGGAAGTAATTTCGGCTGCGGGTCGTCCAGGGAGCAGGCCCCGCTGGCCATCAAACACGCCAACATAAGCGCTGTGCTGGCCAAGTCATTCGCCAGGATTTTCTACCGCAACTGTATCAATACCGGCCTGCCGGTGGTGGAATGCGACACCGACCTGATAGGCAGCGGTGATGTAATAGAGGCGGACCTGGCTAAGGGTATAATAATAAACATAACCACCGGAACAGAGATACCTGTTAAACCGCTTCCCGGAGTAATGATTAAAATACTCAACGACGGAGGGCTGGCTCCGCATTTCAGAAAATACGGCGGGTTTAACTTTGATTAGCATTTAATGATTCTTTAGAGGGTCAGAATTCAGTAGTCAGGAGTCAGTAGTCAGAATGAGACAAATTTCAATTCTGAATTCTGGATTGATGAGTTCTGAATTCCGGCCTTGTTATTACATCACCCGACTATGTGATTGGGTTTAACGTGGGAGGCTGGAGATGGCTTACAATATAACATTGATACCAGGAGACGGAATCGGTCCCGAAATAAGCGAGGCGGCAAGGCGTGTGATTGACGCCACCGGCGTGGATATACAGTGGGAAATTGTGGAGGCCGGCGAGGCGGTAATTCCTAAGTACGGCACACCTCTGCCGGAGTATGTTCTGGAATCGATAAAAAGAAACGGGGTGGCCCTTAAGGGACCGCTTACAACCCCGGTGGGAAAGGGATTCAGGAGTGTAAACGTGACTTTGAGGCAGGAACTGAACCTGTACGCCAATGTACGTCCTGCGCGAACCCTCCCGGGTATAGCCACCA
Organism: Bacillota bacterium; assembly: GCA_049325055.1. Classification (GTDB taxonomy): domain Bacteria; phylum Bacillota; class Desulfotomaculia; order Desulfotomaculales; family Desulfocucumaceae; genus BRHc4a. The sequence continues at coordinate 35,509 of JBMOPB010000073.1, forward strand.
GATATGAAAATGTTGATCTGATAGTGGTAAGGGAAAACACGGAGGATTTATATGCAGGTATAGAGCACTGGGTGGGGCGGGACGCCGCCGAGAGCATAAAAATAATCACAAGGGAAGCCTCGGAAAGGATAGTGCGTTTTGCTTTCGACCTTGCGGTGAAACAAGGCCGCAGGAAAGTTACAGCGGTTCACAAGGCGAACATAATGAAGTTATCCGACGGGCTTTTCCTGGATAGTGCCCGTTCGGTGGCCAGGGATTACCCTGACATAGAGTTTGATGACATGATTGTTGACGCCATGTGCATGAAACTGGTACAGTCTCCTGAAAACTATGACATACTGGTGCTGCCGAATCTATACGGAGACATCGTCAGTGACCTTTGCGCCGGACTGGTGGGAGGACTGGGGGTTGCTCCGGGGGCAAACATTGGCCTTGAAGGAGCTGTGTTCGAACCAGTTCACGGGAGCGCCCCCAAGCATGCGGGAATGAACAGGGTTAACCCCCTGGCCATAATACTGTCCGGGATAATGATGCTGCAGCATATCGGAGAGATCGAGACTGCCGGCCGTGTGTACAAGTCTGTTGTGTCTGTGCTTGAGGAAGGAAAAAGCCTCACTTACGACCTGGGGGGGAGTTCTTCCACCAGCCAGATGGCAGATGCGATTATTTCCAAATTGTAGCAGGTTTTGCGGAAAAAATTGTTAATGGTGATAAAGAGAGCCTTTTTAACAGGGCTCTTTTTTATAGAATGTTTTAGGAAGATTGTTCCAATTAATTGAATAAAAACAAGTCTAAAAATCAAATAATAACCCTGACATCTCTAAAAAAGACTAAAGGAGGTGGAAGGCTATGGCTCATCCGTCAAATTTCGGTGAGCATCAGGCGAGGCTCAGGGCAATGTATGAGGCGGATTACCCGCAGGGAGTGGTGGTGGATCCCACGCCTATCACCGCTCAGGAAGAGATAACCATTCTTTACTACGGGCTACTGGCAAGAAGTGGTGCGGACCAGGTTTACATGCATGTAGGTTACGGAGACGCCGGGGAATGGCGTAAAGTTTCCGACCTGAAAATGTCAAGAACCGGCTGGGGTTGGGTTAAAACACTGGAGGTGCCCGAAGACGAATCAAGATTCAACTTTTGTTTCAGGGACAGCGCCAACAACTGGGACAATAACAACGGTATAAACTGGAGCTTTGAGATTCATAACGGACATTGGAGACAGTAAAAGAATCCCTGCCAGCATTGGCAGGGATTCTTACTGGAGGTACAGGAAATATACTGAAGGGAATTCTGTGTGACAATTTCCTATACACTGGGGTTTCAAGGGGATGTGCCCCCTTGCTTCAGTGCGGGGTAAAGGAATTTGGAAATATTATTGACGCAATCTGACTCCGGTGATAAAATATGTTAGCCAATTAAATACAGGGGCAAGTGCTTCTGCCAAAAGGCAGAACTGAAAAGGGAAGCCGGTTGGAATCCGGTGCGGTCCCGCCACTGTAAAGGGGAGCCCCTCCCGCTCAAAAGCCACCGGATACATCCGGGAAGGCGCGGGTTGGAGCGAAGAACCTGAGCCAGGAGACCTGCTTGTCCCGGGATGTGTGCAACCACGACGGATGGAGACTGTACACCGGGTGAGATTGTCAGGTGATCCCTCTGCGTTGCGGTAGCAGAGGGTTTTAAATTTTTATACCGGTGCCTTTTCCCGAGGGAAAAGGCTTAAACGGACCAAGTGAGATTTGTATGGATATCCGCCCGGGGAGTAAGCCCAACTGTTACTTGGGTTGATAATGATCCGGATGTCACTTGCGCCGGCCTGATTAGACAAACCGGAATTCTTTCCGGGGTGTTTGATTGGGTTTTTGTTTTTATGTGTGGCAATTACGGATTTATCGTAATTTTTCTCAAGGCAGGGGATTTTTTTGAAGAAGCATGTGATTTTTATGATGCTAGCATCCTGGGTCTTGATATTTTTTCCGGAGGAAGCATATGCCATGCATATCATGGAGGGTTTCCTGCCGTTAAAATGGTCGGTTTTTTGGACAGTGGCCGCGCTTCCTTTTTTTATCGCAGGCTTAAGGTCCATACAAAAGACAGTAAAAGAAAGGCCGGGGCTCAAGTTGCTGCTGGGGCTTGCCGGAGCCTTCGCCTTTGTGCTGTCGGCCCTGAAATTGCCTTCAGTCACCGGCAGTTCATCGCACATGACCGGTGTGGGACTAGGAACAATATTGTTCGGTCCGGTGGCCATGAGCGTGATCGGATGCATAGTTCTGGCCTTTCAGGCCTTGCTGCTGGCCCACGGAGGCATTACCACCCTTGGCGCCAATACATTTTCCATGGCCATTGCGGGGCCAATTGTGGCGTACGGTGTATACCGGTTACTGGAGAAATCGGGGTTGCCTGTGTGGGTGGCCGTTTTCCTGGCGGCTGCGCTGGGCGACCTCACCACTTACCTGGTTACATCCTTCCAGTTGGGACTTGCTTTCCCGGCGGAAACGGGAGGAGTGGCAGTCTCATTTGTCAAATTTGCAGCTGTTTTCGCCTTCACACAAATACCTCTTGCGGTATGCGAAGGTCTGCTTACGGTGATGGTTTTTAATTTCCTGCATTCTCACTGCAGGCAGGAACTCCGGGAACTGTCCGGCATAAGTAAGGAGGTGGGGTCATGAAAAGTTGGTATGAGAAGCAGGCCGGCAAAAATATCATTCTGGGCGCGCTGGCCATCGCCCTGGTGATTTTTCCAATGGTTTTAAACCATGGATCGGAATTTAAGGGGACGGACAGCCAGGCCGAAGAGATAATCAGCAATATCAAACCGGGCTACAGTCAGTGGTTTCAATCACTGTGGAAGCCTCCCGGCGGTGAGGTGGAGAGCCTTATTTTTGCTCTGCAGGCGGCCATTGGCAGCGGATTCATTGGCTATTACATGGGTTTCAAAAAAGGAAAGTCCGGCCGGTGAGAAATTGGAAGTTAGAAGTTGGAATTAAGAAAGAATTGGCCATTCCAACCGCCAACCCTCCCGCCTCCAGTTTGTCCGGGCCGTATGCGGCGGTCAAAGAGCCAGAAGGAGAAACAAGGAATGTTAAGCATCGATCAGTACGCCTACACGAACCGGTTATCATCGGCACATCCGGGGGAAAAGTTTGCCTTTGCAACCGTTACCATGACAGTATGTCTGGCTTCAGATTCAATTGCGACCTGCCTTGCCGCTACACTCTTAATGGTGTCGGCGGTTATCGTCAGGGCCGGTATACCGTGTAAATTTTATTTCAAGCTGATGACATTACCGTTGTCATTCCTTTTAATTGGGGTGGCCACCGTTGCAGTCTCAATATCCTTTTCCGCACCGGACGGAGAATACCTGTGGGGTATGGAGACAGGCAGGCTTTGGGCCGGAGTGTATTCCGGGGACGCTGAAAAAGCTGCACTCATTTTCTTTAAGTCTCAGGGAGCCGTCTCATCCTTGTACTTTTTGTCACTGACCACTCCCGTCACGGAGATTAATTGGATTCTCAGAAAACTAAAGGCGCCTGCCATTTTGGTCGAGCTGATGAACCTGATTTACCGGTTTATTTTTGTGCTGGCCGAAACGGCGGACAAGATATACACCTCTCAGTCATCCCGCCTGGGATACAAAAATATACGGTCAGGGTACCACTCCTTCGGCCAGCTTGTTTCGAACATTTTTTTAAAATCTTACCACCGCTCCGGTATGCTGCTGGACACTATGACTGCCAGGTGTTATACAGGAGAGATCAGGGTTCTGGAACCCCGTTACAAGGTTTCACACCGCAATGTGGCTTGCATTATACTGGTGGAGATTTTCCTGACAGCACTGACCCTGTCATTGAAACTGAATTTAATAAAGCTTTAAATCAGCTTTGGAGGTGCCCCATTGCCGGAATTCATAATCGAAACAAAAGAGATAGAGTTTAAATATCCCGACGGAACAAAGGCTTTGAATAAACTTTCGCTGTCTATGGAAAAGGGAAAAAAATTCGCATTCCTCGGGGCCAACGGGGCCGGAAAAAGCACCCTGTTTCTGCATTTCAACGGCATTTTGCGGCCGTCAGGAGGGAAGGTCCGCTTTCAGGGCAGGGATGTCAGATACGATCATTCTTCCCTGTTGGAACTTCGTAAAAATGTGGGCATTGTTTTTCAGGACCCCGAAACACAGCTTTTTTCCGCCAGCGTAATTCAGGAGGTATCCTTCGGCCCTTTTAATATGGGGCTTTCAGAAAATGAGGTGACTGAAAGAGTCAAAAATGCCATGATTTCCACCGGCATTGATGACCTGAAGGACAGGCCCACACACTTTTTAAGCTATGGCCAGAAAAAAAGGGTGTCCATAGCAGATATACTGGCAATGGACCCGCCGGTAATAATTTTTGACGAGCCCACAGCTTGCCTGGACCCCAGGCTGACCCGCCATGTGATGGAAATAATGGACAGCCTCAACGGGGGCGGGAAAACGGTTATAATGTCCACTCACGATATAGACCTGGCCTATTCATGGGCGGACTACATATTTGTACTAAAAAACGGATCCCTGGCAGGAGAGGGGCTGCCGGAGGATATATTTCAGGACGACGAGCTGCTGAGAGAAACTGGTTTACAAAAGCCGTGGCTTTTGGAGGTATACCAGGAACTGAATAAAAAAGGCTGGATTTTGGGGGAAAATAAGGTTCCCAGGACAAAAACCCAGCTGTTTGACTTCATTGCCCGCAATGGCCAAAATAAAGGAACTCCGGGACATTTCAACCTTTGACCTCCGACCCCGCCTCTATCTGCCTCATTATGCTGACGGCGGCCCTTAAGGCGTGGTGTGCGCCTTTTCCGTAGCCATTGGCGCCCCACCTTATGGCAATGTTTTCAGTAAAGGGAGCCCCTCCCGCCATGACTTTGACATCAGTTTTTTTCTCCCTGAGTATTCTATCCCCTCTCTTGCCATAATGCCTGTGGAAGAGTAATGCTTTATGTCCTTAAACTCGTATACCTCGTCGGATCTTTCAATTCGGTAAGGCAGCGGCCAAGCGCAGAGGAGGTTTTACCTTTGCCATTGCCTGTCAGTATTATAACTTTTCCATTTAACACATGAACCACTTTTTAATATTAAGAGAATATGTTTATAATAAATCATTGTTTAAAATCCGGGGTCCGGGCTGGTTTGACTGAAAACCCGGACCTGTTGCTTTTATTATTGCAGGTAAGAAAAAGGAAAATAAAATAATGGAGAGAAATCTAACTAATCGGGTCGCAGGAAAATAACAGCCCGAAATATAATTGCCGGAAAGCTGAGGAAAGATGAATAAAACAATTGCTTCACACGGAGGAAATATTGCCAGGGCGGCCAGGGAATACGGCATACCTGAAAAGGATTTTATTGATTTCAGCGCCAGCATCAATCCGCTTGGGCCTGCCCCCGGGGTATACAGGGCAATTACGGAAAATCTGTGGAGGATAAGGCACTATCCGGACCCTGAGTGCGGCCGGGTGCCGGAATTGCTGGCCAGGCACCTGGGGGTGGAAAAGGACAACCTCATTTTGGGAAACGGGGGGGCCGATCTGATATACATACTTCCCAACGCACTGAAGATTAGAAGGGCGCTGGTGGCGGCGCCCACTTTCAGCGAGTATGCCGAAGCCGTTTATGCCTCGGGAGGAGTTGTTGAATACGCAGCTTATGGCCGGAGCATAGAGGAAATCATAAGTTATCTCCCAGGCAACGACGCGGTATTTATATGCAACCCCAATAACCCCACCGGCCGCGTAATTGACCGCTCCTCCATTATGGCAGTGCTGGAGGCCGCCGAAGAGGCCGGGATCCTTGTGGTAGTGGATGAGGCCTTTATAGACTTCGTGGAGGACAGGGCGGAAATAAGCCTTATGGGAGAGGCCTGCAGCCGCTCCCGCTTGGTGGTGCTGTATTCCATGACGAAATTCTTCGGTGTTCCGGGACTGAGGCTGGGGGCGGCGGTAGCGAGGCCTGAAATTATTAGGCTTATGAAGAAGTCCAAGGACCCGTGGAGCGTCAATACGCTTGCCGCTGTTGCCGGCGAGGCGGCGCTAACGGACAAAAGGCATATGGAAGAAACGCTGAAGCTGGTTAAGGAGGAACGATCACACCTTTTTTTGGGGTTGTCGTCCCTGCCGGGTGTCAGGCCTTTTCCTTCCGGAGCCAATTTCTTGCTGGTGGATATAACGGGCACCGGGCTTACGCCGGGGGAAATGGTTGAAAAACTTGGCAGAAAGGGAATACTGGTCAGAAACTGCTCCAATTTTAAAGGGCTTGATTTGCCATGTATAAGGGTGGCCGTCAGGAAGAGGGATGAAAACGACGCTTTGATAGACGCGATAAAAAGTGTTTTATAGATTTATGAATTTAAAGAAATAAAAAATAAGAACAGGACATTTAAGCGCCTCCGGAAAACGGGGGCTTTTTTTTGTGCCAGATTATGCCAGCAAGCCGTATAAAAATGGCTGAAGAAATAAATAATAATTACATGGCCTGGCCTTCCAGGCAATTTTTGTCAGAGATCCAACAATCATATCAACCTGCAGGAGGAAGTTTTTGGATGAGGATACTCATGTTTTCATGGGAGTACCCCCCCAAGAGCGTAGGAGGCCTTGCCCAGCATGTATATGACCTGACCAGGGCCCTTTCCGAAATCGGGGAGGAGGTACACCTGATAACTGTGGGCAGCAACGATGCCCCGGAGTTTGAAAATGTAAACGGCGTAAAGGTGTACCGGGTTTATCCTTACAGCGTTTCTTCCCACGATTTTGTCAACTGGGTTACGCAGCTGAATGTGGCCATGCTGGAAAGAGCCTTTTCGGTAACCAGTGACGAGGGTAGTTTCAACATAATCCACGGACACGACTGGCTTGTGGCCTATGCCTCCAGGGCTGTTAAACACGCTTTTAAGATTCCTATGATAGCCACCATTCACGCCACCGAATACGGAAGGAACTATGGGCTGCACAACAACATGCAGAGACACATAAGCGACGTTGAGTGGTGGATGATTTACGAGTCATGGAAGGTTATATGCTGCAGCCGTTACATGAAGGGAGAGCTTCAGCATGTCTTCCAGGTTCCTGACGACAAGATAAAGATTATAAATAACGGTGTGGACACAGAGTCTTTCCGCCCGAAGGCAAACAGCTTCAGGCGGGATGATTACGCATCTACAAATGAGCAGATGGTGCTTTATGTAGGAAGGCTGGTCAGGGAAAAAGGTGTTCAGGTATTACTGGACGCAATACCGCATATACTCAAGTACCGGCCCGGCACAAAATTTGTTATTGCCGGCAGGGGCCCGCACGAGGGCGCCCTGAGGCATCAGGCCTCGGCAATGGGTATTTCCAACAGGGTCTACTTTACAGGATATGTAAACAACGATCTTCGCAATGCGCTTTACAGCTGGGCAGATGTTGCCGCCATTCCCAGCCTTTACGAACCTTTCGGGATAGTGGCGCTGGAAGCCATGGCAGCCAGGGCCCCGGTGGTGATATCGGATACCGGAGGTCTTAGCGAGATTGTGGATCACCGTGTCGATGGGCTTAAGGCCTATACAGGAAACAGCCAGTCACTGGCGGATATGATTATCTGGATGCTGAGCGACCGAAATATGGCGGAGAATTTAAAGCTGAGGGCATACGAAAAGGTCCGCAGGCTCTATGACTGGCATGAAATAGCAAGGCAAACGCGGGACGTTTACCGGGACATATTGAATGCCAGAAGGAGTGTAACCTGGTATGACCCCGTGGACCGGTACGGAGGTATATTTGACAAGGTCACAAGGATGTTTGCCAGGCCGTCGTGATAATAATTTTAAATACCTTTTGGAACGAACAGAATTTGGTATAAAAACCAGTAAAAAGAATAATAATATCAACGCAGACAAACCAAAAACACACGGCAATACAATTATAAAAACGGGAACCGTTTAAGTTTAACAAAAAAAATCCCCGCCCAGGCCCGGTGGGGATTTTTTGAGATATAGGAAATTCTGCTGAAGTGAATTCTGTGGATAATTTTCTGGCTATACACGGGGGTTCCAAGGGGTGTGCCCCCTTGGGTTAGGACGCGATACGTCCAAAGGGGCGGCAGCCCCTTTTTATAAAGGAGGTAAAAGCTATGAAAGCAGTGATTATGGCCGGAGGTGAGGGATCTCGCCTCAGGCCCCTTACGTGTAACCGCCCGAAGCCCATGGTGCCGATTTTAAACAGGCCGATGATGGCTTATATTGTTGAATTGCTGAAAAAACACGGCATTACGGACATAGCGGTGACACTCCAGTACATGCCGGACAATATAAGGGATTTCTTTGGAAACGGATGGCAATTGGGAGTCAACATGAGGTATTTTGTGGAAGAGACCCCACTGGGAACCGCAGGTAGCGTCAAAAACGCCGATGACTTTTTGGATGACACCTTCATTGTGATAAGCGGTGATGCCCTGACGGATTTTGACCTTGGCAGGGCCATAGAGTTTCACAGGGAAAAGGGATCCCTGGCCACACTGGTACTCACAAGGGTGGACACGCCGCTGGAATACGGTGTTGTAATCACTGAACCGTCGGGGAGCATAAGGCAGTTCCTTGAGAAACCGTCCTGGGGAGAGGTTTTTAGCGACACTGTTAATACCGGGATATATATACTGGAGCCCGAGGCGCTGGAATATATAAAGAAGGGCCGGATGTTCGACTTCAGCAAGGACCTGTTCCCGCTTTTGCTGAGGGAGGGCAGGCCTTTGTACGGGGTTATACTGGATGGCTACTGGTGTGATATAGGAAATCTTCAGCAGTACCTGCAGGCCCATATTGATGTTCTTTCAGGAAGGGTAAATATAAACATTCCCGGACGAAAGGTTTATGAAAATGTATATATAGGTGAAGGTGTTGAAATTGATCAGTCCTCTGTAGTAAGGGGGCCGGCCTTCATTGGGGACAACTGCAAAATCGACGGACAGGCAAGGGTAGAATCCTTTACCGTTCTGGGTGACAACTGTTTTGTGGGGGACAGGGCCACAATAAAAAGGAGTGTTGTCTGGAACGGCGGTTACATAGGAAAAATGGCAGCATTGCGAGGGGCCATACTGGCCTCAAGGGTACAGGTGCAAAACGGGGCGGCTGTTTACGAAGGGGCAGTGGTGGGCAGTGATACGGTAATAAAAGAAAACGGGACTATCAAACCTGACGTAAAGCTGTGGCCCCACAAGGTGGTTGAGGCCGGTACCACGGTTCAGAGCAGCATTATTTGGGGAACCCGTTACCCAAAGAAAATATTCGGCCTGGACGGGGTAACAGGGCTGGCCAACGTTGAATTGACCCCGGAATTTGCTGCCAGAATGGCCGCCTCCTTTGCCTCGGCGCAGGGAAATAAAGGACGGCTGGCAGTAAGCTCTGACAACTACCCGTCGTCACAGATGATCAAGAGGGCTGTTTCCAGTGGAATGCAGTCTGTTGGAACCGCCGTGTTTGACCTGGGAACCGGTATAACGCCGATGCACCGCTTTGCCGTCAGGGCGCTGGAACTGGACGGGGGTATTCACATAAAGGTTTGCCCCCGCAGGACCGACCTGGTAACGATGGTATTCATTAACAGCAAGGGCGGCAACATATCCAGAAGCCTCGAACGAAAAGTGGAAAACACAATGATGAGAGAGGACTTTAAAAGGGCGGATTCGTCAAGAATAGCACCGGTAGAGAAAGTCCAGGGGGTTGAGGATCAGTATATAAGATACCTGTCACTGGCCGTAGACGGGCAGTCCTTCGCGGGAACGAGACTGGTGATGACATATGACAGGGTCAACCTTGATCGGTTTATAAAACCGGTCTGCGGGCACCTTGGAATAGCAGTCGAAAATATAGATTTTGAAATGAACGGTAAATCTCCGAGAAGCTGGCAGTCATACAGGGAGATGCTTCCCCAACTGTCCGAAATAGTTGCCAAAACCGGATCCAGCGCGGGAGCTGTCATAGATCATAATGGCGACAGCCTTGTAATGGTAGACGAAAGAGGAAGAATAATCGGGGACGATATGCTGACAGCCCTTTCGGCCCTGGTAATTCTCAAAAGCGGTGGGGGGCCGGTGGTTGTTCCGGTAACGGCGCCCGACGCCATAGAAAAGATGGCCCAGAGGTACAGCGGAAAGGTGATACGGACTAAAACAGCCGTTCAGGATTTTGTGGACCGCCTGCTGGCTGAGGAAAATACCCGGGATGGAGAGCCGGTCATTTCACAGTTCCTGCTTCACTTCGACGCCATGGGGGCACTATTGAGTATAATAGGCTTCATGCACAGGGCCGGGCTGACACTGGGGCAGATGGTGGATGAAATACCGGCTTTTTACCTGGACAAAAAAGTGGTTCCTGTCCCCTGGGAGGCCAAGGGGACGGTTATAAGGAAAATAATAGAGGAACCGGAAAAAATGGAGTTATTGGATGGTGTGAAGGTATTCCACAGCAATGGTTGGGCATTGGTGTTGCCCGACCCCGAAGAGCCGGTCTGCAGGATTTACAGCGAGGGGTCGTCAATGGAAATTGCCGAATCGTTGGCGGACTTCTATGTTGACAAGATAGGCAGGATAACGGGTGTGAGTTAATTAAACGGGTCTGTCCTGAAAGCTTTTTTCGGGGCAGCCCTATTTTTCTTATATCTTTAAAAAATCAAGTCATCTGAGGCTTTGTTTTAAAAAACACTATTTGGAAAGGAGTCAGGGGCATGCATGCTCGGTAGATTATTTCGCAAGCTATGGTTGAAGCAATCATATAATTATAGTTTGCCATCGTCTCAGTCGGAACCGTTGTCCCGCAGCTTGCAAGCTAACTTGAACCTCGTCAGAGAAGCTTTCGGCAAGGCCGGCGACCTCGTCGTGCGTGAATTTACCATCGGGAGCGAGCAAATTGAAGCCTGCCTCATCTTCATCGACGGGCTGGTAGATAAAGCGGCCATCAATGATCATATTATGAAATCGCTTATGATCGATGTGCGTCTGACCGATCCCGGCCGGGGCATTAATAAAACAGAAGTACTGACGTTAATCGAAAAATCTGCCATCTCAATCGCGAGAGCCAGAAAAGCTGCAACTATAGAAGAAGTTATTGACGGCATCCTGGGCGGTGACGCTGCTGTATTCATCGACGGCAGTGCTACGGCCTTGCTGGCGTCCACGCGCGGGTGGGAGACACGTGCCATCTCCGAACCCGACACGGAGGTTGTCGTCAGGGGGCCGCGGGAAGGCTTTACCGAAACCCTGGCCATTAATACGGCTCTTTTAAGGCGTAAAATAAAAAATCCACACCTGCAATTAGAGACCCTGACCCTGGGCCGGCAGACCAGGACTCTGGTCTGCCTGGCTTATATTAAGGGCATTGCCAATGAAAAGATCGTCGCGGAAGTCAAGCAGCGCCTCCAAAAAATCGATATCGACGCCATCCTGGAATCCGGTTATGTGGAAGCATTTATAGAAGATGCGCCCTTGTCAATTTTTCCAACTATCGGCAATACCGAGAAACCGGACGTGACGGCGGCTAAAGTTTTAGAGGGTAGAATAGCCATCTTTGTTGACGGAACCCCCTTTGCCCTAACCATGCCTTATCTTTTGGTGGAGGCCTTCCAGGTGGCCGAAGATTACTACTCGCGACCTTTTTACGCTACCGTAGTCAGGTGGTTGAGATTCCTGTCTTTTTTTCTAACCGTTTCTCTGCCGGCCTGGTATGTAGCCCTGGAGACTTTTCACCAGGAAATGATCCCTACAACCTTACTTATCCCTATGGCCACGGCCAAAGAGGCCACCCCTTTCCCGGCTGTAGTCGAGGCCATGATAATGGGTGTTATCTTTGAAATCTTGCGCGAGGCCGGCGTCCGCCTGCCGCGAGCGGTGGGCCAGGCCATCAGTATCGTCGGCGCCCTGGTCATCGGTGAGGCCGCCGTCTCAGCAGGCCTAATCGGCGCCCCGATGGTGATAGTCATCGCCCTTACGGCCATCACCGCTTTTGTTGTCCCGGCCTTGAGTGACGCCGCTGCCTTGGCACGCCTAGCGCTAACTATTCTGTCTGGATTTATAGGAAGTTATGGTATTATGTGGGGCCTGGCTGCACTCCTCTTGCATTTATGTTCGCTGCGCTCTTTTGGTGTTCCCTACCTATCGCCCCTTGCTCCGGCCACCGCCGGCGATCTCAAAGATGTTCTGGTCAGAGCCCCTCTATGGGCCATGTTGACCAGGCCGCGGGTTATAGGCTGGCACGAACCGAAGCGGCAAAAAGCCCGTCTTAATCCGAAGCCGCCCCGAAACGAAGAAAAAGAACTACACCATCCCCGTAAGGCAGACCTTAGCGAAAAATAGACGAGATCTGGAAGACGGTTACATCAACAGGTAAAATCTTACCAGCAAAAGGATACTAGAAAAACGATGAGCAAAAAAATCTGCCTGTTACTAATCTTCTTCTTAATTACCCTCATCCCCAGCGGTTGCTGGAATAGTAGGGAATTGGACACTTTATCTTTTGTTATGGCCCTGGGTATCGACAAAGATGAAGCAGAAAACAAAATAACCCTTACGGCCCAAATATTAAAGCCGGCCGAAGTGAAGGCGCCTACGGGAGGCGGTATGAGCGGCATGGGTGGTTCGGGCAGCACGAAGGGAGTCTGGGTTGCTACCAGAACAGGCAAAACGGTATTCGATGCCTTACGCAACTTTACCTTTGAGGCCGACCGCAAATTATTCCTGTCTTTTACCAGGGTAGTCGTTATCGGCGAGGAAGCAGCCAGGGCCGGTGTTGCCCCCCTGATGGATATACTTCAACGGGATCATGAATTCCGCCGCAATATCTGGGTCTTGGTTGCCAAAGGCAAGGCTAAGGATGTACTTGAGGCCGAACACGATCAGGAGAAGATTCCGGCCAGGGCCATCGAGAAACTCATCAAGGTCAGCGCTGCCAATTCCATGGTGCCCATGGTTAATTTAAAAGATTTTTTGGCTATGATGGCCGGCAAAAGCAGAGATCCTTTTGCCGCCGCCATTGAGGCTTTTGAAAAAAGAATAGACGAAGGTGATAAAGACCAGGAGGGAGGAGAGAAAAAAGAAAAGAGGGTGAAGCGGGTTAAGACCGGCGGCACGGCCGTATTTAAAAAAGACAGGCTCGCAGGCTGGCTCGACAACACCGAAACGCGGGGCCTGCTTTGGATTTTGGGTAAAGTAAGAAGCGGCATCATTGTTATTCCGGCTCCTGAAGGCAGCCGGGAGCAGGAAATCAGCCTGGAGATTATCCGGGCTGAAAGCAAGCTCAAACCTAAAATCGAGGACGGGAAGATCTACATGACTATCGAAATTAAAGAAGAGGGCAACCTCGGCGAGCAGATGGCCCCAGGAGATCCGGCTAAACCGGAAAAATTTAAGCTCTTGGAAGAAAAACAGGCCAAAGTCATCGAAAGAGAAGTAAGGGCCGCCCTGGAAAAAGCCCAGCAGGAATGGGGCGTGGATGTTTTTGGGTTCGGCGAGGCCGTTCACCAGGCCTACCCCAAGGAGTGGGAGATCCTAAAAAAGCGCTGGGATGAAGAATTCCCCATGGTGGAGGTAGAAATAAAGGTGGAAGCCAAGCTGAGCCGCCTGGGGCTTATCACCAAGCACGTCATGAGCGAATAAAATGAAATTCTGCCGGGAGGAGATCGCTTGAAAATCTTTCTCTTATTGCTTGCCTTTGCAGGCATTGCCTATTACGAAGTCCCGGGCCTCATCCACCGGAAGCAGTGGCGGGAATTGGCCGCCTTCACGGGACTATTGTCCTTGGGGTTTGTACTCAGCCTCCTGCAAATTATCGGCGTAAAAATGCCCAGCCCCACTAAAGGCATTATCTTACTGATCAAGCAGATTACCAGGAACCCGGGTGCATGACCATGCTGGAAAACGGCCGCATCGACTGGAAGCAAGCAGCCTGGCTGATTATCATCAGCAGATCTGTTACTTTTATAAGTCTGGAAGCTCTGAAGGCGCCTCCGGCCAATCAACAGACATGGATGGTAGGTCCTATAGCCCTGGGCATTGCGATGGTTATGGCTGTTCCTTTTCTCATTCTGGCCAAAAGGTTTCCCCGGCAGACCCTTATTCAATACAGTGAAACTTTGCTGGGACCCCTGGGTAAGTTAATCGGCGTCTTCTACGTCTGGTTTTTCATCCATACAAGCGCCATCACCCTCCGGCATCTGGGCGGATTTTTTACCACCGCCGTTATGCCGGAAACTCCTACGCTAGTCTTTATCATTTCCCTCGCCCTGCTGGCCGCCTCAGCGGTTCGTAACGGCATCGAGGTTATCGGACGCACGGGTCAAGTGATCGGTCCGGCTTTATTGGTCACCTTTATACTAATCGCCGCTTTGGTAGCCAAAGATGTCAACCCGAAAGCATTGCTGCCCTTATTCGACAAAGGCTTTTCCCAATTACTTTACGGTGGTTTGATCTATGCGCCTCGCTGCAACGAAATCCTGGTGGCGGCCATGGTTGCCCCTTACCTTAATCTCAAAAAGGACATTAACAAAGCTGTTTTCGTAGGTTTTGCCGTATATTTCCTCTTCTTTATGCTCGTAGACGCCACAGTCATAGGCGTATTTGGTGTTGAACAAGCAAAAACACTTGTCTTTCCCTTTTTTAGCCTCACACAGATAATCAGCATCGGAGACTTTTTAGAACGTGTAGAAATATTTTACCTTACTGCCTGGATCTTATGTCTCTTTATAAAAGTAATTATTTTTTATTATGCTGCCGCTTTAGGCACCGCCCAGATACTGCGGCTAAAGGATTATAAACCCTTAGCCTTCCCCCTGGGGACGATCATCGTGATCCTATCTGTTTTACTCGTCGAAAGCCAAGTAGAGCTTATGGAATTTACTTCCTACAAAATCTGGACGTTTTACGCCCTCCCCTTCGTCGTTTTTTTACCCTTAGCCTTGCTCCTCACGGAATTGGTCAGAAAGAAAGGTAACAGCGGCAGTTAAAATATTCTAAGGCCGGAGATGAGACTGTGCAAAAGTTTGCGAGGGCGCCTCCAATGGACAGAACAAGGGCTGCAGTTTATGGAAGGTAATAGGATAAAGACGGTTACACGGGTGCAGAAGACAAAGATTTACGTTGTTAAAAGCCCCTCCGGAAGCTTGAACGGAGGGGCTTTTTAAATAAATTTAAGTTTTACGCCACCGGCCTGTCGGCATAACTTCGGTAGTCGATTTCCGGGAATATGTTGTTCTTCGACTCAAGGTAACCGAGCCATCCCTCATCAATTCTGTTCTCCTTGATTTCGTAATACAGCCTCAGGAAATTACTAAGGTGAGTTTTTGTCCGGCGGTCGGCATACTCCGTCATAGTTCCCGTGCTCATTATGAACGCCCAGTCGCTGCTCTGGGCCAGCAAAAGCTCCCTGGCGGCCTGGTTTAGCGCACGGGCCTGCAGCCCCCAGGCATGATACGTACTTTCCGCCAGTTCCACCATTCTGTCCGCTGCAGTGTGAAGATGCTTGTAAATCCAGTCGTTCTTGCCGCACAGCCAGACCTCGTTATACCCCTTATGCCCCCAACTGGAGGCGCACGGGGTTGCCACCTGGTTGTAGCCATGCAGTTTTAGGTAGTCACCGGGGGTAATCATACGGAATTTGTTTTGATCAAAATGAATCTTCTTGATTAAAAACTCCAGCCATATGGGGCCCTCAAACCACCAATGGCCGAAAAGTTCGGCGTCGTAGGGCGCCACTATTATAGGCGGGCGGTCCATAAGGCTGCTCAGCCAATCCACCTGCAGTTCCCGGTTGAACATAAAGTTGCCTGCGTGTATTGCCGCCTTTTCCACTGCGTGTGAAGGAACATAGGGTTCCTTATGGTTGGTTTTTCCGGTGATCCGGTAATACTTTATTCCGGTGTGTATCCTTATTCCGTCGGGATGTATGTATGGCCTTACATATTCAAAGTCAAGGTCGAAACCTATATCCCTGTAAAACTCCCTGTAATCGAAGTCACCCGGGTAACCTTCGTTGGCGCTCCAAACCTGTTTTGAGGATTCGGTATCCCTCCCGAACGCCGCCACCCCGGAGGGGCAGAATATCGGGGCATAAATGCCGTAGCGGGGACGATGCGAGGCGAAAAGCACACCGTGGGTGTCCAGTATAAAGTACTTTAGCCCGTAATCCTTCAATATTGGGTCAATGCCCGGAGTGTAAGCGCATTCTGGGAGCCAGATTCCCGCAGGATGACCAAGGTGTTTGCTGTGCAGGTTGACGGCGGTGGAGATTTGTGCCCGCACAGCGTTCTTGTTGTTAATCATAAGGGGCAAAAAACCGTGTGTTGCCCCGCACGTAATTATTTCCAGCCTGCCCGATTGTTGGAATCTTTTAAAGGCTTTAACCAGGTCTCCGCCATACCTGTAAAAAGTATCCCTTGTCCGGCGTAACATTTCCTGGTACATCAGCGCGGTCTGGTGAAAAGGAGTATGGTACGTCCGGCCCGCTTCCTTGTCCGAAAGTTCAATAAGCTTGTTCAAATGCTTCAGGTAACGATCCTGCAGGAGCCCGTCG
>JBMOPB010000074.1:0-51230 GCA_049325055.1 Bacillota bacterium
CTGTGGAAGGCGGCCTGGTAAAAAAGGAATGGGCCGTGGTCAGCTTTAAGGGGGAAAAAAGGCCGTGGTGGAAGTGGTGGGGGTCTAAAAACCACCTGGTAAGAAGGTCCGTTTAATTATTTTTGGGGAGGATTGCTTTGGAGGGACGGCTGCAGGCAAAAAAACACTGCCGTGTTTGCGGTGAGAGGGTAAACCGGCTGTACAAGGGGAGCGGCGGGAAAAGGTGCGCTGTATGCCTTCACAGAACCCACAGTGAGCACCTGGCTGAAAACAAAAGGGTATGCTCCAGGTGCCGGGAGGAGGATTTGCTGATTCCCGGCGGCCAGGGGGTAATTCCGGGCTGTGTATCCATTCTACACCTTACGGACATACATTTTGGCCGTGAGGACTCCCTGGAACGGGTTGCGCCGGTGGAAAACCTGATTATAAAGGAAGGTATAAAATTTGTGCTGGTCAGCGGGGACCTGACCGCCAGGGCCGGAAGGGAAGAGTATGAAATGGCGGCCGGGTGGATAAATAAAATGGAATCCACCGGGGTCAGGGTTGGGGTGGTGCCCGGTAATCATGACATTGGATACTGGGGAAACATCATCTCTGTCGGGAGGCAGATTGCGGGCAGAAAGTATCACAGGTGGATTGAAATTATCGACAGGCCTATAGAGCCCTGTGTCAGGGGAGCGGGGTCTTTGATGCTGGGGCTGAACTCGGCTCACGGGATAAGCCCCACGAGGTTTTTAAACGGCTACCTAAACAGATACCAGAGGCAAAGGGCAATAGAGATACTGGAAGCAACGCCGGAAGACTACATGAAATTGGTATTCTGCCACCATCCCCTGGTCAGGTTTGAAGGCAATCTTCACAAGACGCTGTTCAACTCTGAAAAAGTAAGGCTTGAGCTTATGGAGGCCGGGGCCGGTATTTTTTTATGGGGGCACCAGCACAGCTTTGCCTCAATGGAGATGGAAAAAAAAGGAGGTAAGTGTTTCGCCGTACAAAGCCCCACACTCTCGGCAAGAACCAGAAACGGCCAGTATCCGGGCTTTTCGGTTATAGACTGGTATTTCAGGGCAAGGCTGGTTATACGGGTATACAGGGTGTCAGGCGGTAATAAGGTAGAAGAAGAAAGAAGGGTTGAGTATATTTTGTGAGGAAGGACAATGTTGGCGGCTGTTGAATAATTAATTACCAGGCAGTATTAATCAAAGAAGGAGTGAGCGGCCGTGTTTTTTGAACAGGGGCCCATCAGGCCGCCCAGCGAGGCAGAAAGCCTGCTGTTTAGATTTACCAGGAACTGCCCGTGGAATAAGTGCCAGTTTTGCAGTACTTACAGAGGGGAGACATTCTCCCGCCGGTCGCTGGAAGAGATAAAAAGGGACATTGACAGCGTATCCGAAATAGTAAGCCGGGTTAAGGAAAGGTCCTTCCGGTTGGGGCACGGCGGGGAAATCACCCGTGAAGTGCTGGCCGACGTTTACCGGACCGGAAACCACCTGGCCATACACGTGGCCTCCTGGATGTACAGGGGCGGGAAAACGGTTTTCATCCAGGACGCCAACTCCCTGATAATGAAAACCCAGGAACTGGTGGAGGCCATTATGTATCTGAAGGAAAAGCTGTCCACGGTGGAGAGGATAACCTCTTACGCCAGGTCCAAGACTCTTTTGAGAAAGAGCAGGGAGGAACTGGAAGAAATAGGCCGTGCCGGCCTGAACCGTATACACGTCGGAATGGAATCAGGGTCAGACGCAGTTCTGAAATTCATTGAAAAGGGAGTAACCGCCCGCGAACATGTAGAGGCCGGGAGGCGGGTGGTGGAGGCCGGTATTTCGCTCTCGGAATACGTGATACTGGGGCTTGGGGGGCGGCTTTGGCCTGAAGAACACCCTGTTGAAACAGCAAAGGTGCTGAACGAGATTAACCCGCACTTTATAAGGCTGCGCACACTGGCCATACCGGAGGAGGCGCCGCTTTACAAAAAACTTGTGAGCGGGGAGTTCAAGGAACAGACCGAGGATGAGATAGTGGCCGGTGAAAGGCTGATGATTGAAAAACTGGAAGGCATAGGGAGCCGGCTGGTCAGCGACCATATGCTCAACCTGCTGGAAGAGGTACAGGGAAAGTTCCCGGAAGATAAGCAGTACATGCTTTCTGTTATAGACCGGTACCTTTCGATGCCTGAAAAGGACAGGATTAATTTCCGCCTGGGGAAAAGGTGCGGGCTGTACAGAAGGCTTGACGACATAAAGGACCCGGGCAAAAGGGCCAGGGTGGATGCGCTGCTGCGCCGCGCGGAAAGCGAGGGCAGGCTGGACGGTACAATATCTTCCATGAGGGCGCGGATGATATAGAACTGTTTGCAATTATAAATTAACAGTTAACCAGTTATAACATGTGGAGGGCGTCAAATGGAAAAGAAGTGCGGCCTTTCAGACTATTTCCTGGAGAAGTACGCCAGTGAAATAGAAGAGATTATGAAGCGTGAGCAGGTGAGCCCCGAGGTGGCGGTATGCAGCCACCTGTGTCCGGAAGTGATCGGCTGTATTGAGGATGTGGAGGAAAAAGCCTGCGCCCTCCGGTTAAGGACGCTGGAAATATAATAACCAGTTTTTACCCGTGACGGAGATATGGAGAGGATATGAATTGCAAAAGGTTAGTATTGTTGACATAAAGAACGGCGCCAGGGTTGTATCAAGGTTTATTATGAGGGGGAAGAGACTTAGTCCTTACAAGGGCAAGCCCGGACATTTTTTGACCCTGCTTCTGGCAGACAGCACGGGCCAGGTGGAAGGTAAGATCTGGGAGAAGGCGGAGGACGCCCATGCCGTGATAAAGACAGGGGATCTTCTGGAGATAAAAGGTGTTGCCACTGAATACAACGGTGCCATTCAGATTAATATATCAAATTACAGGGTATGCGATGAAAAGGAATACAACCCCAGGGACTTTTTACCCGCATGCCCCAGGGACACCGGTGAAATGCTGGCGGAACTAAAGATTTTTATAAACTCGGTCCGGAACAGGCACCTTAAAGATCTGTTGCTGAGCTTCTTTAACGATGAACAGTGGGTAAAGGATTTCTGCCTTACGCCTGCGGCAAAGTCCAACCACCAGGCCTACCTTGGCGGCCTCCTGGAACATACACTTAACCTGGCCAGGGGCGCCGATGCAGCCTCCGGCCTGTATCCCAGGCTGGACAGGGATCTGCTTATGGCAGGGGCCATTCTGCACGATATTGGTAAAATACAGGAGTATAGCTGTGACAGGTATATTGATTTTACAGATGAGGGGAGGCTCTTGGGGCATATAGTCACCGGCGTGGGTGAGGTGGACAGGAGAATCGCCGGCCTCGGGGGGGAGGATGCCTTTCCGGGGGAACTGCGGTTGAAGATACTGCATATTATAACAAGCCACCATGGACTTTACGAGTGGCAATCGCCAAAAAAGCCCAAGTTTATAGAGGCCGCAGTCATACACATACTGGATATGCTGGACACAGTGGTGGACGTATTTACAAAGGTGCTGGACGAAAACAGTGATGAAAACATATCCTGGTCCCCCTGGAACCGTACTTTGGAAAGATATATTTATTTAAAATAAACAGACCGTAAAAAGCAGGTAAAAAAGCCGGAATGAGAAAAAGCGGGGTTGGTTCCGGTATTTACTACGCCTCGCAGCTGACGGTGTACCCCTTCTCCATAAAATGAACGAAGGCCTTCAGTGCGGGTGAAGGTGCAATCTCGCGGTTGTAAGCCATGTAAAAATATCTTTTGATATCCATGAAAGGAATGTCAAGGGCCTTTATTGTGCCCAGCTTCACCTCACGGGCCACCGCGTATTCCGAAACTATGGAAACTCCCATCCCTGTTTCCACCAGCCTTATGATCATCTCGGTGTTGGACAGCTCCATCACTGTTTCAAGGTTTAAGTCATACTCCGAGAGCTTTTTTTCCAGCATTTGCCTCATGCCGGAACCCTTTTCCCTCAGCAGGAACAACTGCTTGGCTATATCTCCGGGGCTTTTTGGAGGATTCTTTGTCCAGGGATGGTTGGCCCCCACTATAAGCCTGAGGCTTTCCGCGCAGAAGGGCAGGTAAACCAGGGTGGGGCTGTTTACCATTGCCCCCACCAGTCCCAGGTCAATTGATCCTGACTTTATGTCCTCTGAAACCTTACCGGTGTTATTCACGTTTACTGAAACATTTATATTTGGAAATTCCTTTTTGAAGCTGGAGAGTATGCCTGGAAGGAAGTAAACCCCCACGGTCATGCTGGCGCCTATGTGGAGAGTTTCAGAGGTAATTTCCTTTATATCGTTGAGGGCTGTTTGGGCCTGTTCCGACAGGCTTATAATTTCGTTCACGTACTGCAAAAGCTTGTCCCCGGCCGGTGTAAGGGTTATGCCGTGACCGGTCCTCACAAAAAGGGGGGTATGATAATACTCTTCCAGCGCCTTTATATGCTTTGATATGGAGGGCTGGGTCATGTAAAGGCTTTCGGCGGCCCCGGTGAAGCTCCCAAGTTCCGCCACTTTTTGAAACACTTTCAGCCTCTCAAGGTTCATCTCAAATCTCCCCCAAAAAAACATATTCTCTGTGGTTATCGCCCCATACCAAGAGGGAATTGGACTATTCTTTTTCTAAATGTTAAAGTTGAGTTAACAAATACCCGGTTCGACAAATTAATTATAAATGATAACCGGGGTGTTTTCAATTTTAAACGGAGGCCGGCGCGATCCGGCATTGTTATTGTGCTTATCAACTTGCCGGTGCACAGGTAAGTTACAGATATCACAATAAATGTAATAATAAGGGAGGTGTCTGGCAAGTTAAGATCCCCCGGGCCCGGGGCAATGGAAGATGTTTTAAACTAAATAGTTGTCCGGATATTTAAAGCCGTGTGGTTTTCTGTAAGGACAGATATTCGTTTATATATTCTGTTTTTTAAAGGAAAGGAGAAAAAATGGCTATAGTTTTAAAAGAAAAACCGATCTTTGTTATTGGCGCTGAGAGGTCCGGCACCACTTTGCTCATGGTCATGCTGGGCCAGCACTCCCGCATTGCCGTGCCTGAAGTGGGCTGGCTGTTCCCGAGATTTTACCCCTTTTTGCACACCTACGGTGATCTGAATAAGGAAGAAAACCTGCGTACCCTTGCCGACGAAATGCTTTTCGGCCTCAACAGGCACCTGTGGGGTATGGACATAAACCCCAGGACCGCGGTGGACGAACTTCTCATGGACATCAAGGAGCGCAGCTTTGCCGGCGTTTACTGCGCCATGCACGAGATGTTTGCCCGCAAAAACGGCAACAAGCCCCGCTGGGGCCAGAAGACTCCTCACAACCTGTATTTCATAGGTCCTATCAAGGAGTGCTTCCCCAACGCCCAATTCATATTTATCGTACGGGACGGCCGGGACGCCAGCTCGGACTACATTGAATCGGCTTTCGGCCCCACCAACATTTTCTGCGCCGCCGAGAGCTGGAAAATGTGCCAGAATGCCGTTAAGCCCTGGAGGGAAAAACTGAGTTCCGAAGAGTGGCTGGACGTTAAATACGAGGACCTGGTCAGGCAGCCCGAGGCCATTCTGAAAAAAGTTTGCGACTTCCTGGGAGAAGAGTATGAACCCGCCATGCTGGACTTCTGGAAGGGAGACATAGGACAGAAGCGCGGCATGACCCGGGACCACAAGCCCCTGGGGCACGCTGCCAGCGACAGGTATATAGGGATATACAAGAGGCTTCTCAGCATCCGTGATCAGCAGGTCTTTGCCGCAGTGGCCGGCAAGGAGCTGGAGGAGGCCGGCTACAAGAACGATGTGGAGCCCATTGAAATCACCCCCGAGGAAGAAGAGCGCTACCGCGAGTGGGACGGCAGAATAAGGGCCGCCCTTCTGGACGCACCCGGCGGACACATTCTTTTTGAGAGCTACCGCGACTGGATTGTGGACCAGAGGGAGGAAAGAAGGCGCAAGGGGATCTGGAGTGAGGAGAACGCCCCCAAGGTGTTCCCGGTGGGCCACCCCCATGAGGAACTGATCATCGGGTACCGCGCCTGGAAGCAGTGGAAGGAACACTTCAGCATCAAGAGGCAGTATACGGCCAAGGGTATAGTGTTCTAATTTTAACCCCTGATTATGGCAAGGCATTAAGATCATCAGAAAAATACGATGCCGGCCGCCGTATAAGGCGGCCGGCCAATGAAAGATGACCCCGGTTGCAAATCCGCGGATCTTTACTCGTTAATAAAAAGGGGGAAAAGGGCTTGGGTAATAATAACTATTTAAAAATTGCGATAGGGCCTATTTTGTATATTATCGCTCTGTCCCTGCCGATTTTCGGCCCGATGCAGGCCAGGGTTGGTTTTGGTATACTGTTCTGGATTGCGTATTACTGGATTAGCGGCGCCGTGCCCATTAACTATACCGTTTTAGTGCCGATACTGGGAGCCATACTGTACCCGGTGATTCCGCTGGGCAAGGTGGTCACTGCCTACGTTGACAAGCTTATACTGCTGATAGTGGCCACAGGCTTTATTTCGGCAGCCTGGATACGCTGGGGTCTGGCCAGAAGGCTGGCGCTCAACGTGCTTGTATTCTCCGGCAACAATGCCAGGAACCAGGTAACCATGTGGTTTTTACTGGCCACAATTGTAAGCTGCGTGGTGGCCGACACAATCACGGCGGTGGCCTTTGCTCCAATCGCAGCTTCCGTTCTGATGGCCTCCGGCTTCGATACGGTGGAGTCCCGCTGGAATTCGCTTTCAGCGTCCAACCTGATGATTGCCCTGGCCTGGGGATCCTCCCATGGGGGGTTCGGCACTCCCTTGGGCGGCGGCCAGGCGCTGGTGGTCTACCAGATGCTGAGCAAAGAATTGGGGCATAACATAGCTTTTATCGATTGGACCATGAGGGCCGTACCGCCCACCCTTTTCACCGCCATATTCATTGTGATGTTCCTTCGCTGGGGTATGAAGTATGACGTCATGACATTCTCCGGCAGCAGGGAGTTATACAAGGAAGAATTAAGGAAAATGGGCCCCATGAACAGGGGCGAGTTGTTTTCGCTGATGGGATTCCTTATTGCCATCGGCATAGCCTTTCTGGAGCCGCTCTTTAAGGGGCTTCCCTTCAAGATCGAGCCTGCCGCAATATTCCTTTTGATTTCCATAATAATGTTCTTCATCCCGGCCAACAGGGAAGGGGAAAGAGTAATCAGCGAGGAAATGGTGAAGAAGCACTTCCCCATAACCGCAGTTGTAGTGTGGCCCACTGCCGTGGCCCTGGCCGCCATATTGGAAATGAGCGGGGCCACCAAGGTGATTGGTTCCTGGTTCGCCCCGCTGGCAACGGCCAGCCCGGCGGTTGCACTGGCGGGATTCACCGGCCTGGCCGGGCTGATGACCCAGTTCTCCACCAACACTGCAGCCAACGCCATAGTAGTTCCCATGGCGGTTTCCACCATGAAGGCGGTCGGCCAGTCCATCGTTCCATGGTCGTACGCCATTGGCCTCATGGGAAGCCTGGGTTACGCAGTGGTTTCGGCATCCGGCGGAATCGCCGTAGTGGTGGCGTACGGGGCCAACATCAGGAGGATGTTTACCAACGGCCTGGTTGCCTTTGTGATAGCCTGGATCGCCAACTGGGTGTTCTGGTATACCGTGATGTATGTGTTAAAGCTGCCGTTCTATTTCAGGACGTAAAGAAGACAATCTCACCTCCATCCACAATATATTCCGGCCGGCGGCAAGGTCCGTAGTATCATAGGTTCGATACTGCGGGGCCGCTGCCGGAATAGTTGGAGTTTAAATTTTTTTTTAATTGCCCGCCGGACCTTAAAATGGTTCCCGGGCGTTTTTTTGAAGAAACCCTACTGAAATTAGGAGCTGAATAATGAACAAAAAAGGTAATCCGCCCGGGGGGCGGGCAAAAATCGTTAAAAAACCGTTTTTAATTGCAGCAGGTATTATCCTGGCTGTCTTTTCATGGGCCATGTGGGCCTGGGGTTCCGCCGGCGGGGAATACAGGTGGTACCAGGACTATACCCCGGCCGGGGACAGCCTTGCTTTGTCGGCATTACTGGCCGCACTGCCCATTGTGGTAATGTTTGTCATGCTGGGAGGATTAAAAAAGCCGTCTCATGTTTCCGCCATATCAGCACTGGCGGCTACGTTTCTTCTTGCCACCATGGTCTGGAAAATGCCTCCGGGGCTTGCGGCCAGCAGCACCGCCTTCGGCATGATGATGGCGGTTTTTCCGATCATGTGGACGCTTACCAGCGCGGTGTGGATATTCAACATGCTGGTGGACAGCGGTTATTTTGAGGTGGTCAAAAAATCCCTGGGCTATGTGACTGCCGACCGCCGCATGCAGACAATACTTATAGGCTTCGGATTCACCACTCTTTTGGAAAGCATGGCCGCCTTCGGCGCTCCCATAGCTATTATTTCCGCCATGCTGGTGGGGTTCGGCTTTCCCCCCATGACGGCCGGGGTAATCGCATTGCTGGGCGATACCACCCCCAGCGCCTGGGGGACCCAGAGCATGCCCCTGGTGGTGCTGAACTCGGTGACCGGGCTTGACATAGGCGAGCTTGCCGCCCTGGTCGGCAGGCAGACCCCCGTGGCCTCGGCCCTTTCACCGGCGGTGCTGGTGCTGGTGCTGTCGGGGTGGAAAGGGCTTAAGGGGGTATGGCCGGTGGCCGCCGCAGTGGGGCTGGCATATGCCGTTATGGCGGTTATCGCCGTTAGTATTCTGAGCCCATATATCGTGGGCATCGCGGCCGCCCTGGCGGCAATCATCACCACGCTGGCCATCCTCAGGTTCTGGAGTCCGGCGGAAACATGGCTTCTTTCCGGCGACTGCCCCGCCGGTGACGATAAGTGCGAACCAAGACTCCCACTCAAAACAATCGCCAGGGCCTGGTCGCCGTACTTCCTTCTGGTGCTGGTCATCGGGCTGGTCAACAGCACCGGGCTCAAGCACTGGCTGGCCGCCATAAGCACTGTGAAAATCCCGTGGCCCGGGCTGCACAACGTGGTCTGGAAAACCGCCCCGGTGGTGTCGCAGCCCGAAGCCTACCCCGCCGTTTACAGCCAGCCGTTGCTGCTGGTGGGCGGGACGCTGGTGTTTTTCGCGGGGCTGCTAACGGTAATCGCGCTGGGCATTAAACCTTCCAGGGCCTTCGCTATTTATGTGAACACCCTTAAGCAGGCCGCCAAGCCCGGAATTACCATAGTAAGCATACTGGGGATCGCCTATCTGATGAACTATTCCGCAATGACATACAGCATAGGGCTGGCCTTTGCCTCGGCCGGTTTCTGGTTTCCCATGGCCACGGTTTTCCTGGGCATGCTGGGCTGCACTCTGGCGGGAAGTGTTGCCGCATCAAACGCCCTTTTCGGCAACCTGTCCGTGGTGGCCGGACAGCAACTTGGCATCGACCCGGTGCTATCGGCCGGCACACTTGCTTCCGGCGGAACCATGGGCAAGTCCATAGCGCCCCAGGACCTGGTGATAGCCAGCGCCACCCTCAATCTGCACGGACAGGAGGGTGAGCTTTTGAGAAGAGTGTTTTGGGCAAGCGTATTCCTTGCCGGAGTCATGGGGGTAGTGGCCATGCTGCAGCAAAAACTTTTCGTATAAGAGTATAAGGAAAATAACCGGGCAGGTTATCTTAAGCCAGGGCAGTTCAGGCAATGAATACCATATATGGGGGCGGGTGGAAAAATGAAATTTGCCTCCGGTTTCAGGCAAAAAATACTGTTCAGCGTGGGAATAATGATGCTGGCGCTGATACTGGGACTTACGTTATTTAACTACGGCAGGACGCAAACTCTGATACTGGAAAGCGAAAAGATGCAAAACCAGGTTGTTTCAAATACGTTCTACCGCAAAATGGAAGAGTATCTGTCCGTTTCCCGGTCAGTGATTGTGCCTGTCTCAAAAAACCCCGAGGTGGTTGAAGCCTTTGCCGCCGGCGACAGGGAAAAGCTGCTGAAAATACTGGGACCCACTTTTGCTGATCTGAAAAGCAGGGGTTTTTACAACATACAGTTCAATACCCCCCCGGCGGTGGCTTTCGCCAGGCTGAACAGGCCCAAGGAGTTCGGTGACGATATCAGCAAGATACGCCCCACGGTTATAGTGGCCAACAAAACCCAAAAAGAGGTCATGGGCCTGGAGGACGGTAAGGCGGGGTACGGATTCAGGGTTCTGGTCCCTGTTTTCCAGGGGGACAGGTATGTGGGCAACGTGGAAACCGGCCTGGAGTTCGGTGAGTATTTCTTAAAAGAGCTTCAGCAGGTTGTTCCTGGCGATTATTTCATATACAGCTTCGGGAAGCCGGGTGAGCCTGACAAACTGCTGTCCAGGGCCTCAACAGCCGAAGACGGGTATAACGTCAGCCCCCAGCTTATAGAAAAGGGTAAAGGTGGAGAGGTGCAGTACAGCCTTACCGGCGACGGAATGAACACTGTGTTGATAATGCCCTTTAAAGATTTCAGCGGCGAGGTCAAGGGGTATGTAAAGTCGGTTCATTCACGGGCGCACACGGTGAACCGACTTTCCGCCAACAAGAAGGAAACCGCCGTTTTGGCGGTACTGGGTATCGGTATAGTGCTGGCCCTGGTTTATCTCATTGTTGGTTCCATGATACGCCCGGTTACAAAGATGGCGGCCCTGGTCAACGATATAGCTGTAAACCGGGATCTTGGAAAAAGCGTTGAGGTTCACGGCAGGGACGAGATTGCTGTCCTGGGGAATTCCATCAACCACATGCTTTCCAACATGAAAACCATAATTGGCGAAACCCGGGCAGCCGGGGGAAAAATACTGGCGTCCAGTGATGAGCTTGCAAGATCCGGAGGGAACATAAGCGCGTCCATTCAGGAAATAGCGGGCAACGTTGAGCAGTTTTCCTCTGGTGTCCGGCAGTTGGATGAAAATGCCTCAAACATCAACAGATCAGCGGAAAAGGTGTCGGAAGTCGCCGGACTGGGAGAGGAATCAATATCCGGGGCAATCAGGCAGATGATGTCCATAGAGAACGTGTCCGAAAGCACGTCGGAAGCGGTAAAAAAGCTGCAAGAACAGGCTGAGGAAATAAGCCGGATAGTGGAGGTTATAAAGACCATATCCGACCAGACCAACCTACTGGCCCTTAACGCCGCTATAGAGTCGGCAAGGGCGGGGGAAATGGGCAGAGGCTTCGCCGTGGTGGCCGGAGAGGTCCGGGAACTGGCCGAAAAGTCAAATAATGCCGCCTCGGAGATTCAGCAGCTGATATCGGCAGTACAGCGGGACACCGGCCAGGTGGTTGAGAGTATTAACGCAAGCGCCGGCGAGGTTCAAAAAGGCGTGGAGATAGTAAATAATTGCGGGCGGATTTTCAATGAGATATCAGAGTCCATTAAGGGACTTAAACGTGATATTGAATCCATCAGCGCCACCACACAGCAGATGTCTTCCGGCAGCCGTTATATAAGCGAAACTGTTCAGCAGCAGGCCGAGGCCACCAATAATATTGCCGAAGCTGCCGAAAACCTCAATCGGGCACTGGAACATCTCAATGAACTTACCGATCAGTTTAAAACAAACATTTAGGCGTGAAATATCTGGCAACCAATTAACTGTTAGTGTTGCGGTTATAACACTTGACTGCAGTCAGGGCTGCTTAATGGATTAAGCTTGTATAGCTGGCAGAAGGAGTCATAAATCTCTAGATAAGAGCACTACTCTCGCTTAATATGCAATGAAGATGCGCAAGAACCAGGTTGTTGTATTGTGGTAATACATTGTTTGAATTGGTGTGTTGTTTATCATTTTGGCAGTCCAGGCTTTCGGCCTGGTTTTTTTGTTTGTGGTAATTAGTTTTTGCACAAGCTGCCATATATTTGTGAAACGCTCGACTAGCTTAAATGACATCCGTTTCTTTTGTGAAACCTTGGACACCTGTATAGGATTATTAAGGCGTCAGATGTTTACTCAGTAAGAAACAAGAACTAATATTTTGATATATACCTTGAAAGGAGATAGGTGGTTATAATTGTTACCAAGTGCAAAACACTTCATATAAAATTAATTTATAAGCAATTTGATTAATGTAAAGAAAAGTTAAGGGGTGCTAAAAATGACTGAACAAAGCAGAAGAAATATTGAAAGGTTTCAGGTATTGCTTAGTATTTTTGTGTTTACGGTTTCTATCTTGGTATACTGGATAGGTATAAATTTCTTAAGAGATGAAGTGTTTTCACATTATTACAATCCTAGAAAACACCTTGTTGTGGATCAGAATCCCGATACCAAGGAAATATACGCCTGGAAAGACATTAATGGAAAAACATATACTCCGGAGGATGCCCATGTTAAGAATTTTACCTGGGGTACCACCTTGCTTCTTCTGTTTGTGATGATTTTTGCCGCCACGGTTTTTAGCAGGGCGATGGACTACTATACCAGGGTGGTTTTACAAAACGAAATCAGGCAAAGACAATTGTGGTTGCAGAAGACACATTAGGGGTGATTGGACGTGGATATTTTTCTTCCTATAGCAAGAATGTCGGTGCCGGCGTTTACCATTGTGGGATTGGGAGGATTGGTGGGCTTGCTTTCAGGAATGTTCGGCGTTGGCGGGGGGTTTCTTATGACTCCGCTGCTGATGATGCTGGGCATACCCCCGGCAGTGGCAGTGGCCAGTGATACAAACCAGATTGTGGCGGCGTCGGTTTCGGGAACGCTGGCCCATAGCAAAAAGAAAAACGTTGATTTCATGCTTGGTTTTATTATTGTCACAGGGGGGCTCGTGGGAGGGAGCCTGGGTACCGTTCTGGTTAAAATACTCATGTCGCTGGGTAATTTCGATCTGGTTTTAAAAATTGCATACGTGGCCATGCTCTTTTTGGTGGGCTCCTTTATGTTTTGGGAGAGCGTCTCCGCTCTGAAAAAGGGAGGTCAAACCCAAAACGGCAAAAAAAATGCTGTTTCGGCCTTTTTAGACAGGCTGCCCATGAAAATGCGCTTTAAAGCTTCAGGTATAGAGATTTCCGTTCCTGCGCTTATGGCGCTGGGCTTTTTAACCGGTGTGCTTTCGGCGGTGATGGGTGTGGGGGGCGGTTTTATAATGCTGCCCATTATGATTTACATTATCGGTATGCCTGTTAAAAACTCGGTTGGAACAAGCGCTTTTGTGGTAATTTTCACCGCCATAAACGTCACAATAGCCCAGAGTGTTATAAACCATACTGTTGACTTTGTTCTCGCCATGATGTTGTTGATTGGTTCTTCAGCAGGAGCGCAAATCGGAGCCAGGCTTGGCAACAAACTTAAAGCGGAGCAATTGCGCGTCGCTTTTTCAATAATTGTCCTTCTGGTTATGGTAAAAATTGTTGTAGAACTTCTTTCAGCTCCTGCCAGCCTGATAGTTCAGGGGGGCGGCCATTAATGAAAGGTGGATTTAAAACTTTGATTGGCTTGGTGGCTATATATTTCTGGATGATAGCCGTGCCGGCCGCCGGGGCCGATCTGGACATCAACCCGCGGAATATCGATGTGGGCTTGATTTATAACGGGTCCGAAATAACGTTTGGCGGAACTGTTCCGGATGGCGCGGAAGTTTATGTTAAGATTACCTCTCCCGATCACTCGGTTATGGAACTGAATAAAAAGGGCAAGGTGGGGCTATTCTGGCTTAATACCGAGAGGAGCAGGGTTAGCAGGGTTCCAAAGCTTTACCACATTGTTTCTTCGGCCCCGTTAAGCGGGTTGCCCGAGGATCTAAAACAAAAGCTGGGTTTAAGCAATGTTTTTTCGGATATATATGCCAGGGCAAAAGTGGACATACACCGGGGGGAAGGTTGGGAACCTGTCCCTGTTGAAGAAGCGTACGAATACGTTGAAGCATTTGTGGCTATTAGCGGGAAAAACGGCCTTTATTCCGTCGGGGAGGGTCAGGTGGATGTTGGAGGAAGTTATTTCAGAGGCAAGGTAAAGCTGCCTCCCGGCATTCCCCAGGAAAAGTGCAGCATTACCGTCTTTGCAGTGAAGGATGGTAAGTTGCTGGATACTCTGTACGGCACTTTTGACGTTTCCGGCACGGGTCTAGTCAGCTGGTTCAACAGTATGGCCGTTTCCGACGGTCCCACTTACGGGCTGGTTGCGGTTGTCTTTGCATTGGTTTTCGGAGTGGCCATCACCTCCCTTTTTAATTATATAGAAACATTATTAAGCGGTGGCAAAAAAACCGACTTAAGTCTGGAGTCGAGCCACTGAAAGGGAAACATCTATTTTAACAACAGTGATAATCCCAGCATGGTGATGAACGCCAGCACTATTTTGTTAAAAGTGGCAAAAGATATTTTCTCGAACACCAGAATCCCCAGTCCGGTTCCGACAATGGTTGCCGGAAGGTAAAGAAGGCTTGACAAAAGCAGCGGGGCTGTCATAAGCCCGGTTGCAAAGTAAATAATAATGGAGTAAAGGCTGCTGAAAAGGAAAAAGCTTTGAAGTGTGGCCTTTATGTAATATTTGTTTTGGCTTTCCTTTAACGCGTAAATTGCTATAGGAGGCCCGCCGGAGAGAAGGCTTCCCATAAGGGCGCCCCCGGCGGTGCCGGCCAGAAAACCCGGCAGGGTTTTCTTTTTATTTTCCCCGCTGCCGTTAAGGGGAGGGACCGGCTCTCCATTGCCTCCGGCGCCGTTCTGGGTGGGGCTGTCTGTGTTTTCAGTTTTTCCTGAGTAAAAAAACTGTTGTATTACAAATGTTATAATCACAACTCCCAGCGACTTTTTAATCCACCAGGGATCTATATTTTTCAGGATGTATACTCCGGCGGGGACACCGGTCAATGCACCGGCCAGAAGGGGAAGCATTCCTTTTATATATAGGTGGTTTCTTAACTTTACAAGCTGGAAGATATTGCATGTCAGTGTGTGTATGGCCAGGAAAACAACCGATGTTTTAATATCATAAAGCAGCGAAAGCAGTGTCAGTGCCACCATGGTAAAGCCAAAACCCGAAACGCCTGATACAAATGCACTGAAAAGCAGTATTACCACGCAAATAATTCCCGACGGCAAATTAAATCTCTCCCTAACTATAATTCGGTCAAAAACACATTTTAATTATACATCCGTTTTTGCGACATTAGCTGCTGCAGGCTTTAAGCGTAGTATTCTTTTTGTTCATGGCTTCATTCGCTAAAACTATTAGAGAGAAGCTATATACTGTTACGGTATGATGATGGGCGGATCCTCCGGGATGATGGCCGCCAACATGAGCGGGCAGCGCATGATGATGCCGGGGATGATGAACGCTGCAACCGGTACGGTTGTCAATCAAAAAAGCGGCGCCGCCACGGGTGTGCCCGGGGCGGCGGCTGGGCAGGGTGAAGCCGGTACTGCGTTGCAGTCTGCCGGCAGATTAAACCAGGCCTCTGAAATCAGCCGCGTACAGGAAGGAACGATTCTAAATCAACTGTTATAGTTTTATGTAAAAAAGCCAGCCGGGCAAGAGTGTTTAGCCGCCCGGCTTTAAATAGATATAGGAAATTAGGCTGAAAGAAATTCTGTGGATAATTTCCGGCTTACTAGACTTTGAACCGGTTGGCCAGACTGTTGAGATCGGAGGAAATCTGGGCAAGCTGGCTTGTTGCGGCTGCCACTTCCTCCATGGCGGCTGTCTGTTCCTCGGTGGTTCCCGCCACGTTTTGAATCCCTCCGGAAACCTGCTCAGCAGAGGACGCAAGGCATTGTATCTTGTCTGCCAGGCCTTCCACCGAATCGATTATTATTCTGAAGTTGCGCCCGACCTCTTCCACAACCGCTGCGCCTTCCCTGACCTGGTTTTCCCCTACCGTCATGGCTGCAACGGCCTTTTCGGAACCGGACTGTACTTCGGCTATCATCTGGCTGATTTCCTTGGCGGCGTGTGACGACTGCTCTGCAAGTTTTCGGACCTCTTCGGCTACCACGGCAAAGCCCCGGCCCTGTTCCCCGGCCCTGGCCGCCTCAATGGCGGCGTTCAGCGCCAGAAGGTTTGTCTGGTCGGCAATGGACGTTATCAAATCCACTATCTGGTTAACCCTGTTCAGGGTGTCGGAGAGCGAACCGATGGTCTGTGAAGCCTCACCGGCTGAGGAGGTGATGGAATTCATCCTCTCCATCAGCATGTCCACACCGCTGGATCCTTTTTGGGCCTCCCTGGCAGCCTCACCGGAGACCATGGCCACATCCCGTGCATCATTAGAGACCTGCTCAACGGTGGAGGCTATCTCTTCGACCGTGGCGGCGGTTTCGGCGGCCCCGGCAGAGGTTTGCTGGGCCTGGGCTGCCAGTTGTTCGGACGAACCGGCCAACTTATGACCGGTATCAACAAGCTGTACCACGATTTCCCTGAGGTTGTCCCTCATCCGGTTTACAGATTCAGCCAGCTGTCCTATTTCGTCATTTGACTTGATGCGGACCGTCCTGGTGAGGTCACCCCCGGCAATGGTCAAAACCTCACTGTTCAGCTCAGTAACGGGCTTTGCCACCCTGTTGCCCAGGATAATCCCCATGAAGGCGGCGAAAAGGGCGCCTAAAAACAGCACCACCAGGGTGTTTCTGACCATGTTGTTGGCTCCTGACAGAGCCTCGGCGAGGGGTTGCTGTGTAACCACAACCCATTTCAGGAAAGGTGTCCGGGAATAGCCGGCCAGCCATTGTATACCTTCATCCGGAAACTGCACAGTTCCTGTTTTGCCGGACACGCCTTCCTGCACGGGGGGCAAAGAGGAGAGGTCCTTTTGTTCCGCAATGAACTGGGTGTCCGGATGGGCTACCACCCTGCCCTTTTCATCCACTATGTAGGAATAGCCCGACCCTGCTTTGGTTTCGCTTATAAGTTTGCCCAGTGAGTCAAGAGTCATTGAAATGTGAATTACACCCTTGATGCTGCCGTTTTCTTTGATGGGGGCGGAAACCACGCATATGGGCTTTTGATTGGTCTTGGATATGAGAACCTCGCTGACCGATTGCTCGCCGCCGGCCATTATTTCCTTGAAGTAGGACCGATCCTTGAGATCCAGAAGCTTGTTGTCGTCGGACCGGGCAATCTGCATTCCCGAGGTGTTTATTACACCAATTGCATCGATATCCTGATTTTTTTCCTTTATGGACTTCAGCATTGGTTTGAGCTGAGCCGGGTCCATTTTAACGGCCTGGGGCAGGTTGGCCAGTGTCTTGGCCAGGTTCACCCTGTTCATGACTAATCCCTCTACCTGTTCGGATAGCTTATGAACCATCAGGCTGTTCTGATTTTCTACGTTTTCCATCAAATGGTCCCTGACGGCTACGGTGGTCCATAACCCTCCCGCCACCAGGGGCAGCACGGAAACCAGGATGAAAAACGCCACCAGTTTTTGTTTAAGGGCCCACTTATTTTTTCCCTTCACTCCTCTGTCCTCCTGATTCAAATGTCTACCGGGAAAGCTCCCGGAATCACCACATCATTACCGCTGCTCTGTATTAACTTATTTGGTAATTACATGCATTGGTGGTCAGATATATGACATACGACATCAGTACAAAAATCTCCTGCATGTATCGACAGAAAAAGTATAAACGTGGTTTAAAAAAGGCAAATTGTTACAAACTTTTATCAATTAAATTGTCAATTACGATAAAATGTTTATTAATGGCTTAAATGGAAGAGAGGATAATGATGGAGGGCTTATACGGGAAGCTGAAAGGGAAATTGCTGGCCGGGTTTAAAGGAGCTTACCATACTTTTTTCCGACATACGGGGATTCACGCCACCCGCCCCGTGTTGTAAAAAACCCCCGGGATGCCTATGCATCACGGGGGTTTTTTGCGCATTCTCAACAAACCAGCCAGGGATATTGTGCGGGCATAAAAATTGCTGAACTAATTATTCGACTGCCGGTACCATTGGTGCTTTCTTTTAGCTGGCCTGCGTCATTGAATATGTATTTGACGGGGCGGGCCAGCCCCGGAAAGCATCAAAAATGCGTTGCCTGCCTTGCAGGCGCCTATATCAATTTATTTTTGGGGGCGATTTATGGTGAGTAAACATGTTGTTTCGGTGGTAAGACATGAAGATACATACAGCTCACTGAAAAAAGCGCTGGAACTCTGTGACGGACTAAAGGAATTCAATAAGAAGGATAAAATTTTGATTAAGCCCAACATTGTGAACTGGGATTTTGATTTGCCCTTTCCCCCCTATGGTGTTGTAACAACAACCGCTTTAATTTTTGCCCTGGTCCGGCTGCTGCATGAAGAGGGTTATCACAAAATAGCCATTGGAGAGGGAACCCTGTCGGTTACAGGAACGATGGCCAGAGAAATTTTTAAAGCCCTTGGATACGAAAAGCTAAGGGAGAAATACGGTGTAGAAATAGTTGACTTTAACCATGAGAAATTTGAAGATGTTGATTTTGGCGGCTTTAAACTTTCTCTGGCCGGGAGGGCGCTGAGGGCGGACAGGATAATAAACGTTCCGGTTTTAAAAACCCACAACCAGTGTAAAGTGTCACTGGGAATAAAGAATTTCAAGGGCTGTCTCGACCGCAAATCCAAGATTAGCTGCCATAACAGCAGCGGAGACCTGGAAAGCATATTCCCCCGCATTGCTGAAAAGCTTCCGGTGGCCCTGACCATTATTGACGGTATTTTTGCCCTGGCACAGGGGCCCGGAATAACAGGCAAAGCCGTCCGGAAAGATATTTTGGCGGCCTCCAGGGATGTTTTGGCCTGCGATGTGGTTGGGGCCGCATTGCTGGGCCACCATGCTGCTGATGTTCCTCACCTGAAATTTTACGGGGATATAAGCCAGCGCAATACAGACCTGTCGGAAATAGAAGTAAGGGGTGAGCCGGTAGAGGAGCATTCTGTGCATTTACCCTATGACTGGGAGTGGACAGAGGAAAACTCGGGGCCGGTGGCCTTTAAAAAGCGCGGCATCACGGGGCTATCTGTAAGAAAATATGATAATTCCCTGTGTACCGCCTGCTCAAAACTCTACAACCCGATGCTGGTACTGTTGATGTCGGCCTTCAGGGGCGAGCCGTTTCCAGGGGTTGAGGTGATTACCGGCAAAAGTCAGACTGCATCTCCGGGATTTGAGAAGACTGTTTTATTCGGAAAATGCGCCTGCCTGCAAAATAAAGACAATCCTGACATAAAGAAAGCAATACGTATAAATGGCTGCCCTCCGGATATAAAAAAGCTTGTAACATCGCTCAAAGAAGAGGGGATAGATTGCGATTTCAGCCAGTACGTTGAATACAGGCATTATCTTTTTAATCGCTACCTCGGAAAGGAAGGATTTGACCAGGGACTTTTCATTATGTGAACAAAGACATTATTTTTAAGTCAACACCTGTGCCGTGGCGGAGGCTTTTTGTTGCAATTTTTAACACATAATTTCATTTTGAAACAAAAGCCAAAGGAAAATCGGCAGGAAATAATTTTTAGAGGTAAGCCGGAAATTAAAAAGTATACAGGAAAAGATTTTATTGCTGGAAAAACACTCTGAAGAAATGCAGTCGATTGTCAGAAATGCTGGTATCGTCAATTGAACAGATTGACCAAAGCCTGAGAAGCATTCAGGAAACTGCCATGGCCTTGCACATTGAGGCGAAGGATTATGGCATGGACTAAATTACTGTAGCCAAAAAGCAGTAATCAGTGAAATGTTTGTCGAATATTTTCAGCATGTGATAGGCCATGCCTCACGTTTCATGTCATTATTACTCTTTGTCAAGGAGGCCCGGTTAACATGATGAACGATGTAAAAATTGGGGTGGTTTCCACATATCCCGAACTGTCAAAATTAATACGTAAAATGGCCGGTGAAATGAAACTGGACCTGGATTTAAAGGAAGGGGTGCTTGAGCGGGGCGTGTCATACGCCTTACAGTTTGAGCGCGAGGGTGTGGATGTAATAGTAAGCAGGGGGGTGACAGGGCAGAAAATAGTCAAGGCGGTTTCCCTGCCCGTTGTTTTAATAGAAATAACATCCTTTGATATACTCCAGGCCCTTTATACCGCCAGGGGCATGGGTAAAAGAATAGCTTACCTGGGACACAGGGGTCAGGATTTCAGCCCGGAATTTGACACCATAACAGAGATACTGGAGATACAGGTTGACTGCTTCCCCTACAGCAATATTTACGAGATGGAGGCACAGGCGAAAAAAATACTGGAATCGAAATTCGATGTGGTGGTCAGCACCGGCTTGTGCATCTACGAGATGGCCAAAGAGTCCGGGTTGAATGCCGTTCTTGTAACCTCAGGCTATGACGCCATATACGGTTCCATCAAACGGGCGGTGGAACTGGTTCACGGCATACAGAAGGATCAGCAGCGGTCCGAAAGGTTCCGGTCCGTTCTTGAGCTGACTAATGACGGTATATTAATACTGGATGAAAAAAAA
The DNA here is from genome assembly GCA_049325055.1 of Bacillota bacterium. Classification (GTDB taxonomy): domain Bacteria; phylum Bacillota; class Desulfotomaculia; order Desulfotomaculales; family Desulfocucumaceae; genus BRHc4a. The sequence continues at coordinate 20,428 of JBMOPB010000074.1, forward strand.
CGACTGTCATTTATGAACCCTTCCGCCGAAAAGCTGTTGGAAACAGATACCGGATCAATATTGGGCCGTCATTTCAGCGAGCTTAGGAACTCCCCTCTGGGGCCTTTGTTTAACGAAAAGCAGGCCACGGAGGTATTGAAGGAAGTCGGGCGCAAGCAATTCCTGGTCAGCAGCATGCCTATAAACGTCAAGAACATTGAGAGGGGTCTTGTAATTTCCTTTCAGAGCGCCGACAGGATACAGGTGTTGGAGCAAAACCTTCGCCGCCAGCTGTTTAAAAAAGGTTTGGTGGCAAAACATACATTCAATGACCTTATTGGAAAAAGCAGTTTGCTGAATGAAACGGTGAAGCGGGCAAAAAAATTTGCCGCCGCCAACGCTACAGTGCTGATAACCGGTGAAAGCGGCACCGGTAAAGAATTGTTCGCCCAAAGTATTCACAACGAGAGTAGCAGGAGAAAGCACCCCTTTGTTGCCGTAAACTGCGCGGCCATTCCTGAAAACCTGCTGGAAAGCGAATTGTTCGGCTATGAGGAAGGTGCTTTTACAGGTGCAAAGAAGGGCGGCAAAGCCGGGTTGTTCGAACTGGCCCATGGCGGAACCATCTTTCTGGATGAAATCCGTGAAATGTCACTGCCGGTCCAGGCCAGGCTGCTGCGGGTCTTGCAGGAACGGGAAATAATGAGGGTCGGCAGTGACAGGGTTATCCCGGTGGACCTTAGGATAATTGCGGCCACTAACTATGATTTGGGCCTGGCGGTCAAAAAAGGGGAATTCCGGAACGATCTGTACCACCGCCTGGAAGTATTGAACCTGGATCTCCCGCCCCTACGCGCCCGAAAGGATGATATAGAGCTCTTGGCAAACCATTTTATCAGGCAGTTCTGTGCTTCCGAAAACAAGGTGGTTCCGCCCCTGTCCAGGTCGGCCCTGGATAAGCTTAAAAGCTATCACTGGCCCGGTAACGTCAGAGAACTTCAAAATATTATACAGAAATACGTCCTCCTCATTGAAGACAAACATTCTCCGGAACAGCTTGTCTGCATGTTGATTGACGAAAAAATAAGCGATCAGGACACCGGTGGATGGAATACCATTACCTTGAGAATAAGGGATCTGCAGGATATGGAAAGGGAGATTATCGATCATCTCCTTTCCACGGGAACCAGCACCGCTGAGGTATCAAGGCTTCTCGGCACAAGCAGGACAACTTTGTGGCGAAAAACAAGATCAGAGCTGAAAGAGGTTTCAAAAAGAAACCGATAATTTCAAAATGAAATAGGCTTTTTATTTTAAATTTTTATATTTCATTAAAATATGGCTGTATTCAGATATTTTGCAATTTTGATATCCAACAGGTACGTTATTTGCTATAACCCAAAAAGGGAGATTTTATACGTATCTTTATCGATCGGTAAAGACCTGTTGCAGGCAGAAGAAAAAGTGTCGTTAAATTACCGGAGGTGGTAAATGACAGCAATCCTGATCTATTTAAGAAAAGCCTGAGTAGCTATTTTTTCAGCAAAGAAAGTGAGGCGTATCAAATGAAAAGAAAAATCTCCATATTGTTGGTTGCAATTATAACCCTGGCACTGGTGGCGGGCTGCGGCAAACAGGATTCAGCCAATCAGCCGGCAGCTAAACCTCCGGCCCAGCTTCAAAACATAAAATTCCTCTCCGGCCCCACCGGCACCACCTGGTATTCCCAGGCGTCCGCCTTTGCCGGTATAGCTTCGAAGGAGCTTGGCATGACTGTGGATGTTATGACTGGATCTGCCGTCAGCAATGTGATTCAGGTTGAAAATGGCAAGGGAAACCTGGCTTTGACCTTTTCATCATACCTTCCGGCCATGGCTGAAGGAAAAGTGGTTGCCAAAATTGGAGAGGTGGATTACTTTAAAGAGCCGGTGAAAAAGGCCCGGACTCTCTGCTACACCACAACGGCGGCTTACGTTTTGCTGGTCAGCGCCGACTCACCCTATAAATCTATCTCTGACCTGAAGGGCAAATCAATCCGCTACATAACATACCCGGTTGGCTTTACTGCCAGGTATGTTCCCGAAAAGATGCTGGAAGCCCACGGCATAACCTATAAGAGCATTGAAGAAGCAAAAGGAAAGGTCGACGTAGTGGGTAAATACCAGGAGGCCTGCGACATACTGGCCAAAGGCCAGGCTGACGTGATAGCCTACACCATGGCTGTAAACGCGCAATCGGCCGCCCTGTCCGAACTTGAATCCCAGAAAGAGTTCAGGATACTGAAGATAGATGAGGAGATCATACCAAAAATTACCAATGAAGTTCCTCTGGTGGTCAGCACGGTTCCCAAAGATTTGCACAAGAGTATAAAAGAGGACACCAAGGTTCTTTCAGACATAACCACCTGGGTGGTAAGCGCGGACATGCCCGACGAAACAGTCAGGAAAATACTGGATGCCCTCCTGAAGAATATGGACACCATGGCCCAGGTCGGAAATAGCGAGTTTAAAGGCTTTACCGCCAAGGATCTAACCAAACTGTACGGCAAGGGTAAGCAAATCCCGTTCCACCCGGCAGCCGAAAAGTACTTTAAGGAAAAGGGAGCAATTTAAGCCAAAGCCTCTTTTAATTTGTTCAGGGCCGGAAATACAACCGGCATGCTGATTGGCTTCCCCCCGGTACAGCAATCACAAGCTTTTCTTGGCCATCTAACCTGCCGGGCGGGAAGCTTTTTCTCTTTTTGACTTTGTAATTTAGCCGGGCTGTAAGTTGAAAGCCTTATAAAGGGAGGGTTGTTTCCAGTGGATAGAAATCTGGGAGGAACGCCGGGAAAAATTGTTGGTTTTTTAGGTGCTGCACTTTCCGTTTTTGCGCTTCAAATAGTGGTTGTGGGACCAGTGTTGGGATACGCGCTTTCTCTGGCCATATTTCTGTTTTTTGCCCTGCCCCTTACGTTTATCATATACGCCGGGGGTAATAGTCCGTTCATGAAGAGGATCAATGTGCTGGATGTGGTGTGGGCGCTGGCGTCTGCTGCATCCATCGGCTATCTCATTGTCAACGCCCAGCATATTCTAACCAGGGTGGAATATGTGAGCCCTCTTTCAACGGTTGAATATGTTATGGGGGTTATAGCCATTGCGGCGGTGCTGGAGGCCACCCGCCGGGCCATTGGGCTGCCCATGGCGCTCATAGCACTGTTTTTTTTCGCCTACACAAGCTTTGGCCAATACCTGCCCCCACCGTTCGGGCACTCGGGCTTTGAGCTTGACTGGGTAATTGACACCATGTACCTGACCTCAAAGGGAATATTCGGGAGCCCTCTGTGGATCGTGATTACCCTGGCCTTTCCCTTTATTTTTTACGGCGTTATTCTTGAGCAGATGGGAATACTGAAGTCCTTTCTGGACTTCGCCAACAGGCTCTTGGGCAGGTCTCCCGGAGCGCCCGCCAAAACAGCAATCGTAGCCGGAACGCTGGTGGGGATGGCCAGCGGGATGCCCATGTCCACCACGTACCTGATAGGGTTTCCCACAATCCCTGAGATGATAAAAGTAGGGTACCCTCCTCGAACGGCAGGGGCCATTGCGGCAGTGGTGGGGACGGCGGCGCAGCTGATGCCGCCCATGCTGGGGGTTGCGGCCTTTATAGTGGCGCAGTACATGGGTGTGCCGTATATCAAGATTTGCCAGTACACACTGCTGCCGGCGCTTCTTTTTTACGCGGTTTTCTTCGCCACAATTCATTTTGAGACCAGGCGGCTGGGCATCAAGGCCCATGAAATACCTACTATTTCATATAAGGAAATAATGGTAAACGGTTTTTATATATTCCTAATTACTATCGCCGTGCTTTTGTACTTCCTGTTTAAATTTTATCCCGTCGGGCTGGCCGCATTTTACTCCTGTGTAATAGCCCTTGGCCTGGGGGTCTTAAGAAAAAACAACCGGCTAAATCTAAAGACTCTGTACACAATACTGGCCAAAACCGGTAAAACGTCGGTTTATATAGCCATAGCATGTGCGGCGGCTGGAATAATAACCGGCTTTTTGGTGGAAACAGGACTTAATTTAAAGTTTGCCAACATGGTAATCTCTTTCGGGCAGAACAACCTTCTTATGGCACTGCTGCTTTCTGCGCTGGCCATTTTAATCATGAGCATGGGTATGCCTTCTATACCGGCCTATATCACCAGTATAGCCATATTTGGCCCTGCCCTGATGAGCCTGGGGGTAATTCCCGCAGTGGCTCATATCTTCTGCTTCTATTATGCAACACTCTATTCAATAACCCCTCCGGTGGCGTTTGCATCCTATGCCGGCGCCCAGATAGCCGGAGAGGACCCCATGAAAACCGGCTTTGTGGCGTGCAGGCTGGGTATTATGACCTACGTGATACCGTTCATATTTGCCTATGACCCCGCATACCTGCTGCTTCCCGAATACTGGAACCTTTATGAAGTGTTCCGCTTCTTTGTATTCGTAGTCCCGGGCCTGCTTATATTTGCTGCCGGGGTTAGCGGATATCTTTCCAGGACCATGGGCTCTATGGAAAGGATGATTGCGCTGGCTTCGGGACTGCTTCTGCTGATGCCGGTCAGCGTGTTTGACTATGTGGGACTGGTGCTGTTTGTTTTCCTGATTGTTAAGCAGGGGATAATCGGCAAGCTTATGGCAGGCCGGTCTAATGGCGCCGGGGCCAAATAAAAAAGGTAAATTAAAGTACAGAAAAAGATGACCATCGTTCAGGCGGTGGTCATCTTAATATAACATTGTATTTGTCGGATTAATTCTAAATTATCTGCTGTTTTATTCAGTTACATGCAGGTTTCACTTTGAAACAGCATATCTTGAAGAAGAGCAGTCATATAAGAATTGTCAGGATGTTTGAAGGTGCTAGCCCGTTATGGCATAAAATTTGCATAAGTGATGTGTTGTCATGTTATACCGGCTATAAATCTTGATAATTATGTATGGGGGTGGGTTGTTAAGCAAGTTTGATGTTTATTGGTATTGTGGAAGGTGACAAACTAGATAGGCATTAAGAGATTAGGGGGGTTGGATTTGTGCCTGAATTTGCATATGATATAAGGGATTTGAAGTTTATCTTAAACGAGTGGCTGGATATGGAAGAGGTATTCAGTCTTGAGAGGTTTAGTGGCAATTATGACTCCGGTGATGTTGATTTTATATTGAATGAGATTTATAAACTGGCTAAAGAAATGATATTTCCGGTTAATATAGAGGGAGATAAAACCGGAGTCAGATTTGAGGATGGAAGGGTAAAGGTTCCCCAGGGATGCGTTAACGCATACAAGTTTCTGCAGGAGAACGGCTGGGGGTCCTCCAACGAGTCACTGGGGTCCGAAACACCCATGCCGCTGACCCTTTACCGGGGTTATAATGAAATGCTCACCGCCGCCTGCCCGGTCCTGATGTCATATATTAAGCTTACCACGGGGGCGGCCAACCTTATATACAGATTCGGAAAGGACAAAGACAGGGAGCTGTTTCTCGATAAAATGCTTAACGGGCAGTGGAGCGGGACCATGTGCCTCACAGAGCCCAACGCCGGGTCGGACGTGGGGGATGCCACCACCAGGGCGTATCCCACAGACGACCCCCGGATTTATAAAATAAAGGGCACCAAGATGTTCATCACTGGCGGAGAAACAGATATCACTGAAAACATAATACACATGGTTCTTGCCCGCCCCGAGGGAGGCGCCCCGGGATCAAAGGGGCTGGGGCTCTATATAGTACCTAAAATATGGGTTAACGACGATGGCAGCCTCGGAGAGCCCAATGATGTTATATGCACAGGCGTGGAGCACAAGATGGGGCTTAAGGCATCCGCAACCGCTATGCTCAGCTTTGGCGAAAATGACAGCTGCCGGGGCATTCTGGTCGGGGACCCGCCGAACAGCGAAGGCGCCTCCAACGGGCTGGCCATGATGTTCCACATGATGAACGAATCACGTATAGGCACCGGCCATAACGCTCTGGCCCAGATGGCGGCAGCCTATTATTTCGCTGCCCGCTACGCCAGGGAGCGAATCCAGGGGCGCCCCTTCACCAATCCAAAGGCCGGGCGGGTACCTATCATCCAGCACGAAGATGTAAGAAGGATGCTACTGGAAATGAAGGCCCAGGTGGAAGGCATCAGGGCCATGATAATGATGGGCTTTTACTATCTTGACATAGCTGAATATGGAAACGACAGGCAGAAGGCTGAAAGGTGTCACGGACTGGCCGAGATACTGACCCCTCTCATAAAGACATATGCCAGTGAGACTGCCTGGTCCATGATCGGGCAGGCCATACAGGTATACGGGGGCGTGGGCTATACCGAGGAGTATCCTGTTTCCCAGTACGCCAGGGATGTCAAGATACTCTCCATCTGGGAGGGGACCTCTTTCATTCACGCCATGGACCTGGTGGGCCGCAAGATGAGGATGAAGGGTGGAAAACCCTTTGACAGCTGGATGGAGGACAGGAGAGAGTTCCTGGACAGGAATAAAGATGCCAAGGGCTTCGGGCAGGAAATATCAAACCTGGAAAAAGCATACCGGTGCGTGGAAGAAATAAGGAACCTGTACGCTTCCTATTATGAAAATTTGGCTGAAAAGGGCCGGTTGATACCTCTGAACGCCCCCCGGGTGCTGACCTGCTGCGCTCAGCTGTTTGCCGCTGAGTGCCTGATGGATCAGGCCCTGGTGGCCGCGAAAAAAATAGAAGAGCTGGGAGCGGGCCACCATGATTACCAGTTTTACACCGGTAAAATATCCACTGCCAGGTACTTCATAAACAATATACTTCCGAACGTTTATTTGCTCGCGGACCTGATTAAAGCCGCCGATGTAAGCGCCCTGGAGTGCCCTGAGGAGTCTTTCCTGGTTGGGTGATAAAATTCCCGGGCTTAAAAGGAGGTTATTCAGATGAGAGAGGTTTACCTGGTAGAAAGTGTACGTACCGGCATTGCCAAGGCGGGGAAAAAATCCTGGTTTGCCAATGTAAGGGCCGATGACCTGGCTGCCCTTGTTATAAACGAAGTGCTTGACAGGGCGGGTATAACCGGGAATAACAGAGAGCAGGTTGACGATGTTATACTGGGCGGCACTGCGCTTATGAAGGAGATGGGTGGAAATATCGGCCGCTACGCCACCATTATGGCCGGAATGCCGTACAGCGTCCCCGGCTGCACAGTGGACCGGTTCTGCGCGTCCGGGCTCCAGACAATAGCCTTTGCCGTTTCGTCAATCGCCATGGGGTGGGCCGACCTGATTGTGGCCGGGGGGGTGCAGCACATGACCCATATCCCCATGGGAACCGGATCCGACCACAACCCCAGGCTGGGGGAATTCTGTGACCCCAACATGATTTCGATGGGCTATACGGCGGAAATGGTTGCCCGGAAGTTTGACATCAGCAGGGAAAAGCAGGATCAGCTGGCAGTGGAAAGCCATGCCAAGGCGCACAGGGCAACGGTGGAAGGGTTGTTTAAAGAAGAAATAATGCCGATAGAGGCTGACGTTCCCACGGATGACGGGTCTACCAGAAAAATGATGGTGGACAGGGACCAGGGAATAAGGCCCGGAACCACCATGGAGTCGCTGGCGGCGCTGAAGCCGGTGTTCATGCAGGATGAAAAAGCCACGGTCACCGCCGGCAACTCAAGCCAGACCAATGATGCCTCGGCTGCAGTTTTGGTGGCCAGCAAGGAAAAAATTAAGGAACTGGGGCTAAAGCCCAAAATGAAGCTGGTGGCCTATGCCGTGGTGGGCCTTGATCCCGCCATAATGGGAATTGGACCGGCACTGGCCATCCCCAGGGCACTTAAGCAGGCCGGCATGACAATAGACCAGATTGACCTGTGGGAAATAAATGAGGCTTTCGCCTCTCAGGCGGTTTATTGCACTGAGGCCCTGGGTATCAGGAACCACCCGCTGCTTAACCCGCGGGGAAGCGGCATAGCTTTGGGACACCCGCTGGGATGCACAGGTGCCCGTATAGCCACCACCATAATGCATGAAATGCCGTATTACGGCGCAAAGTACGCGGTTGAAAGCATGTGCGTCGGGCACGGGCAGGGAGCCGCCGCCATCTGGGAATGGGTTGGATAAATATAGCTTAAATACTGGACGCGGAGGTTTGTGTATGAATAATTACCTCGAAGAGTATAAAAGTAAGCTGGTCACTGCCGACGATGCTGTTAAGGTGGTCAAGTCAGGCGACTGGGTGGGCTACAGCCATTTCGCCTGCACCCCCAAAGTGCTGGACGAGGCCCTGGCCAAAAGAAAGGACGAACTTACAGATGTAAAAATAAGGGGTGTGTGCGCGGTGCACCCGGTTAAGGTGGCCCTGGCCGATCCCGAAAACAGGCACTTTATTTACAACAGTGGTTTTTTTAGCGGCAATGACAGGAAGTTGCAGGACCAGGGACTTTCTTTTCACATCCCGGGGCTGTATGCCGAATCTCCCATATGTGTCCGGGAGGGACACGCCATTAAACCGGATGTGGCCATGATAGTGACCACGCCTATGGACGAAAACGGCTTTTTCAACTTCAGCGTGTCCAACTCCTATGAGCATGCCCTTTGCGAAATGGCTGAAACAGTGATAGTGGAAATAAATCAAAACGCCCCCCGGTGCCTTGGCGGGGCGCAGGAGAGCGTCCATATTTCCGAGGTTGATTATATAGTGGAAGGCAATAACGATCCTCTGTTTGAAATACCGGTTCACCCACCCACCGAGGTGGATAAAAGAATAGCCGGACTGATTGTGGAGGAGATTGAGGACGGGGCCTGCCTGCAACTGGGCATAGGCGGTATGCCCAACACCATCGGTAAAATGCTGGCCGACTCCGACTTAAAAGACCTTGGCGTTCACAGTGAAATGCTGTGCGGGGCTTTCGTGGACCTGTATGAGGCCGGGAAGATAACCGGGGCAAAAAAATCCATCGACAGGTTTAAAATGGTATTTACCTTCGCCCTGGGTGACGAAAGGCTGTACCGGTTTATTCACAACAACCCCGCCTGCGCCATTTACCCGGTGGACTACACTAATTCCGTCTTTACCATAGCCCGGAACGACAAGCAGATATCAATAAACAATGCCATCGAGATAGATTTATACGGGCAGGTCAGCTCCGAGTCGGCCGGCACCAGGCAGATTTCGGGAACCGGCGGACAGTTTGACTTTACCTATGGCGCATTCAGGTCAAGGGGGGGTAAGGCCTTTATCTGCCTCAGCTCCACCAAGGTGGTAAAGGGCCAGGTGGTATCCAGAATAGCTCCCTTTATTACACCGGGGAGCATAGTTACAGTGCCCAGAACGGTGGTGCAGTACGTGGTAACAGAGTACGGGAAAGTGAACCTGAAGGGCAAGTCAACCTGGCAGCGGGCCGAGATGCTGATCGGCATAGCCCATCCCGACTTCAGGGATGAGCTGATCAAGCAGGCAGAAAAAATGAAAATATGGACCCAAACCAACAAAATTCAGTAATGGCCGGCAGGCCGTTTTGGGACTGGAGGAGTTATAAATGACTGTTATTAACAAAATTTGCGTGGTGGGCGCCGGAAACATGGGGCACCAGATATCACTTTCCGCGGCGCTGGCGGGATATACCGTAGCCTGCACTGATATAAACAGTGAAATATTGCAGAAGGCTGAAGACTTTGCAAACACCTACCTGCCTGAGAGGGTTGCCAAGGGAAAGCTTTCCGAGGAAGACGCCAGGGCGGCCCGGGCCAGGGTAACCTTTACCGGCAGCCTTACTGAAGCTGCAAAGGATGCCGATCTGGTAATAGAAGCGGCCATTGAAAAGCTGGACCTTAAAAGAAACATTTTCGCGCAGCTGGACAAAATCTGCCCCCCGCACGCAATACTTGCCACAAACAGCTCGTACATCGTAAGCTCCAAGATAGCCGATGTCACCGCAAGGCCGGATAAAGTCTGCAATATGCATTTCTTTAACCCGGCGCTGGTAATGAAACTGGTGGAAGTTGTCAAGGGGCCCCATGTATCGGAGGAGACCGTTGTGGCTGTAACTGATGTGTGCAAGAAGATGGGTAAGATACCCGTCGTTTTGCAAAAGGAGATCTACGGGTTCCTGGTGAACCGCATTGTCTCGGCCATAAAGACCGAGGCGCTGCATATCTATGACATGGGAGTGGCTTCCCCCCAGGACATCGACACAGCGGTGGTCCACGCCCTGGGGCACCCCATGGGTCCGTTCAGGCTTCTGGATCTTACGGGCATTGACCTCACTTACTATATCAGCATGGAGCGGTACCAGGAGACCGGTGACCCGAAATACAAGCCCTCGCCCATAGTTGTTGAGAAATTCATTAAAAAAGAGTGGGGGCGCAAAACCGGCAAGGGGTTCTACGATTACTCCAAGTAATCAGGTAATAGGGGGTTTACAAATGAAGAATGACGTTTTTATCATAAGCGGGGTCAGGACGGCCGTTGGCCGCTACGGCGGCAGCCTCCGGAATTTCAGCACCGGCGAACTGGGGGCCATAGTGATAAAGGAGGCCATGCAAAGGGCCGGTATAGAGCCCGGGCATGTGGAAGAGGTGATTATGGGGGAAGTCCGCCAGAGCACCGAATCGGCCAACATGGCCAGGGTAGCGGCACTGAGGGCGGGCATACCCGTGGATGTTCCCGCATTCACCATCAACCGCCTGTGCGCCTCGGCCATGGAGGCCATGTACAGCGGCTTCCTCCGGGTGTCCTCCGGCGAGGCCGGCATTGTAGTGGTGGGGGGGGCCGAAAATATGAGCCGGTCGCCTCAGTACATACGCAACGGCAGGTGGGGCGACGCCCCCCTCCAGCTTGTGGACTCCAACGTGGAAGGGGCCTCCAGGGCTCAGCCCGTTGAGGTCTACGGGCCTGACCTGGGGATGGGCATGACCGCTGAGAATGTGGCGGAAAAATACTGCATTTCCAGGGAGGATCAGGATAAATTCGCCCTCCGCAGTCACCAGCTGGCCAGCAAGGCAATAAATGAAGGTAAATTCAAGGATGAAATCATACCCGTTGAGGTCACCTTCAAGAAAAAAGTCAGCGTCTTTGACACCGACGAGCATGTTCGCCCCGATACCACACTGGAGGCCCTGGCCAAATTAAAGCCGGCCTTCAGGCCCGGCGGAACCGTTACGGCCGGAAATTCCTGCGGCAGAAATGACGGGGCGGCGGCCATGGTGCTGACCTCGGGAAGAGTGGCCAAAGAACTGGGCCTTAAGCCCATGGCAAGGCTTGCGGGCCTGTGCGCGGTGGGCGTGGACCCCCGTTACATGGGCATAGGCCCTGTACCTGCGGTCAGGAGAATTATGCTGAAGCTTAATCTCAGGCTGGAGGATATGGATTTGATTGAGCTGAACGAAGCCTTCGCCTCGCAGTCGCTGGCCTGCATCAGGGAACTGGGGCTGGACCTGGACCGCACCAATGTAAACGGTGGGGCCATCGCCCTGGGCCACGCGCTGGGGGCAACCGGTTGCAGGATTTCTCTTTCACTGCTGTACGAGATGAAGAGAAGAAACGCCCGCCTTGGGCTGGCCACCCTCTGTGTGGGTGGCGGACAGGGTATGGCCGCTGTTGTAGAGAACGTATAAACTGTGCAAGGAGGAATTGACGCAATGAGTTTTCAAAACCTGCTGCTGGAAAAGGACGGGCATATAGCGGTAATTACACTGAACCGGCCGGAGGTGCGAAACGCCCTGGACCCCCGGACCTGGTCGGAAATAAGGCTTGCCATAAGGGAGTGCCGCTTTGATAAAGACGTGCGCGTGGTCATAATTACCGGGGCCGGCGGAAAGGCCTTCGCGTCGGGGGCGGACATAAAGTCCCTCAGAGAGCGTGAGACGCTGGAGGTATTAAAGAGCGAGGCCCAGGAGTCCCTGAACGATATAGAAAACCTTGACAAGCCGGTGATTGCAGCCATAGACGGGTTTGCGCTGGGCGGCGGCTGTGAGCTGGCCATGTCCTGCGACATCAGGATAGCCACCAGCCGCTCAAAGCTGGGCCAGCCCGAGGTCAACCTGGGAATTATCCCCGGAGCCGGGGGGACGCAGAGGCTGCAGAGAATCGTGGGCATAGGCAAGGCCAAGGAGCTGATTTTCACCGGGGACATAATAAGCGCCCAGGAGGCAAAGGAAATAGGCCTGGTAAACAAAGTGGTGGAACAGCCCGGGGATCTGCTTCCAGCCGCCAGGGAAATGGCGCAAAAGATTATCGCCAAAGGGCCTGTGGCCATCAGCCTGTCTAAAGCTGCAATCAACGTCGGCGCCAATACCGATATTTATTCCGGGCTGATGTTTGAAAAATTTGCCCAGACAATAGCCTTCTCCACCGAGGACAGAATAGAAGGAACCACCGCCTTTCTGGAAAAGCGCAAGGCAGATTTCAAGGGCAAGTAAAACCCTCCTTAACACCTCCTTAACAGTATATGCTTATACAACAGAATAGACAGTTATTTATAAAGGAGGCTTATTCATGGATTTCAACATTTCCGACGAAATCAGGGACATGAAGAGGACGCTGAGGGATTTCGTGGACAATGAGGTCGACGCCTTCAGCATGACGATAGAGGAAGAGGACAGGATACCCCAGCACCTCATAGACAAGGCGAAGGAAATGGGGCTTTTTGGCATGAGCATCCCCGAACAGTACGGCGGGCTGGGGCTCTCCATGCTGGACCGCTGCCTTTTGCTGGAGGAGCTGGGCAGGGCAAACATGAGCTTCACCACCTATATAGGGGCACATATAGGAATAGGCAGCACCGGGATAGTTGAAATGGCCAGCGAAAAAACAAAGCAAAAATACCTCCCCGCCATGGCCAGCGGGGAAAAGCTGGCTGCCTTCGCCCTCACCGAGCCCGATGCCGGGTCTGACGCGTCCAGTATGAAAACCACGGCGGTGCTGAAAGGCGACAAGTGGATATTAAACGGGATGAAACATTTTATCACCAACGCCCCGGAGGCCGATATTTTTACAGTAATAGCCGTTACTGACCGGGCAAAGGGGACCGGGGGAGGGTATACCGCCTTCGTGGTGGAAAAAAGCTTTCCCGGCTTTTCCATCGGCACCATTGAGAAAAAAATGGGGTTAAGGGGATCCCATACCTCGGAGGTTGTTTTTGAGGACTGTGAGGTTCCTGCCGAAAATGTTCTGGGTCAAGTGGGGAGAGGCTACGCCGGCGCACTAAGGATACTGAGCAAAGGCCGTGTGGCCCTTGGGGCGCGGTGCGTGGGAGCCTGCGACAAGCTGGTTGAGCTGTGCTCCAGGTATGCCCAGCAAAGGGTTCAGTTCGGAAAGCCCATAGCCGGCTTCCAGGCCATACAGTGGATGCTGGCGGAGATGGCCACCGACACCGAGGCCGCCCGGGCACTTACCTACAGGGTTGCCTGGATGGTGGACCAGGGACTGCCGGTGGTAAAGGAGGGCCCCATGGTCAAGCTGTTCGCCTCCGAGGCCCTGGCCAGGGTGGCGGACAAGGCGGTGCAGGTATACGGAGGAATGGGCTATATGAAGGAGTTTCCTGTGGAGCGCTTTTACCGTGACGCCAGGATCACAAGGCTGTACGAGGGCACCAACGAGATACAGAGGATGGTCATCGCCGGCAGGCTGCTGAAGGAGTTTCAAATATAAGCTTATATACAACCTGGAAAACCCGCTACTGGAGACAAGATATACAAATCAGCATGGCCAGCTGGTCATGATTTCCAGGACAAGTATTATTGAGAGGCATTAGGAGGTGCGGTTTATAAGCGCAGACTTTTCGATGGGGGACACGTTTCAGGAATATAAAAAGGCGCCAATCAGCCGGCTGCAGCTGGTTAGATTCGCCGGGGCGTCAGGAGATTTTAACCCGATTCACCTCTTCAACGAGGTGGGAGAAAAGGCCGGCACCGGCGGTGTCATCGCCCATGGAATGCTGGTGATGGGTATGGTGGGGGAGGCAATAACCCACTGGGTGCCCAGAAAGGCATTAAAGAAAATATCAGTACGCTTTAAGGGAATGACATTTCCCGGAGATGAGATAACAGTGGCGGGAAAGATAATCGATGTTGTAAAGAACGGTGAGGGAACCAGGATTGTATGCGAGGTAACGGCAAAAGACCAAAAGGCCGCCACCGAAGAGGAAATAATCAATTTCTGCAAGGAAAGGCTTACTCCTTACAAGGTGCCCAAGCTGGTGGAGTTCCGGACGGAGCTGCCCAAATCGGCGGTGGGCAAGCTTTTGCGCAGGATGCTGATAGATGAGGAAATAAAGAAACAATCAGATAAGTGATTGAAGGGAAGCATCGGCTTAAGATATGATGGACTAAAGCCATGATCCGGCAAATCCCGGTGATTTACTTCCCAGAAAGGACTGATCTGATTGAAAACTGCGCAGGAATACATAGACAGCATAAAAAGGCTTAAATTTAAAGCCTATGCCCTTGGTAAAAAGATTGACTGCCCGGCCGAACACCCCCTCATCATTCCTTCCCTCAACGCCGTGGCCATGACATATGAACTGGCCTGGGACAACTCGTGCCAGGGCTTGGCCACAGCTGTTTCGCATTTAACTGGTAATACCGTCAACCGGTTTACCCACATTCACCGCAGCACCGGGGACCTGGTGAACAAGGTTAAGCTGCAGCGCCTGCTGGGCCAGAAGACCGGGACCTGCTTCCAGCGCTGCGTGGGCATGGACGCCATGAACGCCCTGGCCAGCACCACCTTTGAGATGGACCGGGAAATGGGTACCGGCTACCACAGTAGGTTTAATGATTTCCTGCGGTATGTTCAGGACAATGACCTGGTGTGCGACGGGGCCATGACCGACCCCAAGGGTGACCGGAGCAGGCGCCCGGGTCAGCAGGACGACCCGGACCTTTTTGTGCGGGTGGTGGAGGAGGGGGAAAGGGGCATCGTGGTAAAAGGGGCCAAGCTGCACCAGACCGGCGCACTCAATTCCCATGAGATTATCGTCATGCCCACCATTTCCCTGCGGGATGAGGACGCGGACTACGCCGTCTCCTTTGCTGTGCCCAGCGACAGCCCGGGGATTACCTACATACTGGGCCGGCAGGCTTCGGACACCAGGAAACTGGAGGGCGGAGACATTGATATGGGCAACTCCAGGTTCGGGGGACAGGAGTGCCTGGTGATTTTTGAAAATGTTTTCGTGCCCTGGGAAAGGGTTTTCATGTACCGGGAGGTAAAATTCGCCGGAATGCTGGTGGAACGCTTTGCCGGCTATCACAGGCAGAGTTACGGCGGCTGCAAGGTGGGTGTGGGGGATGTGCTTATAGGGGCGGTGGCCAATCTTCTGGATTACCACGGCCTGGGCAATGCTTCCCATGCCAGGGACAAGCTGGTGGAGATGATACATCTGAATGAAACTTTGTACGCCTGCGGGCTGGCCTGCTCCACCGAGGGGAAGCCCACCGGATCGGGCACCTACCTCATTGACCTGCTGCTGGCCAATGTGTGCAAGCTTAACGTTACCAGGTTTCCATACGAAATAGCCCGGCTGGCCGAGGATCTGGCCGGCGGGCTGATGGTTACCGCCCCTTCGGAATTTGACCTGCGGAATCCCGAAACAGGACCCTTTATTCAAAAATACCTGCGGGGAATCAGCGGGGTATCGGCGGAGTGCCGCCTCAGGATGCTCAGGCTGGTGGAAAACATCACCATAGGGGCGGCTGCGGTGGCGTACAGGACCGAATCCATGCACGGCGCAGGGTCTCCCCAGGCCATGAAGGTGATGATAACCCGGCAGGCCCGGCTGGAGGAAAAGAAACAAATGGCCCGTAAGCTGGCGGGGGTAAAGGACTGATCAACGGGTCCGGTTTTAGTTTATGCGCCGGCGGTTTTTCCCATAAAGTCTATAATGTTATCAAGTGCGCAGGAGGTCTTTAGGAGTTCAAATAAAAAACCCGCAGCCCTTTCGGACTGCGGGTTTTCTCTGGTCGGAGCGACACGACTTGAACGTGCGGCCTCTACCACCCCAAGGTAGCGCTCTAGCCAAACTGAGCTACGCCCCGATTACTTCTGCAAAGGTTATTTTACATGGTTTAAAGGGTAAAGTCAAGGTAATTCGCCATATCTTTTATTGGCTAAGGCGCCAAAAAATAATCCTCCAGTCATTTTACGTCATAATACCTGAATATGTCACAGGGTATGTTCAAATAACTTGTTGCGCAGCGGAGGGGGTTGGTGGTAACTTTAATAGTTGGGGATGTATAAGAAAGAAGTGAAATGGCTATTGGCTATTGGCTTTTTGAACTCTGTGATCTCTGTGTCCTCTGTGGTTAAAAAATTATTGCGGCATGGGTGACTGAATTCTGTATTCCTTAAGAGTGTCACATTTTTTAACCCTGCTGTGTTATATAGGCGAGCTGCAAAATTGGGGAGGTGGCCGGCCATTTTCCCGCAGGCTGATGACGCGCTGGAAATCCAGGAGAATTTTTACCGCTTTTACCCCGCTCTGTGCCGCCAGGTCACCTTCATTTTGGGTGATAAGGGTTTGGCGGAGGATATTGCCCAGGAGGCTTTTATAAAGCTGTGCCAGTCTCCTCCAAAAGACATGCGGGCTGTGGGGGGGTGGCTTTTCCAGGTGGCGAAAAACCTTGCGTTAAACCTGGTCAGGAGTGAAAAGAGCCGGTTGCGGAGGGAGTCCAGGGTATACAGTGAATGCTGCCCGGAGGTTTCGTCCGAGGAAATTGTCATAAGAAAGGAAGAAGCGGAAATGGTTCACAGGGTTTTGAATTCCCTTTGTGAAAGGGACAGAACCTGTCTGATCATGAAATTTTCCGGATTCAGCTACGATGAAATAGCAAGGGCGACAGGGGTAAAGAAGTCCTCGGTGGGGACCGTTATTGCCCGCGCGCAGGCCCGGTTCAGGGACAAAATCCTTGAGATTAAAGGAAGTGATATTTAAATGTGCTATGATGAAGGCCGCATTCAGTCATATATTGACGGTGAGCTGGAAGGCAGCGAAATGGATGAGATCCAGGAGCACCTGGAAATATGCCGTGAGTGCAGGGTGGTCTACGACAGGCTGCTTGAAAACGACATGCTGGTCAGGAATAGCATGGCGGGATTTATCGCTTCCGACAGGGAGAGGTTTGATGCGGAAAAAGCCTGGCGAAAGCTTAAGCTTGAAAACGCGGCTCAGGAAGAAATACCGAAGGGAAAGTGGCAATTTGATATGATGCTTAAAAAGGTTGCCACTGCCGCAGCAGCGGTGGCTTTGGTGGGACTGCTGGCCTTCAGTCCGGTAAGCGGCATGGCCAGTGACTTCCTCACCATATTCAGGGTTGAAAAAGTCAAGGTTATTTCCATCACCCCAGAAGAAATGGCGCAAATGGATAAGTTGATGAGAGAAGGCGCCGGCGGGGTAAACATCAAAAATTTCGGAAAGATCGAGGTCAGGGGCAAACAGGAGGAGAAGCCGGTGACCGTTGAGGAGGCCGGGAAGTCTATTGACTTTGACCTTAAGATACCCGCGGTGGCTGGCTATAGCAAGCCGGAACTGAAAAAGCTGTCCGGATTCAGCGTTACCCTTACGCTGGATGTAAACAATGTCAATTCGGTTCTGAAGTCTCTGGGCAGTGGGGAAAGGCTGCCGGATGAGCTGAACGGCAAGGAGTTTACCCTTGAGGTTCCTCCCGCAATAATTGCAGATTATTCCGGAGCTGCGGGAAAAATAGTTTTGTCCCAGTCCCGGGGGCCGTCTGTGAGGACATCAGCCGGGGTGGACGTCAAAGCCATACGGCAGGCGCTTTTAAGCATACCAGCCCTGCCTGAGAGTCTCAGGCGGCAGCTGGCGGCTGTGGATGACTGGCAGCATACCGCCATGATTCCCCTTAAGAGCGGGCAGTACACCGAAGTTACTGTGAACGGGGCCGGCGGTGTGTTCATCAGGGGGGACGGAGGCCAGAATTCAGCGGGTGTGCTGGTATGGCAGAAAAACGGCGTTATATACGTCCTGGCGGGAGATTCGGTGAAACTGGACAGGGCGTTGGATATCGCCGGAAAAATGAAATAAAATAAACCGGGAGTGGAAAATCTGGCACCGGGGAGCCGGATGACAGGAGTCAGCGGTGTGATAAACCTCTGACTCCTCTATTCGGCTTCCTGACATCAATATCAATACTTGTTATACGGGAGACGGTTGAATGAGTCTGGCCATACAGACGGACGAACTGACAAAAATGTACGGCGGCCGGTTAGGCTGCCGGAAGATTTGCCTGTCTATTCCTGAAGGGCAGATATTCGGTTTTCTGGGACCCAACGGTGCCGGTAAGAGCACGCTGGTGAAAATGCTTGTGGGCCTTATCAGGCCCACATCGGGCAGCGCCCGGCTGCTTGGAAAACCGCTGGGAAACTTTGAGGTCAGAAAAAAAATAGGATACCTGCCGGAGAACTTTAGCTATCATGAGTGGCTTACCGGCCGGCAGCTCTTAGAGTTTCACGCTTCACTATACAAAATGGACAGGAAGACAAGGTCCCGCCGGATACCGCTGGTGATGGACATGGTGGGCATTTCCGGGGCCGCCGGGCAAAAGGTGAGAACTTACAGCAAGGGGATGCGGCAGAGGCTTGGAATAGCCTGCGCGCTGCTGCCCGACCCGGATCTTCTTTTTCTGGACGAGCCCACCTCCGCCCTGGACCCGCTGGGCCGCCGGGAAGTGAGAGAAGTAATGCTGGGGCTTAAGGAAAGGGGAAAAACAGTTTTCTTAAACAGCCACCTTTTGAGCGAGGTGGAAATGATCTGTGACCAGGTGGCCTTTATCAAGGGAGGCAGGATAATCGCCCAGGGAGACCCCGCGGAAATGGGCGCGGACCGCATGGTTGTGGAGATTCAGGTGGACAGAGCCGGTGAAGTGCTTTTGAAAAAACTGGACTTGGTGGCAAGTGTAGTGGGTGCCAGCGGGAACACCATAAGGATCGCTGTGGAGAAAAGGGAGGACATTCCCCAATTGGCCGAGGCGGCAGTCAGGAGCGGGGCCAAGCTGTACAGGCTGGCCCACGAAAAGGTCTCATTGGAGGAAATATTTGTAACCCTCTTAAAGGAGGGAGATTAAAGTTGTTTACCATGTTGATGTTTACATTCCGGGAAGCTTTTACCCGCAAGGTGCTGCTTGTTTCGCTTGTAATGGCGGCGGTCTTCCTTGGCCTGTACTGGACCGGGGTGCACTACGCGGTAAAGGATATAAACAAGGCGCAGAACCAGATGCTGGCAGCGGTTCTTTATCCGCAGCTGCTGCTGTTCGGCCTGTATTTCGGGAGCTTTATAGTTTCTTTCCTGGCCATACTTTCATCGGCGGGCATAATTTCCTCCGAAGTGGAAAACGGAAGCATCCAGGCCGTGATACCCAAGCCCATACGGCGCAGCGAGATTGTACTGGGAAAATTCCTGGGTCAGGGGATTTTTCTGGCCTCCTATGCCGCTTTACTATTCGGCGCAATATATGCGGTAATCTACACCAAGACGGGAATCAACCTGGCGGGGGTATGGCAGTCACTGCTGATTTTTTCCCTTCAGCCGGTGGTTCTGATGGCGGTGACGATGCTGTTTTCCACACTTTTCAGCACCGTGGTGGCAGGCGCCGGCGCGTTCATGCTTTACGCGGTGGCGGTGGTGGGAGGTGTCATAGAGCAAATCGGGTGGCTTATCAACAATCTTTATCTCAGGAATGCGGGGATAATTTCAAGCCTGATGATGCCTGTGGACTCCCTTTACCGTAAAATAGCCAATGTAATGCTGAGGTCGGCGGATAATCCTCTTGCGGGCTTGCAGCAGATGGGCCCCTTTGGCAGTTCCGCCGAGCCCAGCGTCTGGATGGTGGTTTATTCCATAGCCTATGTTTTTGTAATGCTTGGCCTTTCAATATATTACTTCGGCAAAAAAGACATATAACATTGGAAGTTGGAGGTTAGAGGTCAGGGGTTGGATTTTGATGGAATAAACTTGTTGCCTGTGAGCAAAAATAAGGGATACGGCATAACCTGCAGCATGAAATATTTGAAAGGGCTGAAGGAAATGCCGTCACTTTACTGGAACACGGACCTTTATCATCAGCCGGCGCTGGTGGTTTCGGGCCGTTTTGTTTTATCGGAAGGGGAAATGGCCGTGGCTTCGGGGGGACACGTTTTTATACTTATCCCCGACAGTGGGGAATACCGGGTGCTGTCCAGTTATGACACGGGGGGCCGGGGGGAATGGTGTGGATTATTAATCCCGGTGAAAAAGGTGCAATAAAAATGGTAACCCGTTCACTGGGGACGGCGGTAACAGCCCTGGCAGGGACGGTGACCCGGGGTTTGCTGGAATCCCAACGTAAGGGGCGGGGTGTTGATGCCCGGCCAGGTACTGGTTATACCCTCCGCAAGCCGTCAGAAATTATAAAGCCTGGAGCTGTTTTCAGGGTTGCATCATTGCTACGGGGGAGGCATTTTCCAGGCTGCGTTGCCGGTGGGATCAAGGTATACAAGGAACAGTTCAGCCTCCCCTTTTTTCACCTTGAAAATAAGGTAGACAAGACGGTTTCCCGGACCGGTCCCGGCCGGGGCATCCGGTGCGACGGGGTTCTTTGGGACAACCCTTAGAAGATCGTATTTGACGCCCCCGGAACCGGTAAGATACCACCGGGAGGGGGAAGGCTCTCCGAAGTTGTCAGGAACGACAAGGGGCACCACCATAAAGGTTTGGCCGCCCTCGGCAATTATTTTGTTGGTGCCCATGGTCAGCTGTTCGGAATATGTCACCCTGCCCTCAGGAGCGGCTGTAATCATAATATTGCCTATAGCTGCCTGTTCCCCGGCCCGCAGCTGTTTTTCCGGCAGGAATGGCTTCTGTCCGGGAACTTCGCTGGTGCTGTTGCCGGAAAACCAGTAATATAAGAAAAAGATGGCCGGGCCTATGATGACCAGCCAGATCCAGTAGTTAAACACCTTCTTTTCCCGGTGGTTAAAGCTTTTTTGTTTCTTTTTGGTTGACAGCACTTGCCTCACGTCCCCAAAATATTTATGTGGAGTTTATAGGTCATTATGAAACATGAGGAACAATTTGTCAATGATTGGCTGTTTTTATTTATTGGCATAATCTGACGTTCATTCAGGGAAACTATACTAGATTTTAAAGCTTTTGATTGCGGAGGTGTCTATTATGAAGATGGAAGTGGACCAGGACCTGTGCATAAGTTGCGGCGCATGCATCGATGCCTGCCCGGAGGTTTTTGACTGGAATAACGACGAAAAGGCGCAAGTGACAACGGCTGAAATACCAACGGAATACGAGGACTCGGCGCAAGAGGCGGCGGAGGGGTGCCCCACCAATGCCATCAAAGAGGTTTAGAAGGGGTGAGGGCTGTGATTCCCAAAGATCCCGAAGACATCAATATAAATGCCAGCCAGCAGGGAGTTCTTGAAATTGCCGAGCATTTTTTCCGCCAGAAAATGCGTCTAAAAGATGAAGAAAAAAAGAATGAACAGGTTGGTGCAAAAGGTGCCGAATATCAACCATGAGCGCGGTCAATACCGCGCTTTACTATTTTAGAGCTGTTGCCAGGTTTGCCTTACCCGGTTATTTTTGGATAAACATGGGCCTTATGGAAATAATATAAGCTGATTTTTAAAAACGGAAAAGGTGATGTGATTGTCCAGAATAAGGATTATGCACGTTGTGAGACCCTCTGACGGAGGAATAAAAAAACACATTATAACCCTTATAGACCGGTCTGACCGGAAGAATTTCGAGCACATGGTGGCCTGCCCGCCCGGGGCAACGGCCGATTCTTTTAAGGAAAAGGGTATACCAACCTTTGTTTTGCCTTTAAAGGGAGAACTTAACTTTGCGTCCGATGTGGCCACGGTAAAAATTCTGGCTGCCCTATTCAGGGAGAACCGTGTGGAAATCGCACATGCCCACGGTTATAAGGCCGGCCTGGTGGGGAGGGTTGCAGCGGTGCTGTCGGGTGTTCCGGCCATGGTAATGACGGTTCACAATTCCATTTTCGCCAGCTGGACCTCCCCGTGGAAAAACTTTATTTACGCTGCCGGAGACAGGATATTATCCTGCTTTACAGACAGGATTATAGCGGTCTCCGGGGCCCTGGCCGGTGAAATAGTGGGACGGGAAGGGGTAAGCCCCAAAAAGGTGATAGTAATTTATAACGGAATAAGCCATGACGATTTCTGTTTTCCCCCGGACCGCAGGTTTCTTGAAAAAACTACAGGGATACCCTGCGGTGACAGGGTTGTGGGGACCGTGGCCAGACTGGCCCCGCAGAAGGGGGTAGGTGATTTCATAAAGGCGGCCGCCGTACTGTCCAGGAGCCTTTCCGGGGTATCCTTTCTGGTGGTGGGTGACGGTCCGCTGAGGGCGGAACTGGAGAGGCAGTCAAAAAATTTGAGCCTCCAGGGAAGGCTTTTTTTTGCCGGGGAAAGAGGGGATATAGCCAGGATAATGCCCTGCCTGGACGTTTTCGTGCTTTCATCGGTCAGTGAGGGCCTTCCGCTGGCATTGCTGGAAGCCATGGCTTACTGCCTTCCGGTGGTGGCCACCAGGGTGGGAGGGATTCCTGAGGTAATAT
Organism: Bacillota bacterium; assembly: GCA_049325055.1. Taxonomy (GTDB): domain Bacteria; phylum Bacillota; class Desulfotomaculia; order Desulfotomaculales; family Desulfocucumaceae; genus BRHc4a. Next base: position 43,001 of record JBMOPB010000074.1, read on the forward strand.
CCGACGGTGTAAACGGGCTTCTGGTAGATCCCGGTGATGTTGCCGGGCTGGCCCGGTCTGTTGACACATTGCTGCGCAACCGGGGAAAGTCCCGTAAAATTGGAGCCGAAGGTAAAAATAAACTGCTGGAAGCCTTTACCGACGTAAAAATGACCCGGGCCACAGAGAGGGTATACAGTGATTTGATATATGGGGGTTGTATTCCATAAAGCCGGGAAATTTAAGAATAAAAAGAATACTGATTCCGCTTTTCCTGGCAGCGGGCCTGGCTGTGGTGTGTTTCACGCTGTACCGCGCCACGGGGATGGCGCCCGCTGTCAGGCAGGCACTGCCAGCCTGCCGGGGCGGGGACGGTGTTGGATTTAATTACCCGTCAGATCCGGGAAGGGTTATCATAGTGACAATGGATTACCTGCAGATAAAAGACCTGGAGGGGGAACTCAACCCTAATCTTTCGAAATTGACAGCCCGGGGAGCCGCTGCCCTTATGAACGTCAATACCGGGGGCCTCATAACCCCCGATAACGCCCACGCTACCATAGGATCCGGGGCACACGTCTCTGCCGGAAATGCCTCTGCCCATGTTTTTGCCTCCTCGGAAGCATCGGAAAAGGGAACCGCCGCTGAAGAATACCGCCGGAGAACCGGAGAGGGGCCGCCGGGCGGATCGCTTGTTTTTCTTGATATAACGAGGTTGCGGATATTAAATGAAAACCTGGGCTACACTGTGGTGCCTGGTGCTCTGGGGACAAGTATCCATGAAGCGGGGTACAGGACAGCCGTTCTTGGCAACTCTGATGACAGGAACGGCCCCAGGAGGCCGGCCGCCTCCATTGTAATGGATCACCGGGGGATAGTGGATGCCGGGGCTGTGGGCGCAAGCGTGGTCCGGCGGGAAAAGGACTTTATACATGGCTTTAGCACCGATTACGCAGGGATACTGAAAGAATACGACAGGCTGGCCCCTGACGTAAAGCTTGTGGCCATCGACCTGGGGGACCTGGGCAGGCTGCAGAGCGCCCGGGAATACATGGAGGCGGATCACTGGATAGAGTGGAGGGCCAGGATAATAGGCAGGGCAGACCGGTTTCTGGAAGGTCTTGTCGGCCGGATGGATAAAAAGGACCTGTTAATAATGATCTGCCCTACACCCGGGGATGACGGAATAGAAAAGGACAGGCTGTCTCCGGTTTTGTTGTACGGAGGCTGTGTCCCCCCGGGGCTTTTGGTTTCTCCCACCACCAAGAGGCCGGGATTGATAATGAACGTTGATGTTGCTCCAACTGTGCTCGATTTTCTTGGGATACCAAGGCCGGCTTATTTTACCGGCCGCCCGGCCAGGGTTATACCTGGGGACTTTGATATCGGAATGCTGTCGGCCATGTACAGGGTAATTGAGGTTATATATGAGTCCAGGCCCGTGCTGCAAAAAGGGTATGTAATATTCCAGCTGGCGCTGCTGGCTGTCTCTCTGTGGTATATTTTCCTTGTAAAAAAGGGGAAGGAAATACTTAAGCCATTTTTCCTTTCTATTATGTCGGTGCCACTGGCATATCTACTGGTGCCGCTCTTTCCTGCAGGGGGAGTTATAATGCTTAGTGCCCTTCTCATAACCATTACCTTGCTGATAACATTGATATCCCTGTGGGTGCATAAGATTTACCGGATAGATTCCTTTTTATTTATTGGACTAGTCACCATGACGGCGGTTGCCCTGGACATTGCCGCAGGCTCACCTTTGCAGAAGGTGTCGGTGCTGGGTTACGACCCAGTGGTGGGGGCCAGGTTTTACGGTCTTGGGAACGAATATATGGGTGTTTTGATAGGGTCCACCCTGGTGGGGACATCGGCCCTGATTTCCGCCGCCGATAAAAGGCGCGGGCCCCTCATATTAACCACCGGGGCGGTATACATTCTCATTATTTATCTGATCGCTTCCCCCCAGTTCGGTACCAACGTGGGAGGGACCATTTCCGCAGCCTCCGCCTTTATGGTGGCGTTCCTGATGATCCTGGGGATAAGGTTTGACTGGCGGGCTTTAGTGGCTGTGGTTTTGGGAGTGGCGCTGGTTGTACTGGCATTTATGCTGTACGACGCCGGAAGGCCGTCCCATCACCAGTCCCACATCGGCAGGACCGCAGGTCTTATCGCCTCGGAGGGACTGGACACCGTTGTGGGAATAATCAACAGGAAAACCGAGATGAATGTGAAGCTTATCAAATACACCATATGGAGCCGGATTTTTATTTCCAGCCTGGCTATACTGGCTCTCTTGTTTTACAGGCCCCGCGGAGTGATGGAAGGTATTAAAAACAGGCACCCATATCTGTTCAGGGGGTTGGTGGGGGTGATCACCGGGAGCATAGTGGCTTTTATTTTTAATGATTCCGGGGTGGTGGCCGCTGCCACCACCATGATATTCGGGGCGCCCCCACTTATTTACCTTGTATTGGACGAACTTGAAGGAAGAGGCGGGGATCTGGTCTAATACTACTCTAATACTGTAATCCTTTCCCGTCAGAATTCAGAATCCAGGAGACAGAATCCAGAAAAATATACAGCCTGCACATTCATAGAGGGCGGGGATTGTCAAGGAAAGGTTACCAAGGCAGGAGATTAGGAGGAATGAAGATATGCAGAAAATAGGCAGATTCTCCCGTGGTGACAGTATCTTCTACGGGGTGGTGGAAGGGGATCGGGTGCTCGAAGTGAACGACCCGTTTAAAAGCACCAGTACCAATGGGGTGGTTCATAATATTGAGCAGTTGAAGGCGCTTGCCCCCTGCCTTCCAGGAAAGGCGGTCTGTGTGGGGCTTAATTACAGGGCACATGCCCTGGAACTTGGCCTCGACCTTCCCGAAGAGCCTGTGCTGTTCTTAAAGCCGTCAACTGCGGTTATAGGCCCCGGTGATTTTATCCAGTACCCTGAAATGAGCCGGAGGGTGGATTACGAGGCCGAACTGGCCGTGGTTATTGGGGCCAGTTGCAAAAACGTCGGCGTGGAAGACGCCCACCGTTATGTGCTGGGGTATACCTGCGCCAATGACGTTACGGCCAGGGATCTTCAGCAAAAAGACGGCCAGTGGACAAGGGCTAAATCGTTTGACACTTTTCTTCCATTGGGGCCGTATATTATTACTGGTATAGATCCCGGCCGTCTGGATATATTTTTGTATCTTAACGGTGAACTGAAGCAAAAATCAAACACTGCGGACCTGATATTCAAGACCGGGGAACTGGTCAGTTTTGTTTCCAGGGTAATGACCTTATACCCCGGAGACGTCATACTGACCGGCACTCCTTCGGGCATCGGCCCGATGCACAGTGGCGACAGGGTGGAGGTGATGATAGAGTCGCTGGGAACTCTCGCAAACACCGTTAAATGATGGTGGAGTGGGTTTTACAGTTAACCCAAAATTTTGTTGACAAACTTTGATATTATGTTAAAATTTAATTTGGTTGGAATTGGCCCCCCTTGAACCGAAGGGGTTAGCCGGTTCCAATATATTTGTGACAAAGGGGGAAGATAATGTAATGAAACCTTTGGGCCGCCATGTTCTGGCTGAAATTTATGGATGCGAATTCGATCTTCTGAATGACATCAAAAAAGTTGAGGCCATTATGGTCAACGCAGCACTGGAAGCCGGAGCTGAAGTAAGAGAATTTGTTTTTCATAAGTTCAGCCCGCAAGGGGTAAGCGGTGTGGTTGTAATTTCCGAATCGCACCTGGCCATCCATACGTGGCCGGAGCTGGGCTATGCGGCCGTGGACGTATTTACATGCGGAGACAAAGTGGACCCCTGGGATGCCTGCAATTACCTTACAGAAAATTTCTGTGCCACCCATATGACAGCAAAGGAAACAAAGAGAGGAGTAATTCCTCCCGAGGTGGTACCGCAGGCAGCCGTAAATCTATAGGAGGGATATTTATTAGTACCCGGCTGAACGAAAGTTAGTAAGCCTTGCTTCATACATAACGAAGCGGGGCTTACTGCTTTTATGGGAGCAAATTTGTCCCCCGGGCAGGAAATAGTGCTGCCGTCTAGAATATATAAAATTTCAGGGGATAAAAGGGGGGAGCCTGTTGCACGATATTTTTTACCCCATAAAAGGGGATCTGTTGAGGGTACGGGAGAGGTTGAACAGATATTATAGAATAAAGGCCGGGGATATAAAAGAATTTGCCCACCTGGAAAAGTACGCTGAATACCTTTGCCCGGCCCTGGTGCTGTTTACGGCCAGAATGTACGGAGGGGTTACCGAAAAAGTAATCTCCATGGCCCAGGTTTTCCAGTTCATTCACCTTGCGTCACAGGTTCATTGCAATATCAACGAGGACTGGCAGATATGCGAAAATAAGTGCCCTGATCCCAGGGACGGGTGCCAGTACCCGGTTCTGGTGGGAGACTATCTCTACGGAAGGTTTTTCACCACTCTGTGTGAAGCGGATATCGTGGAATATCTTGGCCCCCTTTCGGAAATCATTTGCATGATTAATGAAGGGGGCATTATAAGGCTTAAAAGCCATGGTGTGATCAAAGCCGGCGTGAAAAGGGAGATCATCAGGCTGGAAGTGGCCGAGCTGACGGGCGGGTGCTGTAAAATGGGCGGACAGGCGGCCGGCGCTGAACGGGAATGCCAGCAACACCTCTATCGATTCGGTTTTTCTCTGGGTATGGCCGCCGGGATGCTGATCAATGAGCTTTTCGACCAGGCGGAGGCATACTTCAATGAGGCGCTGTCCATACTGGATTGTCTCGGCCCCGGCAAGGGCAGGGATGATTTGAAGAGCCTGGTCATGTTTATGAAAAACAGCGCCAAAGACAGCAGGAAGATGGTTTGCTGAAAACGAAAGAGGGGAAAAAAATGGTTCGCATACCGGAAAGATACGGCAGCAAGGAAGAATACGTGCATGACATTTTTTCAAGTATAGCGCACCGGTATGACCTTTTGAACACCACCCTTAGCTTTAACAGGGACAAATTCTGGAGAAGATTCGCAGTTTCCAGGTGCGGCCTTGAGCCCGGGGGGAAAGGGCTGGACGTCTGCTGCGGTACCGGTATGCTGACCATAGAGATGGCAGGGGTGGTCGGCAGGCAGGGTAAAGTTGTGGGACTGGATTTTTGCGAGAACATGCTGGCCAGGGCGGTGCGGAATATTGAAAAGACTCCGCATCAGGGTGTGATTAGCCTGGTTAACGGAAATGCAGTGGATCTTCCCTTTGAAGATAATTCATTTGACTGTGCCATAATAGGTTTTGCCCTTCGGAACGTTCCCGATATTGCAAAAACTATAAGAGAGATGGCCAGGGTGGTACGCCCCGGCGGAAAGGTTGTCTCCCTGGAACTGTCAAAACCCAGCGCCCCGGTCTTTAAACAGGCTTATTACCTTTATTTTGACCGCATCGTTCCCATTTTGGGCAAACTTGGCATCGGAAAGGACGGCCCGTACAGCTACCTGCCGGAATCCTTGAAGTCTTTTCCGCACCAGTCGGAAATAAAGGACATGTTTGAGCGCGAAGGGTTAAAGGACGCCTGCTATCACGAATTGACCGGAGGTATAGTTACGGTTCACGAGGGAACGGTTTAATTGAGAATCCAGAATCCAGAATAGTCAACATCATAGAGGCAGAGAAGGCCGGCGAACGTGCTGTAGGCTGAGTAATTTCTCAAAAAGGATACGACCTCAATATTAACTGTAATTAAGTGCGATACCACGGAGACCATATTACTGCAGACCAATATTAAGACACGTCAGGAATGCTTTCTTCATTATTCTGGATTCTGGCTCCTGGATTCTGTATTCTGACGGGAAGGACTATCGGAGCAGACCAACAGATGGGGTGTACAAATGGCATATAAAGACCTGCGTCAGTTTATTGCCGACCTTGAAAACAGGGGGCTTTTAAAGAGGATAAAGGCTGAGGTTGACGCCGACCTTGAGATAACCGAGATTACAGACCGAGTAAGCAAACAGTGTGGCCCGGCCCTTCTTTTTGAAAATGTCCGGGGCTACAAAATGCCTGTGCTTACCAATGCCTTCGGTTCGATGGAAAGGATGAAGCTGGCCCTTGGCGTCTGTGACCTTGACGATATAGGGCAGGAGCTGATGAACATTATACAGCCGCCTGAACTGCCCACAACCTTCATGGACAAACTGAAAGCGCTGCCCAGGCTGGCGCAGCTCTCATCGTTCTTGCCCAAAAATGTCAGGTGGGGCCCCTGTAAGGAGGTTGTCATAAAGGATAATCCCGATCTGGGCCAATTGCCGGTTTTAAAGTGCTGGCCCATGGACGGTGGGCCTTTTATAACACTCCCGCTGGTATTTACAAAGGACCCCGAGACAGGCCGGAGAAATGTTGGGATGTACCGGATGCAGGTTTACGACGGGCAGACCACCGGCATGCACTGGCATTTGCACAAGGGCGGGGCGGAGCATTTGAAGAGGCTTTCCCCCGAACAGCGCCGGCTTCACGTGGCCGTGGCGCTGGGTGGCGACCCCGCGGTGATTTACTCCGCCACGGCGCCGCTTCCTCCCGGGGTGGACGAGATACTTTTCGCCGGATTTCTGCGCAAAGATCCGGTGGAAATGGTGCGCTGCGAAACCGTGGACCTGGAGGTTCCGGCCCACTCGGAAATTGTGCTGGAGGGGTATGTCGACCCCCTGGAAAAGAGGCTGGAAGGCCCATTTGGCGACCATACCGGCTATTATTCGCTGGCCGACCATTATCCTGTTTTCCACCTGACCTGCATCACCATGAGGAAAGCCCCGGTATATCCGGCCACCATCGTGGGAAGGCCACCCATGGAGGACGCCTACCTGGGGAAAGCCACCGAGCGAATTTTCCTGCCCATGATGCGGATGGTGCTGCCCGAATTGGTGGACATGAACATGCCCTTTGAGGGAGTCTTCCACAACTGCGTGCTGGTTTCCATAAGAAAGAGGTATCCGGGGCATGCCAGGAAGGTGATGAGCGCTCTCTGGGGCATGGGACTGATGATGCTGGCCAAGCTTATAGTGGTGGTGGACCACGATGTGGACGTACAAAACCTTTCGGAGGTGGCCTGGAGGGTATTCAACAATATCGACGCCAGGAGGGACGTAATGATAGTGGAGGGACCCCTGGACGACCTGGACCATTCTTCCCCCATGCCCCGCTATGGAAGCAAAATGGGTATTGACGCCACCAGGAAGGGACCCGGCGAGGGGCACCACAGGGAATGGCCCGGAGATATAGTGATGAGCCCCGAAATCAGGCAGCTGGTGGACAGGAAGTGGGGTTCCTATGGCATTTGACAAGCTGAAGATTTTCTTCGAGATGATAAAAATAGAGCATACTCTTTTCGCCCTTCCCTTTGCTTATACCGGGGCGCTGCTGGTGAACAAAAAAATACCTGCCGGGCATGACCTGATATGGATCACGCTGGCCATGGCGGGGGCCAGGACCGCCGCCATGTCGCTCAACAGGATAATTGACCGGCATATAGACGCCAAAAACCCCCGCACGGCAAACCGGGCACTGCCCAAGGGACTGCTTTCAGCGGCCGAGGTGTGGATTTACGCTCTGATTTCCTTTGCGCTGCTTTTAGTGTCGGCCTACAACCTGAGCTCCCTGGCCTTCAAACTTTTTCCGGTGGCGGTGGGGGTGCTTTTTCTCTACCCGTACACCAAGCGCTTCACCTGGGCCTGCCACCTGATTCTTGGGGCGGCCCTGGGACTGGCTCCCCTTGGAGCGTGGATCGCCATCGCCAACAGCGTGGACCTTGCTCCGCTTCTGCTGGCGGCCGGGGTGACTTTCTGGGTGGCCGGTTTTGATATAATATACGCCTGCGATGACTATGATTTTGACCGGGCCGAAGGAATTTACTCAATACCGGCACGCTTTGGAATAAGAAGGGGACTGCAGGTGTCGGTGATTTTTCACATCCTGGCCCTTGCGCTGTTCACAGCGGTGGCCCTGGTGCTTCAACTGGGGATTTTTTACTACGCCGGGATGTTTACGGTGGCCGCCCTGCTTTTTTACCAGCACCGCCTGGTCAGTCCCGGGGATCTTTCCAAGTCCGGGATGGCTTTTTTCAACCTGAACGCGGGCTTAAGCGGGGCCACATTTTTGTTTACGCTGGTGGACCTGTTGGTTCCCTATAATATATTCTGGTAAGAGGAGTTTGTCCATTTTGAACACCTTGTGGGAAAAAAGCGAGATCGCTGATATAATGCGTAAGGTTGAGGC
>JBMOPB010000075.1:0-2107 GCA_049325055.1 Bacillota bacterium
ACTGTGGGTTTATAAACTGGAACCTTCTGTCCTGGACGATGTAAATACCGATGGGAGAATTATTATATAGGGCAAAAGGAACAAATGCGGAAAAGTGGCCGGGAGCGGGCAGACGCGAAGGAAAACAAGTTAACTATGTAGAAAAATAAATATTAGATTGTTCCAGGGGGGGATGAACATGCACAGCCAGACCTGCCCGGAGTGTGGCGGCCGGGGGATTGTTATAATAGACGGCGGTACAGCCTTGGTATGTCCCTGCGCCAAAACAGCAAGAATAAAAAATCTGCTAAACTCATCCCACATGACCGGAAGTCTTAGAGAAAAGAGCTTTAACAATTTCTCGCTGGAATATTACTCCAGGTCCCACAAAGACCGTTACAGTGACAGAACGCATTACGAGATTGCAGCCCGGGCGATGGAAGCCTGCAAATCTTTTATCAGGGACTGCCTGGACGGAAAGAACCCCAGGGGCCTCTATATCTTCGGCCAGGTGGGTTCAGGGAAGACTCACCTGGCCTGCAGCATTGCCAATGAACTGATAACAGGAGGTGTAGAGGTTCTTTTTGTGGTTGTGCCGGACTATCTGGATGAGATAAAGCATTCTTGGGAACAGGGCAGCGACTACAATGAAAAGGAAATACTGGACAAGGCCCGTGAAGTTCAGGTCCTGGTAATGGATGACTTGGGGGCCCACAACTATTCGGAATGGACCAAAGGCAAGATTTATACCATATTAAACTACAGGTTGAACAACAACCTTCCTACAGTAATCACTTCCAACCTGGAGTATCATGAAACGGAAGATTACCTGGACTATAGAATAAGCTCCCGTCTAATCGAGCTTTGCAGGCCGGTTTTGCTCCAGGTAAAAAAAAGTGAGGATATTCGCCTTCAAAGAATAATTAAATACTCCCAGAAAGGCCGGGGCGGGGAATAGTAAGTAATAAACTGTGCCCATATAAAATGCACCGGATTTTTCAACTTGCCGGCGGACCATATAACTTGACAACAACCTGTAACTGGGATATTATTTTTGAGTTAATATTTTTCGTGAACTACTGGCACAACTTACCACTGAAATGGGGCTTGACTTTTACATCCCCCTTTGTTAGAATAGTTTTTGCTGACAGGGCAAGGGAACGAGCTGTCAGCAAGATTCTAACCGAATATGGTGGATGTAGCTCAGATGGTTAGAGTACCAGATTGTGGCTCTGGGGGTCGTGGGTTCAAATCCCATCATCCACCCCATAAAATCATCACTGGGGCGTAGCCAAGCGGTAAGGCACCGGTCTTTGGAATCGGCATTTCGTTGGTTCGAATCCAGCCGCCCCAGCCAAAATTTTTTTAGCAAAACATCCATAAATTGAGCCATTAGCTCAGTTGGTAGAGCACCTGACTTTTAATCAGGGTGTCGCTGGTTCGAGTCCAGCATGGCTCACCAGGAAAAATGTCCGGTTTACACCGGGCATTTTTCTTAATCAGTCAGTGATATTTAAAAAAATTAAATCAAGGCTTAAGAGGGTTGAGGCGACTTAACCCTTTTTGTTTTGACCGGAGGATATCTTAGAGTCTGATTTTTATTTGATAATGCTGCATAAACAAGAGCTGTGGTATGAGAATAATAATACAGTCATAGGGATTTTCCTTGCGTTTGCAGTAAATTATATATTCGTCCAGCTGGGATACTTGCAATTCACCCGCTACCAGTAATTTCTTTGCCTTGGCAATTGATTTTTTTCAACTAAAATGTTAAAATATTTTTTACGCAAGATCAGGCTAAGACGGGCCAGACAAAATTTATAAGCGGGCGTGGCGGAACGGCAGACGCGCTGGACTTAGGATCCAGTGGGGCAACCCGTGGAGGTTCAAGTCCTCTCGCCCGCACCATAGATAAATCAAGGCCCTCCGATCCTCGGAGGGCCTTTCTGTTTTGATCTGTCGTGTCATGGGGACGGTTCCGTTGGCAATTTGACAAGCAAACGTGTCATGGGGACGGTTCCGTTGGCAATTTGACAAGCAAATAATATGTCATAAACCGTCATTATGCCGGGTTGGGTGAAAAACAAACCCAGATCTGGGAAGCCGCTAAAATATTGAACTTTTAAGG
>JBMOPB010000075.1:2207-8156 GCA_049325055.1 Bacillota bacterium
CGTGTCATGGGGACGGTTCCGTTGGCAATTTGACAAGCAAATAATATGTCATAAACCGTCATTATGCCGGGTTGGGTGAAAAACAAACCCAGATCTGGGAAGCCGCTAAAATATTGAACTTTTAAGGAAACAAAAAGACATTGGCCAACATTTTACCATTTGATGGAATGTTGACCCTTACACATCAATAGACTTCATATGTAAAGGGGGCCTCATTTTCAATACCTTGAAGGCTGAATATGCCTCACCCTGAAGTTCATTGCGTGTCAGGTAGTCCTGACCTTCGAGGGTAATTTTCATGGCATGCTGTTTCCAAAACCAGGGCCAGAAAGCAAACCATCACGTGTCCACGAACCCGGCTATCAGTATTTTTTTACTTTGACGCGGTCCTGGAATTTATATCAGTGATCTGTAGTTCGCCGTTCTTATCTAGTGCAACAACAAGGCTTTTGGCCTTATTCATAATTTGACCCACCTTCGTACCGATCTTGATGGTTATCCCCTCGTTACACTGATATATTCGCACCACGCTCTTTTTACCGGCCTCGATAACTGTCTTTACTCCCCTTTCCGTTCCGGCTTCGACAATTAAGACGTTGCCGCCCGCCCGGATTTCTCCGCCCCGGAACACACCGTTGATTTTAACACTACCACCGGCCTGTATGGTTGTGTTAAAGCAGCCCTGGCTGTGAATAGTCACATCTCCCGTTGCAAAAAGCTGGCAGTTAACCGCCCCGGCAATATCTAAATTACCTTTAAGCATACTCCTGCCTATAAAGTAATCCCTCATAAATTCAATACCCTGTAGAAGCTTAAACAGTTCTTCTTCACTGGCGAACCGGTACGGGTTGGTCAGTACCCTGTTGGCTGAAAGCATGACTTTTTCTATTTCGTCGGGTAGGTCTACAAATGAGGATTTAATCAGTTTATTTAGTTCGGGCATGGTTTTCGGTATTTCTTTTAGTTTTTTCTCAATAACCAGTTTTAGAAGATATCCGTAGTTTACCCCGGCGGTCTTTACCCTTTCATGCGCAGTCAGGAATCTAATTATCTCTACGATCTTTTTAAAACCCTTTTCTATAATATCAATATGAAACAGTAGATTTTGCAGAAGTCCTTCGTCAACGCCGGCATTGACCGTGCTGTTTATGGTGTTGCCACCAATGCATATATTGTCGTAAGCATTGACCCTGGCTCCGGATACTATGCCATTAATGAGGATTAGGCCGGTAGCCTGGACTGCCATGGAATTATGCACATTACCGTACACCATAAGCAGGCTGCCTTTAAAACGCAGGTTACCTGTCCTGAGATCCACGTCTCCTTCGTGTATCAAGACATCCTCCACACTTATGAGGTGAACCTGCCCCGCCTTTCTATTAATGGGACGGCCGCTTCTTTTTGCAAATATTTTATTGCCGTCTTCGGACAAGACAGCCCCTTTACCGGCACGAAGCACAACTTTACGGGGCGGTGGAGGCAGAACCACCTCGCCGCATACGTTCTGTCCCGGTGTACCCGGAATACCCGAGTGTTTTTGAGCCAACAAAGCGCCTTCCTCAACGCAGCATATGTTTTTTAAGTTATAGTAGTCAACCGTACCATCTTCTTTTATCACCGGAGTAAACTTAAAATTCTGTGGGTACTGAATTTCTACTTTCTCATCAACCGGTGGCCCCGGTGGTATTCCCCTGGCTACTAATACTCTTGCCTGCTCGGGGTTATATATCAACCGTACAGCCTCGCCAAAATCCGCCCCTGTTACCACATTTGCTTCAGACAGCAATTCCTTAAACTGTTCAAGGTTAAGCGGGCTTACCAGCTTTTCCCGGACAACTGTTTTTAAAACCAAGTGTTGCTGTGGTTTCTGGCAAACAAGTTTATGAGTTAACATTCTAGTTGGCTCAACGATTAAATAGGCTTCCATTTTATCTTTTGTCAATTCGAGTTTGAACTTACCGGGAAACTCCTTTTTTGCCAGTTTCACTTCGATCCGGTCAGCAGACGACACCTGCACCCGGTCTTTCTGCAAAACACTATTTACATAAAGATCGACTCCCTGTCCGGGGGTAATGGTGGCTAGACTACCTTCGCCTTCCGGGTCACGCACAAAAACTATTCCTTCCTTGACCCAGGCCACGCCGCTATTAGGATCATTTATTTCTTTTGAAAAATCACTGGTATCTTCCGGTAAATCAACCACGCTATCTTCAACTGGTAGAATATTTTCCAATAGCCTAATTAGTTCTTTTTCTAAAATCATTTTTATTCACTTCCCCATTTTCATCATGGAGAAATCTTCAAACGGGTAAAATTCTCAACACGATTGTCTCCAGGCATGGATCTTTGCGCTGATAAAAAACCCACTTGCTTATTATTATCAAATATTTTTATTCCTCCCTCGGAAAACAACTTTAAACAAGCATCAACAACATTGGGATCGTAGAGAATATCCCTATTTTGTTTGATTTCGTCTAAAGCCTTTTCTATACCAAGAGCCGGTCGATAGGGGCGGTGGGAAGCTATAGCCTCAACAACATCCGCTACGGCAAGGATTTTTGCTTCTATAAGAATATTTTCACCTGTTAAACCCGAAGGATAGCCCGAACCATCAATTCTTTCGTGGTGTTGGAGCACAGCCAGGTCAACCGGCCATTTAAATGGTATAGTTTTTACGATTTCATACCCAACCTGGGGATGAGTCTTGGTTAGAGACATTTCTATATCGCTTAGCCGACCGGGTTTGTTGAGGATATCTGTAGGTATATATATCTTACCGATATCATGAAGAATACCCGCTACATAGATTCCCTCAATTTGCTCTTCAGGAAGACCCATTTCCCTGGCGATGGCGCAGGCCAGCTCGGCTACGCGCTGCTGGTGGCCTGCCGTGTATGGATCTCTCTTTCCTGCTACCATCGCCAAGGCATTTACTGTTTCCTTCAGAATGTGCTGTAGACTCTCATAACTTTTTTCAAGCTCCAACTTTGCTTGTTTACGCTCAGTAATGTCAATAATAACTCCTCGTAGACCCACAGGTTTGTTTTCATGAACAATTGCACTGGAATATAAAATAATGGGAAATGTACTACCATTTTTTCTCTGTGCCGTGTATTCTATACCGTCCAAATACTCCCCGTTCAAAACTCTATTAATATTCTCCTTAGCCCTGTCTCGATCCTCAGGGATAATGAAATCAAGTAAACAAATACCCCTTTCAAAGTCACCTTTCGTAGCACCAAAGGTTTTAAATGCATTAAGGTTGGCAAATGTAAGAAATCCCCTTTCATCCATTTCCAAAATAGTTACCGGTAATAAGTTAGCTAATTTTTTGTATTTGATCTCGCTTGACCTCAGCGCATCCTCCGCATGCTTACGCTCAGTGATATCACGAGAAATAATAACCCCCCTAATCTCGCCTGTCGCTATCTCATAAGGTTTTCCTATGCTCTCAAACCAGCTCCATTCTCCTTTTCTGTTTAGAAATCTATATGTAGCCCTGCCGGAACCGAAATCTTCAATTGCTTTTTTAATTTCTGACATTGCAACAGGAATGTCGTCCGAGTGTATAAACTCAAATATGCTCCTGCCCAGAAGTTCGCTGGGATCATAACCTAACACATCTCGATAGTTAGGACTAAGATATAAATATCGACCATCATTACTAACCTCGCAAATGATATCAAACGTATTTTCAGCAAGCCTGCGATAACGTTCTTCGCTTTCCCGCAGTGTTTGCCCTGACCGTTTAAGCTCAATAATTTCCCGTTCAAGCCGTTTATTCATCATTATTAGTTTTTTTGTACGTTCTTTTGCTGAAGCATTTTGTCGACGCAGTTCAACTAATTCTTTTATAAGTTCCTCTTTTGTTTTACCTTCGTCTGTTATTTTAACTCCCATATTAGTTCCCTGCTTTATTATTTTTATAGTTAATGCCTAAATAGCCACTTATCCTAAAAATAAATGAGGCAACACAAGGCTACCTCATACGTCATTCACAATTCTTATGATGCAACCTGGCGATCTTACCAAAAAATGATGGCTTAGACCCATGGCTTTGCGACCCCAAGTTTCCCTGAGTGTGCCCTGTTTTTTCTACAATTTTTTTGTAATTCTATGGGTATCTTAACATGTATTATGTCAATATGCAACAAAAATTGACCCCTCCCTTTTTTATAAGTTTATATTATACTTAATAAAAAATTTAAGGTGAAATGCTTAGTACTGAAGAATGGACAACCATAAGAGACTTGTATAAAAGAGGTTATGGGAAAAAAACCATTGCCTTGATGTTAGGAGTCTCCAGAAACACAGTGCGCCGGGTATTAGCCAGTAAAGAGCCGCCTAAATACGTACGAAAAAAACAAAAAGAAAAGAAGCTTGACCCGTATAAGGAAAAGATTCAGTACATGTATTTTGAACAAAAAAAGATCGGTATCAAGATATATAATGAATTGATCTCTAGAGGATACACGGGATCACTCACTACCCTGTACAAGTATCTTAAAAAATTAAAAGAGGATAAGTGACGATACTTTTAAAGCAGAACCTGGTGGACTACTTCCCCATTCTTACAGTAAATACAAAGTGCCCTGCCATATGGCAGGGCTTTCTCAAAAAAGCGATTTATTTCATGGTCTTTAGATAAAATCTAGTCTGAATTGCTATTCTGCGATAAGTACGCCGGAAGGTAGGAGAAGAAAACCTGTAATTATCCAAAACTTCGCGAAAGAATTTTTGCGATCTTGATTTTTCCCCGTATTTATAAAATAGTTTACCGGCCTGGAAGAATGCATGCACGGACCCAAATCTTAGAAGCCTGTTTTCAAAGTCGTCAATATCCCGACAGCAAGAATTCTTTTTTTCTAAACAGGCCCTGATTAGATATATATAAGGAAAACCATGAGAAATCCTTGGGTTTAGGTCAATGGCCTCCTTTATCTCAGCCAGACCTTGATTGGTTTCACCCACCTCATATTTGGCAGCACCCAAATAAAAATGTACATCCGGCCAGTCTTTCATCTTTTCATATGATTGCTCCAGAACATCAATGGCCCGCCGGTACTGCTTCTTATTAAAATAGATTGTTCCAAGCTCAAGAAGTGCGTCACCATTATGCGGATTGGCCTTGACGATCCTTTCCAGTTCACCCGTTCTTGCCCATCTACGCCACGAAGCCATGAAGTCCGGCAAAATACCAATAAAGGTGCGATCGATAAAAACATATATCAGAATCAGGATTACCAGGGCTATGAAGGGATTACCCGTCAAGAGGGAAATAAGTGAAAAAAGAAAAAGGGTTTTCATCCATGTTCCTCCGGGGATTTGTTTTATGCTATTATATGCCTACCAGGATTCAATCTCAAGTTCTCCTTATATCCCCACGGAGGAGAAAAAAATAGAGCAGGTGTGGAATTGCTTGCATGCAAGGCCTGCACCGACAGCTACGGGGTATCTGAAAAGCTGGAAGAACTGGGAATTGAGGTAAAATACATGGGACAGCCACTAACAAAGCTGTTAAAAGAAGGTTATAGAATAATAACTTTTTAAAAACCGTTTTAGATCCTGAAAGGCCCCGGCGTCACATGCCGGGGCCTTGATCGTGACTTAGCCGGGACTGGCAAGCCTCAGGAACTTCAGCTTTTTCGCAAACGTAAATTACTTCAGCAGCGTCAGCGGCTATTTGTTTGTCAGGGTACCTGGCCCTGGCTTTTGATAAAGCGTCATCAAGGTTGGCTGCATTAACTTCTTCGCAAGCATCTCCCGGCCCTCTTATTGTATATTTTATCAATACAATCACCTCCATTCATAGCTTATCCAAGAAGATTATGTCTCACCCAACCCTGCCCCGGAAATCCGTGATTAGAACATCTGCCACCATTTTCAAGGTTTTTAAATTCCAAAAAAGTTTACACTATTGACTAATACTTATCCCTTACATTTTATTGA
>JBMOPB010000075.1:8256-50794 GCA_049325055.1 Bacillota bacterium
AAGATTATGTCTCACCCAACCCTGCCCCGGAAATCCGTGATTAGAACATCTGCCACCATTTTCAAGGTTTTTAAATTCCAAAAAAGTTTACACTATTGACTAATACTTATCCCTTACATTTTATTGAGCCCCGAATCAAAATAATTCCAGGATAAGGATAGGAGTTAAGTTCAACCCAAAGCCGCCCTCAGGCGGCTTTAATATCTTGTGTGCCCCGGATGGAGGCCATCCAACCTCCTTTTAATTTGAGACTCCGGTCCTTTTCATCAAATTTTACCAACTCTTCGGTGTTTGCCCGGCACAGGGCCATATCCAGCAAACCGCTGACAGATATTTCTTTCTTGCGACACGTCAGGGCCAGGCTGTTTATCTGATCAACCGGAACTGCGTTTTTTTTTGCCAATTTCTTTCCAAGGGCAAATAAAGCGATTAAAATTAATTTAATATACTTTCTACTTGTAATACCGGGAGGTTCGAAAGATGCGATTTTTTCGTTCGTGGAGAGATATGAAGGTAGGAGATTCAGTTACATTTTACCGTTCGTTTTCCGAAGGGGACGTAGCAAACTTTACCGGAATAACGGGTGATTTCAACCCCATTCACATGGATCCCGGGACTGCATCATCCTGCGGCTTCAAGGGCAGGGTTGTGCCTGGACTACTTACCGGAAGCATGATCACTCATGCCGGGGGAACTTTACTTCCCGAACCATACCCGGCATCCAGGATGTCCTTTCGTTTCCGGGCTCCGGTATATATAGGAGAAACTATAAGAGCATGTGTCACGGTTACAGAAAAGGACCCTGTCAAAAACAAATTAACCCTTCAAATGGTATGTACAAACGAAAAGGGGGAAGTTGTTCTCGAAGGAGAGGTGTCCGGTAAAATAATTCCAATTTATGGTAAGGAAAAGGGTTGAAATGGATTTGCTTATAATTTCATATAACGGTACTATAACGAATTTATACAACAGGAAGGAGAATTCCCTTGATCCCGACTTTAAAGTTCATTCCTCCGTTATGATATGGCTTGATAGAAAATGGATATATGCCGCAGGATAATACTGCTGGTTGGACTGTCCAGGGTATAAATAGATCCTTTACCTAAAACCTCCGGAAAAACCGGAGGTTTTTAATTTTAAATGGGCTGAAGGCTAAATCTACAGTAATAGTTTCTTTATGACATTATTTGTTGTAGATGTTAATATATGGTTGTTTTATAATATTTACGAGGTGTTATATTTTGTCAGTTATGCCAGCCCAATCCATACACTATTCCGATAAATTGGCCCTGGTAAAGGCTCTTGCCGCTCTGGAAAGAATACTGCCGGAACCCGGTACCGAGATCACATACTTTTGCATAGGATCAGATCTAAGTACAGGGGACTGTTTTGGCCCCCTTACCGGTACGCTTTTAAAAAATATCGGATTTAAAAACGTAATCGGCTCCCTTGATGATACAGTTCATGCCGGAAACCTGGAAGAAAAACTCCTGCTGGCGCCGGAAGACAGCTTTATAGTGGCTGTGGACGCTATGATGGGACACTACAAGGAAGTGGGAAACCTGAGTTTTATCAGGGGAGCAATTAAACCTGGAGCGGCTTTTAACAGGGAACTGCCTCCCGTTGGGGAAGCATCCGTTGTTTTTAACGTGGCCCCGTCCGGTTTCGCCAACTTTCTGGTACTGGGTTCATGCAGCATGAACAGAATCTGGCAGGGCGCCAATCTGCTGGCCAGGACAATAAACCTGATCTCATACAGGAGAAAAAAACACCGGCTTGAAATGCCGGTGGGCTGAATGTCCGGATATTATTTTTAACCCTTACCAACAGGCTTTATAGTTCTGCACATACTCTTGCAAGTGCAGCCGCCACGGTGGAAGTTTCCACTGTGGCGGTCTGTTTCTTCATGCAGCCGCTACATTTTCACACCTCTGCCTCCAACACCGCCCATTCGTCCCGTTTTCAGATCCAAATCGCCTCAATAAAACACCGATCGCCCCGGATGACGCGGGTTCTGCCATTTTTTTGACCTCTCAACATATTACGACAGACTATTCAGGACTAACAATTTTAAATGTGCTATCATTATCTAGCCGCCATTAAAACCTTAAAGGAGTTTTTGATAGAATATGCCCTTAAGTTCGATTCAGATTCAGACCCCCAAAACACAACCTGAGAACCTGTTTTTTCAGTATTTTGCAGTCCTGCTGGCAAGCCTGTCTTTGGCCGGCCTCCTGTCCGGCCCGTGGGTCATTTATACAAACGTGTGCCACTCAATTATTGAGCTTATATGTCTGTTTATAGCGTCTTCAGTTTTTATTATCGTATGGCATACTTATGACAAAAACTCTTTGGCCAACAAGGTGATAGGATTCGGTTTTCTGGCAGTGGCCATTTATAATGTGTTTCATATTTATCACTTCCCATGGTTTAATTTTTACCCTGAGGGATTTTACGATCTTGCTTTCTGGTACTGGCATCTGGGCAAGATCACCGAAGCGGCCTTATTTATAATAATCACATTTGACCTGGTCCGCCGTGGAACCGGAAAATGGGCCGGCGCAGCCATTTCGCTGTCGGTGTCATTGGGTGTGTCTATGCTTGTTTTAAACTCACAGGGAGTGCTCCCCGTTTTAAGGACCGGGGAGGGAAATCTGACAACTGAAAGTCTCATTATAGAACTCTTGATAATCGCTGTTTTTTTGATATGCCTTTACCACATGAAAAACAAAATCAACGACAGCAGCACCTTGACGTACAGGTATGTTTATATGGCCCTTCTTATTGCTGTTCCGGCAGAACTCTGCTTTATCATGTTTACATCAATTACTTCTTTTAGTTATGCCTTCGGGCACATACTCAAGACTGCTTATTACTACTACCTTTTCAGGGGCATATTCATAAGCTCGGTGACTTACCCCCATATAAAGCTGGAAGAGGCAGGCAGGTACATGAATGACCTGCTTAACGGTCTGCCCATCGGTTTAACCACCTTTGACGAAAGGATGAGGCTGACCTTCGCCAATAAAATGGCTGAGGAAATATTCGGGTGTAAGAAGGAAGACATACTGGGTTTGACGGTCTTTCAAATCGACCGTAAGTTTATGAAGGAGGACTCCTTTGGAGGGCAGGTATCGGAAAAAAGCACCTCACTGGTAAATAGAATAATTACCATCAGAAACAGCAACGGCATTGATATCAAGTTGAGCGTTGCCTTCCAAAAACTCAGGAATGGAGGCTGCATGTATTTATTTACCGAGGCGAAAAAAGAGCAGGAACTGGAGAGTCTTAAACTCCAGACGCAAACCATTTTAAATTCTGTAAGCAATACCGTGGCACTTTTTGACGGCAGAAGCAAGCTAATAATGTGCAACAAAGCCTTTGAAACTGTGTTGGGAATGGATGCCGGCCACATTATAGGCATGGAAATCAAAGAACTAAATAACCTTCTACAGCTTAAAAGCAAAAAGCATATTAAGGATTGGCCCGGGAGCAGCAAAAAAGATTACCAGCATGAAATCTCTCTTGTCACCCCAAGGGGAGACCGTAAGGAATTCATCCTGCATACCGACGTTATACGGAACCTTGACGGGGAGATAATAGGAAGGATCAGTGTAGGATCGGACATAACCGATCTTAAGTGGGAGCAGCGAAAGATTCAGCAGCAGGAAAAACTGATGATGCTGGGTGAAATGGCCGCAGGAGTTGTGCATGAGATAAGGAACCCCCTGACCTCAATAAAGGGGTTCAGCCAGATAATAATGGCCAGGGAAAAGGACAAGCAGATAAAGGAGTATGCCCATATAATCGAAAAAAATGCCAATTCTGTGGGTAAGGTGGTAAGCGATTTTCTTACATTCGCAAAGCCAAGAATTCCTGTACTCCAAGAGCTGTCCGTAAATCAATTGATCAAGTCAATGACTCCGGACCTGGAAAGCCAGTTCAAAGAAAAGGGAATAACGGGAAAATACGTTTTTGCATCCGGCGAAAAGGTGATTATGGCGGATGAGGCTCAAGTCAGGCAGGTTCTTAACAGCATTGTCAGTAACGCTGTTGATGCCATGGCTGAGTCGGAAAACCCATGTCTGACCATCGGCACTTCTTTCATGGAAAAAAGGGGTGAAATACTTATTACAATCTCCGATAATGGGAAAGGGATGTTTACCGAGGAATTGTTAAAGGCCGGGACGCCTTTTTTCACCACCAAGGACAACGGTACCGGCCTGGGGCTGTGCATTTGCTATCAAATTGTTAAAGAACACGGCGGCAGGATCGATATTGAAAGCCAGCCCGGCAAGGGGACATCCTTTACCATTTCATTGCCCTGCCGTATGCCGTCCTCCAAAATGATAGCCCTGGGCGAAAAAAGCTTTTACAACATCGGCAAATCATGTTCAATAAGCTAAAAAGTAAAGCGGCGGTTACCGCCGCTTTCGCTTCATATTGCATCACTTGCTGTTGTATACCCTGGCCTTGGAAAACTCAAAGATGTGCTCCCTGACATTAAGACTCTTCGACATCACAATCATTTCGCCGTCCACAAGGGGCAGGCCGTCCCTGGGGTTGGGACCTATCTGTTCCACAAGCCATTCCTTGAATAACTGTAACCCTCCAAGGTTCTCGGGAAACCCCCCCCAGAGGTCCCAAACCCTGAAGTAAACCATGAAATGAAGCCTGTACACGTTGGCTATCCTGTCTTTTCTAATCTTGGTGTCGATGAGCCTCAGGCAAGGCTGGGATTTTCCATCCACCAGGTCCTCGGGGCGCGCTATCTCAATGCAGGATTTTACGTGCCCGAAGCCGTGATTTTTAAAACTGTCTACAAGGTGCTCAACCTGGATGCAAATCCGTTCTCCATAGGTATATTTCTGGTTGTCCTCTTTACCGGGCCCAAGAATGTATGTCGCAAAGTAATCTTCAATTTTGTCCATTGTGGTGGGGGGCGGTATGTTCATTCCCTCCATGGGATCAAACAAAGGCCTCAACCCAGGATGTTTAATCCTGCAAACAACAAAGTCAAATTCTCTTCTCAACTGGCCGGGATAGCTTCCCCATTCCACCGGGTATTCGTAAGCGTCGATCTCCCACAGTTTTTTCTGAAGCTGAAACCACGCATCGGGCAGATTATGGGCATCGATAAAAATGGGGCTTAGGTACTCAATAGCTCCAGACAATTGGGATTCCTCCATTTTTTTATTTCTTGTGAATCCTTTTTTACGTTTTTTCGCCACTACTCTCCACTTTACCTTCACAGGGAGCTAAAAAATTCTGTTCAGAAAGAGAGAGGCCAGAACAAACCTGCCCGATAGGGTGATGGTAAGATTGACCCGGCCTGCATACGCAAATTTTAACTAAAATCTACTCTATAAAATTTTACTGAGGAAGGATTTCAGCCGCACATTTTTGGGTTCCAGGAATATTTGCTCGGGTGTGCCTTCCTCAACCATCAGTCCCTCATCCATAAATATTACCCTGTCACCAACTTCCCTGGCGAAGCCCATTTCATGGGTGACAACCACCATGGTCATACCTTCCCGGGCCAGGTCCTTCATAACAGCCAAAACCTCTCCCACCATCTCTGGGTCCAGGGCGGAGGTAGGCTCATCAAAGAGCATGACCTTGGGACGCATGGCCAAAGCTCTGGCTATGGCCACCCTCTGCTGCTGGCCGCCTGAAAGCTGGTCGGGGTATACATTGGCCTTATCGCTGAGCCCAACCTTTTTGAGAAGGTCGTGGGCGATTGACTCCGCCTCCTGGCGAGGGAGGTTGCGCACCTTCATGGGAGCCAGAGTTATATTCTCCAGCGCGGTCTTGTGGGGAAACAGGTTGAACCTCTGAAACACCATGCCCACTTCTGCACGGACGGAATTGATATTTGTCTTTGGGTCTAGAAGAGAAATACCGTCTATATAGATCTGACCTGCGGTGGGCTGTTCAAGCATGTTGATGCACCTTAAAAAGGTACTCTTTCCCGACCCTGAAGGGCCTATAACAACCACCACTTCCTGCGGCGCCACCCGGCAGTCTATACCGCTTAAAACCTTGAGTTTTCCGAAAGATTTGTGAAGCCCCTCAACTCTAATCACCGGTCTTCAGCCTCCTTTCGGAATAATCAACCAGCCGGCTGATGCCGAAAGTCATGGCAAGGTAAATAAAGGCCACCGTAAGCCACACCGGAAAGGCAACATAGGTCTGCCCCACAATCAGCTGGCCGCGCCGGGTCAGCTCAGCAAAACCTATTATCGAAAGAAGGGACGTATCCTTGAGCAGGGCTATAAACTCGTTCCCCAAAGGAGGTATAACCCTTTTTACAGCCTGTGGAAGCACAACATACCTCATGGCCTGGCCGGCCGTCATCCCTAACGACCTGGCCGCCTCCACCTGTCCCCTTTCTATGGACTGGATACCGGCCCTGAATATTTCCGCTATATAAGCCCCGGCGTTGAGGCTGCAGGCAATAACCCCGGCTAGAAACACAGGAAGGGTGTATTGATTGAGAATCTGAGGCATGTTAAAGGTAGCCATCAGATAACTCTGGGAATCCCTTAGCAATTGGGGAAGACCAAAGTATACTATCATAATCTGAACCAAAAGAGGTGTGCCCCGGAAGAAGTCGACGTAAGCCGTGGCCCCCAGGCTCAGGAGACGGATACTGGAAAGCCTGGACAGGCCCACCACCAGACCGATAATGCAACCCAGCGTAATTGATATAGCTGTTATCTGCAGGGTTGCCAGGGCGCCCATGAGAAGCACCGGGAAGGTCTGCATTACAACATCCACAATATCACCTCAAAAAATATATGCAAAAACATTAAATATGCGTAACACGAAAAGTGTTACGCATATTCACATTTAGTATCTGGTTAACCTGAAATTTATTGTTTGGGGGGTTCCCCGGGCAGGTAGGCCGGAGGCTCGGTCCCGAACCATTTCTTGTAAATCTCGGCATACTTGCCTTTTTCCTTCAATGTCTTGAGGGCCTTGTTGAAAGTTTCCGTAAGCTCGGTGTTCTTCTTGGGGAATGCGATCCCATAATGCTCACTGGTCCTTAAATCGCCAACCATTTTAACGTCATTGTCCTTGTTCTGCTTGACAAAATAGGCGCTAACGGGGAAGTCGTTAACCACAGCCTCCACGGCGCCGCTCTTGAGGGCCAGGAATGCCTCGTTGATGGTGTTGTAATCGGTCACCTTGGCATTGGGTATCTTCCGGGCCTCATCAGCCCCGGTGGTGGAAATCTGTACGCCCAGTTTCTTACCCTTTAAGTCGTCCCATCCCTTGATGGAGTTGTTGTCGGCCCGTACTGCGATGCTCTGACCGGACAGATAATAGGGCACGGAGAAATTTACTGCCTGCTTGCGCTTGTCAGTGATGGTCATGGCAGAAATGGCGCCGTCCACGCTGGCTGTTTCCAGGGCGGGGATTATGCCGTCAAAATTCATGCTGCGGATTTCAATTTCCAGGTTGGCCACTTCAGCGACAGCGTTGACCAGATCAATGTCAAATCCTACGTATTTTCCGGTTTGAGGATCCTGAGACTCAAAAGGAGCATAAGCGGTGTCCGAGGCAAGTACAACCTTTTTCTTGGCCGGCGCAGGCTCAGCCTTTTTGGGCTCCTCCTTTTTGGTTTCGCCGCCGCAGCCCGCCGAGGCAACAGCCAGAGCGGCCACCATCAACCCCACCAGTAACAGTTTAAGCGCTCTCTTCAAAAAAAAATACCCCCCTACGAAAAATATTGGGCACTACACCCCTTGAATTTTTGGATAGAGTATTTTTCGCCCCGAGGACAAAAATTCCTGCTAATTTTATTTTAAGGACTATAATTTTTCACCTGCCTGTAGCTGGAAACTTGACATAACTGCTCGGGGCATGAGAAAATACTTAAGATTTGCGTGGAAGGAGCTGGATAGCGGTGGGCCTGGACAAGTATAATCGCCTTAAGGCTGACCTTTCCCTGCTGGCAGTGACATTGATATGGGGGGTAACCTTCGTGGTGGTCAAGGACGCCCTGGACCACATTGGTCCCTACTATTTCCTGGCCATCAGGTTTGCCGCGGCATGCCTTTTTCTCTGCGCCGTTTATTTTAAACAGCTGGTTAATGTTACATTTAAAGAAATACAGGCCGGGGTCTTAATAGGCCTCTTCCTTTTCGGGGGCTATGCTTTTCAAACCGTGGGGCTTAAATACACAGGCGCGGCCAACGCCGGATTCATCACCGGCCTTTCGGTCATACTGGTTCCCCTTTATTTCACCCTTTACTACAAGCGGCTGCCCTCTATAAACCTTACGGTGGGCGCCCTATGCGCGGTAACCGGCCTCGCGCTTCTATCCCTTAGTGATTCCCTGACATTCAACTACGGCGACCTGCTGGTGTTTTTTTGCGCCGTATGTTTCGCCGGGCATATTATCATGGTGGGCAAGTACTCCTCAAACCTCAACCCTGTTATGTTAACCATTATACAGATCGGTACCGTTTCGTTAATCAGTTTTATAGCGGGAATCTTCCTGGAAAAAATGCCTGACACCTTCACCGGGGAGGTATGGTGGGCCCTCCTTTTAACGGCCATACCGGCGACATCACTGGCCTTCCTTATTCAAAACAAGGTGCAGAAGTACACCTCCACCACCCACACCGCTATAATCTTCACCATGGAACCGGTTTTCGCAGGATTAGGTGCCTATATACTGGCCGGTGAAATTCTGTCTGGGCGACAGATGGCAGGGTGTGCACTTATTCTGGCCGGCATGCTGACTGCCGAATTGGGAGGAAACTTTAAGTTCGGGAAAAAGACCGGCAGGGCAATCAATCAGGAGCAATAACAGGGGACAATCAGTGAGCTAAGGCCGGATTACAGCAATTCCGTTTGTATGTCAAGTATTTCCACGGTCCCGGTGGCTTCAACAAATTTGACCACGGCCGAAAGCATCTGGTGGGCGTGGGTCTGGTCATTGCTGACACAGGTCACCCCCACTGTGGAATATTGCCATTTATCCTGATTGTCGACCTCCGCCACCGCCACGTTGAAGCGTGACTTCATTTTATCAATAAGGCTTTTTAATATTCTTCTTTTGCATTTTAACGATGAGGCTTCACCCATGAACAGCTCCAGTGTTAAAACCCCGATAACCACAAATTCCCACCGCCCTTGAGTATTTAGGACTTAACATCATTATAGCGGGGCTGTCGAAAAAGTCCAGCTCATGGAAAGCCCCGCTCATTTTCACCAATGAAAACTTATGCTAAAATAGAGTTGCTTGAGTTACAATAATACTTGGCGCAATAAGAAACCGGGGTAATGATATGAGGGTTCTTCTGGCATGGCAGATGACAGCCTGTTCGTACGTTCTTACCGGGGATTTATAACAAAACCCTTTATGCCTGATAAGGTTATCTAAGAGCTTAAAGCCGTGACCTCCGGCGGGAACAGGAATCCCAAACGGAAAAAGGTGAAATGATATATCTACGTAAACACAAAACCCCGTAAAAAACGGGGTTTTGTGTTTGGGAAACTATTTAAACATGCGGATTCACTCTGTTTTTTTGTTAAATAAAAGGCCATTGTCACCGCCCTTTATGTCCACCACATCCTTGGGCGCTATTTCACCTTTCACAATCATTCGGCTTAACGGAGTTTCCGCCTGCTGCTGTATCAGGCGCTTTAAAGGCCGTGCCCCGTAAGCCGGGTCATAACCCCTGCCGGCGAGGTAGTTCAGGGCGCTTTCATCCCATTCAATCTTTATGCCGGTTCCGGATTGAATCCTGGACCCAAGCTTTTCAAGCAGCAGGGTTGCGATTTTTCTGACGTGCAGCTGGTTAAGGGCATGGAAAACGACAATCTCGTCAACGCGGTTGAGAAATTCGGGCCGAAAATGCCGGCGAAGAATTTCCATCACTTTCTCTTTCATCTGGTCATAGCTGCCGCCCCGTCCCTGCTGAGCCAGTATTTCATGACTGCCCAGGTTTGAGGTCATTATTACCACGGTATTCTGGAAATTAACGGTTCGCCCCTGCCCGTCAGTCAGCCGGCCGTCATCCAGCAGCTGCAACAGTACATTAAACACGTCCGGGTGGGCCTTCTCAATCTCGTCCAGCAGCACCACCGAGTAGGGTTTGCGCCTGACGGCCTCGGTTAGCTGCCCTCCTTCCTCGTAGCCCACATAGCCGGGGGGCGCCCCTATAAGTCTTGCAACCGTGTGCTTTTCCATGTATTCAGACATGTCCAGGCGGGTAATATTCCTCTCGTCGTCAAAAAGAGACTGGGCCAGGGCCCGTGCCAGCTCAGTTTTTCCAACGCCTGTGGGACCCAGGAAAATAAAGCTGCCTATGGGGCGGTTGGGGTCCTTTATACCCGCTCTTGCCCGCAAAACGGCGTCGGCCACCGCCCGTACCGCCTCGTCCTGCCCTATAACCCGCTTGTGCAGCTCATCGTCGAGGTGGATCAGCTTTTCCTTTTCCCCTTCCATCAGCTTACTGACCGGAATGCCGGTCCATCGGCTGACCACCCGGGCGATATCCTCTTCATCCACCTCTTCTTTAAGCAGCATTCTGTGCTTCTGCTTTTCGGCAAGAAGTTCCTCCTCCGACCTGAGGCGGCGCTCCAGGTCGTTAAGCCTTCCATATCTCAGCTCCGCGAGGCGGTTAAGGTCATAGTCCCGCTCAGCCCTTTCAATTTCCTGGCGTGTTTCTTCAATCTCCTTTTTTAACTGGCGAACCCTGGAAATGGCCTGTTTTTCCACGTGCCACCGGGTCTTCATGGAATCCGATTCCCTGCGCAATTCTTCAAGCTGGTCCCTTATCTTTTTAAGGCGTTCCTGGGAAACCTGATCCTTTTCTTTGTTTAGCGCCGCTTCTTCAATCTCCAACTGCATTATGCGCCGTGTTATGTCGTCAAGCTCAGCCGGCATGCTGTCTATTTCTGTGCGCAGCCTGGCTGCGGCCTCGTCCATGAGGTCGATGGCCTTGTCCGGCAGGAACCGGTCCGAGATATACCGGTCTGACAGTGTTGCAGCCGCCACAAGGGCCCTGTCCTGTATGCGGACCCCGTGATGAACCTCGTATCTTTCCTTAAGTCCCCTCAGTATTGAAACGGTATCTTCCACCGAAGGGGGGTTGACTATGACCGGCTGAAAACGTCTTTCCAGCGCGGCGTCCTTTTCCACGTGCTTGCGGTATTCATCAAGGGTTGTGGCCCCCACAGTCCGCAGTTCGCCCCGGGCAAGCATCGGTTTTAAGAGATTGCCGGCGTCAACGGCCCCTTCGGCAGACCCAGCGCCAACCACGGTGTGCAGTTCATCAATAAAAAGTATTATTTTTCCCTGGGACTGCTGCACCTCTTTTAAAACGGCCTTCATGCGCTCCTCAAATTCTCCCCGGTACTTGGCGCCGGCCAAAAGAGATCCCATATCCAGGCCAATCAGCCTTTTTTCCTTTAGCCCCTCGGGAACATCCCGGGCCACGATCCGGCGGGCAAGCCCTTCCACTATGGCGGTTTTACCCACCCCCGGCTCTCCGATAAGCACCGGGTTGTTTTTGGTCCGCCTGGACAGTATTTCTATAACCCTCCGGATTTCGTTATCGCGCCCGATGACCGGGTCAAGCCTGCCCTCGGCGGCCAGCTTTGTTAAATCCTTCCCGTAGCGGTCCAGGGCCTCGTACGTTTCTTCGGGGTTCTCCCCGGTTACCCTCTGGCTGCCCCGGACCGCCCGCAGCGATCTTAGCAGGGAATCTTTGGTCAGGCCCGACTGCCGAAAAACCTCCCTCGTGTCGGGCTCTCCTTCTTCCAGGAGGCCGATGAGTAGATGCTCCACGCTTACATAGTCGTCCTTCATCAACTGCGCTTCCTTTTCAGCCCGGGCCAGAACCCTGGCCAAACCTGTCCCCAGATGCAGAGAGCCCTCATATCCGGTAACCCTGGGGATCCTGTTAAGAAGGCTTTCAACACGGCCGGCGAGTTCCCCGGCATTCACACCGGCATGGTCAAGGATGCGGGGCACAATACCTCCTTCCTGTGTCAGGAGAGCCGACAGCAGATGCTTTCCCGTTACCTCCTGGTGGTGCCTGGAGGCAGCCGCCTGCTGGGCTGAAGCCAGCGCATCCCTCGATTTTTGTGTATATCGGTTAATATCCATAATTGGGTATTCACCTCCTTTTAAGCCTTTCAATTTCTTCCTGCAGCTGTTCCACGCGGTCCAGAAGATCCAGTATTATCGCCGCCCCGGGCAGGTTGACCCCGAGATTGCGGCGAAGCCTCAGAAGTTTTTGAAGCCTGTTCACCTGCCCGGCCGGCAAAAATCCCATCCGGACATCCAGTATACCCAGTTCGGCAAATAAATGCGCCGTATCCGGGTGTATGCCCAGGCTTGACACATCCACCCAGCCGCCTTCTTCTGCATTTGACAGGGTGTGCCGGTAAACCTGAATGTAAAACTTACTCACCGCCATCACACCCCTTTCTTTAACTCGGCCAGCTGCCTGTAAAGATCCTCTTCACGGGCCGAGATGTGAGTTGGAATGTCGATCTTGACCCGGACGTACAAATCCCCCCGCCCTTCCCTGGCTGGCAAACCCTTTCCACGCAGGCGAAGCCTCCTGCCGGCCCCGGTGCCGGGCGGCACCTTCATTTCAACAGGACCGTCCAAGGTGGGAACTGTTACCTGGTCGCCTAAGACTGCCTGTTCCGGACGAAGCACAACCTCTGTTTCCAGATCTGCCCCTTCTACCCTGAATACAGGGTGCGGCAGCAAACGCACTTTTAGATAAAGATCCCCCCGTGCTCCCCCGCCAAAGCCCTCGCCGCCCTGGCCTTTGAGCCTTATGCGGCTGCCATCCCGGACCCCCGGGGGTATTTTTACCGTAAGTTTTTTTACATTGTTCCTTACGCCGGTGCCCCCGCATTGTTTGCAGAAATTATCATATTCATAACCGTCTCCGCCGCATTGTGGGCATATTTCCCGGGTTGAAAGCTGAATTGATTTTTCACCGCCCCGGTATGCCTCCTCAAGGGTCAGATCCAGGTCACTCTCCACATCGCGGCTCTGAACCGGCCCGCGTCTTTCCGCCCGCCCAGCCCGGGCAAAGGTGCCAGCCCCGCCGAAAAGCGTCTCGAAAAAGTCACTGAAACCACCGGTCCCTCCTCCGGTATAAAAATGGAATCCTTCCATATCCGGAGGCGGCTGGAAATTGTCTCCTGCCCTCCAGTTGGACCCCAGCCGGTCGTACTTGGCCCGTTTTTCAGGGTCACTGAGCACCTCATAAGCCTCGTTGATTTGCTTGAACTTTTCTTCAGCTGAAGCCTTGTCTTTGTCTGTATGGAGGTCCGGGTGCCACTTTCGGGCAAGCTTCCGGTAGGCGGCTTTTATTTCCTTTTCCGTGGCATTGCGGCTTACACCCAGAGTCTCATAATAATCCTGAAATTTAACACTCATATTGTTTATTCACCTGCCCTGCAGCCACCCTCACGGTGGCCGGACGCAACAATTCCCCGCCAAACCGGTATCCCCGCCTCAATTCCTGAACCACGTGGCCCGGCGCATATCCGGTATCTTCCACGTATCCGATTCCTTCGTGCTCCCCCGGGTCGAAGGGCCTGCCAGCACTCTCCACCGGCTCCAGCCCATGCTGTCCAAGCACTTCCACAAACTGACGGTATATCATCTGCAGCCCGTGAAGCACATAGGGGTCCTTGGACTGCCCGAAGGCCCTCTCCATATTGTCAAGAACCACCAGCAAATCCCTGATTAATTCTTTTTTACCTTCCTCTGATAAAGACCGGACATCCCTTTCAATGCGCCTGCGGTAGTTTTCGAAATCCGCCATTGTCCTTAAGTGGCGGTTTCTTTCCTCCTCCAGCGCCCGGCGCAGGGCTTTGATCTCACCCTGCGCCGCCTCATATCCGCTATTGGTCATAACTGCCTCCAGTACAGCTTTTACCTTTCAGTGAACTCCGCATCCACCACGTCGTCCCCACGGTTTCCGGGTCCGCCGTACTGACCCCCGCCATGCGGCGGCGGGCCGCCATAGTTCCTGTCACCGCTGCAGTTACCGCCGGCACATCCTCCGGCTTGAGCCCCGGGCTGCTGGTAGGCCGCCTGGGAGAGGGAGTAGGCCGCTTGCTGAAGATCGCTCTTAAGGGAACGGATGCGGTCTATTGGCGCATTCTCCTTTAAGGCTGATTTCAGGTCATTTAGCAGCTGATCGATACGGGCTTTTTCGTGCACAGGCACCCCGTCCCCGAAGTCCTTTATCTGCCTTTCCACCTGGTATACCAGGGAGTCGGCCTCGTTGCGGGCCTCCACTTCTTCTTTCCGCTTCTTGTCCTCGGCCGCGTTTACTTCGGCGTCCCGCACCATGCGGTCTATCTCCGACTTATCCAGGGAGGTGGACCCCGTAATGGTTATTGTCTGCTCCTTGCCTGTGGCCTTGTCCTGGGCGCTTACTTTAAGAATGCCGTTGGCGTCGATATCAAAAGTCACCTCTATCTGGGGCACACCTCTGGGAGCCATTGGTATCCCATCCAGTTTAAACTGCCCCAGGGAGCGGTTATCCCTGGCCATTTCCCTTTCACCCTGAAGTACATGTATGTCCACAGCCGGCTGGTTGTCGTCGGCGGTGGTGAATACCTGGCTGCGCCGCACCGGAATGGTGGTATTGCGCTCAATTATCCTGGACATCACGCCGCCCAGTGTTTCCAGACCAAGGGAGAGGGGGGTGACATCAAGAAGCAATACATCTTTTACCTCGCCGGCCAGCACCCCTCCCTGTATAGCCGCACCCACCGCCACCACTTCATCCGGGTTGACTCCCTGGTGTGGATCTTTTCCGCCGGTCAGCCTGCGCACCAGTTCCTGTACCGCGGGTATACGGGTTGATCCACCTACCAGTATTACCTCGTCTATATCCTTTTCCGTAAGCTTTGCATCCGACAGCGCCTGAAGCACCGGACCTCGGCAGCGCTCAACCAGATGGTGGGTCAGATCATTAAACTTGGCCCTGGTCAGCTTCATATCCAGGTGCTTGGGACCGGATGCGTCGGCTGTGATAAACGGCAGGCTTATCTGGGTCTCCATGGTGGTGGAAAGCTCCATCTTGGCCTTCTCCGCCGCTTCGGTCAGCCTTTGCAGGGCCTGTTTGTCGTTGCGCAGGTCAATGCCATAGTCCTTCTTAAATTCTTCGGCCATCCAGTCCACAATGGCCTTGTCAAAATTGTCTCCTCCAAGGTGTGTATCCCCGTTGGTGGACTTGACCTCGAATACCCCGTCGCCCACCTCAAGTATTGAAACATCGAAAGTTCCCCCGCCAAGGTCAAACACCAGTATTGTCTGGTTGGTCTTTTTGTCCAGCCCGTAGGCCAGTGCAGCCGCTGTGGGTTCGTTAATAATCCGGAGCACGTTCAGCCCGGCAATTTTACCGGCGTCCTTGGTGGCCTGCCTCTGGGCGTCATTAAAGTAGGCAGGAACGGTAATTACGGCATCGGTGATTTTCTCGCCGAGGTATTTTGAGGCATCGTCCACCAGCTTGCGCAAAACCATTGCTGAAATCTCTTCCGGGGCGTATTTTTTGCCGTCAATTTCAAACCTTACAGCATCGTTTGGCCCGGGCACCACTTTATAAGGCACCAGCTCACGTTCCTCGACCACCTCAGGATAACGGCGGCCAATAAAGCGCTTTACCGAGTAAAGAGTATTTTCTGGGTTTAAAACCGACTGGCGCCTGGCCACCTGGCCCACCAGCCTTTCCCCGTCCTTCTTGAATGCAACCACCGAAGGAGTAGTCCTGGACCCTTCGGTATTGATTATCACAGTAGGTTTTCCGCCTTCCATAACAGCAACCACAGAGTTGGTGGTCCCCAGATCTATTCCCACTGTTTTTCCCATTGTTCAAACCTCCTTAACCACATTTCATTGTATTTATTATTCATCGCGCCAATGATCAGTATGTGTTTACCATGCCCGGACACCCTGATCCCCTTTGTAATTGATCCATTGAAGGCAATATAACACCATTTCCTTACGCAAAAATAACCATAACATTAACATTTTCTTAAAACCGGAATAGAAGATCCAACTCTTAATGTGGCTTATATGGTTATAGTTTTGCTACTCACCCCTTAATATATTTTGGGTGGGACTTGCGCCATCGGACCTTACTTTAACTTTGACCTTCCTTGACTATAATGTATTACAAAAATACCAGGCTGTCAATAATATTTTTGCTTTTTTTTAAAATCCTGGTATCATATACGGGGACAAGCATTTCAGGAGCTTTAAAAATACTAACTGACTGAACTTAAAAGGAGTGATTGACCATACGTATAGTTGACCTTCGAAGCGACACCGTCACCCTTCCATCCCTGGAAATGAGAGAGGCAATGGCACATTCCAAGGTTGGTGATGATATTTATGGAGAGGACCCCACTGTAAACCTCCTTCAGGAAGAAGCGGCGGCACTGGTGGGCAAAGAGGCGGCCCTGTTCGTCACAAGCGGCACCATGGGCAACCAGCTGGCCATACTGGCACATACCAGCCGGGGAGATGAAGTGATAGCGGACAGCCAGTCCCATATACATTACTACGAAGTTGGCGCTCCGGCCATGTGGGCAGGGGTCAGCATAAAGCCGGTGGACGGCCTGCTGGAAAAAGAGGGGATAGAGGCACTGCTAAGATCTTTGCGCCCTGAAGACTTACATTTTCCCACCACACGCCTTGTTTGCCTGGAAAATACCTTTAACCGGGGCGGGGGCACCGTTATGACGCCGGAAACAATGCGCCGGATATATAATGCCGCCAGGGAGCGTTCACTAAGCGTCCACCTGGACGGGGCCAGGATTTTCAACGCCGCTGTCGCCTTAAAAAGGGATGTTCGTAACTTTACCGATAACTGCGATTCTGTGATGTTCTGCCTTTCAAAGGGCCTGGGGGCCCCCGTCGGTTCCATATTGGCAGGGAGCAGGGATTTTATATCCAAGTCCCGCAAATACAGAAAAGCCCTCGGTGGCGGAATGCGGCAGGCGGGTATACTGGCCGCAGCCGGGCTGGTGGCCTTAAAGAACATAAGCCGCCTGAATGAGGACCACCGGCACGCCCGCATACTGGCCCGGGGTATGTCAGAATTACCGGGGATCGAAGTGGACCCGGAACAGGTTCAAACCAATATAGTGGTGCTGAAAGTAAACGGTTCTCTGCCAGCCGCCGGGTTGGTCCAAATGCTCAGGGAAAAAGGAATACTTTGCGCAACCTTCGGGCCAGATCTCGTCCGTATGGTTACTCATCTTAATATAAGCCCCGATGACATTGAATACACACTTATTACAGCCCGGCAGATAGTGGAACGGTAATCCCGAATAAAACCGTTTCTTTCCTAAAGGAAAAACCGTAACTGTGAAGTATTATGTTTTTATACGGAAAAGGCGGGGAGAGATCAACATGGAAGGAATAATTAAGGTAGCGGTTATTTTTACAATAATGTCGGTTATTACTCTGCTGGTCTACTTAAGATATGACAAAAACAGGCGCTATTACAACCTGTCCCATGACGTGACGTCAATACTGGTATATGTATTGACCGCATGCTTCTTTCTGACGACGCTGATATATTTCGCGGCGACAATCTAGTCATTTTCCCGGGAAAGCAGGTTTCTGGCTTTCTCCAGGTCGGATTCCCTGACCATGAGCCTTATAGATCCCGGCAGGGGCACAAAGGCTGCAGCCAATTCACCGAATATAAAGGAAGGGATACCTTCGCTTTCCAACAGGCCTTTGACTATATGGGCTTCATTGGGATCAATAAAGTTACCCAACAGCACTAAATTGTCCATTTTAGTTTCACCCCTGTAAATATAATACCAACAATAAAAAAGGCCTGCAATGGCTTGGAATTATGTAAACCATCAACAAGAATTAACCATTATACAAAAATGAGGTTATTAAACATGATGAAAGAGCTGGGACAAGCAGGGAGCAGGCCCGAAGACCAAGTTACAGTAATATTTGTTACCCATTACTGCATAATGTTATATTGCCGGCTATTTTGAAGCCGCTCCCTCTTCCCCGCCTCCCAGGTTATGTCAACTACCTGCCTCCTCAAAACCCTGTTTTGAGGAGGCATAAAAAAAGAGACAACCGGCTCTATAAAATACCTCATAACTATCCTTTCAACCTGTTCACCAGCAATTCCGCGCCTGTACCCACATTTTCCGGGTCGCTTTCTTTAATAAGTGTTATGAATTTATCCTGCGGAAGATTTGTAATCCTGCTTGCGGCGGCCGAAAACTCCTTCACCAGTTCCGATACTAGAAGAAAAGGCCTCCAGCAAAATTACTGAAGACCCCCTTTTTCTGGAGCTGATGGCCGGATTCGAACCGGCGACCTGCGCATTACGAGTGCGCTGCTCTACCACTGAGCCACACCAGCATTTGTTATTTAAATAGCGCACTATATATGATACAGCATAGCACCACCAAAGTCAACGACGTCCGAAAGCCGTTCCGGCGCCATATTTTAGCACACCGCTTTACATTTCATATGATTGAAATGGGCGCCAAATGGTTTTGGACTGCGTAATATATTACAAAAAGTTTAGCCCGCCTTTTTTGGGCGGGCCAAGCAAAATCAGTGCAGCGTGGCATACAGGGCATTCTCGTCGGGGTCATACCTGGCTTCATATTTGCCTTTTTTGTTGATGCCAAAATAGTTGAAGAATCCTTTTCCAAAAACCTTTGTTTTCCGCATTTCCAGGCCGCCTTCATCAACAGCCTTGATCCTGATGGTTCTGGTGTCCCTGTCATATGCCAGCTCAATTTTGTTTCTGCCTATCTTTTGTCTTGCCACGTTGTTAAGCACTATTGATGATTTGGATATTGAAATGACAGGCACCTTTTCCATTCGCTCACCACGAGGTTTATAAACTTCAAAAGCCACAAAACCAACCCCTTCTTTTTTATTCTATTATTTCCATCGTGGTTAAAGTTAAAACAAACTTTAAATAAAAGCTTGAAATTAATTAAGTGAGGGAGAAGTTTCACGATGTGGGTCCAATATGGAGATATAATGCTAATTCATGGAGATAATCTTCTATCCGAAGCAATACAGAACTTAACGCAAAGTTTTTTCTCACATACAGCCCTTTGCACCGAACAAGGAAAAATAGCCGAAATGACAAGATACGGCTTTCAACACCTGGATAATCATTACCTCAACGGCTCCAGGCCTTTTATTGTACTGCGACACAGGCTGTTATTCCCGGGGAAACCAAAAGCCAATTACTACATTGCAAAAATGGTAAACTGTATAGAAGGTTTAATAAAAAATCCCCCCAAGTATGATTATTTTGAAATAATGAACCAGGCTCTTAAATTGATACTTTACAGGGAAGAACAGCTGGTTATGAACGGCGACAACTACATCTCTTTCAACCTGTTGCTTTCAGTCAGTGAAAAATTGATTTGCTCTGCGTTGATTGATACCGTATACGAAGAGGCAGGAATTGACCTTTTTCCAGGCCGGGTACCCAGGCATACCACCCCGGCCGATATTTACATGCTCTCCGAACAAAGGCCGGCTCCCTTGCTGGTAATATACAGAAGCCCGGAGTTCAAAAAATTAATGGGCTCCAAAGAGCCCTTTGACAGTTAATCATTTATTCTTTAAAGGTGATTTTCTCCAGCCCCAGAAGCTTCCTTTTCCAGTCCAGGCCGCTTCCAAACCCCCCAATATAGCCACTTTGG
Source organism: Bacillota bacterium (assembly GCA_049325055.1). Taxonomy (GTDB): domain Bacteria; phylum Bacillota; class Desulfotomaculia; order Desulfotomaculales; family Desulfocucumaceae; genus BRHc4a. The sequence goes on from JBMOPB010000075.1 coordinate 27,979, forward strand.
GCTAAGACCCTGTGGCACGGGATTACCAGCAGCACCCTGTTTGAACCCACCGCGCCGCCCACAGCCCTGGAAGCCCTGGGGTTGCCGATGTCCGCCGCTATTTGCCCGTATGAAGCAGCCTGACCCCATTTTAACGAATAGACCCTCTGCAGTACTTTTCTTTGAAAACCGGTAAAAAAGCTCCAATCCACCGGAAAAGACAGGTCTACCTTTTTCCCGCTGAAATAGGCCTGTATTTCTCCTTCCAGCATTTTGAGATCAATTTCCCGTCCGGATTCCTCACTTGCCATACCTGGTTTTCCCGGAAGGTTTTCAACGGCGATCTTCAATTCCTTTTCAGCGTCATACAGCGTGGGCACCGGCAGGTTTAAAACAACAAGTCCGGCACCGGTCCAACATATACCGGAATAGCCAGCCCCTGTTTCAATGATGGCAGTTTTCATATTTTCCTCCCGGATAAATATTAGTCCGCAAAGAGAGTTGTGGAGAGATACCTTTCCCCGGTGTCCGGCAGCAATACCACCACCACTTTCCCCTTGTTCTTACTGTCATTGGCGATTTGCAACGCTGCGTGCGCAGCCGCCCCTGAGGAAATCCCCACCAGCAAACCTTCTTCCCTGGCCAATCTCCTTGCAGCGCCGGTGGCCTCTTCGGCTGAAACAGGGATTATACCGTCAAGCAAGTTCATTTCAAGAACTTCCGGTATGAACCCGGCCCCAATTCCCTGTATCTTGTGGGGGCCTGGAGGACCACCGGAAAGGACGCTGGACTCACCGGGCTCCACTGCGATAATCTTTAGCCCGGGCTTTCTTTTCTTCAACACGCTTGCCACACCAGTTATTGTGCCACCGGTACCGACACCGGCCACGAAAAAGTCTATGTTGCCAGCAGTATCCCTCCAGATCTCCCCGGCGGTGGTCCGCCTGTGCGCTTCCGGGTTGTCAGGGTTGGCAAACTGGCCGGGCATGAAGGAGTTGGGGGTAATGGAGACCATCTCTTCCGCCGCCCTGATGGCCCCCGGAATTCCCTCGGCGCCGGGAGTCAGCACTATTTCAGCGCCATAGGCCTTTAACAGGTCTCTTCTCTCCTTGCTCATGGTCTCCGGCATGGTAAGTATCAGCCTGTACCCTTTTGAGGCGCACACCATGGCCAGTCCTATTCCGGTATTTCCGCTGGTGGGCTCTATTACAACGCTGTCTTTATTGATCAGGCCTTTTTCCTCGGCCCTTTCTATCATATTAAGAGCTATCCTGTCCTTGACGCTGCCTCCGGGATTAAAGTATTCCAGCTTGGCAACCAGGTCGGCCGCGGCACCCCGGGAAAAGTTCTTCAGCCTTAACAGCGGGGTGGAACCCACCAGTTCTGTTATTTTATCTGCTATTTTCAACTTTATATCAACCCCCGACGTGTGTTCTTCACCCACTTTTCTAACAATTTACCATTTTATAAACCGTAAAGTCAAATAAACGTTGAGAATATAAACCATTGCGCCAAAATAAAAAGACCCCTGCTTTTTATGCAGAGGTCTTTGTCTCAGACTCTGATGTTACATCATGCCGCCCATTCCACCCATACCGCCCATACCGCCCATACCGGGCATATCCTTATCCTTTTCGGGCTTTTCGGCCACCAGGGTTTCGGTGGTCAGTATCATGGCAGCTATGCTGGCAGCGTTCTGCAGAGCAGAGCGGGTAACCTTGGCCGGGTCAACGATGCCGGCGTCCACCATGTTGTTATATTCACCGGAAAGTGCATTAAATCCAACTCCGGGATCAGAGTTGCGGACTTTCTCAACCACGACGGATCCTTCCACGCCGGCGTTGTTGGCGATTTGACGAAGGGGCTCCTCAAGGGCCCGGCGAACAATATCCACACCGGTCTTTTCATCCAGGTTAGCGGTTTCGATCCCGCTAAGGGCGTTGATTGCCTGAACGTAGGCCACACCGCCGCCGGAAACGATTCCTTCTTCCACTGCAGCCCTGGTGGCGTTCAGAGCGTCCTCAATGCGGAGCTTCTTCTCCTTCAGCTCGACCTCGGTGGCAGCACCCACCTGAATAACAGCCACTCCGCCGGCCAGCTTGGCAAGGCGCTCCTGCAGTTTTTCACGGTCAAAGTCGGAGGTGGTCTCCTCGATTTGCTTCTTAATCTGGGCCACCCGTGCGGTAATCTTGTCCTGACTGCCGGCTCCGCCCACAATAATAGTCTCTTCTTTCTTGACCCTTACCTTGGCAGCGGTTCCCAGCATGTCCATGGTGGCCTTATCCAGCTTGAGGCCGAGGTCCTCGGTAATGACAGTACCATTGGTAAGAATGGCAATGTCCTCCAGCATGGCCTTGCGGCGGTCTCCGAATCCGGGAGCCTTGACGGCAACACACTGGAATGTGCCGCGCAGTTTGTTCAGCACCAGCGTAGCCAGGGCTTCGCCCTCAACATCTTCGGCGATGATAAGGAGGGGCTTGCCGGCCTGAACCACTTTCTCCAGTATCGGCAGCAGGTCCGCAACAGCCGATACCTTCTTGTCGGTGATAAGTATATACGGATCGTTCAGGAAAGCTTCCATTTTATCGGTATCTGTAATCATGTAGGGGGAGATGTAACCCCTGTCGAAATTCATTCCTTCGACGACTTCCAGGGTGGTGCCCATCCCCTTTGATTCCTCAACGGTAATAACCCCGTCCTTGCCGACCTTTTCCATGGCGTCGGCAATCAGCTCACCAATGGAAATATCGTTTGCCGAAATGGATGCAACCTGGGCGATTGCCGATTTGCTTTCCACGGTCTTGGCAGAGCCCTTGATGGCATCTACCGCCTTTTCTACAGCTTTCTCAATACCGCGTTTGATAATCATGGGATTTGCACCGGCCGCCACGTTTTTCAGGCCCTCGCGGACAATTGCCTGTGCCAGCACGGTGGCGGTGGTGGTACCGTCTCCGGCAACATCGTTGGTCTTGGTGGCCACTTCTTTCACCAGTTGGGCACCCATATTTTCAAAGGGATCTGAAAGCTCGATTTCTCTGGCTATAGTCACACCGTCATTGGTGATCATGGGAGAACCAAATTTTTTCTCCAAAACGACGTTGCGCCCCTTGGGGCCCAAGGTGACCTTTACGGCTTCAGCCAGGGCATTGACGCCCCGCTCCAGGGCACGACGGGCATCTTCGCGGAAAATAATTTCTTTACCTGCCAATTTTATAACCTCCTTTTTCGTGGGGATTGTTGATTATTTTTCAATTACACCCAGTATGTCAGCCTCACGCATGATCAGATACTCGACATTGTCAATCTTGATTTCATTGCCTGCATACTTGGAGAAAAGAACCTTGTCTCCCACTTTCAGGTCGATGGCCACCCTTGTCCCGTTATCCAGGAGACGTCCGGAACCTACGGCAACCACTTCGCCCTCCTGGGGCTTCTCCTTGGCGGTATCCGGAAGAACTATTCCTCCCTTTGTTATTTCCTCGCTGGGCAGGGGCTTTACAACTACCCTTTCACCTAAAGGTCTGATCACTGGAATACCCTCCTTCTTTTTATGTGTAGTGTTATTTTACCCATTGTTAGCACTCAATATAATTGAGTGCTAATATTCAAGTAATATAATATAGAACGAGAAATTCAAAATCAACTTTCCAATACATGCAAAAATCCCCCTTTACGGGCGATTTAAGCCAGAAAAAAAATGTTATCTTTGATTTTCTCTTTCTCTGCCATGTTTAGATATTTTTAAAAATCCTGGCTTTTAACTAGAAATATTTTCCCCCCTATCAATTTCTTTTATACGGATTTATTGTTAATTTTTTTAAGATGGCGACCCACACTCTCCACCACGCCCGGTCAGTATTTCCAATCCGTGAGGGAGCGAATCCATTATTGCCTCCAGGCATTCCTTTACGGCCTTCTGGCTTCCGGGAAGGTTTATGATAAGCGTGCGGTGCCTTATTCCCGCGGTGGCCCGGCTCAACATCGCCCTGGGCGTCTTTTTTAGGCTTACCGCCCTCATAACTTCAGGAATTCCCGGCACTTCTTTTTCTATTACCGATTTGGTTGCCTCGGGAGTGTTGTCCCTGGGAGAAAAACCTGTGCCTCCGGTGGTTAGAATAAGGTCCAACTTTTCCCGGTCCACCATGTCTATAAGTGCCTCGATTATGGTGTCGATGTCGTCCGGAACAATTCTGTAAGCCGCCACCTGCCAGCCCTGGACGGATACTTCTTCTCTTATGGTTTTAGCGCTGAGATCCTCCCGCTTTCCAACCGATCCCATGTCACTGGCCGTCAGAATTCCTACTCTGTACATAACGAATCTCCTTTGCAAATTGATTTGTTGCGATATGAAGACTATACGGTTAAAATGGATGAAAGCCGTCTTTTACAATAACTGTGCAAAGATCAATCCCGGAGGAAAAAAATGAGTCTCACAAGGCCTGTAACGATAATGAGATACAACGGTCAGAGTTTTAGCTCTTACGAGGACCTGGTGGTCAGGGAAGTGCCCTTCACCCTTTTCGTCAATGATGAGGAACTCGTGACCCTGGTGTGCACCCCAAACAATCTTGAGGAACTGGCCGCAGGCTTTTTGTGTTCAGAGGGCATTTTACGTCAGCCCGAAGACCTGAAGGGAATCACGGTAAATAAAAACGATGGCCTGATCTGGGTGGAAACAGCATCCCCGGTCCCGGCCACCGGGAATTTTCTAAAACGCTACATAACCACCTGTTGCGGGAAAGGGAGGGCCTCCTTTTATTTCGTTAATGACGCCAGGGGGATAGAACCCATTGCAGTAGATTTAAATCTATCTGCGGCTGATATTACCGTCCTGTCCAAAATGCTGGAAGAAAGGGCGGAATTGTTCCGGCAAACCGGCGGCGCCCACGGGGCTGCGCTGTGCAGCCCTGAAAAAATCATAGCTATGTTCGAGGATATCGGGCGACACAATGCGGTGGACAAAATACTGGGATATTGCTTCCTGGGGAAAATACCCTATCATGATAAAGTTTTAGCCATCAGCGGCAGGGTTTCTTCAGAAATATTGATAAAGGCTGCACGCATGGGTCTGCCGGTGATAATATCCAGGTCGGCCCCCACCGACCTGGCACTTGAGATGGCTGACCATCTGGGCGTAACAGTAGCCGGCTTCGTCCGGGGAAACAGACTAAACCTGTACACCCACCCGGAAAGGGTAAAGACTTAGGAGCAAGAGTCCGCGGTCAGAATTCAGAATACAGGAGTCAGAAGTCAGGAGAAAATATATTCTGAATTCTGGATTCTGGCTCCTGAATTCTGGATTCCTCCCGGATTTCAATCCAGGTATTATTACCCTTCCCAAATTATCATCCCGCAGTCCCTAAGGTCGTAGCCACCCAGCCTTTCCACCGCGGCCCTGAATTCATCCATCCTTATTACTTCCAGTATTCTTGATATATAGGGTGTATCCATGTATTCCGCCGGTATGCAGAGGTCATACCGCTCCTCGGCCACACTGATGAAGTCAAGCCCCAATGATCCGGCCGCCGCCCTGATACCCATCCCTGTATCGGCAGACCCGCTGGCAACGGCTGCCGCCACCGACATGTGAGTATATTCCTCCCTGTCATAACCAATAATTTTCCCGGGGTCTATTCCCAGTTCCTTCAGTTTGAAATCCAGCAAAACCCTGGTCCCGGCACCCCTCTGTCGGTTGATAAAGCTTATCCCCTCCCGTGCCAGGTCCTGTACACCCCTGATGTTTTTTGGATTGCCCCTGGCCACAATCAGCCCCTGTTCCCGGTACACAAGGTTTACCAGAACCATCTTCCTGTCCGGAAGAAGCCTTTTTATATATGAAACATTATAATCACCTGTTTCCTCGTCCAGGAGGTGAGTCCCGGCGCAGTGGGCCTCGCCCTTTCTAAGCGCGGTCAACCCCCCCAGGCTGCCCACATGGGCGGAGGAAAGGCTGGCCCCGGGAAAGGCCACTTTAAGGTAATTGGCAAGAACGTCAAGGGCAATATCATGGCTGCCAATTATAACAGTTGTTTCCCGTACTTCCTCCAGGGGCCTTAAAAGTTCCACGGTGACTCTGTCTCCCGCGTTGCAACCCTCCGAGAGGCCCGGAACCCTTAAAATACCGTCCGCCCTTATAAGGGACATGATTACACCGGCACCCCTGGAAATGGGAGTGGCTATCACCGTTTTTCCCACCTGCCCCAGTTTCACCCTGACAAACTCCTCAACCCCCAGCGAAGAAACAATCTTCCTGGAAACCACAGCATCAGTATAAGGGCGGACCGGAGGGTAAGAACCAAGCTTATTGTATACTATGGGGCGGACAAAAAGCTCCATACCGAGAACTGCCGACACCGGGTAGCCCGGGACCCCCACCACAGGCTTCCCTCCGACCATACCCAGTATCACCGGCTTGCCCGGCTTTATGGCCACCCCATGGGTATGAACGGTCCCCAGGCCGCCTATAAGCTCAGCGGTGAAATCCTCCCTTCCCGCCGACGAGCCTGCGTTCACAAGCACCACATCACACTGCTCAACGGCTTTAAGAAGCTGCTGCTTCAACATGTCGTACTGGTCAGGCACAATGTTAAACCTTACCGGCTGCCCTCCCCATTCCTCCACAAGGGAAGCAAACATCCGGGTGTTGTATTCAATTATATCCCCGGGCCTCAATTTAGAACCGGGCTGAACCAGTTCTGTCCCCGTTGGCAAAAGGGCAACCGTGGGCCTGGGGTGAACATCCACCGAGGTAATCCCTCCTGCCAGCATGCCTCCTATATCGATTGGACGTATTCGGTGATTGGCGGGGACGATCATTTCGGTGGCCACTATATCCTCCCCGATTACTCTCACGTGCTGCCATGGCGCAGCGGCGGAAGTTATGTCAAATACATCCTCGCTGATAAAATGGACATCCTCTATCATGATCACCGCATCGCACTCATCGGGCAGCGGGTCCCCGGTGTCAACCACAACCGCCCCCTTACCCAGCCGGATCTGTTTCGGTTTTTTTTCCGAGGCGCCGAAAGTATCCACCGACCGCACGGCAATTCCATCCATTGCGCTGGCGTGGTAATGGGGAGAAGAGTTAACCGCGTAGACCGGGGATGCGGTAACCCTTCCGGCGGAGTTTTCAACCGCTACGCTTTCCGCCGCCCCGGGCTTGAGGGCTCCAGCTTCTTTCAGCATTTCCATGTACCCCCGAAGCGCTTCCTCAAGGGGGCGGTCCGACAGATATACATCCCTTTTCACAAAAAAACACCTCAATGTTATATTAATTGAGCCACGGAGGATATATAGGGATTACTCTGTGTTTAAATAATCTTTACCCTTACTGTATCCCCGGCCTCGACGCCTTCCATGTCCCGCGGGATTATTGCCAGGCCGTCGGCGTTGGCCATTGTGGCTATGAGCCCGGATTTTCCCAGCACGGGATCTGCCAGCAGCCGGCCCCTATGCTGCCGCAGGGTAACCCTGACAAAATCTTCCCTCCCGGCAGCCGACCTTATATTGCGGGTTATACTGGCTGTAACCGGAAATTCCAGTAAAAACTCGTCCTCGTTTGAAGGATACCTCCCCGTCCTGATCAGAGGTTCCACCAACAGCATGAAAACCACCATGGCAGAAACGGGGTGGCCTGGCAGGCCGAAAACCGGCTTGCCGCCCACCACCGCCCCGATGGTTGGCTTGCCCGGCTTTACCGCAATCCCGTGAAACAATATACCGGGATCACCGAGGGACTCTATAACCCTGGCCGACACATCCCGCACTCCCACGGAACTGCCCCCGGAAAGGAGTATTATATCCGAACGGTCCTTTACGGACTCCATGGTCTCCTTCAAACGGCCGTAATCGTCACCCACAATACCGCACAGCCGGGGGACGGCACCCGCCCGCCGGGCCAGCCCGAAGAGGGCATAGCTGTTTATATCCCTCACCTGCCCCGGCCCGGGAATACGGGATGGTTCAACCACTTCATCACCGGTAGAAATAATGGACACCCTCAGGGGTTCCTCCGCCTTTACGGCGGTCACGCCACAGGCAGCCAGGGCTCCCATCTCATGGGGACGGATTATGCGCCCCCGGGGGACTATCACCTCGCCTGCGGTAATATCCTCACCCTTTCGGACAATATTTTCCCCCGGCGCCACAGGCCTTGTTACACCAATGGTTTTTACGTCCAGTTCCTCGGTATACTCAACCATTACAACAGCGTCACAGCCCTCAGGAAGCATTCCCCCGGTCGGAATCCGCCAGGCTTTCCCCACCCCCGCTAAACCCGGAGCGTTCTGTCCCATGAGAACCTCACCAGCTATATCCAGGTACGCCGGAAGGCTCTCTGACGCGCCGAAAGTATCCCTGGCCCTTACGGCAAACCCGTCCATGGTGGAACGGTTGAAGCCGGGGATATCGTCCGCCGCAATTACGTCATTAAAAACCCTGCAGCCCAGGGCCTCCTCAAGGGGGACCGTTTTCACGCGCCGGGTAATATTTATGTGGCGGGCAATTTCCCGGTATGACTCAAGTATGGTTAGCGCTTTAAACAGTTCCAAGCATCATCATTACCTTTCATTAAAAACATCCCAGCTCACAGGCATGGATCTTTATTTTCAACTGGTTGCAGGCCTCGCCAATTATCCTTGGGCTGACCTGCAGCTCCCCGGCCAGCTTTCTTGCCGCGGTGCAGGACAGCCGCCCGTCCTTGGCAGCCTTCAACACGGCCTGAATGATTTTATCGTCCGCCTGATCGGTCATATTAAAGCCCCCTTATAAAAAATGCAATTATTTCCTTCGCCAGAAAGGTTTAATATCCTCTAAATTTATTACTTCCCGGTAATTTGTAGTATTAATCCCAGCAACGCCAGACATGTTTGCCTTTTGTCCCCTTACAAGGACTCGCCACCCCGGACCAGTTTCCCCGCCATCCTTTTTTAAGCCAGTTGACAGAGTTTAAGTAAATCTTTTACCGCTTGACCGCCATACTCTTTATTGACAAGCAGTCAGCATTTATTACCTTTCGCATACTTTCAGTAAACATGCCGCACCAATGATAAATTAAAATCAATTATTCACCTTATTTTAAAATCTAAATTAATCCTTCTCTTGTTAATTATATTACTATATTTGTAGTTATAAATAACAATCTCCTTGTGAAAAGCTTGACACCAGCAAATAGCTTTTTAGCCATACATATTGCCTTTAACACCAAAACAGTTGATTTAATTCTTGGTTCGAATAATATTATAAAAACAGATATCAACAGAACGGGGGTTAATTTATGCCAGAAGCTAAAAAAGAGATATTAAAACATTACATGATACCTTTTTCGGAGTATCCCAGTATAAAACAGGACAGCACCCTTAAAGAAGCGGTAAAGATGATGTTCAGAATGTCAAAAGAGAAGGGATACCGTTGGCTTGTTGTGATGGATGACAACAATAATATTACAGGATTTTTGACATTACGCAATATACTTGAGGCAATAAGCAATTTAGCCCCGAAAGCCGGCGGCTGGGTGGGTATTTTTACTTTTAACAGACCCGGCTTTTTTTACTGGAAGGGGGTAAATCTAATAAAGGATACCCCAATTAAAAAATGCATTCGTCCCCTGGTGGACGTTTTCGTTCACGAAACCGACCATCCCTCCAAAGCTGCTGAGCTGATAATAAATCGCCGCATCACAATAATTCCGGTGCTGGATGTCCATGATAAAGTTGCGGGAATTGTCAGGCCGGTAGATCTTTTACCGTTTATTGACCAACTTTTTGAAGAACCCCCTTTGGACCAGGCGATTGGTGGTTTTTAAATATGGCAAAGTCTAAAAAAAAATAAACCGGGCAGACGCATTTTGACGTCTGCCCCTTGTTCTTTATGTTGCTGATTACCCGATTTATCAACTTGTCCTCTTTTTAATTGCCCTTTTGTTTTTTTATCTCCTCTTCCCTCAGGAACCTTCTGAGCACCTTTCCTACCGCAGTCTTGGGGAGTTCCTTCCTGAATTCAACCATTTTGGGCACCTTGAAGGCCGCCAGCTTGCTCTTGCAGTAGCTGATTATCTCCTCCTCGGTGGCTGCCTCGCCTTCCTTGAGAACTATGAAAGCCTTGACCGTTTCTCCGCGGTAGGGGTCGGGCACCCCGGCCACCACGGCCTCCACAACCTTGGGATGCTCAAACAGAACTTCCTCCACATCCCTCGGGTAAATATTGAAGCCGCCTGCAATGATCATGTCCTTCTTGCGGTCCACTATATAAAAGTACCCGTCCTCGTCCATCCTGGCAATGTCCCCCGTATAGACCCAGCCGTCCTTAAGGGTCTTGGCGGTCTCCTCGGGCATGTTCCAGTATCCTTTCATCACCTGGGGTCCGGCTATGCAAAGCTCTCCGGTTTCTCCGGGCGGAAGTATCTTCTCCCCGGTTTCCAGGTCAACAATTTTGCACAGGGTGTCCGGGACAGGCAAGCCAATGCTGCCCGCCTTTCTAACTCCTATCATTGGGTTGCAGTGGGACACCGGGGATGTTTCGGAAAGCCCGAAGCCTTCCACGAGACAGCCCCCGGTAAGCTCCTCAAATCTCTGGGCAACCTCCACGGGCAGGGGAGCCGATCCGCTGATACAGTACTTAATCGACTTAACGTTTATTTTTGCTATATCCGGATAATTGATAACTCCTATGTACATGGTGGGAACGCCCGGGAAAAGCGTGGGCTGGTATTTGTCTATGGCCTGCATCACGGCCTCCAGTTCGAACCTGGGCAGTACCACCATGGTGGCGGCGTTTACAATGCCAAAGTTAATGCAGGTGGTCATTCCATAGGAGTGGAAAAAGGGCAATATACTCAATACGGTTTCCTTTCCGTATTCGCATCCCTTGAACCACTCGGTGACCTGAAGGGCGTTGGCCACGATGTTGCGGTGGGTTAGCATTGCCCCCTTTGATACCCCGGTGGTGCCCCCGGTGTACTGCAAAACAGCCAGGTCGTTTTCAGCGTCTATATCAACCTTTGGCTGCTGGGCCGGAGTCGACGCCAGAAGGCTTTCCACCTTCAAAACATCTTCCCCTGCAACGTCAAGCGCCTGTCCAAGGCTGAACAGCATTACCTTTTCAAGGGGGGTTACATTCCTTACATTCTTGATACGCGGGTAGAACTGGTCATAGGCTATGATAATCCTGGCGCCGGAATCGTTCAGTATGTGTTCCAGCTCCCTTTCAATATACATGGGGTTGACCTGCACCACCACCGCCCCTATTTTTTGAATGGCAAGGAAAGCAACAATATACTGCGGGCAGTTGGGAGTCATCAGCGCGACACGGTCTCCCTTCCTTACCCCGAGATTGTCCAGGAAGGTGGCCGCTTTGTATACCATACCCAGCACCGTCTGGTAGGAAAGCTCAATTCCCGCAAATGCTATCGCCGTACGATCAGGCAATTGCGCGGCCGCCTTTTCCAGGTATTCCGGTATGGTTGTACCCGGATATTCCAGAGAGGGGCGGACACCTTCAGGGTAACTCTTTAACCAGAACCTTTCCATCTGTGACATTTTACAACCCCCTTTTTTTGATTGAACATTCACTCAAAAGGTTATATAATTAACTATTACTAATTAACTTAAATTTCTGTCATTTGTATGTTATTTCTTCCACAAAGATTTAAGAATTCCTCTAATTTTTTGCAAACTTTTAAAAGCAAAACACCCGGTAAATCACTGCCGGGTGTTCAAAGAGTATCTTAGTTGCAGAAAGTCGGCCACTCCCCTGTAATCTTCAAGGCCAAAAACCGGAACCTCCAGGTCCCAGTGAACATCACTGACGACGGCAATAAGCTCCGCCGGATCAGATATCAATCTTTTCGAGTGATCGGACCGGCTAACCTCGATTTTCGGTTTATTACCCCTTTTATACCCTTCCGTCAGGACAATGTCTACATCTCCCATCATGCGGGCCAGGTCGTCCAGGTCCATTTCCCCTTCCAGCCTCCTGAACAATCCTACCCTGCCGGGGGTGGAAATGGCCACTGTGTCGGCTCCTGCCCTGGAATGTCGCCAGGTATCCTTTCCAGGGGTGTCAATCTCAATATCATGTACATGGTGCTTTATTATTCCAACTCTTATATTCCTTGCTTTCATCTCCGCGATTAGCTTCTCCAGGAAGGTGGTCTTCCCCGCCCCGGACTCGCCCACAACGGAAACAACCGGAATGCCTCCCAAATCCAAACACCTCTTTTATTTTTGCTGCCGTGCTATTATAATAACACAAGGCAAATTATAAGCAACCTGTCTTGGCAATAGGAAACTAGCAAGATCGGAAAGATTATACATAACACGGCAAGGAGATTTAGTGTCTTGGAGATATCTGGCATAATACTGGCGGGCGGAAAAAGCAGCCGGATGGGAAAGAACAAGGCCCTTTTGGAGGTCGGGGGCGTGACAATGATTGAAAGGGTTGCCGGGGCAATGTCCGCGGTATGTTCGGAAATAATAATCGCCGGTGAAAACTCCGACTCCCTTGAATACCTGGGCTATCCCGTAATACCCGACGTCTACCCCGGATGCGGCCCCCTTTCCGGGATTCACGCGGGACTTACGGCGGCCAGGAACTGGTACAGTTTTGTGATGGCCTGCGACATTCCCTTTCCCAGCGATAAACTGATAAAAAGAATTATTTCGGAAAAGGAAGGTTACGATGCCGTCATGCTAAAGCAAGGGGAATACTTCGAACCGCTCTTTTCACTCTACAGTAAGGCCTTTGCCAGAGCAGCTGAAATATCAATAAAAAAGGGGCTGTTCAAGGTGACAGCCGCTCTTGAATATGTCGGGTGGAAGGCGGTAACAGTCAATCCCGAAGAAATGCCCGACCTCAAAAAGTCCCTGACCAATGTCAACACCCCCCTTGACTATGAAGAGGCCAAACAACTGCTTGAATAAGTGGTTTGTGAAAAAGCTCCTCCAGAACAATTCCGGAGGAGCTTTTTATTATTATGCTTTTTCAACCTTTACAGCGCAGACCTTTAGCTCCGGTATCTTGGCTATGGAGTCCCGGGCCGGGTTGGTCAGCCTGTTGATGGGCACGTCCGGGAAGTGGAAGGATGTAAACACCAGCCCCGGAGAAACCACATCGGTGACGCAGGCCTTGAGCACAACGCTTCCCCGTCGGGAGATCACCTTGACGTCGTCTCCCTGGCAGATCCCAAGCCTTTCGGCGTCCAGGGGGTTGATCTCCAGGCTTTCCTGCCCGTAGTGTACCTCCAGCGACCCGGTGCGCTGGGTCATGGTGCCTGTATGGTAATGGTAGTACCTTCGCCCGGTGCTGAGTACCATCGGGTACTGCTCGTCCGGCATCTCGGCGGGCGGAACGTACTCTACGGGGTTGAACTTGCCAAGCCCCCTGGAGAATTTGCCCACGTGCAGCACCGGGGTGCCGGGGTGATCCGGGGTGGGGCAGGGCCAGTTGATGCCCCCCTTCTCCAGCCTTTCATAGGATATCCCGGCATAAGAGGGTGTAACAGATGCTATCTCTTTCATTATTTCTCCAGGTGACTGGTAATCCATGGGGTATCCCATCGCAGTTGCCACACCGCAGAGTATCTGCCAGTCGGCCCTGGCGTTGCCCACCGGGTCAATGGCCTTGCGTACCCGCTGCACCCTGCGCTCGGTGTTGCTGAAGGTGCCGTCTTTCTCGGCAAAGCTCGCTCCTGGCAGCACCACGTCGGCCAGTCGGGCGGTTTCGGTGAGGAATATATCCTGCACCACCAGGAAATCAAGCTTTTCAAGGGAATGAACCACGTGATCGGCATCAGGATCAGAAAGCACGGGGTTCTCACCCATAATGTACATACCCCTTATTGTCCCGTGGGAGGCCCCTTCTATCATTTCGCCAACGGTCAGGCCCGCCTTGGAGGGCAGCTGTTTTATTCCCCAGGCGGCCTCGAACTTGGCCCTGACATCGTCCAGGCCAACACCCTGGTAACCGGTGATAACCCCGGGCAGCGCTCCCATGTCACAGGCGCCCTGAACGTTGTTCTGGCCGCGCAGCGGGTTGACGCCGCTGAACTCCTTGCCGATGTGGCCGCAAAGCATGGCCAGGTTGGCTATGGCGAATACGTTGTGGGTGCCGCAGATATGCTGGGTTATACCCATTGTGTACAGTATGGTGCCGTTCTTGGCCAGGGCATATCCTCTGGCCACTTCCCGGATGGTGTCGGCAGGTATTCCGGTGATACCTTCGACGTATTCCGGGGTGTATTTTTCCACGGTGGCGCGCAAAGCCTCGAAGTCCTCGGTGCGGCTGGCCACAAACTCCTTGTTGTAAATGTCCTCGGAGATTATAACGTTGGCAAAGCCGTTTAAGAGGGCTATATCAGACCCTGACTTAATCTGCAGGTGGTAATTGGCCAGTTCGGCCACTCCCGTCCTGCGGGGGTCTGCCACCACAAGGGTGGAACCTTTCCTGACAGCCTTCTTCACCTGCAGGCTGATTATGGGGTGGGACTCGGTTGTGTTGGTGCCTATGGCCAGTATAAAGTCCGCCCCGGCAATATCCCTGATGGGGTTGGTCATTGCGCCGCTTCCGAATGCAGTCGCCAGACCGGCGACAGTGGGAGCGTGTCAGAGACGGGCGCAGTGGTCGATATTGTTGGTACCGAACACCGCGCGGGTTAGCTTGCTCAAGAGGTAGTTCTCTTCATTGGTGCACCTGGCGGAGCTGAGCACGCCTATGGAGTCGGGGCCGTGACTATCCCTGATCCCGCCAAGTTTTTTGGCTACAAGGCCTATGGCCTCCTCCCAGGAGGCTTCCACAAACTGCCCGTCCTTTTTAACAAGGGGGCTCTTAAGACGGTCGGGATGGTGAATAAAGCCGTATCCGAACCGGCCCTTGACGCACAGGGCGCGGCCGTTTACGTCGCCGTCGCAGGAAGTTACTCCCACCACGCGTCCGTCCTTGACATTGAGATCAAAGCTGCAGCCCGTACCGCAATACGGGCAGGTGGTGCGTACCTTCTTGACTTCCCAGGTGCGGGCCACGGACCGCAGCCCCTTCTCCTGGAGAGCCCCGGTGGGGCACACGGCAACGCAGTTGCCGCAGAAGACGCAGCTGGATTCATTCAGCGAGGTGTCCATGGCCGGGGCAACCTTTGTATTAAAGCCCCTGTAGGTGAAATCCACCACGCTGTTGCCCTGTATCTCTGCACACATGCGTACACACTTGCCGCAAAGTATGCACTTGTTCATATCCCTTACTATAAAGGGGTTGTCGGTCTCCAGGGGATACTGGTGCACGGCGCCTTCCAAGTCACTGCCCCTTACACCATAAATGTATGCATAGTCCTGCAGGCGGCAGTCTCCGTTTCTCCCGCAGGTAAGGCAGTCCTGCGGGTGGTTGGCCAGCATGAGTTCAATTATTGTCTTCCGGGCCTCCATTACGGCCGGGGATTCGGTCTCCACAACCATGCCCTCGGCAGCGGCGGTGGCGCAGGATATAACCAGTGCCCTGGCTCCCTTCACGTCCACCACGCACATCCTGCACGCCCCCGAAACACTCAGCTCGGGATCATGGCAGAAGGTGGGAATAAAGATACCCAGCTTTTTAGCCGCGTCCAGTATTGTACTGCCCTGGGGCACGCTAACCTGCCGACCGTTTATTGTTAAAGTGACATCAGCCACCGTTCAACCTCCTTTCGGTAGGATCAATATTCAGATCCAATGAAGGTAATAGGCTTTGCTTACTCTCCTTCGACCTTCCTTATCTTATCAAGCACCCCATCCAGCCCCAGGGCCTCGGACCAGGAAACCTTTACAAACTCCCCGTCCTTTTTGAGTTCGGGCGCTGCGGGATCGTCGCAGTACAAAAGCTCCAGCCCCAGGCGGCCCTTCAGGCAGAGAGGCCGCCCCTGCCCCGGCGAACCGGCCGTCACTCCGATTACCTTGCCGTCCTTGACATTTAAGCAAAACTGGCAGCCGCTGTCGCAGAAAGTACAGGTAACCGGCTTTTTCTCGATCTCCCAGGTGCGTCCCTTTCCGGCCATCCTCTTGTAAGTGAGCGCCCCCACAGGGCATACAGCCAGGCAGCGGCCGCAGTAGACACAGTCGGACTCGGCCAGGGAGGTGTCCATGGGAGGGGCGATCTTGGTGTTGAATCCCCGGTAGGTGAAGTCAATGACCGCCCTGTCCTCCACCTGGGCGCAGGTGCGGACACACCTGCCGCAAAGCACACACTTATTCATATCCCTGATAATATAAGGGTTGCTGTCATCCAGCGGATATTCATGCCTTGCGCCCTCAAACCCGGATCCCTTGAGGCCGTAGCGGAAAGAGTAGTCCTGCAGCCGGCAGTCCCCGTTCTTTTCACAGGTAAGGCAGTCCTGGGGGTGGTTGGCCAACAGCAGTTCCAGTATGGTCTTGCGGGCCTCCACCACCGCCGGCGACTCGGTTTCCACCACCATGCCCCCGGTGGCCTCGGTGACACAGGAGGCCGGCAGGTTGCGCATTCCGGCTATTTCCACCACGCAGATACGGCAGGCCCCGAAGCGCGGTATTTCCGGATCGTGGCAAAAGGTGGGAATAAAGAACCCTGCCCGGGCGGCGGCGTCCAGCACCGTGGTACCCTTGGGCACGGTCACCTTGACCCCGTTTATTGTCAGTGTAATGTTAGCCATTTTAAATCACTCTCCTCGGATTAAGCCCGCTCGATGGCGTCGAACTTACACCCGGTAAGACAGCTTCCGCACTTGATGCACTTGGCCGGATCTATAACGTGCGGCTGCTTCTTCTCACCGGTGATAGCCTCCGCCGGGCAGCTCCTGAGGCACTTTCCGCAGCCCTTGCATTTTTCGGCATTGATGGTGTAGGTCAGCAGGGCGGCGCATACTCCGGCCGGGCAGCGCTTATCCTGAATATGGGCGATGTATTCATCCTTAAAGTAACGCATGGTGGAAATAATAGGGTTCGGGCATGTCTGGCCGAGTCCGCACAGGGCGGTATTCTTAACCACCCGGGCCAGCCGGTCCAGTGTGTCGATGTCCTCCATCTTTCCTTCCCCGTTGCAGATGCGGGTGAGTATCTCCAGCATCCTGGTGGTGCCTTCACGGCACGGAGTGCACTTTCCGCAGGACTCGGACTGGGTGAAGGTCAGGAAGAACCTGGCCACGTCCACCATACAGGTGGTTTCGTCCATCACCACAAGCCCCCCGGAACCCATCATGGCCCCGGCCGAAGTAAGGGAGTCGTAGTCCACGGAAAGGTCCAGAAGATCATCCGGCAGACAGCCCCCGGAAGGTCCTCCAATCTGAACGGCCTTGAATTTCTTCCCGCCCTGGATACCTCCGCCAATGGCAAATATGATGTCCCTCATGGTGATGCCCATGGGAACCTCCACCAGGCCGGTGTTATTGACCTTGCCGGTCAGAGCGAATATCTTGGTGCCCTTGCTCTTTTCAGTGCCCATGGAGGCGTACCAGGCGCCACCGTTGCGAAGTATCTGGGGCACGTTGGCAAAGGTCTCCACGTTGTTCAGGCAGGTTGGCTTGCCCCAAAGTCCGCTGTTGGCCGGGAAGGGAGGCCTTACCCGGGGCATCCCGCGGTTGCCCTCTATGGATGTGAGCAGGGCGGTTTCCTCGCCGCATACGAAGGCTCCAGCCCCGGCTTTAATCTTGAGATGGAAACTGAAACCGGAATTCAATATATTGTCGCCCAGCACACCGTATTCCTCAGCCTGGGCGATAGCTATTTTCAGGCGCTGGATGGCCAGGGGATACTCGGCCCGCACGTAAATATAACCCTCGTCGGCGCCGACGGCATATCCACAGATCATCATGCCCTCCAGCACGGCGTGAGGGTCTCCCTCCAGAACGCTGCGGTCCATGAAGGCGCCGGGGTCTCCCTCGTCAGCGTTGCAGACCACATACTTCTTATCTCCCTGTGCCTGGCGCACAAAGCCCCACTTCATGCCGGTGGGGAAGCCGGCCCCTCCCCTTCCGCGCAGTCCCGAGGTCTTGACATCCTCAACCACCTGGTCCGGGGTCATCTCAAAAAGGGCCTTGGCAAATCCGGCGTATCCGCCATTGGCCACATAGTCCGATATTTGTTCGGGATTGATATGGCCGCAGTTGTGCAGTACCAGCCGCTTCTGGCGGGCGTAAAAAGGCACGGTTTCGTAAGTTTTGGCCAGCTCTCCTGTGTTCGGGTCCTTGTAGAGAAGCCTTTCCACCACTTCTCCGCCAATCAGGTCTTTTGCCACTATCTCAGCCACGTCAGACTCCTCAACCCTGGTGTAGAAGGTTTTCAGGGGCTCGATTATCATTAGCGGCCCCTGCTCGCAGAAGCCGTGGCAGCCGGTAATCTTAAGCTCCACCCTGTCGGCGAGGCCGTTGGCGGCAAGCTCCTCTCTCAGTTTGTTGACCAGCTTGGGAGCACCTGACGAGGTACAGCCCGTACCGGCGCAGATAAGAACCTGTCGCTTCTCGGTCCCTTCCGGAAGATTAATTAAAGCCAGGAAATTAACCCTTTTCTGCTTGCAGGCATCGTCCTGGTGGCATATTGGTCCCTCTTTTCGGCATCTTATATAATCCCTGCAGGGGGATAACGGTGTATGGTTGCATTTGTCACAGCATTTATCCATCAAATTTTTCATGCGACAACCTCCTTTCTACTCATACTTCTCCAGGGTTGCCACCGCTTTGTCCGGGGTCAGCCGCCCGTGGGTATCATCGTTTATCATCATGACCGGGGCCAGGCCGCAGGCACCAAGGCAGGCCACAGTTTCCAGGGTGTAGCGCAAATCCCCGGTGGTACCGTTCTTCCCGACGCCCAGCTTTGTGGAAACCCCGTCAAACACCTTGGACGCCCCCCTGACGTGGCAGGCCGTACCCTGGCAGATACGGATTATGTTGCGTCCCCGGGGCTTTAAGTGGAACTGGGCATAAAAGGTGACCACTCCAAAGGTCTTGCTGAAGGGAATCCCCAGCCCCTTGGAAATTTGCTGCATAACCTCTTTGGGCAGGTACCCGTAAATCTCCTGGGCTTCCTGCAAGAGAGGTATCAGCGCGCCTTTTACGGTTTTGTACTTTTCCAGCGCCTTTTGCAACGCTTCCTGCCTGGCGCTGTCATCAATGTGTCCGTGTCCGCATTGGCAAGTCAAACTTGTAACCCCCTCTCAAATTCTCTCCCTTTTTTAGCAAACCATTTTAAATAAACCCTGAAAAGTCCAGGCTCTCCCCAATACCCCGCTTCTCCCTACAGTGGCCGGGTTGGGAGCCCGTCCAGTTCGTACATTTTAACTTACCGGGGCAATTACCCGCTCCTCGGTAACAATTATGTGCACCGGCACATCCAAAGGCCCGGGGAAAACGTTTCCCACCACCTGAAGCTCAAAGGCCGGGGCAAGAAAAACCGTGCCCGGGAGGGTGCGGGGCAAAAAACGGTCGTAAAACCCTCCGCCGTAGCCCAGCCTGTTACCCCCGGAGTCAAAGGCCACCCCGGGGACAATCACCAGGTCCAGTTCTTCCGGGTCCACCGGGCGCGCACAGTTCTTCCCGGGCTCCAGAATACCCCAGGCCCCGGGCTCTAGGTCTCCGGGGTAATCAATCAGTTCCGAGGGCGTCAGCCTCTTCCCCTTTATATCGGTGATGGGCACCGATACCCGTTTTCCCCCGGCCAGGGCATGTACAATCAGTTTTCCGGTTTTGACCTCGTTCCTGAAATCCACATACACCATAAGATGACGGGATTTGCGGTAGACCTCGCAGGCAATTATCCGTTCCATGATAACCGCGCTTTTTTCCCGGACAGAATCCTGTGACATTGACATTCTGGCTTTAAGGACATCTTGTCTTATTTCGCTTCTGTTCAAAAAAACTCCTCCAACCAAAACCGGATCACAGCCTTTAAAATTTCGCCAAATTTTAAAGAATATCCTTCTTACGTAAACACTGTTATAGGGATAGATTTATTTTTAAATATTATTTACCGGAATGGATTTGTATGGTATATTATATTTGATTTTCAAACCATAATATTTTCAAACCTTATAATTTATTATAAAAAGAGATGGCAATATGAATCTGCAGGAAGAATTAACCCATGAGCTGCTCCACTTTTTCAACTGTTTTGCATCCTGGGAAAGCTCGGTTATACGGTCCAGTGATTTAACGGTTTCGGAAGCTCACGCCATCGAGGTGCTGGGACAGTACGGCCAGATGAACATGAAAAATCTGGCCGGTAAATTGGGGGTAACCTCAGGCACCACCACGGTCACCGTTGACCGCCTGGAAAAAAAGGAATACGCCAAGAGGGAGTCCACTGACCAGGACAGGAGGGTACATCTAATCAACCTTACCCCAAAGGGGGGAAAAGCGTACGAGGAGCACCACCGGTACCACCTGGATCTTACCGGGCAAATACTTTCGGCTCTATCCGAGGAAGAGGCGACCCTCCTGCTTAAAATACTGAAAAAAATAAATTCAGAAATATTTTAAGGCTGTGAAGACAAGAAGGATGGCAAAGGGGTACTGTTTATATTTAGCTATCTCCTGACTAACATACAGGCAAGGCTGAAAGAAGAACACCTTGCCAAAATTCACGGCCAGGAGTACGCGGAATACAAAAGAAAAGTGGGTAGATTTCTACCCACCGCACCAGCTCAATAACTGGATGTTTTTTACAACTCGTAGACTTCCGAACCGTTAAGTATCTTTATTCCCTTATCCTGAAGCACTTTGATGGCCTCGTCAATCTGCTCCACCCTGAAAACCACCAGTGCGGCTTTTGAGGCCCTTGTAAGGAAGGCATACAGGTACTCGATATTGATACATGAATCCCTGAGACACTCCAAGGGCGCTGCCAGGCCTCCCGGCACATCCGGTATTTCCACCGCTATGACATCGGTTGAGTTGACGGAAAAACCAGCCTCTTTAAGCACCTTGTATGCCGTGTCGGGGTCGTTTACGATCAGTCGGAGTATTCCGAAATCAGTGGTATCGGCAATTGAAAGGGCCCGTATGTTTAAGCTGTTTTCGCCCAGAACCCTGGTAACCTTGGCCAGACGCCCCGACTTGTTTTCCAGAAAAACTGAGATCTGTTTTATTTTCACCATGTCGACCTCCTTAATTTTGTGGACTGGGGATTATTATATCTCCCGCTTATCAACAACTCTCTTGGCCTTGCCCTCGCTGCGGGGTATCGTCCTTGGCTCCACCAGCTTTACTTTGGCTGAAATACCCAGCACACTGGCGATGCGGTTTTTAAGACGTCCCTCCACGTCTTCCAACTGGCGGACCTTGTCGCTGAACATCCTCTCGGATAGCTCCACCAAAATCTCCAAACCATCCAGGTTACCCTTGCGGTCCACCACCAGCAGGTAGTGAGGCTCGGTCTCACCGAATTCCAGCAGCACGCTTTCCACCTGGGAGGGGAAAACGTTGACACCCCGGATAATCAGCATATCGTCGGTGCGCCCGGTGACCCTTCTCATCCTGACATGGGTGCGGCCGCAGGCGCAGGGTTCTTCTGTCAGCACAGTTATGTCCCTGGTTCTGTACCGGATAATGGGGAAAGCCTCCTTGGTCAGGGAGGTGAAGACCAGTTCCCCCTGCTGCCCGTAAGGCAGCGGATCGCCGGTTTCAGGATCTATAATTTCCGCCAGAAAATGGTCTTCAAAAATATGCATTCCCTGCTGACATTCGCACTCCATTGACACACCGGGCCCCAGCACCTCGCTCAGGCCATATACATCGTAGGCTTTAATATCCAGCTTTGCCTCAAGCTGCTGGCGCATTCTTTCGGACCACGGTTCGGCCCCGAATACCCCCGCCTTTAAGGGCAGCTTTTTAAAATCAAGGCCGGAATTTGCCCCCTCCTCTGCCAGAAACAGGGCATAGGAAGGTGTGCATGTTAGTATTGTGGTGTTGAAGTCCTTCATCAGCATCAACTGACGGTCAGTGTTGCCGCCGGAAATGGGAACCACTGTGGCGCCCACCCTTTCAGCCCCGTAATGAACTCCCAGTCCGCCGGTAAAAAGCCCATATCCGTATGCGTTCTGAATCACGCTGCCCCTGGTGGCCCCGGCCATCGTAAGAGCCCGGGCCATTAAATTGGCCCAGGTATTGATGTCGTTTTTAGTATAGCCCACCACAGTAGGCTTGCCGGTGGTTCCCGATGAAGCGTGAACCCTCACCACTTCATCCATGGAAACGGCAAACAACCCGAAGGGGTAATTATCCCGTAAGTCCTGCTTTACGGTAAAAGGAAGATACTTTATGTCATCAATTGTCTTAATTTCCGACGGATTTATCCCCCGCTGGTCCATTTTATTCTTATAAAAGGGAACGTTATTATAAACTCTGTTCAGCGTGGATCTCAGACGCTCCAACTGCAATTCCCGCAGTTTCTCCCGCGGCATGGTTTCAAATTCCCGGTCCCAGTGCATAATTAAGCCCCTTTCAAGTATGTCTGCCTCTAATTATTCATAATCCGGAAGCCAAAAGAAGGATATACTACCAAGGTTTTCATTTTGACTTTCCGGGTTGCCCTAAATAAAGATTATTTTCAACAAAACGGATGATAATCCTTCCGGGTGATTAAATTACTTCCAGCTCCGGGCCTTTTTCAGGCTTTAAATCAAGGTAACTGAGCCCGGTGATGTCTTTTCCCCGGTTGTCAAAGGCTATCCCCGGGATTAAGAAAAGATCGGCTTTATCCCGGTACTCCTTGACCGTTTCCATCATGTCCTCAACTGTCAGAAGGCCTGCGCAGCCGATAGTTCCGCCGAAAAAACGGTTTTTTACCGCCACGGGTAGTATGGGCGGAGTATCAGCACCCAATTTCTCCATACCCATTTTTATTGCGGGATA
>JBMOPB010000076.1:0-49931 GCA_049325055.1 Bacillota bacterium
ATCCTGAAACAATAAACCGGTTACAGCTTTTGGAGACCGGTTTCGGCCTTCATGGCCTCGCGGGCACTTTCAAACCCCTGCCAGTTGTTGCCCTCGTTAAGGGACCGGATCAATTCCAGCAGTCCCCTGGCGTGATTCCCGGTTTCCATATAACAGCGGGAAAGGGCGAATCTTGTTTCCGGCCAGACCGGGCCCGGTATGCCCTCCAGTGACTTTTGCAGGTACAAAAGCGCCTCATCAAACCTTTCCAGGCCCACCAGCGCCAGCCCCTTCAATTTGTAAAAATCGCTGTTGGGAATATGACCAGGGTTATGCCTGAGGCCTTCTTCAACTGCCTGCAAGGCCTGACCGAATTCCTTGCTGCGCAAGAAAGCCTCGGCGAGATAGTACAGGGAAGCCCTTTTCTGACCGGTATTAAAAGATGTATTTTGATAATACTTGATAACCCCGGCGTAGTATTGGGGGTGGTACTCCTGCGGGGCGAACATGCTGCCGTTCCACTCAAACACCGATGTGGAGTATGTGTCCCCGGCATCCTTCTGCCAGATGGCGAATTCGCAGGCGCCGTCACCGTCGAAGTCGCCCAGTTCCAGCCTGTGGTAAATGCTGCTGTATAACAGCTCGGTGGCGCCGCCTTTTATTGTGAATATTTCAAGGTAATAACCCAGGGGCTCCCCGAAATCCCAGGCCACCAGAAGATCGCATCCTCCGCCGTTCAAGTCCTTGAGATCCAGCAGGGACGGGGGGAAATCCTCCTCCCTGGCCCATATTTTAATGTACTGGCCGTTTTCAGATCTGTACAGCAAAACGCCGTATTTTCCGTTATTCTTGCGGTACAGCGCGGCATATTCATCGACGCCGTCCCCGTCCATGTCACCTTTTAAAGCAATATCTCCAGTCTTATCGCTTTTTTTGGCGCCGCTGCCGGCGGTGATGAATTCCGATTCCGCCGGCAGCAGTTCCATTGGGTTGCTTACGGCAGGGTTGTTGCGGTAATCCGGTTTTCCGGGAGTATTCTGTGTAAGATAAAAGGTATTTGCTTCCCGGTCAAATGACACCGTATAGCCAAGGGCTGCGGCCGTGCTGCCCAGGGGGATGTAAACAACTCCGTCAACCGTTCTGGGCGGCTGTTTCAAAGTAATCCCGGACCCGTTCAGCCACGCCCCCCGGCGGTCCATGTAAAGCTCCAGAACCTGCTCTCCCTTGACTATGACAATACCGCCGGTGCCGGGGTAAAAGCTGTACAAGGCTCCGGTGGAACGGGCAAAATCGGCCACCGGAACAAATGAGTCCGGACTTTCGGCCCTGGTCTGCCAGATTGAGTCCATATGGACCCCGTCCACCACAACGGCGGCCCCTCCTGAGCTGCCGGGAGGTACTCCCGCTGCCTGGGAATGAGCCGGAAATATCAGGTATAACATTATAGCCAGCAGGGTGATGCGTATTTTGCCGGACAAAAACTGTACACTCCCTGTCAATATGTATATAACTGGTCTTCTTACTGGGGTAAAAGATCTTTCCTCAAAACGGTTGCGCCGCGCAGGTAAACGTGCTTAAGCTCTTTCTGGGTCTTCTCGGTATTAACTATAACCATAACCCTGATGCATTTTCCCAACCTGCCCGGGACGTTTATTTCATTGCCGCAAAGCATAGGGACGTGTGTCCAGCCCATGAACTCCCTTGCGGCGGTGGCCGGGAATTCCGCGTCCAGGTCAACCGTTACAGTAAAAAAAGCGGCGGCTATGTCGCCGGTGTCTACGTCGTTTTCCCTGACAATTTCCCCCAGCAATTCCTTTGTGGCCTGCAAAATCTCGGCCGCGTCATTCCTCTCAACCGTTGTCGCGCCCCTTATCCCCCGGGCAGCCCATTTTGACATACCTATGCCCTCCAGTTTTTATGAGGATGATACGGCCCTGTGCCCAAGGCCCACAGCCACCTCGTCCAGATGCAAAAGCCCCACTCCAAAAAAAACGGCCACGCTGATATGGTCTTTGTGGCGGGCTATGCCTATTTTGCCGCCCACGTTAAGACCCAGCGCCTTGGTCATAATTTGTGAAAGCGCTTCCCTTGTGGCGCCGGCCACTGCTCCCTCTTCGGCGTGCACGTCCCTGATGACTCCCTCCCTCTTGGCGGCCACCACAGCCCTTTCGGTTATTTTGTTTACCGATGACAGCAAGTCGCCGCCGTAGTCCACCGCGGCGGTTTTTATACCGTCCCGGGCGAAGAAAGCCTTGCGTTCCCTTTCCTGGTCCCTGTCTTCGGTCAGAGCCATTTCCAGGGCCACTTTGGCCACCTTTCTACTGCCCTGCAGGGCCATTTCCGCCACCCCCAAATAAATAGGAGCACTCCTTAAAGGGAGTGCCTGATTTTTCATTTACAGTAAATTTATTATATTTCAGCCCGGGGCAAAAAACAATAGTACCTGGCGCCATTATTTTACCAGTGCCGGCACTTTGCCCAGGGAAAGTATGTTTCCGTTGAGCTTGTATACAACACCGCTCCTTGGGCTGGTCACTCCCTTTGATACGTCCATTACCTCTATGTTTACCGGCCTGTTGTAGTATGTTCCGTCCAGGGAGATGACATCGCCGGGGTGAACCTCCACGGTGACGTACCTGTTGTTGAAAGCGCCCTTTACCTCGCCGTTTACCAAAACCTTCAGGTGCGGTAGCAGAGAATAGTCCCTGAGGTAAAATGTCACCACGGGGCTTTCGAAGTTCCACTCACCCTGGAGGGGTGCGGCGGGGCTTTCAGAGGCTTGTCCGCCGGCGCTCCTGAAATCGGTCAGAAGATGCAGGGATAAAAATATAACAAAAACGGAGAATACAATCCTGACTATGATGGTTTCTGTAAAACCGGCCTTTTGCAAATTAAAACCCCCTTTTTATTCCTGTATAAAAAATATGCCGCCACAGGAATATTTATCCGGGGGTTTTTCGCTACCTGAGGTTATATTTTCTCTCCATAAGCGATCGGAAGTTTTTGATTTCCTCGGCCACCCTGAATAAAAGCCTCTCCACCTCAAACCGCTCCATGTTTATAACCGGGGGGGAAATTATATCAATTTTTCTGAAGTCCTCCCTGGCCAACAGCTTCATCAGGTCCTCCACCGAGTCTGCGGCCACGTCCAGTATTACCGGGGCGTAGGCGGTTTCGGTGTTGGAGATTTCGTCATAGTAGGTGTATACCTCTGTCCCTATGTCTATATCCAGTATGGTTATACCCTGGATGGGTATGTTTCTCAAGACGGCGACATTTTGCTCCCGGGCCTCTTCCGCCATTTTTTCGACGGATTTCCCACCGAAGAAGAACCTGCCCGGCTTGGCGTTTCCTCTAAAGTCTATTCTAATCTTTGCCCTTATCGTCCTGTCGCTTAAAGTCTCCTTCATGTTGTACCCGGTCAAAACGCCACCTCCTGTCCGTCTGTAGCAGTTTACTTATTCTCTGTTTATTCAAATATTCCTGCTTAATTTTGCCAATCTATGTTGTTTGATCCACAGACAGGACAGGTGTCCAGGTAAGAAGGAGGATTGTCAAACGCCTCCTGGGCTTCGTCCAGGCTTGAACCCTGGCACTCCATGTTGATAATCCGGCCATCGCTATCGAAATTGGCCAGAAGACCGTATGGGGGAGGGTTTGCCGTTTCCGTTTCCCTTGATGTTATGCTGCTAGCCAGAACCCTTGAATTTCCACAATACACGCACCTGGGCATTTTGTCCTCCAAGTTAATTCATATTTGATTTTTTAATTATCCCCCCCCTGGCAAAGGGCTTATTCCTGCGGGGCGGGCATTCTTGTTTTGTACTTGACATATTTTTAAGGGTTTTGACCTCACTTTCTTTAAGGTGCCTGAACTGTCCGGGCTTCAGTTCCCCCAGGTGAAGGCCGCCCATTTTGGTCCGTTTGAGCCTCAAAACCTCGTAGCCCAATGCTTCAAACATCCTTCGGATCTGCCGGTTTCTGCCTTCGGTAATCGTTATTTCAATCAGTGCATTGCCTTCCCTTTCATCAATAAGGCTCACCCCGGCGGGGGCAGTGATGCCGTCGTCCAGCATCACCCCTCGGGACAGGTTTTCCAGATCCTTCACGGCGGGGATGCCCTTTACCCTCACCCTGTATGTCTTGGAGACCCTGTGCCCGGGGTGTGTCAGCCTGAAGGCCAGGTCCCCGTCGTTGGTTAGGAGGAGCATTCCCTCGCTGTCGTAATCAAGCCTTCCCACGGGGAAAACCCGTTCACTCACCCCGTCCAGAAGGTCTGTGACAATTTTTCTTCCCCTGGGGTCCCGGAGGCTGGTTATGTATCCCCTGGGCTTGTTGAGCATGATGTAGATCTTTTTTTCCGGGTCGCGGAGCGCCCGCCCGTCCACCACTACCCTGTCCCTGGACGGGTCGACGGAAAAGCCCATCTCGGTTACGGTCTTTCCGTTTACCTTAACCCTTCCGGAGGCGATTATTTCCTCGCAGGCCCTGCGGGAAGCCAGTCCGTGCCTGGCCATGTATTTCTGAAGCCTTTCCAAATCAATACCCTACTTCCTATATGTTATTCACAGTAGAATTCTACCATAAAATAAAGTATACCCCAACAACAGTGGGGTTTATCTTCATGGCCTCTATTTTCCATACATGGCGTTTACGATGTACACCGACGCCAGAAGCGTGGTCAGGTCGGCGGCCAGCCCGGAGTATATGGCGTACCGGTAGCGGTATATTCCAACCGACCCGAAATAAAGTGTGATTACGTAAAAGGTGGTGTCGCTGGTCCCCTGCATGGTTGAGACCAGCCTTCCCAGGTACGAGTCCGGCCCGTGGCTGGCTATTATGTCTGTGGCTATGCCAAGGGCCGCCCCGCCGGACAGGGGCCTCATCACGGCGTGGGGCAGAAGTTCCGCCGGGAAGCCCACAATGTTCAGCAGCGGTGACAGGAAGCTCACCAGAACGTCCATGGCGCCGGACGCCCTGAAAATATTTATCGACACCATCATAGCCACCAGGTAGGGGATAGTCTTTATGGCGGTGGTAAAGCCCGTTTCGGCCCCCCTTACAAATGCCTCAAACACCTTGACGCCCCGCATCATGGCCGCCAGGGGCACCAAAAGAAGCACCAGGGGAATGGCCCAGCGTGAAATTTCGGCTATCAAGGCATACATTTATTTTATACCTCCGGGGGGCTTGTATAGCGACCTGAAAAACCTGTCAACCAGCACCGCCACAGTCATGCCGCAGGCGGTGGCAAAAATGGTGGTTCCCACCACCTCGGTGGGGTTGGCCGATCCATGCAGAACCCTTATGCCGATAATGGTTGTGGGAATGAGGGTTATGCAGGAAGTGTTCAGGGCCAGGAAGGTGCACATGGACGGGGTGGCGGTGTTGGGGTCGCCGCGGTTAAGCTTTTGCATTTCCTGCATGGCTATAAGGCCCATGGGGGTGGCGGCGTTGCCCAGTCCCAGTAAATTGGCGCTGATATTCATTATTATGGCGCCCATGGCCGGGTGGTTTTTTGGTATGTCCGGGAATATAAACCTCATTACCGGGGCAATCAGTCCCGCCAGAAAATTTATTATCCCGGCCTCTTCGGCAAGTTTCATAACCCCCAGCCAGAATGTGATTATGGCTATCAGGCCCAGAGAGGTTTTTACGGCGTTTCCCGCCCCGTCAAGGGCGGCCTTTGTCACAATCTCTATGTTGCCGTTGGCTGCGGCTACCAGTACTCCGAATACTATCATACCCAGCCAAATAATGTTTACCAACGGATCCACCCCTTGTTTGCCATATTTTAACAACTATGCTTGTCTATTCTTACATTATGAGGAGTGGGCGGAATATAGAACAAAAGGAAAAAGGGCCTTACGCCCCCTTGAAAATGCCTGCCAAACCTGCTTTTTTCACCCGGTTTTCTATGCTTTCCAGGTCAGTGGAGTATAGCCCTTTCTCCTTCATTCTCTCAAAATAGACCGAACCTGAGAAAGTGTATTTGCTTTGCAGGCCGGTGCCTGATTTTATCTGGCCGATCATGTGAGATATTATATCACCTGAAGCCGTGGTATCAGGAAGCTCTATAAGATCCTTGCCTTTTTCAAGCCTTGCCGCGTTGTGGCCGGCCAGCATCCCGGTCACTATGGCCTCTGTATGCCCCACCAGCGGCCCTGTTTTTTCCCCGGCGGAGAAAAGGTTTTCTATTCCTTCCACCCTCATTTCCCCGGTCACCGGAGCTATGTCCATAAACCGCACCGAGTTTCCCTTGCCGCCGGAGTATGGGTCTTCATAGCGGGCATTTTCAAAACCTTCTATGGTCCTTAAAATTTCCAGGGGAAAGTACGGTATCATCATCTTGGCATGACCTGTATCCAGTAAGACCAGGTTTTCGGCAAATTCCTGAAGGTTGTACTGCTGGCAGGCTTTCATATCCAGGAGGTCGCCCTTTTTTATCTGTCCTGGGAGGGGGATGACGGCCACACCGTCCCTTTCTATGTTGTTGACCAGCCATGTGGCCAGTGAGTTTTTGTCCAGTTTGCAGGATCCGCTCATGGCCCCCGGCCGCCAGAGTTCCTTTCCGGCCGCCATCTCCTTTATTCCGGCCCTGGCGGTGACGCTGACCCTCGGTCCGAAGGCCGGGCACCTCAGTATGCACATGGCGCAGCCGGTGCCGTATTTTGTACAGTTGTTGACCGGGCCGGCGGTGCCTGTGGTGTCGATAAAAACATCACCGTGCACGATCTCATCGCCGTATGTAACGATTTCCTTTATACTCCCGCCTTTTTTGGCAACATCGGTTACCCGGGTCTGTAGCTTAAGCTTAACGCCATTATCCGTTAAAAATCCGCGCACTGTGGGCTCTATCCTGGTTACGTCATACAGGGAGGCGTGCTTGTGGCCAGGGAAATTAACCCACCTGTGCCGGCACGTCCGGTCTATCAACCTTACAAGGTCCTGCCCCCCCATGGCCGATATTTCTTCAATGGCGGTATAACGGCCGTTGTTCCGCATTATGCCCCCCACCAGCCCGGTGCCCAGCAGCATGTCCGTTTTTTCCAGCAGAATTACCTCCGCCCCTGACAGGGCGGCGGAATAGGCGGCAGCGCACCCCGCCCATCCTCCTCCCACAACCACAATCATTGACTCACCTCCCGGAAATATTCAGGCCGGTTATATAACTATATAAACAGATGGCAAAAATATTTCTGTGACTTTTTAACATTTCCTAACATTATATTTTTGCTTGGGTTTTAAAGTGATGGATTAATTTGTTAAAAAGAAAGTATTTATACGGCGTTGCGACAGTGCGACAGGGGACGGTTCTTGGTTGTCGCAAAGGGCTCTAAGAACCTTTTGCTAATCTCCATATGACTTGACAGTTTCCGAACAGATGTGTCAGTTATTTCCCTTATCCCCTCCGTTATCATACCACAAAAATGCGACAGGGGAGAACCGTCCCCTGTCGCATTCATCGCATTTTTTATTCAACAAATGGAACGGATGCAGCGGTGGTCGTTACTTTCTTCCGGGTTTCGCTTTTGCCGAACATGCCCTGTATCTGTGAAAGCAGCTGAGGCGCCATGTCAAGTATGCGGTCCACTACGGCGTTGTTGTCCACCGGGAGGAGCCTGACGCTGCCGTTTCCCACCACCAGGAAGCCCACCGGCTGGACCGAAACGCCGCCGCCGCTGCCTCCGCCGAAAAAGGGTGACTGCTGCTCCTGCCCGTTTTTACCATCACCAAGAGTTGCCTCAAACTCTCCCCCGCCGGCCGCGAACCCGCAGGATACCCTTGATATGGGTATTATCACGGTCCCGTCGGGTGATTCCACCGGGTCGCCCACAACGGTATTTACATCAACCATTTCCTTGATGTTCTCCATGGCCGTTTTCATTAATCCCTCTATCGGATGTTCGGCCATAACCATCCCTCCTGCCGGCCCTTCCAGCCATTTTGATAATTTTAAGGGCTTTGCCGCTCAGCACCAGCATTGCCAGAGCCTGCAAGCCGGTAAAAATAATATGGCCTGTTCTTGTTATGAATATACAGTTAAAACTGATTAAGAGGCCTGAACTGCTGAAATTGGGCACAACCGACAGCGCCGGGGGGCTTGAGGTTCTCATATTATTGCAAATAGTGGAGACGATAATTCCCTTAACGGACCATATCAAGCCGCAGGCCATGCCGGTTCTGTACGGGTCGTTAAAGCCGTACACTGTTTTCCATTTAAATTCGTTCAGCACGGTCCTGGACATCATGTATTTAATGGCTGGCTTCAGGGTTTTGTAAACACCGGCCCAGAATTTGTACTGCCTTAAAAATTTCAGCATGATGGCGGGTGACACTTTTTTTTCCTTTAGAGGATAATGCCTCCCGCCTTCACTGGCACTTGCCCTGAAGCGCAGTACAGCCCCCTCCAGGGAGCTTTTTATATCGATCATTACTACCCGGTAATTGTATTTTATACCTGGCCATAAGACAATCTGCAGGCCAAGCAGGTCCTTTTTCCCTTCCCTCCCGTAACTTATCCGTAGTTTTACAGGTAAAACGGAAATTAAAAAAAGCAGAAGCGCGAACCCCGCCAGGAGGTATAGAAAAAATGCCACAGTTTTCCCTCCCCTGCTTTATTTTTCCTCGGCGGTGGTTCGCTATACCTTAAGTTTTACTTGATAAGAACAGGTACCCTTGCCAGCACCTTTTCATCGGCCCCGGCCAGGTCTATAACGGCAATTTCGCCCGCCGTCGGGGTTTCGGGAGGGCTGTAAGTCACATCAACGTTAAAGAACCCGGTTCCGGGTGTAACCGGCAGGTTTTCTTCTTTAATGATTTGCCCGCCCCTGGTGGATATCCTGACCCTTTTCTGCCCCTGGGGGCTTACGGTGCCAGACACCTTTACGGGACTGGTAATCTCCTGGTTTGGAACAGGCCGTTCAATAGAGGCTCCGCTTTTGATTTGTACGTTCTGCCCCGGGGTGGGAGTTGCCCGTGCTGAGGGGGAAGACGCCTGGGGAACACCGGCCGGAAGTCCCGTAATGGTGAACCCCACTCCCTTCGGAGGATTTGCCACGTCGGCCTTTACCACGGTAAAAACAGTGTCTTCACCGGGATCCGGCTGTTCCTTCTTTTTATAATTGAGCTTAACGTCAAGCCAGGTGAAGCCCTGGTCGGGAATTCTCTGCAGTACTTCGTCCACTTTCAATTGGTATTTTCTGGTTTTGTCACCCTGGCTGAAAACAAGGTATGTTGTACCGTCGGCAGCCGCCCAGGCGCTGGCGTCCTGGTTCTCCAACACCTTGGCG
Source organism: Bacillota bacterium (assembly GCA_049325055.1). GTDB lineage: Bacteria > Bacillota > Desulfotomaculia > Desulfotomaculales > Desulfocucumaceae > BRHc4a. Next base: position 9,273 of record JBMOPB010000076.1, read on the forward strand.
ATATCCCTTACCACTTTTGGAGCGTTTTTTAAGTCCACGGTATCAAATGTGACCCTGCTGACCTCCGGCACGATTATGGTCCTGTCCTGCGGCGGGGCCGGCTTTTTGGCAGGTGAACAGGAGCACACACCGGCCACGGAAAGTAAAAGTATTAAGCAGATCAGTTTTTTCAAAAAACAAAACCCCCCGTTTTGAAATAATATAGGATATTATTCCAAAAACGGGGGGTAATAATGTAGAGGATCTCTGTGCGCTTTTTGTTTTAAAAGACTCTTATACTACGGCAGTTATCATATTTTCATGGCTTCCCTGACCATCCTCATGGTCTCGGACGCCACTTTCCGGGCCCTGCCGGCCCCGTCGGCAAGCACTTCCTCGACGTACCCCTTACGGGAGACTATCTCCTTCCTCTTTTCCCTGAGCGGTGACAGTAAACTGTCCAGCCTGCCGTGGAGAATCTTTTTGCAGGCCACGCAGCCTATCCCTCCCTGGCGGCACTGTTCCTCCAGCCCTGCCAGATCGTCGGGGGTGTATATGGAGTGGTACTTGTGCACAACGCACACCTCGGGGTGACCCGGGTCGGTCTTCCTGATGCGGGCGGGGTCGGTGATCATGGCGTTCACCGCCCTGTTCAGATCTTCCGGCTCGGCAAAAATAGCTATGTCATTGGCGTAGCTCTTGCTCATCTTCCTGTTGTCCACCCCGGGAAGAAGGCGCACTTTTGCCAAAAGCGCCTTCGGCTCGGGGAAGGTGTGTGTATACATGAAATTAAACCGGCGGGCCACCTCACGGCAAAGCTCAAGGTGCGGCAGCTGGTCCTCCCCCACGGGAACGGCGTCAGCCCTGTATATAAGTATGTCGGCGGCCTGGAGCAGGGGATATCCCAGGAAGCCGTAGGTCATGATGTCCTTGCCCTGTTCCTTGAACTGCTGTACCTGGTCCTTGTAGGTGGGAACCCTTTCCAGCCAGCTTAAGGGTATTATCATGGAAAACATTAGGTGCAGCTCTGCGTGCTCGATAACTTCTGACTGTCTGAATATAACGCTTTTTTCCGGGTCCAGCCCCACCGCCAGCCAGTCCGCCACCATTTCACAGGTATTTTTCCTGATCCCGCCGGTTTCATCGAATGACGTGGTCAGCGCGTGCCAGTCGGCCACGAAATAAAAGCAGTTGTACTGGTCCTGAAGGTTTCTCCAATTTTCCAGAACGCTCAGGTGTCCGATGTGCAGGCGGCCCGTGGGCCTCATTCCGCTAAGAATTCTTTCCATCTTTCCGGTAGTACTCCCTTCTCCGTTTAAACAGTTCTCTCCATTATTGATTCAACGGCTGTCATTAAAACAATGCCCTTGAGGCAGAGACAAGCCAGAAAAGCAAATCGTAAAGGGGCCTTAAGAAAAAGCCCAGCACCTTCCCCAAAAGTCCCGTGGCCAGCAGTAGAACAAGTATAATCACCCCGTACTGCTCAAGGTTATACAGCCATTCCTGCCTTCCGGGAAGCAGACCGGCCAGTATCTTTGACCCGTCCAGCGGAGGGAAGGGCAGAAGGTTGAATACCGCCAGGCCTGCATTGATTGTTATGATGTAATATACTATACCGTTGAGGTAGGGCACCTTCGAAAAGAACGCCCCCAGCAGCACAGCCGCCACGAAGGCTATAACAAGGTTTGTGGCCGGGCCGGCCAGGGATATCATAAACATGCCCCTTTTTTTATCCCCGGAAATGTTGTAAAAGTTTACAGGCACCGGCTTGGCCCAGCCGAACCCTGCCACAAAGAGCAATATAAGGCCCAGTATGTCTATATGGGCGGCCGGGTTTACGGTGAGGCGCCCCTGGTGGTAGGCCGTCCTGTCACCCAGCCGGTATGCCATGGCCGCGTGGGCGTACTCGTGGAATGAAAGACCTATCACCACCGCCGGGATCATGTAAAGTATTCTGGTGGGATTAAAAAAATCTAGCAACTGCCAGTATCTCCTTTATAGTTTTTAAGGTAATCGTCTAAGAATACCCTCTCCTCTTCCTCGCTCCGGACAATCCCGTCCAGCCTGGCCCTCCAGAGTTCGCTGAGGGCGTCCCTGAATATGGGGCCGGGCTTGTAGCCCAAACTTTTAATATATTTGCCGTTTAGTACCGGCCGGTTGTTTTTGATGGCCTCCAGCACGTTTTTAAAGCGCTGTTTCATCCAATCCTCGTCCAGCAGGGACAGAATAAGCGGGTATGATTCCCTGGGCAGGTCCAGTATAATCTGGGCCAGGTCGCTTATTCTTGTGGTCTCCGGATCTTTCCAGATTTTTGCCAGGGCCTCCCGCCAGCCTTCCAGGGTGGCCATGACTTTTTCGGTCTGCCTGCGGCTTAAGCTGTATTTTGAACATATATTTCCGGCCACATCAGGATTGGACCAGTGCAGCACGGCTATCATCATGGGTAGCCATGGATCGGCGTGGTCGTTGGCCCCCCACCCCTTTAAAAGCGTTATGGACTTGTTGATGCCCTTTAAAACAGGCTGCACCTCCCAGTAGGTTACGCCCGGGAGCACCTGGGGCCAGACCTGCAGCTCGTCCATCCTGGCGAACATTTTGCCGGCCTCGGGCTCCATCATTATGTGGTACAGTTCATCCCACAGCCTGTCGTTGGATACTTTTAAGAGTACCTGCTGGCGGACGGCGTCCCTGAGGAGCTTCAGTGTCTGGGGCTCCATGCGTATTTTATACCGCTGCTCGAACCTTACCGCCCTCAGTATCCTGGTGGGGTCCTCGATAAAGCTTAGATTGTAGAGCACCCTCACCAGTCCGTAGTGCAGGTCCTCCCTGCCCCCGAAATAATCCACCAGCCCGCCGAAGTCTTCCTGGTTTAAGGAAACGGCCATGGCGTTTATGGTGAAATCCCTGCGGTAGAGGTCTTGCCTTATAGAGGAGCTTTCCACTTGGGGCAGTGCGGCAGGGTATTCGTAGTACTCCACCCTGGCAGTGGCAACGTCCACCTTGAAGCCGTCGGGGAAAACAATCTCGGCGGTGCCGAACTTCTGGTGGGCCCGGATTTTCGCCCCCAGCCTCTCCGCCATTACCGCCGCCAAGGCAATTCCGTCACCCTCAACCACAATGTCCACATCTATATTATCATATCCCAGAAGCAGGTCCCTGACCACCCCGCCGGCGGCAAAAATACTGCAGTTCATTTCCTTGGCGATATCGCCGGCCTGCCTCAATATCCCCATTACGCTGGGTGACAGTCCCCTTCGCATAACCTCGGCGATGTTGTTGTAGTAGCTTTCCTTTCTTGAATCACCGTTGAATATTGCCTGGTACCCGCTCTGGATGTCTCCGTGCAGGGTTCTGAGAACGTCGGTCCGGGATACTATTCCCAAAAGGCGGTCTCCTTCCACCACCGGCACCCGCCCGATGTCATTCTCGATCATTATCTCCCTTACCTCTGACACAGGCATGTTGGGGTGAACGGTCACCACGTTTACGGCCATGTACCCTTTCACCGGGGCGTGGCCAAGGCCGTGATTTATCGCTTTTTCCACGTCCCGGCGGGATATCACGCCCTTAAGGGTCAGCCCTTCCACCACCGGAAGCCCTGAATGGCCGTAGCGCATCATCACCTTGCTGGCTTCAGCTATGGGGGTGTCGGGGAATACCGTTTTCACCGGGCTGGACATTATATCGGAGGCCGCCAGGGGCGGCTTGACCTTTTCCTTGATGGTGGTTACAAGTTTTTCCGCCAATTCGTTAACATCACCGTTCTTTACGGTGGCGGACGCGGCTGCCGGGTGTCCCCCGCCCATGAAAGGCCCCAATATTTCCGCTACGTTGACCTGGGAAATATTGCTCCTTCCCACTATATGCACGCGGTCTTCCATCAGAACAATGGTAAAGACGGCATCCAGCCTTTCAATTTCAGATATGGTGTGGGTAAGCAGGGACAGCCCCACGACGAATTCATCGGTTTTGGCCCTGGCCACCAGCACCTTGACCCCGTTGATGACATGCCTTTCGGCCGACATCAACAGCGATTTAAGCAGGTCCTTCTGCTCATCGGTCATGGGCCTGCCCAGAAATTCCGAAACCACACCCAGGTTGGCCCCCTGTCCTATTAAGTAGGAAACTGCTGCGGCGTCCCTGGCCGTAGTGCTGGTGAATAGAAGAGACCCGGTGTCCCCGTATATTCCCAAGGCCATTATTGTGGCCTCCAGGGGGGTTATTTGTACACCCTGGCTTATTATTCTTTCCACCAGAAGGGTGGCCGTGGCGCCGATTATCTCCACCACCTCAAGGGACCCGTGAACGTCCCCCTCGGTCCAGGGGTGGTGGTCGTATATGTGGACATCAATTCCCGGCTTGGAAAAAAGGTCGGCCAGCTTGCTGACCCTTTTGGGGTTTTTTGTGTCTACAAGAATAACCCGCCTGACGGAGTCAAATCTTATATCCTTTATAGACTTGACGGAAAAAATGTCCTTGTGCAGCGACATGAATTCTTCTACATTTTTGGAGAGCTTTCCGGGGAAAACCATCTCTGCTTCGGGGTAAAGCTTCTTTGCCGCCACCATGGAGGCCAGGGCGTCAAGGTCGGTGTTGGTGTGGGTCGTTATTATTTCCATAAAAACTACCTCGTGAAAATTTAACGCATATTATACCATATATTCCCGAATAAAAAAAGCGCCCCTTGACGGGGCTGTGGTTGCAATCGCTTTCAAGACACACAGAGAGCGCAGTATTAAAAAGTATTTATGAATTCTATATCTATACCACCGAAGCAATGGGGATCATTCTCTTTTTCCTCATCCTTTCAGGGATGATATCGTTGCGGATGAGGTCCTCGCAGCTTTCCCTTTTAACGATCAGGTCGGCCTCCCCATTCCCTACCAGCACCATGGCGGGCCTGGGCAGGCGGTTGTAATTCATGGACATGGAATAGTTGTAGGCGCCGGTGCAGCCAACCACCAGAATGTCGCCGGGCTCAACCTCAGGAAGATTGATGTCCCATATAAGCATATCGCCCGATTCACAGCACTTACCTGCCACCGAAACCTTTCCGGCGGGCGGCAGGCCGGCCTTGTTGGCCAGCGTGGCCTCGTACCTGGACTGGTAAAGGGCTGGCCTGGGATTGTCGCTCATACCCCCATCCACCGCCACGTACTTTCTGACACCCGGTATGTTTTTCACCGTCCCCACTGTGTATACCGTAGACCCGGCCGGGCCGCTGATGGAGCGGCCCGGCTCCACCAGCAGCCTGGGAACGGGTATCCCGTATTCCAGCGATTTTTTTCTGAGTTCCTGTATCACCATGTCAGCGTATTCCGAAACGGTCGGCGGGCTGTCCCCGCTGGCGTAATAGATGCCCAGCCCTCCCCCGAGGTTTATTTCTTCAGGAATCCACCCCGTTTTTTTGTGCATGCTTCCCGCAAAGTCCATCATCACGCCTACCGCGTGAACATAAGATTCCAGTTCGAATATCTGGGAGCCTATATGGCAGTGAATACCTTTTAAATTAATGTTTTCGAGTCCCAGGGCATTTAATGCCGCCTCTTCCGCCTGCCCTGTCTGTATGGCCAAACCGAACTTGCTGTCAATCTGGCCGGTTTTAACATATTCATGGGTGTGTGCCTCAATTCCCGGTGTGACCCTTATAATCACATCGGCGGTGGTTTTATTTTCGCCGGCCAGGCTGTTAAGCAGCTTAAGCTCCTGCATATTGTCCACCATGTAACGGCCCACCCTGGCTTCCAGGGCCATCCTTATTTCACCGGGTGACTTGTTGTTTCCGTGAAAATATACCCTGTTCATCGGAAAACGGGCCTTTATGGCCGTATAAAGCTCGCCCCCGGACACCACGTCAAGCCCGAGGCCCTCTTCTTCCACCAGCCGGCATATGGCCAGTGTAAGAAGCGTTTTGGCTGCGTAAATCACTTCTCCGCCGTGCTTCTCCATGAATGCGCCGCGATATCGCCTGCAGTTGTTTCTGAAATGCTCTTCGTCCAAAACGTAAAGGGGAGTGCCGAATCTTTTGGCCAGGTCGGCGACGTCGCAGCCCCCTATTTCCAGATTGCCCCTGCTGTTTATGTTCATGGTTCCCTGTAGCTTCATCTGTTAAACCTCCCGGGAGTTATATTATTCATTTAAGGATTAATAGGTCAAAAACAATAAACGGCCCTTTGAAAAATACATGGGAAAAGGCCGTAAAAAAACAAAAATACCCCCTCCCTTCCCTCCGAAGATGAGATAGCGCTTCATCCGAAAACCGGGAAACTTCCGGATGACAGTCCGGCACCTGTTCGGTGACGGCCCAGCTACGCCTGTACGGTAAAGGCGAAACTTCGGCGGTAAGCCCTTTCCTCCCGCTTCATTGGTACCTTCCTCAACGGGGCTACTCATGCTGTACCGCGCCTCTACCCCATCTCCATAAAAGGGAGACAGGGTGTATACAATTTGGGAGATATTTTAACACGCCGGCCCGGGACAGTCAATCGCTTTCGTTTAGTTAAGTATTCACAGAATTCCTTTTAAGAATACTTTCTAAATAAAAGGGACGTGCCAGGTTCAAGCGGACACGTCCCTTTCAGGCCTTAAATATTTAAATCTCACTATATTATACCTTGGGCAGTTTTTCCAGGGCCGCCCTCAAATCCTCCTCGGGCAGCGGGTAGTCTTCCAGCTTGCCTGCCAGGAACATATCGTAGGAGGGCAGGTCAAGGAATCCGTGTCCGCTCATGTTGAACAGTATTGTCCTGGCTTCTCCGGCCTCTTTGGCGGCAATGGCCTCCTGTATGGCGGCCTGTACGGCGTGGGCAGACTCTGGGGCGGGGATTATGCCCTCATTGCGGGCAAACAGTATTGCTCCGCTGAACACCGATGTCTGGCCCAGGGCGATGGCCTCCACCATTCCGTCCCTGACCAGCCTGCTCAACAGGGGCGAGTCGCCGTGGTAGCGCAGTCCGCCGGCGTGGATGCCGGGCGGCATAAAGGCCGCGCCCAGTGTGTACATTTTTACAATGGGGGCAAGGCCTGCCACGTCGCCGTAGTCGTATTCATACTGGCCCCGTGTGAGGGTGGGGCAGGAAACAGGCTCCACCGCCACCAGCCGGACTTTGGCGTCTCTGGCCAGCTTGTCGTGGGCGAAGGGGAAGGCCAGCCCGGCGAAATTGCTGCCGCCGCCGCAGCAGGCTATAACCACGTCGGGATAATACCCGGCCTTGGCCATTTGCTCCTTGGCCTCCAGCCCGATTACGGTCTGGTGCAGGCAAACGTGGTTTAAAACACTGCCCAGGGCGTAGTTTGTGTCATCACGCTTGGCGGCGTCCTCCACCGCCTCGCTGATGGCTATGCCGAGGCTTCCAGGGGAGTCGGGGAACTCAGCCAGTATTTTTCTCCCGGAGTCGGTCTGGTCGCTGGGAGAGGGAATAACGTTGGAACCGAATATTTCCATCACCGATCTTCTGTAAGGTTTCTGGTTGTAACTTACCTTCACCATGTAAACCGTACACTCAACACCAAAGAAGTTGCAGGCCTGGGAAAGGGCTATACCCCACTGGCCGGCGCCGGTTTCGGTTGCCAGCCTCTTTATTCCCGCAGCCTTGTTATAATACGCCTGGGGAACGGCGGTGTTAAGCTTGTGGCTTCCGGCGGGGCTTACTCCCTCGTACTTGTAAAATATCCTGGCCGGGGTGTCCAGGGCTTTTTCCAGCCGGCGGGCCCGGTAAAGGGGAGAGGGCCTCCAGAGCCTGTAAATATCCCTTACCTCTTCAGGGATTTCAATCCACCTTTCGGTGGAAACCTCCTGCTTGATCAGCTCCATGGGGAAAATGGGGGTCAGGTCCGCCGGGCCTATGGGCTGTTTGGTGCCCGGGTGCAGGGGTGGTTCGGGAAGGTTGGGCATGTCTGCCTGAACGTTATACCAGTGGGTGGGCATTTCTTTTTCGGTTAAAATAATTTTGACATCACTCATCTCTTCTAAGACTCCTCTCTTCTGGCGAGTTGTTCGGAATTTCATGTGAATATTGTATATGATGACTTTTTATCCCGCAACATTTTTTGGTTAGATTGGCGGTTATTATTGGAAATATATAACCACAGAGAGCACAGGGATTTTAGACTGTAAAAAGTAAATTCTATATATACTCTGGTATTCTCTGTGGTTTTATAATATAATTCCGGATTCCGGCTCCTGGATTTTGTATTCCGGCGGGAAAGAATTTCAGGATAACTCTAAGAACTTATTTTTCTCCTGTCCACCCTGTTGGACCACTTGCCGCAGCGGTCCCCCCAGCGGGCGATGACGGACCCGTCTTCCCTTATCTCCACCACCTCGCAGAGGTTGGGGCACCCGTCGCACTCGAAGCTTCCGGCCCGGAAATCGCTCTCGGCGGCGCCAAAGCCCTTAAACTTTGTGGGAACCCCCCTGGCCACATGGTCCCTGGCCAGCATTGCAGCCCCCACAGCCCCCATCACGTCGAAATGGGGGGGAATGATAACGCTTGTGTTCAGCGCCCTCTCAAAGGCCACCTTCATTCCCTGGTTTGCTGCAACTCCTCCCTGAAACACCACCGGATCGAATATTTCCTTGCCCTTGCCCACGTTGTTGAGGTAGTTCCTCACCAGCGCCTCGCACAGGCCCGCCAGTATATCCGGCAAGTCATACCCCATTTGCTGCTTGTGTATCATGTCGGACTCGGCGAAAACAGCGCACCTGCCCGCGATTCTGACCGGCGCCGATGACTTCAGGGCCTGCTCTCCGAATTTTTCTATGGGAATGTTCAGCCTTGCCGCCTGCTGGTCCAGGAAAGAGCCGGTGCCGGCGGCGCAGACGGTGTTCATGGCGAAATCGGCCACAATTCCGTCCCTCAATACAATTATTTTTGAGTCCTGGCCCCCTATTTCCAGCACGGTCCTCACCCCGGGCACCAGCCTGGAGGCGGCCACCGCGTGGGAGGTTATTTCATTTTTTATCACGTCCGCCCCGGCGATAATCCCTGCCAGATGCCTTCCGCTTCCGGTGGCCCCGACCCCCCTCACCACTGTTTTGGGAGGGAGGCGGTCCTGTATTTCCCTAAGCCCCTTCTGGACGGCCGGGATGGGACGGCCGCTGGTGCGGAGGTAAACAGCCTCCCTGACGCTGCCGTCCTCGTTTAAAAACACAATATTTGTGCTGACCGAACCCACGTCCAGTCCCAAGAATCCTTTCATCTCCTATGCCAACTCCTTCTTCCTATCGCTTTTTTCAACCAGCAAGTCTACGAAGGCCTCCAGCCTTGTCACCAGCCCTGCTTCCCCGGACTGCTCGTCAACAATAAGGGTCATCACCGGCATGCCGGTGTCCTGGCTGAAACTGGGGAGTACACTTTGTGCCACTATTTCCGGCATGCAGGTGAAGGGCAGTATTTGTATCACGCCGTCGTAGCCCAAATTTCTGTAATAAACGGCCCCTCCCAGGGTTTCCTGGCCGTGTCCGCCCACAAAATGCCTTATGTAGGGTGCGGCTGACTTCTGGTACAGGTGGCTGCTCCGTAAGCCCTTTATCAGCCCCATAAAGAGGTGGTCATTAACCCATTCGCTCAGGTAAATGGACCGGTCCACCTCCACCCCCAGCCGGCCCAGCTTCTTTTCAATATCCAGGTTGGTGAAGGGCTCCAAAAGGGTGTAAATCTCTCCCACCAGCCCCACCTTGATCACCGGCCGGTTTTCTGTGGCAACGCTTTCCATGATCCCCACGGCCTTTTCCATTGCGGGCTCAAGTTTATCGGGCCTGTCAGCCTTTATAATCTGAAGAAGGGCCTCGGACAGGGCGGCATCGGCCTGCCCGGGGAAGACCTCCCTGGGCCTTATCTTCATTGCCATCATTTCCAGCCGGTCCACCGCCCTCGACTTGCGGTAGCCGAATTTAATCCCCCTGATAACCTCCAGCCAGGAGCTGTTTCCGGTTATGTATTTAATCCTGGAAAGGAGTTCGCTGATGTGCTTTTCGGGAGGTTCCATAACCACCAGCTTGTATTCGTAGCCCAGGTCGGAAAGTATTTCGTGCTCCACCTGGGCGTAATAGCCGAACCTGCAGGGGCCGCAGCCCCCTGCCATCAGTATGGTGTCAGCTCCCAGCTCCCTGGCTTCCATAAAGTTCCCCAGGTTGAGCTTAAAGGGCATGCAGGCAAATTCAGGGGCGTATTTGGACCCCAGGTTGAGAGTTTTCTTGGTGGAAGGAGGTGGAACCACTGTGTCCACCCTCAGGTACTGCAGCATGGCATTGAGACAAATCCAGAGATTACCCATATGTGGAAAAGTTACTTTCATACTCCAAGACCCTCCGGGTGTTTTTTTTACAGGCAGCCGTCAATATCCGGCCGCCGCGCACTGCATGCCCACCATGTCCAAAAAGGCCTCGATCCTGGTTACAATGCCGGCCTCCCCGGTGTGTTCGTCCAGTGTAAGGTTGAGGAAGGGCATGTTGCCTTTCCGCCGCACCTTTCTTTCAACCATTTCACCTGTCAGGGAGTCCGGCCCGCAGGCGAATGAGGCCACATGGATAAGGCCGTTTATGTTGGGGTCGTCCAGGAAATGGTATGCCGAACCCACCATTCTCCGGCCCAGCGTCCAAAAGAGCTTTTTGTTCAGGGTGTCCGCGTAGCTGTTGACAACCGCTTCCGGGACGTTATCCGCTGTAACCACATTGATTCCGGAATCTTTGAGGCGCTTTACAAGGTTGATGTTTATAAAACTGTCATATATGTTGTATGGGTGTCCCACTATGGCCACGGTTCTTCCGGAGACACGCCTTTCTTCATTGTCCTCTTCCCTGCAGGTGAATGCCTGTTCCGGCAGCATGCCTGACTCCACCCTGAGGTTGAAGCTTTTCATTTCTTTTACCGCCTTTTTATAGGCGGCGGCAATTTTAAAAGGATTTCTGCATATGTGCCGGCCTATTTCTGAAAACTGCCGGTACATGTCCCCTTCCTTCCTGTACATGTTTATGTTGGTGTCAATTATTCCCGGGAGGCCCTGGACGCACTGCCGGACCATATCAGGGAAACCCAAAAATTTGGGGCAGATATACTCCCTGGGAGAAACACTGACCAGCCGGGGGATGAATATGTAATCAACATTTTTTCCCAGTGCCTTCACGTGCCCAAAGGCCACCTTTACCGGAAGGCAGGCCTCGTCCACGGACAGCTTCAGCCCTTCTTCCAGTATGGCTTTTGTTGTCAGGCCCGAAGTAACCACTTCGGCGCCCAGTTCATTAAAAAAGGTCTTCCACATCGGGAAATATTTGTAAAAAAGCAGAGATCTCGGAATACCTATTTTTACAGTCATTTTTACCCTCCTGCAATATTATGGGCAAATTTCGCGCTGGTTATGCTTTCCAAAAAAAAGCCTGCGGCTAAGCAGGCTCAAACTGACTCGAAAAATAAATCTTGTACTTATTGTGGGAGGGTTATTCAATTTTTTTGCGGGCAGGATCCGGAACCGCCTGCCTTAATTTTTCCCGGGGCTTCAGTATGGACGGCCTTATGTTGCTCATGGCAATGGGCGTCCTCACCAGTATGCCTTTAAATCCGTTCCAGTTGAACGGGATGACAGGCCACAGGTACGGCACTCCGAAAGATTTGGTGAAGGCCAGGTACGCTATAAAGGCCAGCGTGCCTATTACCATGCCGGGCCACCCGAATGCGGCCACCATGATCAGCAGGAAGAGCCTCACAATCCTGTTGGCCCAGCCCAGTTCATAGCTGGGTGTGAGGAAGGTCCCAATCATTGCTATGGCAACATACATGACTACTTCCGACGAAAAAAGCCCCACCTCCACGGCAATCTGCCCCAGCAGCAGGGCGGCCACTATGCTTATACCGGAAGCCAGCGCGGTGGGTGTGTGTATTGTGGCCAGCCTTACCATATCAACGCTGAATTCCGCCAACAGGAACTGGGTTATCAGAGGTACCTTCCCGGGCTTGTCCGGGCCGATAAATTTCAGCCACGGCGGCAGGAGAGTGGGGTCAAGAACCGCCATGAGCCAGAGCGGCAGCAAAAATATTGATGCCGCCACGCCGAAGTACCTCAGCCACCTTATATATACCCCGGTGGTGGGGTTCTGGCGGTATTCCTCTGCATGCTGCAGGTGGTGCCAGTAAGTAACCGGCGCAATCATAACGCTTGGAGACGTGTCCACCAGCACCAGCACGTGTCCCTCCAAAAGGTGTGCCACAGCCACGTCGGGTCTCTCGGTATACCTTACCTTGGGGAAGAGGCTCCAGAAAGATCCGGGTGAAATCAGCTCCTCCACCGCTTTTTCAGCCATGGGAAGCCCGTCTATGCGGATGTTTTTGATTTTTTCCTTTATGCTCTCCACCAGCCCCGGGTTGGCCACGTCCTTAATATAGCAGACGCAGACATCGGACTTGGACCTCTCTCCGGCCTGTAAAACTTCCATGCGCAGCCTGGGGTCGCGAATTCTTCTCCTGATGAGTGCCGTATTGAAGACAAGGGTTTCCACAAAGCCGTCCCTGGAACCCCTGACCACTTTTTCCAGGTCCGGCTCCTCGGGCTGCCGGGCCGGGTATGTCCTGGCATCTATGACGATGGCGCTGTCCTCTCCGTCCACCAGCAGGACCTGGGGCCCCATCAGCACCTTGCTGACAACATCATCAAGGGTGTTGACCTTTTCCACCTCTGTATAGGGCACGTAGCGGCTGAACAGCTTGTCGAAGGTATGCAGGGAAAGCTCGCCGGGCCTTATGTCCACCAGTTCCTTCAGTATGTGCGTGACGATCTGGTCGTTGGTCAGGCCGTCGATGAACAGAAGGGCCACTTTGACATTGCCCAGGGTCATCCTGCGCGCAATCACGTCAAAGTTTTCCTTTGTGCTTATCCTTTCTTCCAGCATAGACAGGTTTTCTTCAATATTTTTAGTTAGCCTGGTAGCCTGGGTTTGTTCCCCCGCAGCCATTATAACCACTCCTGTTTAAAATTTCCTTGAGGGCTTTGGTGGTGACCGGCGCTCCCCGGTCAGGGTCGTCCGCTCCATACATCTTGCCTATATCTCCTATTCCCACTATTACGGGAATATTAAGCCTGTCCAGATTTTCTACGGTATCTCCGGTCAGGTGTGTGGTCAGATCTTCCTTCACCTGCCCGCTCTTGTTTACGGCCATGGCAGATATTTGGCCGCTGCTGGTTATGGAGCAGTCAACATCCACCGCACCTGTAAACTCGGTGTTGGAAGCTACCGCCAGTACCCCCAGGACCTCAATTTCGGGGTGGGTGGCCAGGTGCTCCAGTGCCCGCTCACCCTTTCCCTGACCGTGATAGCCCTTGTCGTCCAGCATTACTACAACCGGGTCATGGGGTGTTGTTTTAATAAGGGACACAAGCTGCTCCCCGGAAAGCCTGGTGGGATTACCGGCAGAACAGGAGATACACCTGGCCCCTATCTCATGGGATGCGGCTTCAACTGCCCTTTTGGCAACCATGTCTCCGTCGGTTACCAGTATTACCTTTCTTTTTACTGATTTGTTTATGTCCACCACCGCCCGAGATTATGTTTTCCCGGTCAACCTGGCTTTATGTGTCAGAAAGACACCCGTGACAGGTGTCTTTCCAATCCAGATAATGTTTTGTTCAGGTTGCCTGTTTTTCAGGGTAGCTAATAAAAATACACGGGCTGTCAGGACTTGTGGGCCAGCTTCAGATTGGCCTTGTATCCCACTATCCTGCCGTTTTCAACGTGGGCCGTGAAATTGACCACTTCAACTCCCACTATCTCGTTAAAGTTTCTGGACGCTTCAGATACCGCAGACTGAACGGCATCCTTCCAACCGGACGGAGATTCACCGACCAGCTCTGTTACCTTGATATGCATTTGCTTCCCTCCTCGGTACAAAAAATACTTTACCCGGCCTGTTTCCTTACCTAAGCCCGCTTATCCAGCTTTTACGGGGGAAGGAGTGCCAAGTTGCCGTATTTATTATGTCCGCAAAAAAGAATAAAATACATCTTAAACCGGGCATTGGTGCTTGTTATGTCGGGTCTTTAATGTTGACCACCCTATTTTGCGGTATATTTGAATAACAGTTTATTCCCGGGATATGGGAAGTGTACCGGTTAATGGGGTTAGGGGAAGAAAGAAACAGCCTCCCCTCCGGGAGGATCATACTAAGTCTTGTCGGTTGTATCAGCGGTTTCCGGCTTAAGAAGTTCCCGGATTTTTTTCAGCGCCTGCCTTTCCAGCCTGGATACCTGGACCTGGGAAAGATTGAGCCGGGAGGCGATATCGGCCTGTGTTTTGTCTTCGAAAAATCTCCAGACCAGTATTTTTCTGTCCCTTTCGGGGAGGCTCTGCAGAAGTTCCTTCACGGATATCCTGTCAAGCCAGGGAGTATCGCCCCCGGCGTCATCCCTTAGCTGGTCCAGCAGGTAAATTGGGTCCCCGTCGTCCTGGTGCAGCGTGTCGTAAATAGACGTGGGAATCTGAACGGCTTCCATGGCGGATACCACGTCTTCCCTGGGTATCCCCATCTCTTCGGCCACTTCCCCCACGGTGGGCTCCCTGCCTATTTTCCCGGTTAATTTTTCCCTGGCCTGCTGTATCCTGAATGCCATTTCCTTTAGGGAACGGCTTACTTTGACCGGATTGTCGTCCCTCAGGAATCTTCTTATTTCCCCGACGATCATGGGGACGGCGTAGGTGGAGAATTTGACGTCATAGTTGAGGTCGAACTTGTCAATGGCTTTGATGAGTCCGATGCAGCCTATCTGGAACAGGTCCTCCAGATCGTAACCCCTGTTCTGGAACCTTTTGACAAGGTTGAAAACCAGCTTGAGGTTGCAGTTTACCAGGCGGTCCCTGGCCTGCCTGTCGCCTCCCTGCGCCTTCAATATAAGTTCCCTCATTTCCTTGTCCTTAAGAAGAGGGAAACGGGGCAGGTTCATTTCTATCAGCCGGGAACTCATCGGCCCACCTCAATTTCGGGGCCGGGGGAGAGCTTCTTTTCTGCATTTCCTTGTCATTGTTACCCGGGTTCCCTTTCCTGGGCTGGACTGAACCTCCAGGTGGTCGGAGAAAGACTGCATAAAAGAAAAACCGAGGCCCATTCTCTCAGGGTCAGTGGAGTAAGCCGGCTGCAGGGCCTTTTTAACATCGTCCATTCCCCTGCCCTGGTCTTCCACCATTATGGTCAGTGTTTCGCCCCGTATTTCGGCGTAAAGCTCCACCGTTCCGTCCGGGTCGTTTTCATACCCGTGCACAATGGAGTTGGTAACTGCTTCCGACACGGCCACCTTCAGTTCTTCTATATCATTAAGCGTAAAATCCAGTTGTGCGGCAAATGCTCCCGCCGCCACCCTGGCGAATGCCACATTGACCGGCAGGCTGCTGAATTCGATTTTCATCTTGTTGGCTGATTCCAAAAAAAGTACCCCCTTACACGGCGAATTCCATTGCCGATGTCTCACTCGGGCATTCCTGCATTATATTCAGCAGGCCGGACAGGTCCAGAACCTTTCTTACCTGCGGCGCGGCCCCGACGATGAACATCCTGCCGCCGTGCCTTGAGATTCTCCGGTACCTGCCCAGCATTACACCCAGCCCTGAACTGTCTATATATGAAACCCTGTCTAAATTCAATACAATATTTTTAGCCTGAGGGTTGTTGTCCAGCTCACTTTCCAGCGAGTTTCGCAGAGTATCGGCCACGGCAAGGTCTATTTCCCCGGACAGCCTCACCACCATGGCCCCGCCATTTATTTCTATCTGAATATCCACCTGCGGCACTCTCCTTCCGGTTAAAGATTTTGTCCACCCTTCTGCTAAATATTACCATATATAAGTGGCAAAGGCAATTTTGAACAAAAAATAAATCACGGAGTCATTCCGCGATTTATTTTAAAGTAACTTGGCTTATCCATCACTGTATAATTCCTCTAATGGTTTTGTTTATCTGCTGGATGAAACTTCTCTTATTGACGTCCTTGTCGGCCAGAAGGGGTATTCGCATCACTTCGTTATCGTTTTTGGTAACAACATAATCTCCCAGTTTCTGCCCTCGCTTCACGGGGGCCGTCACCCTTTCGGGCGCTTCCACCCTGCCCTGGTAACCTTTCTCCTCGCCTTTTCTAACTGTCACTACCACCTTTTTACCGGTCAACAGCCCCAGGTCTTCAACATCACCCTTGTCAACTTTCACGGTTTTTACCAGCTTGTTGCCGTCCTCAAGGAATACGGCCTTGTAGCGGGCGAATCCATAATTATACAACTTAATAGACTCTCTGAAGTGGCTTTTGGGCTCGGGGGTGGCCATAATAACGGCTATAAGTCTCAGGTTATCCCTTTCACAGGTGGAAGCCAGGCAGTACTTGGCCTCGTTGGTCCAGCCGGTCTTGCCGGCGTCAACCCCCTTATACCACTTGAGAAGCTTGTTTGTGCTCCAGAGTTTGAATTCCCCTCCCCTTAAGTCATACTCATATATGTTTGACAACTTCATAAGCAGCGGGTGCTTTATACATTCTCTCATAATCAGGGCAAGGTCCATGGCCGACGAATGGTGTCCTTCGGCAGGCAGGCCTGTGCAGTTGACAAAGTTGGTGTTCTTGCAGCCCAGCTGTTTTGCCCTCTCGTTCATCATGGTCACAAAAGCCTCTTCAGTGCCTTCCAGGTGTTCGGCCACTGCGACGCTGGCGTCATTGGCAGACCCCACCGCCACTGCTATCAGCATTTCCCTGTAGGTGAATTCTTCACCGGGCTCGAGGTATATCTGGGACCCACCCATGCTCCAGGCGTTTTCCGAGGCCGACACCCTGTCCTCCAGCTTTACCTTTCCATGCTCCACGGCCTCAACAGCCAGGAGAAGCGTCATCAGTTTGGTCACACTGGCCATCGGGAGACTTTTGTCGGGATTCTTTGAATAGAGAATTTCACCGCTGTCAGCGGCTATTAACACTGCGCTTTCAGCCGTTGTTTCCAGCAGATCTTTATTTTCGTCGGTTTTCTTTAACTGTTTCGGGGCGGCAAAGGCCTGTGAGCTTAACAATATCAACAATAGCGCTGAAACAAATATTAACCTCACCATTTTATTCCATAACATGCATCTTCCCCCTTGTTAATTAACATTTCTGCCTTTATTATGCTGTTCAAAAAGAGAAAAGTTATACTCCCTGCTGCTTTATTTAGCTTATATAGGTAATTTACCTGTAACCACTTTAATTGCCGTAACATACCATAAAACAAAAAATATTTTAGGAGGTTGACCATCTTGGCTGAGTTAAGCAGCATACTAAGAAGTCCGATAATTATAATAGGCGGCGGCTTTTTCTTCCTCTTTTTCTTGATTTTGCTCCTTATCATACTGGCTGTGATATTCTGCAATCCCGTGGTATAAACTGATTTACTTGTATTTTACTGGCAATACCCAGTCTTTGGCTGGGTTTTCTATTTATAGGGGATGTAAATTTTTTTTGCGTTATGTTTATGAAAATTGACACAGTATTATTAATTTTCAAATTTCAATCTGCTCCAGACAAGGCGTCTTTCGGGATTTTAGGACAGGCATATTTTTTGCATGAACATATGTCTAGAATCTTACGGGAGGTGCCATAACAATGAAAACCGCAGGCGAGTACCTGGAAAGTCTTAATAAACTCAGCCCCAGGATTTTTCTGGGCGGAAAGCAGGTAAAGCTACTTGAAAACCCCACCACAATGACGGTGGTGAACGCCAACGCCAGGGTATATGAACTTGGGACAATGTCTGAGTATGATGAAATAATGAATGCGGTTTCTCCCTATACAGGTGAAAAAATAAGCAGAAACCTTCACATATCCATGTCCCACGCCGACCTTGAGAAAAGGATGGAAATGGCCACGCTGACAAGCCAGATGCTGGGGACATGCAATTACAGGTGTGTGGGGGCCGATGTTTTAAACGCCCTGGCCGGAATCACCTGGGAGATGGACCGTGACCTTGGAACCGAATATCATAAAAAATTTATCAGTCATTTAAAATATCTGCAGGAAAATGACCTGGCGGTAAGCGGAGCGGTTACCGACGCCAAGGGGGAGCGCTCCAAGAGGCCCGGGCAGCAGGAAGACCCAGATGTATACGTTCACGTGGTGGAAAAAAACTCCGACGGAATTATAGTAAGCGGCGCCAAGGTAAGCCAGAGCGGGGCCATCGGGGCGCATGAAACCATAGTCATTCCCACCATGGGTTTAAAGCCCGGAGAAGAGGACTTTGCGGTGGCCTTTGCGGTGGAAAACGGGACTCCGGGGATAACTTACATATGCCAGTATACCCCCTTTACGGCCGAAAGGGAGATTTTGGATCCCAAATACATCGGAAACCCTGTTTACGGCCAGAGGGAAACCAGCATAATGGTTTTTGACAGGGTGTTTATACCGTGGGACCGGGTATTTCTTTGCGGTGAAACAAAATATTGCGGCAGGCTGATAGCCCGCTTTGCCAAAACGCACCGGATGAACTGCGGCGGGGCGTGCAAGGTCGGGTTCGCTGACCTCATCATCGGGGCCACCCAGCTGCTGGCCGAATATTCCGGAGTGCAGAAAGCGCCCCATATCGTGGACAAGATAACCGACATGATCAGGATTTGCGAAACCGCCAGGGCCTGTTCGGTGGCTGCGGCGCTCAAGGGCATCGAGGAGCCGGCCGGGTCCGGTTTTTACATGCCGGATGACATATTCGGCAACGCCGCCAAGCTCACAATCGCGGACGGCTTCTGGGACATCATGAAGTGGGCCGGCGACATAGGGGGAGGGCTTGCCGTAACCATGCCCGGCGAGATGGAGCTGGAAAATCCGGAAACGGCAGAATATGTCAGGAAATTCATGAAAACCGGGGCTCCGGCCGAGGCCAGGCTGAGGATGGCTAAATTCATTCAGAACTGGTGTGCAGGGCTGCACGGTGCCGGCACCTGGCACGGGGCGGGGTCTCCCATGGCCCAAAAAATGGCGCTCTACGGGCTGGCGGACATGGAGAAAAAGAAAGCACTGGCTAAGAGCCTGGCCGGTCTGGAGTGAAACTGAAACCTCCCGCCCGGGATATATGAATAGACGTAAGCAAAGCCGCCGGATTCGGTCAAAATGTTGAAGCAGGGCGGCTTTGTGTATACCCAGTGATTTCTTTGCCTGGACAGGGGATGGAGCCAAGGTCTATGCCCGCTATTTCAGCCACGTCTTTGTCTATGGTAAAGATGTCCTCCTGGGTATGGGTGGAAATACTATGAATTCCGACTCCAAATCTTTCAATCCTTTTCAGGTTATCCGCTTCAACACCGCCGGCGGCAGGTCCGGCGGTCCGTCACCCACAGTAAAGGCCTTTTCCGCCAAATCAAGCGCTCTTTCCAGCCTGTCTTCCCAATTGTAGTACAGGGTGGCCAGGGGATCGCCTTTTTTCACCCGGTCTCCCACCTTCCTGTGCAGTAACAGGCCGGCGGAGGGGTCGATAGGCGAATCCTTGGTTTCCCTTCCGGCCCCCAGGGTCATGGCCGAAAGGCCGATCTCCATAGCGTCGACTCCGGTGATATATCCATCCCTTTCGGCAGCCACCGCGGAGTTTTTCCCGGCTTCCGGCAAGAGGCCTGTATTCTCGGTAACCGATGGGTCCCCGCCCTGGGCCTCGATCATTTGCCTGAATTTGGACAGGGCTGATCCGTTTTGCAGGTTTTGTTCAAGTATTTTACGGGCTTCCTCCGTTGTTGCCGCCTTTCCGGCCAGGACCACCATCTCGGCACCCAAGGCAAGGCATATGTTTTTTAAGTCCTCTGGCCCGCTGTTGCGCAGTGTCTCTATGGATTCTTTAACCTCAAGGGAGTTTCCAACCGCCCGGCCCAGGGGATGGTCCATTGACGTAATAAGGGCCACGGTTTTCCTGCCCAGGTTCCTGCCTATTTCCACCATCAGCCGGGCCAGTTCCACGGCCTCGCTTTCGTTTTTCATAAAGGCCCCTTTTCCCACCTTGACGTCCAGCACTATGGCGTCTGCCCCGGAGGCAAGTTTTTTGGACATCACGCTGGAGGCTATAAGGGATATGTTATCCACGGTGGCGGTGACGTCCCTCAGTGAGTACAGCTTTTTATCGGCCGGCACCAGGTTTCCGGTCTGCGCAACTACGGCCAGCCCTGTTTTCCTGACCTGGGCGATAAAGTCACGGTGGTCCATTTCCACCCTGAACCCGGGGATGGATTCCAGTTTGTCTATGGTTCCGCCTGTGTGGCCCAATCCCCTTCCGGACATTTTGGCCACGGTAACACCTGCTGAAGCCACAAGGGGGGCCAGCACCAGTGTGGTTTTGTCACCCACGCCCCCGGTGCTGTGCTTGTCAACCTTTATTCCGGGAAGTTCGGTAAGGTCTATGGTGTCACCGGACCTGTACATGGACAATGTGAGGTCGGTGGTTTCCCTCTGGTCAAGGCCTTTAAAAAAAACCGCCATCAGGAGGGCGGTCACCTGGTAGTCCGGAATGGACCCGCTGACGCAGCCTTTGACGAAGTACTCGATTTCCGATGACTCCAGGGGGTATCCCTGCCTCTTTTTTAGAATGATATCGTACATTCTCATATAAAGTTGCCCCTTCTTTCAAGCGAATCGTCTCTGGGGAATAGCTTTAGATATTATGGATTCCGGCTTCTGGATTCCGGCCCTCAATTCAAGATCCTTAGGTTATTTTAATATTTCCCTGGCGAAACTTGTGCCCGTATCGAAGGGCAAACCAAAAATTTCTGCCAGGGTGGCGGCGACGTCGGAGAATGTATCCCTTGTGCCGAGGCCGGTGCCGGGCCTCACGTCCTTTCCGGTTACCAGTAGGGGAACGTATTCCCTGCTGTGGTCGGTGCTCGGGGTGGTGGGATCGCAGCCGTGGTCCGCCGTTATTATAAGTATGTCGTTTTCCCCGAGAGATCCGGTTATTTCGGGAAGCCTCCGGTCAAAGGCCTCCAGGGCGGCGGCATACCCTGAGGGGTCGTTGCGGTGTCCGAACACCATGTCAAACTCCACCAGGTTGGTGAAAACAAGCCCTTTGCGGCCGCTCCTGATGATTTCAACCGTACGGTCAACCCCCTCCATGTTGCCGGTGGTGTGAACCGATTCGGTTATTCCCACTCCTGCGAATATGTCGTTTATTTTCCCCACAGCCGTCACGGCAATCCCGGCCCCGGACAGTACCGTAAGTATGCTGGGGCGGGGCGGGGCGAGGGAGTAGTCGTGCCTCCTCGCGGTGCGCTTAAAGTTCCCCGGGTGGCCGGTGAACGGCCTGGCTATGACTCTTCCCACCGCGTGTTCTCCCCTCAGTATTTCCCTGGCGATCCTGCACATTTCGTACAGCCTTTCCACCGGGATAACCTCTTCATGGGCGGCTATCTGAAAAACACTGTCTGCTGAAGTGTACACAATGGGCCTTCCGGTTTTGACGTGTTCTTCCCCCAGTTCTTTTATTATTTCAGTGCCTGAAGCCGCCTTGTTGCCCAGAATCTTTACACCCGTCCTGTTTTCGAACTCTCCTATTATTTCCGGGGGAAAACCCTCCGGATAAACGGGAAACGGCCTGTCCAGTATTATACCGGCTATCTCCCAGTGCCCCGTGGTTGTGTCCTTTCCAGGAGATTTGCAGGCCATTCTCCCGAAGGCGCCGGACGGCCTATCCACGGGATTCACGCCCTGGAAACGGCCCAGATTTCCCAGGCCCATGGCGGCCAGATTCGGCAGATTGATGCCGTTTACAGCCCTTGCGCAGTTGGCCAGTGTGTTGCTGCCCTCGTCTCCGTATTGGTGGGCATCGGGAAGAGCGCCTATGCCGACGCTGTCAAGAACAATCAGTATCGCCCTGTTGATCATCTCAATCAAAACCTTTCCGTATTTATGCTTTTGGCCTTTAGGCCCTTGGATGGGATTTGCGGTACACTTCCTTAAGTCTTGTCCCCGTCAGGTGGGTATAAACCTGCGTTGTTGATATGTCCGCGTGCCCCAGCAGTTCCTGCACCGACCGCAGGTCAGCCCCGTTTTCCAGAAGGTGTGTGGCGAAAGAGTGCCTTAACGTGTGCGGGGTGATTTCCTTTCTGATATTGCACCTGGCAGTGTATTTTTTTATTATTTTCCAGAACCCCTGCCTGGTAAGCCTGCCGCCGTTCTGGTTCAAAAAAAGGGCCTGACTGTTGATCTTTTTAATTAATTTGGCTCTGGCCCCCAGCAAATATGCCCTCGTAAAGTGGACCGCCACCTGTCCTATGGGAATAATCCTTTCCTTTGATCCCTTGCCCAGGCAGCGTAAGAAGCCCTCTTCCATGTTTATGCTCCCAACGTCAAGGGAAACAAGCTCCGATACCCGTATTCCCGTGGCGTAAAGCAGTTCCAGCATGGCCTTGTCGCGGAGCCCGGCGGGAGTCACGGCGCGGGGCTGTGACAGAAGCCTGTCCACCTCGTCGGGGGTAAGTACCCTGGGCAGTTTTTGTACTTTTTTTGGTGATTCCAGGTTTTCCGTGGGGTCCGATTCCAGCCGCCCGTCGTTTATTAAAAAGCGGTAGAGAGATTTAATGGCAGCCAGCCTCCTGGAAATGGTGGCGGTGGATTTCCCGTCCCTCTTTAACTGCAGGAGATAGGCCGGCACTGCCGCCCGGCCGTCTTCTCCCAGGGGGTTGAAATTTTTTTTCTGGCAGAAAAGCCTGAAGAAATTGAGGTCCGACTGGTAGGAAAGCAGGGTGTTGTGGGCGAGACCCTTTTCCACGGCAAGGAAATTCAAATAATCTTTTATCGCTCTTTCCAAAACAAACCCTCCCCGCAAACCGCCTTAATTTACCAATTAGTTTTCAACGCCAAAGCTTTAATTCCTTTACCGGTTTTTAGAATTGGATGGATAAAAAAGAACTGGATTGGCCGTTGAAAAAAGCCGTAGGGGTTTATATACTTTCCAAAAACGTGTAAGCGGCAGGGGGGAAATTATTATGGGATACGCTTTTGCGAAAAGGGTCAGCCTTATGAAAAGTTCGGCCATACGGGAAATTCTCAAAGTAACGGAAAGCCCGGGTGTAATATCATTTGCGGGGGGGCTGCCGGCCCCTGAACTATTTCCCCTTAATGAAATGAGGATGGTTTTCAGCGAAGCGCTTGATTCTGGGGATGGTTCAGTTCTGCAGTACAGCACCACCGAGGGTTACCCGCCCCTGCGCCGCTATATTTCTTCGGCAATGGGGCAAAAGGGGATTGCCGCCGGGGAGGATCAGATTCTCCTTACCAACGGATCGCAGCAGGCACTGGACCTACTGGCCAGGATTTTTATCGATCCGGGCGACGCAGTGCTGGTTGAAAGTCCAAGTTATCTGGGGGCGCTGCAGGTATTCGCGGGCTATCAGGCCCGGCTTGTGGCAGTGCCCTCGGACGAAGGCGGTATGGTGGTGGAGTCACTGGAAAGGGCCATAAAGGAAAACTCCCCCAAACTGATATACCTTACTCCCACCTTCAGCAATCCCACGGGTATTGCCATGGCTGCAGACAGGCGCAGGAAGGTGGCGGAACTGCTGGAAAAATACCGCATACCGCTGATTGAGGACGACCCCTACGGCGAACTGCGCTACCTCGGAAAGCCTGTCCCCCCGGTAAAGGCTTTTGACAGGTGCGGGCTGATAATATATACCAGCACCTTTTCCAAGACAATAGCTCCGGGGCTGAGATTGGGCTGGATAGCGGCTGAGCCGGAAGTTATTTCAAAGCTGGTTCTGGCAAAGCAGGGGGCCGACCTGCACACGGGCACACTGGTCCAGAGGGCGGTGCACAGGTATCTTACGTCATGCGATGTGGGAGCGCACATAGAGCGGATAAGATCGGAATACCGCCGGCGCAGAAACGCAATGATAAACGCCATGGAAAAACTGTTCCCCGGTGAAGTAAAGTGGACCCGGCCCGAGGGAGGGATGTTTCTCTGGGTTACACTCCCCCCCCACCTTGATTCATTCTCACTTCTGAAAGAGGCGGTTTTGCAGAAAGTGGCATTTGTACCGGGAACTCCCTTTTTCCCGGACGAAGGAGGGCATAACTACATGAGGCTCAATTTTTCAAACGCGAAACCTTCTCAGATTGAAGAAGGAATTGAAAGGCTGGGGAGGCTGTTATCGAGGTTCCATGTTCGGAGTTAGATGTTCGAATAGAAGGGATTGACCGAAAGGCCAATCCCTTTATAAACCTGATAATTATTTTAGTTATAATTATATCTTTAACAGATCGTATTCCCTGCTGCCGAGGCCTATTTCCTGGCCGTAGGCCAGCTGACGGCTCCAGTCGATATCCGGGTTCAGCGCCGCGAATATGTCCCCGGTTTCCTTACCCTCCAGCTTGGAACCGGGAAGGACCCGCTCCTTGTTGACCAGGTCCACGCAGGCCTGGTCGATGGCCACCATGTCCCTGGAGGCCAGTATGCCTATGTCCCTTACCACCGGGGCGTCGCTGAAGCTGAAGCAGTCGCAGTCGGGGGTAATATTGTTCAGAAAATTGATGAACCCGGCCTTTCCCTTTTTGTTTTGCATTACGCCAAGGGCGTACTCGGCCATCTTTTCCTGGAGGGCGTCCTTCATGTTGTTGCGCCAGTTGACGCCGATAGCCCCGTGGGGGCAGGTGACGGTGCACTCTCCACAGCCGATGCAGAGCTTCGGGTCCACTACCGCCATTTTAAGCTCACCCACTGCTATGGCCCCGGTGGGGCACCACTGGTGGCACCTGGAACATGCCTTGCACTTTTCCTGCTTCACCCCGGGGAGCATGTCCGAGTGCATCACCTGTTTTCCTGCCCTTGATCCGCAGCCCATGCCCACATTTTTAATAGCCCCGCCGAAACCGGTGGCCTCGTGCCCCTTGAAGTGCGAGACCGCAATCATCGCGTCGGCCAGCACTATGGCGCTTCCTATTTTTACTTCCTTGCAGTGTTTGAGATTAACCGGTATATTCATGTAGTCCTTTCCGTTAAGCCCGTCCGCTATAACCAGGGGGGCATTCACCACGGCGTATGCAAAACCGTTTTCTATGGCGGTTCTAAGATGGTCCACGGCGTTGGAACGGCTTCCCACATAAAGGGTATTGGCGTCGGTCAAAAAGGGCTTGCCTCCCGCCCTTTTGACCTCCTCCACTATTTTGCGGATGAACTGGGGCCTGATGTACCCCGTGTTTCCCTTTTCCCCAAAATGAAGTTTAATTGCTACAAGGTCGCCGGGAGAAATTATCTCTCCAAGCCCTGCTTCTGAAAAAAGCTTTCCGACCTTATCTATCAGGTTCAGCTTCTGAGTGGCCCTCATATCGGTGAAATAAACACTGGACGGCATTTCCTGGCCTCCTTGCAAGATAAGTATTTAACTATAATCTTTTCATCGTATAATTTTATTTCCCTTGTTATTATGAAAAAATTATGCAATAACTAAACTAAAGCCGGCTATTCAGCCGGCTTATATGTTCTGTAGTATTTCTTCAACTTTACAAAAATACGGTCGTCCGGGTCCACGGTAACCGGGTCTGTTTCAAGATATACTTTAAGAGGGTTGCCGTGTGGGTTTTCCCTGTTCTGCCACCTGCGATAGGACTGGCTGGCCTGATCGATTACACCGATTAACTGGGTGACCAGTATCACCAGTATGGCCAGGGCAAGGACCATTTTTATAAACTGGTTCAGCCTTCTTTTTATTCTCATAATTATAACCAGCATTATAACCCACCCCGCTACCTGTTGATCAGTCCGGACGATATGAAGCCTGCCGCCATTTTGGTAATGTGCGGGGTTACGTAGCCTTCCACCAGGCCCGCCCCCAGGGAAACCAGAAGAACTACGCACATAACTCCGGTATATTTGACCAGGCCGGGCAGCACCGGTATCCCGGTGTCAAAATTACGCTTCCAGAGCAGGAGTCCGAACATTACCGAGGAGGCCGCGCCAAAAGAGACTGCAGGTATATAAAGCAGGTTGTGCGGAAGTATGGCCGCCACGGTAAGAAGCAATCCCCTAAAGGACAGGTCACCGGCCAGGAAGCCCGCCGCAAAACCGATTACAAAACCCCTTACAAACAGTATGGCCAGCGTCACAGGTATTCCTATAACCGTAAGCCCGAGAACATAGATGGCCGTCACTGTGATAACGTTGTTGATCATGGCGTTCCTGGCCATTCTGGCAGACTGGAAATCCACCCCTTCAACTTTTTGAATAAAATCCCTGACATAACCACTTAATTCCTGTGATTTTGCTTTGTCCATCCTGCCGGCGGACATGGATCCCACCATGAGGCCGGCGGCCAGCACCAGGAGCACTATAAAATATACCGGCCACCCGCCTGACATTATGGAGGACAGTTTACCGGGGGATTTTCTGGCGTAGCCGATCATGTATTTCCCCCCTAATAAATGTACATGTTCATACTATTTTTATTATCCAGGGAATACCATTATGCCCCGTTATATTATCAGGCCCACATTTTCGGCCGCCACGCTGAAGCTGGGACTGGTCTGGGATATAGCCCCATGAACGGCGCCATGGCAATCCCCAACCTCATCGCACTGCTGGCCTGTCAGGCGTAATCGTGGCGGAAACCCGGGATTTTAAAAAATTACGGGAAAGAGAGAAAGGCGGCGCCCAGGGCTTAAACATGTAAAGACTTAAGAACAGTAATGTATGTTTAAGTAGATCAATAAATGGTGACATAATAGTCACGAGGTATTATTATGGTGTTCAAAGGCTTTTCTTTTGTTTTTGGGGGGATATTATGCCGGGTGGAAGGCAGCAGGATGTTTGTGAGGTTTTTTGTTTTAACGAAGAAAAAGTTGAACGGCTAAGGAATGAAATAAAAATCACCGAGGGGCTGGCCCCCATTTTCAAAGCACTTTCCGATGACACAAGGCTTAAAATAGTATATGCCCTGTCCCGGGAGGAGCTTTGCGTGTGCGACGTGGCAACCATTATCGGCTCAACGGTGGCCGCGGCTTCTCACCACCTTCGTTTCCTGAAAAACATAGGTTTGGCCAAACAGCGCAGGCAGGGAAAAATGATATTTTATACTCTTGATGATGATTGCGTCAGAACAATAATGGATGCGGCGCTTGTTCATTTCCAGCATAATGTAACCGGAATTATATGTGATGAATAAAAAGGCCTGCGCTTTTTGAAAAACGCAAGACATTAATTTTTTGTGACTTCTATTCAGACTTGACGCCCATCAACCTTATCCCGTTCAGTGTAACCAGTACCGATGCTCCCATGTCAGCCAAAATGGCCAGCCAAAGGGTCAGCCACCCTGGGAAAACCAGCGCCACAGCGGCCAGTTTTATGGCCAGGGAGAGGGCAATGTTTTGCTTGATGACTTTCAGTGCTGCCCTGCTCAAACGGACGGCAAAGGGAAGTTTGGAGAGGTCGTCAGCCATCAGTACTATATCGGCGGTTTCCAGGGCGGTGTCCGTTCCAGCCCCGCCCATGGCGACCCCCACGGTGGAGGTGGCCAGGGCCGGCGCGTCGTTCACTCCGTCCCCTATCATGGCAATCTTGCCGTATTTTTGACGCAGATCATTGACAGCGGCCACTTTGTCCTGGGGCAGCAGATCAGCCATAAAATGGTCCACTCCCACCTTTTTTGCTATGGCGCCGGCAGTGGCGGCGTTGTCGCCGGTGAGCATGACCGTTTTTTGTATTCCTGCCGCCTTTAGGCGGCTTATGGCATTGGCACCGGTTTCCCTGACAGCGTCGGCAACCGC
Organism: Bacillota bacterium; assembly: GCA_049325055.1. Lineage (GTDB taxonomy): Bacteria > Bacillota > Desulfotomaculia > Desulfotomaculales > Desulfocucumaceae > BRHc4a. Next base: position 36,963 of record JBMOPB010000076.1, read on the forward strand.
CACCACTCCAATTATTTCACCTTCCAGGCCCACCAGCATGGCGGTTTTTCCTTCGGACTGGAGTTTGTAGACAGCTTCATCCCAGGATGACAGGTCCAGTTTCATATCCTCAAACAGCTTGGGGCTGCCGATGATAACCAGGCGGCCGTCGAGTTTTGCCCTGGCGCCCTTGCCCACTATGGCCTCAAAGTCGCTTACCGCCCCGGGCTCTATTCCTCTTTCCGCTGCCTTGCGGACAATAGCCGCAGCGAGGGGATGTTCCGACATTTTTTCAATGCTGGCGGATACCCTTAAGAGTTTCTGCTCATCCACCCTGCCCCCGGCGGCTATAACGTCGGTGACTTCAGGCGCGCCTTTGGTCAGTGTCCCGGTTTTGTCAAAGGCTACCACCGCAAGAGAACCGGCTTCCTCAAGGTACACGCCCCCCTTTATCAGCACTCCGTTTCTGGCCGCGTTTCCTATAGCTGACACAATGGCTACGGGGGTGGAAACAACCAGTGCGCAGGGACACGCCACCACCAGCAGCGCAAGCCCCCTGTAAATCCAGGAACTCCATGGCTCCCCGAATAGAAGGGGTGGAAAGACGGTTATTCCAGCCGCCAGGGCGATTACAGCCGGCGTATAGTACCTGGCGAACCTGTCGACGAAAGCCTGGGATGGGGCGCGCCGGGCCTGGGCTTCCTCAACCATGTTTATTATCCTGGCAATGGTGGTATCATTGACAAGTTTGGTAACCTTCACTTCCAAAAACCCCTGCTGGTTCAGCGTGCCGGCAAAAACTTCGTCACCCGGAATCTTTTCCACCGGTATGGACTCACCGGTGATGGCGGCCTGGTTGACGGCCGAGCTGCCTGTCATTACTTTTCCATCCATGGCGATTTTTTCTCCGGGCCTGACCAGAAGCACGTCTCCCAGCTGTATTTCCTCCACCGGCAGTTCCATTTCGTGTCCATTCCTGCGAATGGTTGCCACCTTGGGCGCTATTTCAATCAGTGAGCGGATTGACTGCCTTGCCTTGTCGATAGTATAGGACTCAAGGGCCTCACTGACGGAAAATAAAAATGCTACTGCGGCCCCTTCATTCCACTCTCCGATAAGAGCAGCTCCGGTCACTGCCACAGTCATAAGAACGTTCATGTTAAAGTCAAGACGTCTTAAGGAAAGCAGGGCTTTACGGGCCGTTGCAAATCCCCCTGTCAGCATGGCCGCAAGGTATAAACCTATTGTAATATTCTGCTGCTGCAACAAAACGTCCACTACCCAGCCAGCTGCCAGGAACAGGCCGGAGATAACACTAATGACCGCCCGGCGGTTTTTTTCGAAAAAGGGAATCCCCTGCTCAGGGGTTGTGCCCTCGACAGCGGCGGTTACCCCTTCCCTGCGGGCCTCCTCAATAATAAGGTGAACGGCCACATCACCTTCAACGGTCAATTTTGCCGCCGCAAAATTCAAATTGGCCGATTCAACTCCCGGGAGAGAGGCTATGTTTTTTTCCAGCTTGGCGGCACAATCGGCGCACGTAAGCCCGGACAAGCGGAAAACTCTGGATTCATGCGCGCCCTCCAGGGTGGAGGTAACTCCGTGTTTTTTTGTTTCTTCCATGATGCTTTTGGGATCAACATTTCCCTGTATGGTCAGTTTTGCGGAACCAAAATTTAACCGGCTTTCTTTCACGCCGGAAAGCTTTGACAAATCCCGCTCCAACTGAGCGGCGCAATCTGCTCAGGTAAGTCCTTGCAGCCGAAAAACCAAAGGAGTGGCGCCAGCGCTTAAATCGGACATAAACAATATTGCCTCCTCACCAGATTTATTTTCTCCGCTGCGAATGCAAAGATACTATAACGTTCAATTAAGTGTTTGAATAATATCTTATACTCTTTTATCTTTTTGTCAATATATCGGGTTGTGGAGAAATGTTTTTCAAGGAGAGGTAAATGAGAATAACCGGCCACTCATAAGCAGCCGGTTATCTTAATTAAAACACTATGCTTTCATTTGCACGCCTTATCATGGCGCACCGTTTCCAGTATAATCTTATAAATATACTCGGCGGCCAGCAAGTCCTCAAGAGAATTGCCGCTGGCTGCCACCACAGCTATGTCCCTTTTCAGCCTGCGGGCTTTGGACACGGCTCTTACAGCGGCTTCACCGGCACAGGAAAAGCCGCTCTTTTTCATGGTGCGGGCCACGGTTCCGGTAAGCACCGATGGCGCTCCGGCGCACACCGCCGCATCGAAGGCCACTCCGCCGGTGCCCGTGGCGCCAAGCACCACCATTCCATTCATATCGGCAAGCCGGGGGGTCTCTGCGCCAATGTTCGGCAGTATTTCAACGATCCTGGCTCCAGTGGAAAGAACGCCCTTTATGGCTTTCGATATCCCGGCCGCCCGTTCTTTTTTCTCTCCCACCCTGGGTTCGGCCAGAAGTATTACGCCTGTTCCCAAACGGTTGGCTTCCAATGCGGCAATGCGCCCCATACTGTGGGGGTCAATTTTTACCGGGGGCCTGGCGCTGTCCGGAGCCGCACCGTAAACCGCAGCGGCCCCTGCGTCGATGGAGGCCTCCATGCTGGTTGAAAAGTCTATCACGTCAACCACCATCACCACCATGCCGCTGCTGCCCGCCATGGCGGCGCCGCTGGCGTCGGCGGTAAGCACAACTTTTATCATCCGGTAATTTCTCCAAAATATATGTACGGGTTATAACCAATCTTAAGCACACATATTTATAGAACATGAAAAACATGGAATTTTCAAGGAGAAATGAAATGAGACTGTATTTTACCGCTAAAGGTTTCTTTTTTACCGGCAGTGCCTCGGAGCTGATTATTTTTCTTCGGTCGGAGACCGCTTCTTCCGGTCACGTCACGGTCAGGAGCTTCATCAGCTCCCGCCTGCAGTAGCGCGGCGGCGTATATACCCGCAGCCCCGGCCGTTTCAAAGAATTCGGGATCCTGGCTAAATGTCCTTCCCATGGTGGTTACGGAAAGCCCGTAGGATTCCATTACATCCTTGATGCTTACCGTATCCACCTCCACAACCTTATGCCTGTCCAAAATGCCGGACTCTTTAAAATGGCCGTATATAACCGACCTTTTCCTGCCCTTTAAAGCCGGTACGGGTATTGTGCACCCTGTAAGGGCGACTTTTCCCAGGGCGGTTCTTGTGTGGTGGCTCAGCCCGAAGTGCCTCTTTCTGGCGTCGGCGAAACTGATCCTGGGAATGGCGATTGCCCGGCCCTCCAGTATGTTCACCGCGTTTATAATTTCCCCCTGCTCCAGTGCGGTATGGCCGTATTCACTGGCGCTTCCCACTATGCCCGGACCCATGGAAACCAGGATGGCGTCGGCCCCGGCGGCCCTGGCCCATAAAAGCCCGCTGTAAATGTTTATGGCCTCAAAATCGCCCCCGAAGGAGTGTCCGCAGGTTACAGTTCCGTCTAACAGGCCTTTTGTTTTCAGGTCGTGCACCAGCCCGCTGATACTTATAGGCAGGGCCGCCCCGTCGGTCATCAAATAAAAAATACTGGTATCATGCCCGGCGAAATGTTTTATGGCGGCGGCGGCAGGGGCAACCATGCTGTGCAGGGTGCCAACCAGAACGGGTGTATTCCCCAGGCTATTCACCGACCGGTACAAATGATTTCCGGGGTGGTCCTCTTCCTCCACAGAATGCACCTTCACCTGGAGGGGAGTGTAGCGCAGCTTCATTATATGCCCGTCACTGGGCGGGTCCGGCGGGATACTTTGATCCACCGCCATTACAAAGTGGAATCCGCCGGTCCCGAGCCTTTTCCACACTGCGGTTGTGTTCAGCCTGACAATGTCCCCCACTGCCACCCGGCCGGTGATACCGTCATAGTTTATGGCCTTTTCCTTCCTGCCTTCTATTTCCACCAGAATTTCCGTTAAGCCGGGCCTGCTACCGGTAACTGACAGGACCTTTCCAAACCTGCAGGCGATCAATGGCATACCCCCGGATAAATCAGTATTTTCCAGCTACTTTTATTATTTCCACCAAATACCTGCAGCTTGCCTCCATATCATCTATTTTTATAAATTCTTCGGTGGTATGCACGTTTTGCATCGCAATGCCCAGTATTACCGCCGATATACCCTTCTCGTTGAACATATTGGCGTCGCTGCCCCCCCCGGTGGACTCAATGCGCAGGGTTATTCCAAGGTTTTCGGCGGCTTCCGCCGCTATCTTCACAACCCTGTCTTCACTGCCTATCCTGAAATTCCGGTAAAGGTTTTCCACCTTTACATCGGCGTCTGTTCCGAATTCGGATGCCGCCGCCTTGATTTTTTCCACTATGTCCCTCGTCTGCTGATCCTTCTTGCCTTCGTCCAGGCTCCTGGTTTCACCCTGCACAAGTACAGAGTCCGGCACTATGTTGGTGGCCTTCCCGCCGCTTATTATACCGATGTTGGCGGTGGTTTCCCCGTCTATGCGGCCCAGCTTCATGGCCGCAATGGCGTGGGAGGCCACCTTTATGGCGTTGATTCCTTTTTCAGGGCATATTCCTGCATGGGCGGATTTGCCCCTGATGGTGGCCGTTATCCTGTCCTGGGTGGGGGCGCTGGTTACAATGGTGCCCGGCGGACCGTCACTGTCAAGCACATATCCGATTCTGGCCTTTAGAAGGCCGGGGTCCAGGTTTGCAGCCCCTAAAAGGCCTCCTTCTTCGAAAACCGTCAGCACAACTTCCAGGTCCCCGTGGCTGGACCCGCCTTCTTTCAAAACCCGGACAGCCTCCAGTATTATGGCTATACCGGCCTTGTTGTCCCCACCCAGAACGGTATTTCCTGAGGATTTAACGACTCCCCCCTCCACTACGGGAACAACCCCCCTGCCGGGCTCCACGGTATCCATGTGGGCGCAGACCATGACTGGGGCTGCACCGGCCAGGTTCCCGGGGAGCCTGGCTATGATATTACCCGTGCCGGTGTTGATTTTTTGCCCGGTGTCGTCTTCGTCAACTTCAAAGCCGAGGGACTTAAGCTTTTCTTTGAGCAGGTCGGCGACCTGCCTTTCAAAGCCGCTAACGCTGTCAACCCTGACCAGCTCGAGAAATTCGGCCGTCAATCTTTCCCTGTTTACCAATTTAGATACCTCCATACAGGCGGGCCACCGGCTGCGGTCTGTTCCCCCGCCGGTGGCCCAGGAATAGATTCTTTTATGCCGGTATTATTATATTGCCATAATATACTGTGTATATAACCCTTCTCATTACATTCCGGATTCAGGCTCCTGGATTCTGGATTCTCACTTTAGCCGGCGTCCCGGCGGGCGCTGTCATTGTTCCGGACAAGGCCGGCCCCTATTTCAAGGGCCTTTAGATTTAAAGGTATCATTTTATGGTGGTGCGGGGGGAGCACTTCCTTGAGTGATTTTTCAACGGCCCCGGGGGTGACCACCCCGGTCAGATCAATCAGCGCCCCCAGTATTATGTTGTTGGCGACCTTGCTGCTGCCAATCTCCTCGGCCAGCTCATTGGCAGGGATATAATAAACACTGACGTCGGTACGGGTGGCCTTTATATCAATAAGGGAGCTGTTTACGAAAATAATCCCGCCCTTTACTACGCTTTTCTCAAACTTTTCCAGGGACGGCCTGTTCATTACAATCAGCACCGTGGGCTCGCTGACTACGGGAGAGCTAATGGGCCGGTCCGATATGGTGACGCCGCAGTTGGCTGTGCCTCCCCTCATTTCGGGGCCGTAGGATGGTATCCAGGCTACGTGCCTTCCTTCCACCATGCCGGCATATGCAAGCAGCTGGCCCGTGGACAGCACACCCTGTCCTCCGAAGCCGGCGATCAAAATACCCTCGTACATTTATTGTTCCACCTCCGCCGGCTTTTTGAATTCTCCAAGGGGATAGTACGGTATCATGCTTTCCTCCAGCCATTTCAGGGCTTTGACCGGCGACAGTCCCCAGTTGGTGGGGCATGAAGAAAGCACTTCCACCAGGGTAAAGCCCAGCCCGGCCATTTGAACTTCGAAGGCTTTTCTTATGGCTTTCCTGGCCTTGGCCACGTTGGCCGGGTTGTGCGTGGAAACCCTGGCCACGTAGGCGGCGCCGTCCAGGACCGAGAGCATCTCGCTTACCTTTACAGGGCAGCCGTTTACATCCCGTTCCCTGCCGTAAGGGGTGGTGGTGGTCACCTGGCCCAGAAGGGTGGTGGGGGCCATCTGGCCTCCGGTCATGGCATAGATTGCGTTGTTTATAAATATCACCGTGAATTTTTCACCCCGGGCGGCGGCGTGCACTATCTCCCCGGTGCCGATGGCCGCCAGGTCGCCGTCTCCCTGGTATGTGAATACCACGCTGTCCGGCTGAACCCTTTTTATTCCGGTGGCCACGGCGGGAGCCCTCCCGTGGGAGGCCTGGAAAGCGTCGCAGTCGAAATATTCATAGCAGAAAACAGAGCAGCCCACCGGCGCCACTGCTATGGTTTTGTCAAAAATATCAAGCTCATCTATCACCTCGGCCACCAGCCGGTGGACAATGCCGTGGGTGCAGCCGGGGCAGTAGTGGAAGGGCATATCTTTAAGCGATTTCGGCCTGGTAAATACCTTTTTCATATTGCACCCCCGGTCATCAGCTTATGCACTTCATTATAAACATCCCTGGCCACGGGAAGCATCCCGCCGGCCCGGCCGTAAAAATGCACCGGCCTGCGTCCGTTTACCGCCAGCCTCACATCTTCTACCATCTGGCCCATGCTCATTTCCACGGTGAGGAACAATTTTGCCGCCTCGGCCAGCTCCGAAACCTTTCGGTCCGGGAAGGGCCACAGTGTTATCGGGCGTAAAAGGCCCACAGGCATGCCTTCTTCCCTGCACATGTCCACCACAGCCTTGCACACCCTGGCGGCGGTTCCGTACGCCACCAGGACCATTTCAGCCCCTTCGGTGTGGTATTCCTCCCAGCGCTGCTCCGCCGAGGCTATTTCGGCATACTTTCGTCCCAGCTTTATATTGTGGACCTCGCAATTTTCAGGAACAATATAAAGTGAGTTGATGAGGTTTTTTTCCCTGTTTTTCCTCCCTGTGGCGGCCCAGCTTTTTTCAGGCAGCTCCGGGGTTTTTTCCTCGCCCAGCTCCACCGGCTCCATCATCTGGCCCAGCACGCCGTCACCCATCAGCATAACCGGATTTCTATACCTGTCCGCCAGGTCAAAGGACGTCTGCATCAGGTCGATTATTTCCTGGACGGAATCCGGGGCAAGCACTATAACCCTGTAGTCGCCGTGCCCGCCCCCCCTGGTGGCCTGGAAATAGTCCGACTGGGCCGGGGCTATGTTTCCCAGTCCCGGGCCTCCCCTGACCATGTTCACTATGACGCAGGGCAGCTCGGCCCCCGCCAGGTATGATATCCCCTCCTGCATAAGGCTGATACCTGGACCTGAAGATGAGGTCATAACCCTGGCCCCTGATCCGGCAGCCCCGAAAACCATGTTTATGGAAGCCACTTCGCTCTCGGCCTGAAGGTACAGGCCGTTAACCTCGGGCATTCTTTTAGCCAGGTAGTGCGGAAGCTCACTCTGGGGGGTTATCGGATATCCGAAAAAATAACGGCACCCGGCCCTGACGGCGCCTTCGCCGATGGCTTCGTTACCCTTCATCAGTATCTTAGCCAACCTTTTTCTCCTCCTTTTCCACCTCTATCACCAGGTCAGGGCACATCCTGGCACAGGTTGCGCATCCGGTGCATTTTTCCATTTCCACCACGGTGGCCGGGTGAAAGCCCATGGAATTGATATGCTTGGCCATTTCCACAATGCCTTTGGGGCAAAAATATTTGCAGAGTTCACAACCCTTGCATCTCTCTTCCCTGAATGTTACCCTGGGCAAATGTATTCCTCCCTCTTTCGTTGAATGATTGAAATGCCTGTTTATTTTTATTGTAGAGTCCGACAAAGTCAGGCGAAGCTTTTCACGACCCCGGCAGTACTGTCATAAAACGAGTACAGCGCGAAAGTACTGACGGTACGGGGTGGAGCGTACATGAACGTACGTGAGCACCCGGACCGGCAGGACTGACAAAGCTGTACGAAGCTTATCACAGTCCGTACTACCATGGTGGGGTCATAAAGCGTTCTATCCCCACAACCTCCGCCCTCCCCTTCAGCGCTGCGCGGGCTTTGTCCTCCAGGTCCTTTTTCACGGTTACGAAATAAACCGGGAGTCCCAGCATTCCGGCAGTCCCGGACACTGTCTCAAAGCCGTCCAAAACGGTATCCAGTACTGTTTCCCCTCCGATGTTGGCGTTGCTTACCAGGCCCCCCACCTTAAGCCCGGAAGCGGACTGTATGCTGTTGAGATATTTTATTATACCTTCCGGGTTCCGGGTGAAAGGACGGCATGTATTAACCACGAAAAGCATTAGAAAATCATTTTCCAAAAGCATATCCCTGTAACGGCCCAGCGCGGCGGCCCCCACATCGTCTCCACCGATATCGAATACTCCATGAATATCAGTGTTTTCGATAACTCCCTTAACCGCGGGGGAAAGTGCCGGAAGGTCCGCAAAAACAAGGTTTCCTCCGGGGGCGATGACCTTAAGGCCCATATCTTCAAGTTTTTTTATGACAAGCCTTGTCCTGAAGTACGGGTTGATTATATCAAGGTCCACAAGGGCGGTCTTTTTTCCTGATCCCATCAGTTTCAGCGCCAGGTTTATGGCAATCTCGGTTTTGCCGCTGCCCAGGTTGCCTGTAAACATGGTTATTCTTTTAAGACGGTTTGTCATGACGTTCACCATAAAATCAAAGCCGGTATTCCCGGCGGCTTTTTGTCAAAACTTTTCTTTCGACACCGGATAATGGAATTCCTTTATCTCTTCTCAGTATTTAATATTTTCTGTTTAAAAGAGGGCTTTGCCGAAGTTTTATCTCCGGCCCATTTTGTCCAGGTAATCAAGCATGCGGTTGGAGGCAATAATGTTTGTCAGTGATTTTTTTTCGGCTAAGATGTGCAGTAAAACCAGAACCGCAAGATATAAAGACTTCAACTTAAAATCAAAAACCCAGGCCGCCGTTATTCCCAGCACTGCGCCCAGGGCGTTGGACCCGGAGTCTCCCATCATGGCCCGTGCTTTAAGGTCAGCCGGCAGGTAAGCCAGCAGGCACCCGGCCGTCAGGGCTGCAAAAGACAATTCCTCCCTGTAAGGAAAGGCTATGAAAATAATCGCCGCCAGGAATAAAAAGCATTTGCCGGCCCGCCCGGGCCTCAGGTCCAAAAGGTTTATTGTGTTTACGGACAGGGCGATAATAAGGGCGTCCAGCGGTATTACATGCCACGGCCCTAAATCCATATAACCGGCGGCGGAAAGGTAAAACGCCGCCAGCCCTCCGGCAAAAGCCTTGAGGCACCCGGTGGTGAGCCTTCCCTCAAAAAGCTTTTTAAAATGGCCCCGCAGACCCCTGCATGTCCCGTCGCCCCAGAAGTCGTCCATTATTCCCAGGAAGGTGTATACCGAAAGGGTAAGCAGGAATACCGTTGATTTCTGCTTCTGTTCTCCGGGCAGGGTGATAATAAGTACAGAAAGTACGGCTATGGCGCTGAGTAGAAAAACCACTCCCACGCCTAGCGGTATTTTTTCACCCCTGTAATTGGGCTTGACGAATCCGGCCCCGGCAATCATGCCGGAAAGGCCGGGAAGCATAACCCTTGCGGAAAGCCAGCCGGCCAAAAAAAATAAAGCCGCCCTGCCGGTACTATTGCTTATAAAGCTTGATTCAAACACTGCCGCACCCCGCAGTTTTAAGATGCCATAATGCTGATACCACGTGGAAAAACTGTCTTCCCCTGTGAATAAAACCTTTTAAATCACGCCCGGTTGCCCTGTGTAACATGTTTACCGGCACTTCTTTAATGCGGCAGCCCATTTTTCCCGCCCTGACGGTCAGGTCGACCTCGACCCCGTAACCGCCCGCCAGGGGCAGTAAATCAAAAAGAAGGTCTCTGCGCATGGCCCTCTGGCCGGACAGGGGCGCCTCCATTTCAAGCCCGGTAAAATGCCGTATTCCCGCCCTGGCAAGTCCCTTTACCAGGCCGAATCCGCCTTTTTTACAGCCCGTGGGAAAAACGGCCACAGTCATGTCAGCCTCGCCGCTGATGACGGGGTGGGACAGAATTTCTGCCTCTGACGCGCTTTGCCCAAGGTCGGCGTCGATTAACAGCACTATTTCCCCCGCCACGTGCCTGGCGCCGGCGTTAAGGGCGCCTCCCTTGCCGGAATTAGCTTCAAGCTCTATCACCTGGGCGCCGCATTTTCTGGCCGCCTCGGCAGTCCGGTCCCTGGACCCGTCGTCTATCACTATAACCTGTTTGACGCCACTGATGGTCCAGGCTGATGTGACGGTGGTCCGAATATTGTCTTCCTCGTTGTATGCCGGTATCATAACCGTTATGGAATTATCTGGCATTTGCTTCCACCCCTTCACCGATAACAGGCAGCAAACTCCTGGCCGTGGATTTTATTCCGTAGTGCCCGGGCCTGCCGGACATGGCGTACACGAGGGAAACCTGTCCCGGAACGGTGTCTATGTTGTCAACGGTGGCAAGCCCCTTCTTCTGGTAGTCCTTCATGCAGGAGTATGCGGCGAAACTTTCTTCGGCGCCGAAAACACTGATGCCCCTGTTTGTAAAGAAGTCTATAAAATGCGAATCCATGCCTTTTTCGATCCTGTTATTTCCGCCCACTATCACTACGTCGCTGACAGTCCCCCCGTATCTCCCGCTTATTTTTAAAACCCCTTCGCCGGCCAGTATTTTAGTGGTCCGGGTCTCTCCGGACATAACCGCGGAGGAGATTTCACCGGCAACCCTTGAAAGGAAAGATTTTTGGTCCATGTCGGGCCAGTCAAGCTTTTTTAAAACCTCCTCCCTGTTTTTTAAAGCTTCTTCCAGTATTGTGCTGCTTTGAATTGTCGCCCCGGCCAGCTGCAGGGTTACGGCCAGATCCTCGGTGACGTGCCCGCCGGTGGCCAGTATTGCAACGCTCCGTCCACGGAGCTTTCCCTCCACCAGTGTCGGAAGAACCTGAAGCTCAAACTGGCCCCTTATGTCTCTGTCCATCTCAAGCTGGTTTATCCTGGCCCGCAAAGATTCGTTCTTTTGCCTGATGGACTCTATCCGTGACTCCAGCCTCCCCACCAGTTGCTGCTGCTGGCTGATCAGTGTGGTGTCCCCGGGGAATGCGCTGCCGATCAGGATTCCCAGGCCAAGGGCCAGAAAAACCGCCACCAGGGAAACTATATGGTATTTAAGATTTAAAAACATGCTATAACCTCCGGACACGGTTTTGAGAATGCAGTCAGGTCATATGCCCAGGTATATCATGCATTGAAGGTATATAAGCCTGATCAACTGCCGCATCGGCGGAGAGAGAAAGGCCACCAGCAAGGCAGGGATCATTGCCGCCAGTACGATCTGTGCCAGGTATCTGGCTTTAACCCTGTTTCTGTACAGTTTTCCCACGCCCTTGGCGTCCACCAGTATTGACCCCACCTTGAGTCTGACCAGGAAAGTGCTGGCCATTCCCTTTCTGCCCTTTTCAAGAAAATCCTGAATGCTGGAGTGCGATCCCACCAGCACGATTAGCTCCGCGCCTTTCTCGTAAGCCAGCAGCATGGCGATGTCTTCACTGGTTCCCGGCGCGGAAAAAACCTTTGAGGTGAGTCCCAGCCTTTTTATCCTTTCCATGGCGGGAGAGTGGCCGTCTTGGTACGCGTGGGACACCAGTTCGGCGCCGGAGGCAAGGGTGGTGTCGCTGACGCTGTCCATGTCGCCAACTATAATGTCAGGTCTGTATCCCATCTCTATAAGGGAGTCGGCCCCGCCGTCAACCCCCACCAGAAGGGGATTCATTTCCTCTATATAAGGCCTGACCACGTTAAGATCATCCTTATAGTTATGCCCCCTCACCACAATGAGAACATGCCGGCCTTTGATAACGGTCTTGACATCGGGAACCTCATATGCGCCGGTTATCAGCCCAAGCTCGCTGCGGGCGTAATCCAGTGTGTTACAGACAAAATCCCGTATCAGACCATGCATGTTTGATTTTGAAATCTCCATTTTCCGCTTAATCTCATCTATTTCCAGCACTTTTCCCGCGGCTACCACCTTTTTTCCGCAAATTACCCGGCCGCCTGATATTTCGATTGCCTGGCCGTCTTTTATAAGGCCCATTATTTCCCTTCCAACGTTGTCCACCAGTGTAACGCCGGATGAAACCAGGGTTAGGGGCCCCCCGTTGGGATACCTTTCGCTGACTGACGGAGAGGCGTTTATGACGGCTTTTACCTTTGCCTCCAGAAGGGCGTGGGCGGCCACGTCGTCAAGTTCCCCGTGGTCGATTACCGCTATTTCGCCGGGGCAAAGACGCCTGACCAGCAACTTGGTGACACTTCCCACCCTCGCCGTACCCCTTATGGCCATACAGACACCCCTTGAAATATTCTCATACAGTCTATATTTTTATAAAACCAGTCAAATTATGCCATAATCACCAAAAAACTTTGTTTGTGACCGGAGAATTTCCGCAGTGACCGTTCACTTATATATTGACAGGCTGTCCGGTTATAAAATAAAATCAAATAGGTAATCAAATAACTAAAAGATCTTATGTGCAAAGGGAGTAGCTGGCACAACAGTGCAGGTGAAATCAACATACTGGCCGTAGGCCTGGTTTCACCGCTGGTATTAACCAACAAGCGAGACTTTGGCGTAACTTTTTTGTTACGTCTGAAGTCTCGATTTTTTTTATAGATACAGGACGCGATACGTCCGAAGGGGCGGTAGCCCCTTTTTTTAAAAAATAATTTTGGGACGTCCTATGTCAATGTGAAAATCGCCAGAAAGGGATAGTTTAAAGATTCTGAAAACGGCAAGGGGGAATTGGCAGTTAAGAAAGCTCATTTTTTAGAAAAACTTGAAGGACCCAGAAATAAAGG
>JBMOPB010000077.1:0-34207 GCA_049325055.1 Bacillota bacterium
TGTACTCGTAAAGAGCCCGCAAGGGAGATAACCTTACGCCTTACCTATACCGTAGTTTAACGGAAATTCAGGCGCAAGTCCAGTTTCTAAATTTGGTAATGTTCCTGAATTCAAAATAACACAGTGGAGGGGGATTTATCATGCTGGTTTTCTTAGGGTCCACTGCCATGGTGGTTCTGGCGGAGATGGGAGACAAGACACAGTTGCTGGCTATGGCCTTTGCAACCCGTTTTCCGGCCAGGGCGGTATTGTTGGGGGTGTTCCTCGCCACGATACTGAATCATGCCCTTGCGGTGGCGCTGGGCACTTATCTTGGAAGTTCGTTGAACCTTGATGCCGTTCAGATGGTGGCGGCGGCCTCGTTTATACTGTTTGGGCTGTGGACAATAAGGGGTGACAGCCTTGACGGAGAGGACAGGAGAAGAACAATACTGGGGCCCGTGATGACCGTTGCAGTTGCCTTCTTTTTCGTGGAGATGGGGGACAAGACCCAGCTTGCTACAATAGCCCTGGCGGCCAAATACAACTCCCCGGTGGCGACTCTTTTGGGAACCACAACCGGGATGCTCATCGCTGACGCCATAGGTATATACATAGGCGTTGTGGCCGGAAAAAGAATACCGGAAAAGATGTTAAAGTGGATTTCCGCCCTTATTTTCATAGCTTTTGGCTACATAGGGCTTTATACTTCGGTTCCCGGCCAGTACATTACTTTCCCCTACGTGGCCGGCCTGGTGCTGCTGACAATAACGCTTATGGCGGTGGTTGCCGTAAAGGGTGGGCGTAAGCTGGGCAAAGAGCCAGAAAATGTCAACTGATAAAATAAATAATTGTAGTATAATATACCTTAAGAAGGGTGGTATATTACGTGAACGACTATCTGCTGGCAGTATTAATGTCATCCGGTATTTTGCTTCTCACAGGAATTGTTAAAAGACAGTTGAGGAGAGCGGCCGGGAGGTATGCCCGGTATAGATTGTATTAAAAGCGGACAAGTTCCGGTTAAGTGCCCGTAATCACGGTTTCGCCGTTTGATTACGGGTGTTATATTTTTCGGGAATAATTATTGGGGAATAGCCAGTCTTATGCAGCGGTTTTATTTGTTGTTACAAAATCGGAAAGGTATGCCAGTAGGTATAGCCCTCCTATTATCAAAAGGAAACTGTATCCGAGCTTCCAGTTGTGATATACAATTGACCCGGCTTTGTATATTGAGGCCTCAAGCGCAAGGAATATCACAGAGAGGTAAACATTATAGAGAAGCCTTATGCTCCACCCCCTTGGCAGCCAATTCACGTACATCATTGAGATAATGAATATATTGAGCGTATGAAGGAGAGGCATAAAACCTCCCAGCATTATTATGCCGTTATGATAGTCATAGAGGTTCATCCTGAAACCAGCATAATCCACCGCCATCATAATACCCGTCCCTATCAGGCCCCCCTTCCAGAGCCTGTAAAAATTCCGCCCCGCTGTAAAATAAAATAGTGGAAAAACGATTAATGCCGTAAGGAGAAAAGGCATATAGCTTCCCCGCTGATTGTCAATGTTTTATTATATGTTCTCTGTGGAAGGGGTAATTTATTCGGAAAAACTTATTCTGCCGTCAGACAGAGAAAAACACCTCCAGTTAGCCGGCTTTTTGGAAGCCAATAAACTTTCGGTGTCAGTTGACTTTAAGACAAAATATTGGTTGGTTTAAAAAATATGATTTCAGTGCAGATTTAAAAATTAGCAGCCCTCATCCATCCCAATAATCTTATAAAAAAAACATCAGCTTACCTTGGCCTCTATCCTGAGCTTGTCCGCTATCATGGCGATGAATTCGGAGTTGGTGGGCTTGCCCCGCTCCAGGTTGATGGTGTAGCCGAAGAACTTGGTCATCATTTCGACGTTGCCCCTGTCCCAGGCCAGCTCTATGGCGTGTCTAATCGCCCTTTCAACCCTGCTTGGTGTTGTCTGGTATTTCTGGGCAATCATGGGATACAGCTCCTTGGTTACGGCGCCCAGGAGATTTATCTCGTTGATAACCATTAAAATGGCGTCTCTTAAGTAATGGTATCCCTTTATGTGAGCAGGTACTCCCATCTCGTGAATTATGTTTGTGACAGCAACATCAAGGTTTTTAGGTTTGACCGAAGAAATGTACTGGTTGATCTGCATACCTTCGGACAGCTGCCTGATCCTGGAGGCCAGCACCGAAAAGTCGAAAGGTTTAAGTATATAGTAGTCGGCCCCCAGCTCCACCGCGCGCTGGGTTACGGTCTCCTGCCCAAAGGCGGTCAGCATGATTACCCTGGGGCGGCTTGCGACAAAACCGGAGGCCAGTTTTTCAAGCACTCCTATTCCGTCAAGGTGAGGCATTATAATATCAAGCACTATAATATCGGGAGATTGTTTTTCGATTAGCTCCAAGGCCTCAATTCCGTTATTGGCAATGCCCACCAGAACAAAATCATCCTGCTGGCTTATGAATTCCTTCAGCAAATCGCAAAACTCCCTATTGTCGTCTGCGATTACAATTTTAATTGCTTTGCGCATCATTAAAAATCCCGCCTCCTAAATTTATCGTATTTTTTTATCTGTGTGTAAAATATCATTCGACGGAGGGAAAAAATTTCCTTCAATGTTTTTTTAACCAAGTTCAGACGTAATATTGGTTTTTTTTCAACATTCCTCTAATGGCAATTTTACTGTCAAACTATGAAAGCAGGAAAGCACGCTTGTGTAAATTCGTATACACAAAACAAAAAAGAGGCCTTTCGACCTCAACTTATGATGCTTTTTGTGGGCTTTTGTCGGAATTTTTTATTCCGATCTCTTTTAACATCCACTCAGCCAATATTCCGTACCCCCGTAATGGATCATTTATAAAAACGTGTGTCACCACACCTAT
This sequence comes from Bacillota bacterium, assembly GCA_049325055.1. GTDB lineage: Bacteria > Bacillota > Desulfotomaculia > Desulfotomaculales > Desulfocucumaceae > BRHc4a. The sequence goes on from JBMOPB010000077.1 coordinate 2,900, forward strand.
CAGCATATCGTTTTGCATTATGGGGCTTCCGCTCATTCCCTGTATTATTCCGCCAGTGTTTTTTATCAGTTCATTGTCAGTTACCTTTATTACCAGGCCCTTTCCCTGGTTGCTCCACGGATAAAAAACTTCCTGCACGTCCACGGAGTATTTTTTAATCTCTGTACCTTCTATTACGGTAAGTATTTCGGCGGGGCCCGTTTTAACCTGGTGGCTCAAGGCCACAGGAACGGCAGTGGGGTAATATGGATTTTGCAGGGGGGTGACAAGTTTGCCAAAGATGCCATAGTGACAGTTTCTTTCTATATTTCCGCTTAAAGTTCCGTTTTCAACAAACATCCCTATTTTTTCACCGGGGCTTCCCTTTTTGCCCCGGTGAATCGCCCTTATCTGAGCTTCAACAATTTTTCCGTCGCCCAGGTCAACACCTTTCGCGGTATCGACATCGGTGATTATATGTCCCAGCGCGCCATATATTCCTGTTTCGGGATGATAGAAACTCAAAGTGCCCACTCCTGAAGCGCTGTCTCTTACGTAGAGTCCTATTCGGGGCCTTCCTGTTTCAATACAGTTGACTGTTTTTACACTTACTTTTAATTTTTTTCCGCCCCTTTTAACCTCCAGTTCCACATTCTTTTTATTCTTTCCGCACGAGACAATCTCATTTCGAAGGTGAAATTCATTATTTATCTGCTTGCCGTTAACGCTAAGAATTATATCGCCTATTTTTAGCCCCGCCTCTTCAGCAGGGTTGTATCTGTTGCCGGATTCATCCACTATATCCGACATGCCCACTACCATGATTCCCCTTGAGTGCATCACTATGCCTATGGACTGCCCGCCCGGGACCACATTTATTCCGGAAACGGTCTGAACGGCAGTGTTTTTAAACGGGATGCCGATATCAAGGTTTATTATGTTCAGTATACTGCTTCCCCTAGGTAATCTTGAATTAATCGTTCCCGCAAATTCAGACGTGTGTGCAAAAAAATTAAAAATTACTGCCATACAAAACAGGAGACTGAAAAACCCGTATTTTTGGCAGCTTTTTTTCACTTATCCCCCTCCTTTTGTAATCACCTCCAAAGTATTAGGGATCAAAAAGATGTTGCTCATTTTACTTTATAAATTCACCATTTTGAGTTGATTTTATTCGGTCTAGTTATGTAATACATTGCCAGGATTAATATTGATAGTTAGCGCATATGTTTTGAATTATTTTCATTATTTTATGAGAATAAAAAATCGATGATATTATCATCGATTTTAGTTAAAATATATCAATTTTATTTAAATTAACCGCATTTTATAGTGCGTGCTTCCTCCAACAGGTGCCTTGCATGGTTAATGGCTGCGCTCCCCCCCTGGTCCCCGCCCATCATTCGGGCCAGTTCTTCCACTCTCTCCTCGCCGTCAAGGCAGAACACCTCCGCCCTGGTCCGTCCTGAAGCTTCGCTTTTACGGATGGAAAGGTGCCTGTCCGCCATGCTTGCCACGGTCGACGAGTGTGTAACGCAAATAACCTGCCTTTTTTCGGCCAGCTTCAGTAGCTTCAGCGCCACTGCCTTCATCGTAAGTCCGCCGATGCCGGTGTCAATTTCATCAAAAATAAGTGTGGGGATGTTCTCGGTTTCTGCCAGTATGCTTTTTACAGCCAGAAGTATGCGTGACGTTTCTCCGCCCGACGCAATCCTTGCCATGGGCCTTAAAGGTTCTCCCGGGTTTGTGGAGATGTAAAACTCAGCCTTCTCATTTCCCTTTTCGCCTGTGCTTTCCAGTTCGGAAAAGTTTATGACGAATTTAGCCTTGCCCATCCCCAGTTCCTGAAGTTCGCCGGCGATTTCCCTTTCCAGTGCCCCGGCGGCAGTTTTCCTTGTTTTTGTCAGCCTGGCCGCGCTTTCGGTAAGTTTGGAGAAAAGCGACAGCAGTTCCTGTTCCATGGACTCAATCCGGCGGTCGCCGTCTGTAATGTCCTCCAGTTCCTTTTCAATTTCCTCCCTGTATTTCAGCACCTCTTCAATGGTTTCTCCATATTTCTTTTTAAGCCTGTTGATGAGGTCAAGCCTTTCCTCGACGAACTCAAGCCTGGCAGGGTAAAACTCCAGCCCGTCCATGTATGCGGAAAGCTCGCGGCAGCACTCTTCCATCTGGTAAAGAGAACCGGCCAAAAGGTCCCTTATGCCGGAAAGGCTTTCGTCGATTTCTGCCGCCTTTTCGACGGATTTAAGCGCGTGCCCTGCCAGTTCGAGGGACGATACCGCAGAACCTCCACCATGCAGATCACGGTGGCATTCACCTAAAAGCCTGGATAGTTTTTCGGCGCCGGCCAGCTTTCTTTTTTCCGCGTAGAGTTCATCGTCCTCCCCGGGTTTGGGGGAAACACCGTCTATTTCCGCTATTTGGAAATGAATGGCGTCCTGCCTCCTGGCCCACTCCCTCCGTCTGTCCCGCAGTTCGTCAAGTGTTTTTTTCAATTCGTACCATTCCCTGTATAAGCGGGAAACCTCGTCGCCGGCCAGGGAAGTATCCTCTCCTCCATACGCGTCAAGGAGGTTTAAATGCACCCCGGGGTCAAACAGTAGTTGCTGGTCGTGCTGGCCCTGTATGTCCACAATATGCCTGCCAATTTCCCTGTATACGCTTAAGTTCACCATTTGGCCGTTGATACGGCACGTACTGCGTCCGTTTTTGTTTATTTCCCGGGACATTACCAGTATTCCGCCCTCGTCGCCCGAAATACCCCTTTCAGACAGCAAACCGTTTATCCGGCCGTCATCACCTGTTTCAAGTGTCATCTGCACGATGGCCCTTTCGCATCCGGCCCGGAGGTATTCCGTTGACGCCCTTCCGCCGGTGGCCACCTGGATGGCGTCTATAATAATGGATTTTCCGGATCCGGTCTCGCCGGACAGCACGTTAAGACCAGGGGAGAAATTTGTCTCGGTTTTTTCAATGATGCCGAAATCTTTTATGAAAAGGTTTAACAGCATGACTAACCTCCGGAAATCTCCTTGAACCTCTTCAACAGTTTTTCCACGGCTTCCTTGGGTTTGACCACTATAATGATTGTGTCGTCCCCGGCCACTGTCCCGATAATTCCGGGCCACCCGGAACGGTCTATGGCCGAAGCCACACCCTGTGCCTCACCGGGAAGAGTTTTTATAACTATGAGGTTTTCGCTGTGGTCTATTGTTTGGGCGGAATCGACCAAAAGCCTCCTCAGCCTGGCCTCGGCGGACGTTGACGGGCTCTCCCGGGGGAGGGCGTAAATGGAGGAGTTACCGGGGCCGGGCGCTTTGATGAGGCCCAGTTCCTTAATGTCCCTGGATATAGTGGCCTGGGTGACGTTAAAACCTTCCGCCCCCAGGGCGGCCACCAGGTGTTCCTGTGTCTCCACAGGCTGAGACCTTATTATATCCACTATTTTTTTCTGCCTGACTGACTTACTCATTTTTATCTCCGGTCCTGGATACGAAATATAGTTCCGGGCTGTTCTTGCGGCTGTTCCAGAAGGTCATTTTCTGAACGCTGAATTGACTGACGTCAAGGCTTTGCAGCAGTTCGCCCACCACCCGGGACTCGGTGTCGGAACCCGGGTGCCCGGTGTATACGATGACGCTGAGGCGTCCACCGGGACTTAACAATCTCAGTGCGCACTTTATGCCTTCCACCGTGGTTTCGGGGAGGGTCGTCACCGACCTGTCGCTTCCGGGGAGATAGCCCAGATTGAACATTACCGCGTTCACCGGACCTGTCACCAGGGTGTCCATCTCCTGGTGGCCCCTGGGAAGTATGGTAACCCTGTCCAAAAGGCCGGCTATTCTAAGTCTTTCCACGGTCTTTTTAAGGGCCGTCTCCTGTATGTCCATGGCATAGACCCGCCCTCCGGGCCCCACGTTTTCCGCCAGGATGACGGTGTCAAGGCCGTTTCCCGAGGTGGCGTCCACGGCGGTGGCGCCGGGCCCCAATGCCGGGTGGATGAACACCCTGGCCCACTGAACAGCGCTGGCAGGCCGCTGGGGGGTTATCAATTGCGGTCACCTTCCCGGAGTTTTTGTTTTAAAACCCTGAAGAAGTTTCTTGCCTTTAACCTTATGAACCTCACCCTGTGCGGGGCGCGGGTTATTTTCACGATGTCGTTTTTTACAAGCTTAAGCCCATGCTGCCCGTCGATGGTTAGCATAACTTCACCCTTGTCGGAAAGAAGATCCACCTCCACCTGGCAGTCGGAGGAGATCACTATCGGCCTGGCCCACAGTGCATGCGGGCAGATGGGGGTAATAAGCATAAGGTCAAGGTCCGGTGTTACCACCGGTCCCCCGGCGGATAATGAATAGGCTGTTGAGCCCGTGGGAGTTGCCACAATCAGCCCGTCGGCGGGGTAGGTGCTCACATGCTCCCCGTTGACCCTGGTTTTCAGGAAAATAAGGCGGGCAAAGGCGCCCTTGGTTATAACGGCGTCGTTAAGGCCCATTGACTTTTCGATTACACTTCCGCCCCGCAGCACTGTGGCCTCTATCATCATGCGCTCTTCAATCTGGTATTCCCTGTTTACTATGCACTCAAGGGCGGCCCCTATATCGGGTATATCTATCTCGGAGAGAAAGCCCAAACGCCCGAGATTGATCCCCAGCACGGGAACCCCGGACTGCGCGGCCATCCTGGCGCCGCTCAGTATAGTCCCGTCGCCCCCGAAAACCAGCAGGCACTCTATTTCTTTGATCATTTCTTCCGGTGAAAGGTGGTGTGCCCCGGGGTACGGGCCCTGAAGCCCATCCTGCAGCAGAACCCTTATGCCTCTTTCTGTAAACCACAGCCGGATGTCACTGACGATTTTATCAACGCCCCGTTTTTCCAAATTGGCCATTATTCCTACGGTTCTCGATTTAATAGCCTCCTTCCCCGTCCAGTTATAAAGGCGAGGGTCTCTCCGTATCAAACGCTTTGATGCGCTTTTTCAACCACTTCTGTTATGATCTCTTCGGAAAAGTCCACATTATTTGCAAGATCGAAATAAATGAGGTATTCAATGTTGCCCTCGGGGCCCCTTATGGGTGAAAAATCAATACCCAGAGTGCTCCACCCGGATCCGCGGACAACGTCGGAAATATTTTTTAATACTTCCTTGTGGGTTTGCGGGTCCCTGACCACGCCTTTTTTTCCAACCTTGTCCCTTCCCGCCTCAAATTGCGGCTTTACAAGGGCTATTCCCCTGGCTTTTCCATCCGCAAGGCGTGCTATGTGGGGCAGAACTTTGGCAAGGGATATAAATGAAACGTCTATGGTTATGAAATCCGGCCGGCTGTCCAGGGACTCCGGCTGTAGATTCCTTATATTGGTTCTTTCAATAACCACTACCCTTGGGTCGCTTCTCAGCTTCCAGGCAAGCTGGCCGTATCCGACGTCAACGGCGTATACCCGTAAGGCTCCGTTCTGGAGTGCGCAGTCGGTAAATCCCCCGGTGGACGCCCCCACATCCAGGACCACTTTTCCCGTGAGATCTATGTTGAAGCTCGCAAGAGCCTTTTCCAGCTTCAACCCGCCCCTGCTAACGTACCGAAGCCCGCCGGCAACTTCAACGCTTATATCAGGTTCAACGCTTATACCCGGCTTTTCGGCCCTTTTTCCGTTTACCAGCACCTGCCCCGCCATTATGGCAGCCTTGGCCCGCTCCCTGCTGTCAAAATATCCTCTTTCGTGCAGGAAGACGTCCAGCCTTTGCTTTTTAGCGGTCAATCCGGTTACCTCCCGATATCTGGGACCTCTTTTTTAAACTGGGGAAATGGCGAAGGCTTAAAAGCTTGAGGGCGTTTGTTATGGTTTCATCAACAGTCAGGCCGTATTTTGACAGTAACAGACTCCGGTCACCGTGTTCCACGAAACTGTCGGGCAGTCCCATGGTGCAGACCTTGACTCCCCCTATCCCGGAGTTGTTTATCACTTCAAGAACACGGCTGCCGAATCCCCCTGTGAGAATATTTTCCTCCAGGGTGATAATCCTCCCGGTGGTGCTGACGTATTTGATGATGCATTCGCTGTCCACCGGCTTTACAAACCTTACGTTGATCACCGCCGCCGAAATACCCTGGGCTTTAAGTGTCTGAGCCGCCTTTTCGGCTGTTTCAGCCATGGTGCCCACGGCAAAAATGGCTATGTCGGTTCCGTCTATTAATACTTCCGAACGGCCCAGCGGAAGGCATTTTATTTCGTCGTCCAGCGGGCAGCCCGTACCTTCTCCCCTCGGGTAGCGGACGGCGGCAGGCCCATTGTGATCCAGCGCGGTTTTCAACATGTGCCGCAGCTCGTTTTCATCTTTTGGAGCCATTATCACCATATTGGGCGCCTGGCCAAGGTATGAAAGGTCGAATACCCCATGGTGGGTGGGGCCGTCCTCCCCTACCAGCCCGGACCTGTCTATGGCAAATGTCACGGGCAGGTTGGGCATGCAAACGTCGTGGATAACCTGGTCGTAGGCTCTTTGCAGGAATGTGGAGTAGACGGCCACCACCGGCTTGAGATTCCTGGACGCCATGGCCGCCGCCATGGTTACCGCATGCTGTTCGGCAATGCCCACGTCGAAAAACCTGTCGGGGTATTTTTTTGAGAACCCGGAAAGGCCGGTGCCGCCGGTCATGGCTGCCGTAATGGCCAGAATGGATTTGTCCCGGTCGGCCAGATCCACTATGGTGCGGCCGAAAATTTCGGTGTAGGACGGTATTCCACCGCCGCCCTTGGGGATTCCGGTTTCAAGGTCAAAGGGCCCTATTCCGTGAAATTTGCCCGGGTTTTTCTCGGCGTGGGAGTATCCCTTTCCCTTTGTGGTGATGACGTGAACAAGCACAGGCCCTCTCATGTTTTTTGCCTGGTTCAGCACATTTATCATGTCCTGTATGTTGTGCCCGTCAATGGGGCCCAAATAAACAAATCCCAGTTCCTCAAAAAGCATCCCGGGCACCACCAGGTATTTAAGGCTGTCCTTAAGCCTTTCCACCGCTTTGAGGACGGTGGGGCCTATGGCCGGCACCTTCTTCAGCACCTGCTCCAGTTCGTCTTTTCCCCGGGAATACATGGGATCGGTCCTCAGGCGGCTCAAGTACCGGGACATGCCGCCTACATTTTTGGCTATGGACATTTCGTTGTCGTTAAGCACCACTATAAGGTCCTTTTGCAGGTGGCCGGCGTGGTTCATGGCCTCAAAGGCCATTCCTCCTGTCATTGCGCCGTCTCCTATCACTGCCGCAACCGAATGCTTTTCACCGGCAAGGTCCCTGGCGATGGCCATTCCCAGGGCCAAGGAAATGGAGGTGCTGCTGTGGCCGGCCACAAAGGCGTCATGTTCACATTCCTCGGGGCGGGGGAAGCCGCTTATTCCGCCGTGCGTCCTGATACCGTGAAAACTTTCCCTCCTGCCGGTTATAAGCTTGTGAACGTAGCACTGGTGTCCGACGTCCCAGATAATCTTATCCCCGGGGGTTTCGAAAACCCTGTGGAGGGCAAGGGTTAGTTCCACAACGCCCAGGTTGGGAGCCAGGTGCCCTCCGTTTTTTGACACTGTTTCGATAATTTCTTTCCTGATTTCGGCGGCCAGCTGGTAAAGCCGGGAAACCGGAAGTTGTCTAATGTCGGTGGGCCCGTTTATTTTCGACAGCAGGCTCAAAATGTTAACACTCCTCTTGGGTCGCCTCATTTATGTGACTTCCTCGGTCTTGAGCTGAAATCCTTTCCAGTTATCACCGAGATTCCGTGCAGAAATTTTCCCGCCAGATATACAACCTCATCGGCATGGGTGAGGGCTATGCGCTTTCCCGCCGCCTTTCCTCCCACGGTGGCGGCTGCTATCAGCGCCGTCAGGAGGACGTTTGCCAGGAGCTGCCCTGTGTCATTCCATTGCTTGGCAATCTGAAGGGCCAGGGCTATGCCCAGGGCTCCGCTGACCGTCCCGGCGATGTCTCCGAAAACGTCGTTCATAATATTGGCCACCCGGTCGGCGTTTCTGATGAGAAAAACACCTTCGGCGGCTCCGGCAATTTTCTTGGCGGCCTTGGCGTGCAGGGGCACCTCCGACGCCGCCGTTACTGAAACACCCAGTATATCTGCTATTATTCCCACAAGTATTATCAAAATCAGGAACACAACGGACAGCGCAAGGCTCTGCACTTTATCCGACAGCAGGTTTGAAAGCCAGAAAAAAACCACTGCCAGGAGGAAAGAACCCAGGCTTACCGAGACGATGTAAAGGCCTGAAACGGAGGACTTGTTGTTTCCCACTGATTCACCTCATTTAGAGGTTGGATGTTGGAGGTTAGAGGTTGGAATCTTGCAGGAAATAGCCTTGAAGGCTATTTCTATATTGATCCAGCTTCTAACTTCCAACATACATTTTACCTCCAAATTATAGCACTTCTGTTTTAATTAATGTCTGTCATTTTTTTTATTCTATTTTAAGGATAATTGGCCACGATTTCAGCTTTCTCGGGCTTTTTTTGTCAGTGGTTCCTGCTCACGACAAACCTTACCAGTTCTCTGAGAAAGTCCGCCCTGTCGCCGTACGGGCCGATGGCATCCATGGCTTTTTCCATTTCTTCCACTGCCATCCTCTTTGAATTTTCCAGCCCGTAAAGGGCGGGATATGTGGCCTTGTTGTTTTTTATATCGCTTTTTACAGGCTTGCCGATATTTTTCTCGTCTCCGACAATATCCAGTATGTCGTCTGCGATTTGAAAGGCAACTCCAAGGTGTTCGGCGTAGGAGGTCAGGTTTTTTAGGTCGCCGTCGGCGGCCCCCGAAAGAATTGCCCCCGTGCGGACAGAGGCCCTGTACATGGCGCCTGTCTTACATCTGTGAATATAATGCAGTGTTTCCCGGTCCACTTTTTCGGATGTGGACAGTATATCCACAACCTGTCCGCCTATCAGCCCGGTGGTTCCCGCAGCGGCGGATAATTCCGAGACAACCCTGAGAAGTCTTTCCGGGGTGATCTTGCCCCTTAAGGGAGACCGGGTGATAAGTCCGAATGCCATTGTCAGGAGGGCGTCCCCCGCCAGAATGGCAATGGCTTCGCCGTACTTTTTGTGGCAGGTGGGCATTCCCCTCCGCAGGTCGTCGTTGTCCATGGCGGGCAGGTCGTCGTGAATCAGCGAGTAGGTGTGAATAAGCTCCAGTGAGCAGGCCGCAGGGAGTATGTCCTGCAGGTTTCCGTCCAGTATTTCGGCCGCTGCCAGGGCAAGTACCGGCCTCAGCCTTTTGCCCCCGGCAAACAGGCTGTACCTGGCCGCCTCGTGTATTATTCCGGGATATTCTTCCCGGGGCGGCATCAACTGGTCCAGTGCCCGGTTTATAATTTGCGACCTTTTTTCCAGCTCGTCAGAAAAGTTCAATATATAATCTCCTTGGTATTATAGTATTTTTCCGGTCACCGGCATATATGGGAATCAGGGGGCAGTTTCTTTAAGTGAGGGCTTGCCCTCGTCATCGGCCGTCAGAATCATAATACGCTGCTCGGCGTCTTCAAGTGAGGCCTGGCAGAATTTGCTCACGGCTATGCCCTCGGAAAACAGATCCAGCGCCCTTTCCAGGGGGATTTGACCGTCTTCCAGGTGGTGCACTATCTCTTCAAGTTTTTTCATTGCCTCCTCAAAGGTTATTTTCTTTTTTGCCATACAGCATACCAGCCCCCTGTCATAGTCTTAAGAATCCGCCAGCCCGCGCCTTAGGAGCGCGGACCCGTTAAGGTAGTCAAACCGCCGGCCCTGAAACGTGTTTCTGCGTTCCAGTGCTTCTTCTATCATCTGCTTGACTTTCCACCAGCTAGTCCCCCAGTTGGAGAAAAGGAGATCGTCCGCCGGTCCCTTTCCCACCAGCCTTTGTATAACCACCCCGGGGTCAAGGTGCTCTATGAAGTTGACAACACTTTCCACGTATTCTTCAAGGGGCATTATTTCAAATTCTCCCCTTTTGAACATGTCCCCCAGCAAGGTGTTTTCCACCACGTAAAGGGAGTGAAGCTTGACATACCGGATGCCCAGGGCCGAAATCACCTTTGCGTTTTCCACAACGTCGTAACTGTTGTCCCAGGGCAGGTTTACGATAAGGTGGGCGCAAACCTCTATGCCTTTTCGGTGTATCCTCAGTACGGCGTCTATGAACTCAGCCAGTGTGTGGCCCCTGTTTATCCTGATCAGCGTGTGGTAGTTTACCGTCTGCAATCCCAGCTCAATGTCTATCTCCAGTCCCCGTTCGGCCTTCAGGTCCGCCAGGAATTCCAGGTGCCTGTCGTTTACGCAGTCAGGCCTGGTGGACACCGATATGCCCACCACGTCGTCGGAGCAGGCCCGGGAAACGATATCCCTGAAAACCGAGAAGGGCATATATGTATTGGTGTAGGCCTGAAAATAGATAATGAATTTTTGCGCATTAAATCTCTTCTTGAAATAATGCCTGTTTTCCTCTATCTGTTTCTCAACGGGAAAAGTATTTGGAAGGCACTGGAATCCGGAGCCGGTACTGTCGCAGAATATGCACCCTCCTGTCCCGGCGGTTCCGTCCCTGTTGGGGCAGGTGCCCGGAAGATTAACCGGGAGCTTGTATACCTTCCCTCCAAATTTTTCACTGAGATATCTTGAATAAATATTATAACGGGGCACATTCCCGGTCAACCGGTACAACTCCCCTCCATTTACTTCACTATTGATTATATCCAAACACCGGTAATGTGAACAACCTGTTTCGTAAGTCTACATCATGACAAGCCAAAGCCTTAGATCTCTGTGATTTCTGTGAACTCTGCGGTTTAAATATCTTATGACTTACCCTGGAGCTTTACCGCCTTGAGAACGTTCTTCTGGATCAGCACGGTGGTCAGGCTGCCCACGCCCCCGGGAACGGGAGAAATCAGGCCTGCCACATCCCTGGCGTTTTCAAAGTCCACGTCCCCGCAGATGCCGCCCTCAACCTCGTTTATGCCGGCGTCCACAACGATTGCCCCGGGCTTCAGCCATTCGGCCTTGATCATTTTGGCTTTTCCCACAGCGGCTATTACGATATCACCACGGGCCACCTGTCCCGGGAGGTCCCGGGTCTTGGTGTGGCAGACGGTAACGGTGGCGTTCTGGTTCAGCATCATGAACACCAGGGGTTTGCCCACGGTTTCCCCGCGGCCTACGATGACTGCGTTTTTACCCTTTATTTCAACGCCGCTGCGCAGCATCAGCTCGATGCAGCTCTGGGGAGTCGCCGGGAACAGTCCATCGCCTCCGCTCAGTATGTATCCGCGGTTGACGGGGTGAACCCCGTCAACGTCCTTGACAGGCAAAACGGCCTCGAGAATTTTTTTCTTGTCGATGTGCCTGGGCAGGGGAAGCTCAATCATTATACCGTGAACGCTTTCATCCTTGTTAAGCCTGTCCACCAGTGACAGTATTTCTTCCCCGGAGGCCGAACCGGGCAGGGTGAACAGCTCAAAGTCTATTCCCACGTTGCTGCAGGCTTTTTCCTTTGACCTGGCGTACACCACCGAGGCGGGATCATCACCGGCCAGAATTACCGAAAGCTTGGGGATTATTCCCTTTTCCCTCAGATCCGCCACTTCGGCCCTGACTTCTTCCCTTATTGTTGCGGCAACCTTTTTTCCGTCCAGCAATTGAGCTGACATATTACCCTCTCCTTCCGGAATGGTTTTATTTTAATCTTGTAGTCTTACCTTTCTTTAAGAATTTCTTTTGCCTCACACAGTATACTTCCCCTGTGCAATTGCACGCTGAGCATGTCACAGGGATCCACATCCAGGGCGTCCCTCAGTATCTTTCCTGTTTTTTCGTGTATACAAACCGAATAACCCCTTGACAGTGTAGACAGAGGGCTTAAGGCGTTTAGCCTGCCTGCCAGCGTTGAAAAGTTACCCCTTTGGCCGGCCACTATTTTCTGCATTGAGCCGTGCAGTCCCCTGGCCATCATGTCTAAAAGCATTGACCTTGGGCTGCATATACTATCCACCGGACGGCGGAAAACAGGGCTCTGAAGGCAGTTGTCCAGGCGTCTTCTGGCGTCGCCAAGCCGGTTACCCAGGGCCCTGTTCATTCTCAACCTGAGAATTTCTATTGTGTGGGAGACTTCGGACTTTACCGGCACCACCAGCTCTGCTGCCGCCGAAGGGGTTGGGGCCCTTAAGTCAGCCACCATGTCGGCTATTGTGTAGTCTGTTTCGTGGCCCACGGCGGAAATCACCGGAATGGCTGAGCTGTAAATGGACCGGGCAACCTCCTCGGTGTTAAAGGCCCACAGTTCCTCCAGGGAGCCTCCTCCCCTGCCCACGATTATTACGTCAACCCCTCCCAGGGCATTCAGCATTCTTATTCCACGCGACACTTCACCGGGGGCGGTTTCCCCCTGGACGGTGACCGGCGCCAGAACAATTCGGGCCCCGGGCCATCGCCTGCCGATTATCTCGGTCATGTCCCTGATCACAGCGCCGGTGGGCGAGGTGACGATGCCTATGCAGCCGGGCAGAACCGGTATTCTCCTCTTCCTGGATGTATCAAAAAGACCTTCCCGGCGCAGTTTTTCTTTCATCTGCTCGAAGGCAACGTAAAGAGCGCCGACGCCGTCCGGCTCCATTTCCTCGGCGTAAAGCTGGTATGTCCCGTCCCTGTCATAGACCGTTACATAACCTCTTATACTGACGGCCATTCCGTTTTCAGGCACAAACTTTAGCCGCGCCGCCCTGGACCTGAACATAACGGTACGGATGCAGCTCACGCTGTCCTTCAGTGTGAAGTAAATATGCCCGCTGACGGCCGGGCGGCAGTTGGAGATCTCCCCCTTGACCCACAGGTTGGCCAGTAGGTGGTCGTTTTCCAGCAAATACTTGATCCGCCTGGTAAGTTCCAGCACTGTCAGTGTTTTCATATGGTCCCCCAAAGAAATCATATTCTTAATTCTGGCTTCTGGATTCCGACGGAAAAGAGTTGACATTATTAGGTTTAAGTTCTACCTTATCATATTTGTAGTAGCCGCAGGGTGTCAATAACCGTATTATAAAAAAGGGGCTGCCGCCCCTTCGGACGGTATCACGTCCTCAACCCCGCACTGAAGCAAGAGGGTACACCCCCTTGAAACCCCCGTGTATAGGAAATTATACACAGAATTCCCTACAGCATAATTTCCTGTATCTAAAAAAGAAATCCCCCGGAAGAGCCGGGGGACTTGGCTTTTTGCCTTTTTTACTTGATGCCCAGGCTGTGCTTGAAGGCAGCCAGGGTGTTTTTCATAAGCATGGTGATGGTCATGGGGCCCACACCGCCGGGAACCGGGGTGATTAAGCTGGCCTTTTCCTTGACGTTTTCAAAGTCAACGTCACCGGCAAGCTTGGCCTTGCCTTCAGGGGTCATGCCGATCCTGTTTACGCCGACGTCGATGACGGCCGCGCCTTCCCTGACCATGTCAGCAGTGACGTAGTTGGGCACGCCGGCGGCCACGATTAGTATATCGGCCATCCTGGTAAAATGACCCACATCCTTGGTTCCGGTGTGGACTATGGTCACAGTGGAGTTTGCGCCCTTGGACTTCTGCAGCATTATATTGGCAATTGGCTTGCCCACGATGTTGCTCCGGCCGACTACGACAACGTGTGCACCCTTGGTTTCAACTCCGCCGCGGATCAAGAGTTCCTGGATCCCGGCCGGGGTGCAGGGATAGAATATTCCCTCGCCGATAACCAGCCTGCCGACGTTGACAGGGTGGAAGGCGTCTACGTCCTTGTCGGGGTTGATGGCGTACAGAACCTTGGTTTCGTTGATGTGCTTGGGCAGCGGCAGCTGGACCAGGATACCGTTAATGCTGTCGTCATTGTTGTATTTGTCAATCAGGGCCAGCAGATCATCTTCGGTTATGTCCACCGGCTGGTTGTCCTGGATCGAGTAAAAGCCCAGTTCCTTGGCGGTTTTTTGTTTTCCGGTTACGTAGCTGACCGAGGCAGGGTTTTCGCCCACCAGAATTGTTACAAGGCCGGGAACTTTGTTGTACTTTGCCTTAAGAGCGTCAACCTCAGCCTTGATTTCCTCCCGGATTTGCTTGGCCACCTCGGTGCCGGAAATGATTTTTGCTGCCATTTGTAATTTCCTCCTCTTTCTACTTTCTATATTATTTTTACTTTTTGTTCAGGTACTCATGTATTGAACGGGCTCCGACCTTGCCGGCGCCCATGGCCAGAATGACCGTGGCCGCTCCGGTGACAACGTCTCCGCCGGCGTAAACCCCGGGCTTGGAGGTGGCGCCGGTCTCGACACTGGCCACAATATTTCCCTTCCTGTTTATTTCAAGTCCCTTGGTGGTTCTGGGAACAAGCGGGTTGGGCCCCTGTCCGATGGCAACCACCACGGTGTCAACGTCCATTATATACTCCGATCCCGGAATGGGAACCGGGCTGCGGCGTCCCGATGCGTCGGGCTCACCCAGTTCGAACCTGATGCACTCCATTCCCGTCACAATACCGTTGTCGTCCCCTATAATCTTGGTGGGGCTGGTAAGCAACGCAAACTTGACGCCTTCCTCGTGGGCGTGCTCAACTTCTTCGTGCCTTGCCGGCAGTTCTTTTTCGGACCGGCGGTATACAATCCATGATTCCTCGGCGCCCAGTCGAAGCGCGGTCCTGGCGGCATCCATGGCGACGTTTCCGCCGCCCAGCACAGCGACTTTTTTGCCTATCTTGATGGGAGTGTCGAAATCGGGGAACAGGTATGCCTTCATCAGGTTTGTCCTGGTAAGGAACTCGTTGGCGGAATACACACCGCACAGGTTTTCACCGGGTATTTTCATGAAATACGGCAGTCCGGCGCCGGTGCCGATAAACACCGCGTCAAAGCCCTCTTCCTCCATCAGCTGGTCTACTGTGGCGAACTTGCCAACCACCGAGTTAACCTCGATTGCCACTCCAAGCCTTTTGAGGTTGTCCACTTCGGCCTGGACTACCGCTTTGGGAAGGCGGAACTCGGGTATGCCGTACATCAAAACTCCGCCCGCAACGTGGAGGGCCTCGAAAATGGTTACCTTGTGGCCCAGCTTGGCCAGGTCGGCGGCGCAGGTAAGGCCTGCCGGCCCCGATCCTACCACAGCAACTTTGAAGCCTGTAGGGGGCGCAACTTCCGGAATATTTACGCCGGTTTCCAGTTCCAGGTCCGCGCAGAATCTCTCAACGCGTCCGATACCGACCGGTTCGTGCTTTTTGCCCATTGTGCAGTATTTTTCACATTGGCTTTCCTGGGGGCAGACCCTGCCGCAAACAGCCGGCAGAGCGTTCTTCTCCTTTATCTTGGCGATGGCGGCGGCGAAGTCGCCCTCTGCGGCCAGCTTAAGGAATGCCGGTATGTCAACCTCCACCGGGCAACCCTGGCGGCAAGGCTCGTTTTTGCACTGAATGCAGCGCTGAGCTTCTGCCATTGCTATTTCCCTTGTGTAGCCAAGGGCCACCTCGTTAAAATTCCTGGACCTTAAAGCCGGGTCCTGGGCCGGCATTTCGTTTTTCTTGGGTACTATCTGCTTTTTGGCTTTCGGGGCGTCAGACATTATTTACCACCTCCGCATCCGCATTTACAGGTGTGGCTCTCTCTGTACTTCTCCCTTGCTTTCTGCTCTTCGTCACGGAAGTAGGCGCCCCGCTTGGATAGTTCCTGCCAGTCCACCTGGTGCCCGTCGAATTCGGGACCGTCAACACACACAAACTTGGTCTCCCCTCCAACGGAAACACGGCAGCACCCGCACATGCCGGTGCCATCCACCATAAGCGCGTTGAGGCTGACGATGGTCTTGAGGCCGTATTCCCTGGTAACGTTGCAGCAGGCCCTCATCATAGGCTGCGGCCCGATGGCTATTACCAGGGCTATGTTTTCCTTACCCCTGGCATCGATAATTTCTTTAAGAACTTCGGTGACAAATCCCTTGCGGACGTAAGATCCGTCGTCGGTGGTGACGTGCAGCTCGCTGCAGGCGTCCCTCATCATGTCTTCCCAGAACATCAATTCCTTGGTCCTGGATCCGATAATGCCAATGACGTTGTTTCCGGCTGCTTTTAATTCCCTGGCAATGGGGTGAACCGGGGCTATTCCGACTCCGCCGCCGACCACGATGACGTTGCCGAAATTCTCTATGTGTGAAGGCTCTCCCAGAGGCCCCACAAAGTCCTTGATGTAGCCCCCGGCTTCCATTTTTCCAAGTTCCTCGGTGGTTTTGCCCACTTCCTGGAAAACGATGGTGATGGTTCCCTTTTCACGGTCGAAATCGGCGATGGTCAGGGGAACTCTTTCCCCGTCTTCTTTGATGCGAAGAATGACAAACTGGCCTGCCTGGCAGCTTTTGGCCACCTTTGGCGCTTCGATGTCCATTAGCTTGATAATCGGTGAGAAAACTTCTTTTCTCAGGATTTTGTACAAGCCCTTTCCCCTCCCTTGAAAAATTATTTCTTTATTATAGATGTTTTAAAAATTACTTTCTAGAAATATGGTTCAATTCCTGCCGGATGTCTGACTTATGAACAAAATTTATAAAAAGGGCCGTGAGCATAAGGCTTTTTGTCAAAAAATAAGGAAGACTCCGGTTAACCGGGCCTTCCTTTAAGAACTTAAAGCTTGTTATCCGGATTCGGCCCCTTGGCCTTCCGAAGGAGAGGCCTTTTCGGGAATCTTCCCAAGAATGCCGTTGATAAATTTTCCCGAGTCGCTGCCGCCGTATCTCTTTGCCAGTTCGACGGCCTCGTTGACAGCTACTCCGAAGGGTATGTCGTCGCGGTGCATTATTTCATATATGGCCATGCGCATTATGTTATGGTCCACCCTTGCCAGCCTGTCTATGTTCCAGTCCCTGCTGAGGGTGGATATGGTTTTGTCTATTTCATTCATGTGTCTTATGGAACCCAATACCAGCTCCCTGGTGAAATCAATATCCTCCGGGCTTAACTGGTCAAGGCTGGCGGAATGTTGAATGGCCTCTTCAGGGTCAACACCCCCAACGTCCACCTGGTAAAGGGATTTCATTGCGGCTTCCCTGGCCTGTCTTCGTCCCATCAAATGCCCTCCAACTATTTTTCCCTGAACCGGCCGAGAAATATTTCTTTTATGTCTGCCCGGCGGTCGACCTGTTTACCAATATGATAACCGGCAACTATACAAAGTGATACAAACACTGCCTTTAAAATGCCGTATGTGATGGCGAACCACCCAAAAATAAGCCCCAGGGCGATACCTGCCACCTTTCCCCTGTTTTTCTGCAGAAGATCAAGAATCTGTTCCACGTCCACGGACAGCACTCCTTTATTCAACGCGCAGCTTCTGGGCGGATATGTTGTCGACAACAACCCGTATATCATGCACCTCGATACCGGTAACTTCCAGAACCCTGTCCCGGACTGTTTTCTGAAGGACTTCCGACAAATGAGGTATGCTTACATCGGGAGCCACCACGGTTTTTATGCGTATCCCTATACCGCGGGGAATCTGTTCCACCGAAGCCCGGGCCTCTTTGACCCCTCTTTGGTCCAGTACCACCTTTTCCACCAGTGATTCTATTGCCGACAGGGCGATGCGGACCTGTCCCAGTGATCCGTCCTGAACAATGGTTTGTTTTTTTCCCGGGTGCAGTCCCAGCCACGCCAGCCTTATTCCGGCCAGGATATAAACCGCCAGCAGTGCATATGCCGTTTCGTAAAAACCGGGCATTGCGGCCAGATTACCAAAAATTTCGGCAGGCCAAGGCCAGCCGGCCAGTGTCACCCCGGCCAAAGCAGCCGTTAAAATGCCCAGAAGTGTGTAAATTACCACCAAACCCCGGTCAAAAGGGTTCATTTCAGGTTTCCCTCCTGTGTTTAGGACGTCAGAGGCAGGCTGTCGGAGGGCAGGAATAATAACCCGTCCCCCGGCCGGGAGGCACTGGACTTTAAGCCTGCTACCCTCCGGCGGTCTATTTGACTCTGTGTTCTTCCTCTTTACCCTCGTGGGCGAAGGCCACGCCCTGGACATTGACGTTTACCTCCACCACGGTAAGGCCGGTCATGTTTTCGATTGCCTTTTTAACGTTTTCTTGAATCTTGGCGGCAACATCAGGTATCCGGGTGCCGTATTCCATCACCACGAATATATCCACCGCGGCTTCCTTCTCACCCACTTCCACCTTGACTCCCTTGGACATGTTCTTGCGGCCCAGCATCTCGGCTATGCCGCCCACCACGCCGCTGCTCATGCCCACCACTCCGGAAACCTCGGTGGCGGCCAGCCCGGCAATTATTTTAACTACCTCGTCCGCGATCTTGATTGACCCGAGCCCTGTTTTCTCTTCTTTTATCAAAACGTCCTGATCTGCGAACTCCATTAAATACCCCTCCTGCCTTAATACTTGCTATAATTTACCTGCCGCACAGGTTAATTATAGCAGAACGGCCGGTCTTAATCAAACCAAAGAGCCCCGAAGGGCTCTTTTAGAAAGTGGAGGCTACAGCATGGATACTGGAGGAATCAGTCAAAGGACAATGGCACCTGTTCCAACTTCCAACCTCCGGCTTCTATTTGTGGTGACCCATGACTTCCCTGGGTATGTAAGTGCCTGCATTATTTTATGGTATCCGGATCTTACTTAAAGCGTGTTTTCATGTAGTATCCCGAGTAAATGGCCGCCAGCGGGTTATGTCCCAGCACGCGGTCCTTCACCGCCAGGGTGGTTACCGGGGCCGCCGAAAATCTGTTGAAAAGGGTGTCGTGTCCGACGCACAGGCCCAGCACTATATTCAGATCCGTCCCCTTTTTAGCCAGTACCGCGGCCTGCCCCGCCGGGTTGCAGATGGCCTCAAAACGGCCTGATATGACGTGGCTGACCCCGAGGTCGTCCTTGTTTATGCCGCCTGCCTTGCAGCACGCCGAATAGACCTTGAAATGCCTTTCCAGTATGCCGGACACTGCTTCCGCCTCCCTGGCAAGTCCTACGCAAAAGGCCAGGCCAAGGCATTTATATCCCATTTGCCGGGCGAATTCAATTATTTCTTCAAGCCTGGTAAGCTGCATGTAATACCCGGCTTCCACTTCCGAAGACGTGACCAGCATGCTCCGGATTTCATCTTTGGTGTATTCTTCTGTGCGGGCCAGCCCGCCGGTGCAGTCGAATCCTTCGGAATAACACCGGTGGGCCGGCTTTTGGCCGCAATGGGCGCATTTCATTTTTCATCACCTTATTCCATAGCCACATGGGGAACTTCAATTTTCTTGGGACAAATC
The DNA here is from genome assembly GCA_049325055.1 of Bacillota bacterium. Classification (GTDB taxonomy): domain Bacteria; phylum Bacillota; class Desulfotomaculia; order Desulfotomaculales; family Desulfocucumaceae; genus BRHc4a. The sequence continues at coordinate 22,147 of JBMOPB010000077.1, forward strand.
TGGAACAACAGATCCCGGAAAATCTGCAGTCCTTCTTCTGTCAGCCCGGCTATTTTCATTCTTTGGATCCCCAGGGCGTCTCTCGGGTCAACCACCATGCGCATGTTTTTAACCAGCGCCGCCGGGCTGACATTGCCCTGTGATTCTATGCCGGCGTCACAAATGGCGCATAGCACGCAGGTGGCCGGACTTTCCGCCTTTTGGGCATCTTCAGGAGAGACACGCCCGTTATGCCCGGGTACAGTCAGTATCCAGGGTATAACCTGCCTTAAAGCCTCAAAGAACGGATCCAGGTCCACCACCAGATCCTTCAGCTGCCGGAATCCCGGCAGCGGCTTTAAGGTCAGCCTGCCTCCGTCGGCCGCCAGGTCTTTCACCAGGGTCTGGCATGCCAGTCTTGGCCTGTCTTCGATAAACATGGCGCAGGATCCGCAGATGCTGCTGCGGCAGGAACGCCTGAAGGAGAGGGCAGGGTCTTGCTGCCAGGCCTTTAAAACCAGGTCCAGGACGGTCTCGTGCGGTTCCCACTCCACTAAATAGTCTTTCATGTACGTTTCGGCGTCGGTCAGTGGGTTGAAGCGGGCGATGCTAAGAGTAATCTGCATCTTAATACCCCCTTTCCTGGGGTTGATACTTGGTGATGGAAACCTTTCCGGCCTCAAATACCGGACCCTGGTCACCTTTTCTGATTAAGGTGTGATTCAGCCAGTTGCTGTCGTCCCTTGCGGGGTAGTCCATACGGTAATGGGCGCCCCTGCTTTCTGTGCGCCTCAGGGCCGCACCGGCAATTAACTCGCTTAATTCCAGGAGATATCCCACCTCCAGGTGCTCGGCCAGCTGGTAATTGAATGGCGCCTCTTTTACCGGAGCCCGCAGGGCGCTGTAGCGGTTCCGAAGGCCGGCCAGATCCTTGACGGCCTCTTCCAGTTCCTTTCCGGTGCGGAAAACCCCCACCTTTTCGGTCATGGTCTGATTTATGTCGCGGCGGATGGCAAAAACAGAATCACCCTCCACCACTGGCCGGGACTCGCCGAAGTTGCTGTTCCAGCGATCCATGGCGGCAGCCAGCGAGTTTCCCGGCGGTGCGGGAAAATCTTTGGATACTGTGATATCCGCTGCCCGGCGGCCCGCCCGCCGTCCGAAAACAACGGTTTCCAGCAGTGAGTTTCCTCCCAGCCTGTTGGCCCCGTGCACACTGACGTTGGCGGCCTCCCCGGCGGCCAGAAGTCCGCCGATATTGGTTTCGCAGTCGAGATTGGTCCTTATGCCCCCCATGCTGTAGTGCTGGGCCGGCTCTACGGGTATTGGCGCTACAGCGGGGTCGACGCCTGCGTAGCGCTTGGCCAGGTCCTGAACCTGTGGCAGGCGCTCGGCAATCTTCTGCGGGCCCAGGTGGGTGAGGTCCAGGTCAATGTATGCGCCCTTCACTCCGCGCCCTTCCTTTATTTCCTGGAAAATGGACCTGGATACCACATCCCGGGGGGCCAGCTCCATCTTCTGGGGAGCGTATTTGGACATGAACCTTTCACCGTTGGAATTGCGCAGGTAGCCTCCTTCGCCCCGGGCTGCCTCGGAGATGAGTATGTTGGTGCCGTACAGTGTGGTGGGGTGGAACTGTACGAACTCCATATCGGCCAGCACCGCGCCGGCCCGGTAGGCGATGGACATGCCGTCACCGGTGTTGGCGTGGCAATTGCTGGTTTTCTGGAAAACCCGGCCATACCCGCCGGTGGCCAGAATAAGAACCCTGCACCTGATTACTTCCAGCCGGCCGGAGGCGAGTCGGTATACCAGCAGCCCCGCCACCGAGCCATTTTCCACAAGAATGTCTAACAAATACCATTCGGGGTAAATCTTTATCCCGGCTTTCATGGCCCGCTCGTACAGTGTGTGCAGAACCACGTGCCCCGCAAAGTCTGCGGCGTAACAGGCCCTGGGAAATCCGGCCCCTCCCAGGGACCGCTGGGCAACCCGCCCGTCTTCGGTCCTGGACCAGGGGACGCCCATCATTTCCAGCTCCCTGATTACCTCTGGACCTTCTGAGCAGAGTATCTCTATGGCGTCCTGGTCGCCGATGTAATCGCTTCCCTTTACAGTGTCAAACACGTGACTTTCCACCGAATCGTCTTCGCTCATGGCGGAGTTGAAGCCCCCCTGGGCCGCCCCGCTGTGGGACCTGGTAGGGTATATCTTGCTGACCACGGCCACATCGACCTTTTTGGACGAAGCCTCCACGGCGGCCATAAGCCCGGCCAGCCCGCCCCCTATTATGACAATATCGTGGGTAATCAATCCAATTCCCTCCTTCTGCCTATATGACTGAAGAAAATCATTAACCCGGGAACTTAAGACCGCCATTTAAAACGGCAGGGCCGACGACAGGTCGGAAACCGAAGGAAGGTTGCGGCACAGCTCAAGCACTCGCTGTGCACGGCTTTCCCCCCACGGCCCCCTGGCCAGGGAAAGAAATTTTTCCTCCAGCTCCGCAGCGGTTACGGGGTTTTCCGGGTCGCCCTTGGGGCAGTCGGTATGCCCTCTCAGCACTTCACCCGACCGGGTCTGGATACTTAGCGCCGCAGGCCACAGTTCAGGGTAGCGGGCGTTCAGGTCCGGGTCGGCCTCCAGCTCAATCCTTTCCATCAGTGAGCGGATGACCGGGTCGGTCAGAGAAGACTCGGAAAACCCTTCTGGGCTGCACCGTCCCTCTTTAATGGACAGGGACACGCAGAACGGTAGGCTGAATTTGGCTGCGTAAGGGTTGTCCGGTGTGTAGTTGTTGGTAATGTCAAGGGCCGTTTTGTATGTTCTGACAAGGATGGACTGCACGTCATCAGGTCCTATTTTGTGTTTTCTGGCAAGGTCCAGCGCCACGTCCACCGCAGGGTGGGTATGCCTGCAGGACGAATGGATCTTGTAAGATATCTCCTCTATTCTGAATTTCCCGGCGCCCAGTCCGTCGGTTATGCGGTCGAAGTTTATTTCTTTTGCCGTGGCCCGGCAGAAGCCCCTTTCCCCCTCCAGAATGCGGCTGGCCCCGGTAAAACCCCGGCGCGCCAGCAATGCCGCCAGCAGGCCGTTCATAGAGGCTTTCCCCGGGTGAAGGTGCTTTGACATGGCCCCGTCGGCAATAAATTCCCACAGGCCTGCTGACTGGGTGCCGGCGTTTCCCACCGCCCAGGTCACCCGGTCGGAGTCCAGCCTGAAAATCTTTGCCGCCGCCGCTGCTGCCCCGAACGTTCCGACGGTGCCCGTGGTGTGCCAGAAATAGTAGTGGGAAGGAGTAATGGCCTCGGCAATCCGTATGGCCACCTCGTAGCCCACCACCACGGCGGTGATTAAATCCCTGCCCCCCAGGTGTTCCTTTTCAGCGGCCGCCAGCGCCGCCGGAACCACCACCGCCGCCGGGTGTATGATCGAAGCCCGGTGCACGTCGTCAAGCTCCACAATGTGTGAAATGGCCCCGTTCAGCAGCGCCGCGTTGAGGCAGGACGACTTTCCGCCCCCAGCAAGCATGGTGGACTCCGGAACGCCCCCCAGGTCCTCCACCACTCCCAGAATCATCTGTGCCGCAGACTGCTTGCTGCCGGCGGCCGCGGACCCCATCCAGTCAAGGATGGCCTGCCCGGCCGCCTTAACGGCGGATGGGCTTAAGTCCTCGTAGTTGGTATTGCAGATGAACTCAACAACTTTGGACGTTATCATAACCTTTTCTCACCACCTTAAAATTAAAAAGGATTTTTTAAGAAATCAGTTAACCCAAAACCATGCGCAGTTCGTTTATTAGCTGGTCGTAGTCCTCCACCACGTAAGCCCCTGCTTTTCTCAGCCTTTCCATTTTGTCGGAGGGCTTTCCCTGGCCGCCGGAAATGATCGCACCGGCGTGCCCGAACACCGTTCCCTCCGGCATGTTTTCGGTAAAACGCCCGGCCACGTAGCTGAAAAGGGGCTTGGTAAAGCCTCCGCTTTCAATAAACTTGGCGGCCTCTTCCTCCTGCCGGGTGCCTGGCTCTGAAAATGTTACCACAGCATCGGTGCCGGGGTCCTTTTGGAAGAGTTCCAGCAGATCCCTGATGGTGCTTCCGATTAGGGCGTCGCCACCTATGCTGATGCTGGTGCTCACCCCGTAGCCGGCCCTCTTGACCATCCACGATGTCTCGGCGGTCATGCCGCCGCTGCGGGATATTACTCCCACCCTGCCGGGCACAAAGCAGCGCTCCACGTTGTCTCCGCCGATAGCTCCCAGCTTCACCCGGTCCGCCGGGTTGATCATGCCCACTGAGTTGGGGCCTATGACCCTCACACCGGCCTGCCGGGCAGCGTAAAGAAACTTGACGGCGTCCTTCTGGGGTATGTTTTCGGTAATCACAACCACCAGTTTTATACCGTTGGCAACTGCCTCCATCACGGCGTCATAGGCGAAGGCCGGGGGTACATATACCACCGAGGTGTCGCACCCCTGGCTTTTGACAGCCGTCTTAACGGTGTCGTACACAGGCACGCCGCTGACTTCCTGCCCAGCCCTGCCGGGGGTGACTCCGGCCAGCACCCTGGTACCGTAATCAAGCATGTGCCTGGTTACCATGGACGCTTCCCGGCCTGTAATTCCCTGTATCAATATCCTTGAGTTTTTATTAATCAATATCGCCATATCAGTCTCCCTCCCGCTGCTGGTATCCGGGATAAGCCGCCTCCATCCGCCGGACCATGCGGACTGCGGCCTCGGTCATGGTAATGTCCTCTCCGTAATACTCCACTCCGGCGGCGGTGAAAATTTCCCTGGCCGCCGCGTCGTTTACCCCCGCTTCCCGCACCACCACCGGGAAGGTCGACGGGTTGACGCCCATTTCCTCCAGTGCTCTTACAATACCCCGGGCCAGAACGTCCACCTGGGTGTTGTTGGTGATGTTGTGGGCTACGAAAAGCCCCTTGACACCGGGTTTGCTTAAAATCCCCTTGGTCAGGCCGTATACCTTCTGCTCTGGAGGGTTGCCGCCCACCTCGGTGTAATTGGCCGGCCTTCCCCCGTTTGCCACCAGTGCGTCAAAGCAGAGCAGGCTTCCACCGCCGCCGCCGCACATAAAGCCTATTTCGCCGCCGGGCATTTCGGTATAGCGGGCGGTGCCCCTGTAGGGATCGGCCTCGTTTACCTCCACCATGCGCTTTTCCAGTTCCGTAAGGGGCCGCCAGGCGCGGTCGCTGCCAATCTGCACCATCTCCGAGAGTTCCGGGTGCCGGTACATGGCGCTGTCGTCCACGCTCATCACCGAGGCAGCTATGACCAGGTCCCCGGAAGAAGTGACTGCCAGAGGGTTTATTTCCAGCAGCGCGGCATCACTCCGGTCAAAAAGCTGGTACAGTTTGACCAGGAGGCCTGTGGCCGAAACCAGCTGCTTCCCAGCCACCCCGAGGTCGGACCAGATTTCCTTGGACTGGTAATCAGAAAGACCCAAAAACGGGTCAACGTGACGGAACAAAAGGCTCTCCGGGTTTTCCCGGCTGATTTCCTCCACGTCAATTCCGCCTCTGGTGCCTGCTATTATTACAGGCATCTTCTTTTCCTTGTCGAAGGTGATGGAAAGGTACCATTCCTCACTGATGTCCAGCTTTTCTTCCACAAGCAGCCTTTCCACTGGGAAGTTGCTTACCGTTATGCCAATTAGTTCTTCGGCTGCGCGAGCGGCCTGGTCCGGGCTGTCGGCAAACTTAATGGCCCCGGCCTTTCCCCTCTTTCCTACCGGCACAAGGGCCTTTACCACCACCGGCACGCCCAGTTCAGCAGCTATTTTTTCCGCTTCGCCGGGTGTCGCCGCAACACCTCCCCTGGGCACCTTTAACCCCAACTGCCTGATTAACTGCTTGCTGTGATGCTCAAGCAGCTTTCCCATTAAACTCACCTCTCTTGTGTTTTTTGCTTAATTTAAGCCAAATATTATAACTTACCATTCTCTTTCATCTTTTTCGCCACATAATTTATAGTCCGCCTGCCGCGATTATCTGCTGCATGAAGGGCGGTACCCGGGTGGCCCCGTATTCCTCGTTTGCAGAATAACATTATCTAATCCCTTGTGCAGCTGCACGGTTTTCTGCCTGCCTTCCAGACGTGTCCTGGCAGGTCCCTGCCCAGCACTTCCCTGGTATAACGGGCGCATTCAATCAATTTGTCCAGGTCCATATTTGTCTTTATTCCCATTTCCTCAAACATGTTCACAAGGTCCTCGGTGGCGATGTTTCCCGCCGCCCCCGGGGCAAACGGGCATCCTCCCAGCCCCCCCAGGGAGCTGTCAAATATTGTAATGCCGGCTTCCATGGCAGCTAAAACATTGGCCAGTCCCAGGGCGCGGGTATCGTGAAAGTGGGCGGCAAAATTCAGCCATGGAAATTTATGGGTAATGCTGCAGAACAAATGGTATACCTGTTTTGGGTTGGCCACCCCAATGGTGTCAGCCAGTGTGATATCCTTTACTCCTTTGTCCGCCAGCAGCCCGGCGACATACAAAACCCTGTCTTCGGGGACGGCCCCCTCAAAGGGGCAGCCGAAGGAAGTGGCGATAATGGCCTGTATCCGTACCCCGTCTGAAAAAGCTTTTTGTATAATGGGATCGAAGCCTTTCAGGGTATCCTCGGTGTTGTTGTTTAAATTATTCTTGTTGTGGCTGTTGCTGGCGGACACCACCAGGTTGATCTGCTGGATGCCCGCCTTAAAAGCCCGGTCGTAGCCCTTTTCATTGGGCACAAGGGCGGAATAGACAATGCTTTCATTTCTTTCAATATTGGACAGCACTTCTTCGGCATCCCGCAGCTGAGGGATCCATTTGTGGTGTACGAAGGAGGTGACCTCCATTCTGGATACCCCGGTTGCGGACAGCATGTTGATTATTTCCACTTTCCGTTCTGTGGGGATAAACTCTTTCTCATTCTGGAAGCCGTCCCTGGGCCCCACTTCAACTATGGTTACTTCCGCCGGTAAGTTCAATTGACTCCCTCCTGCAGGATAATAATGTTGATCCTCCCCCGGTTTATTTGCCATTATCTTGTTTTTTCAAATGCTTCTTCCGGAACATAAACGAAGCCTTCCATTATCCTTCTGGCGGTACGGGATATAGCGGCGCGGACAAGTTCATACCCATTTTCCTTTATGATCACTTCGGCCTCCACTGTAATTACTCCGGCGGGATGGCCTATCCTGATCTTCTGGCCGGAAGGCACCTGTCTCATTGTTCTGTTTACAATGCTGCCGGGTATTCTTGCTGCGGCCCCGGTACAGATAGTGCCTGTGACAGGGTAGGTTTTATGCATTTTCTGCATGAACAGCAGCCTTGAGACCAGGTCAACCTGCTCTTCACTGACCGGGTTGCCGATGGTATAGTCCTGGTACCCGGCGGGGCGGCTGACTATGGCAAAAAACGGTATGTAGGGGGTATCCATGACGGCCCGCTTCCAGTCGCCGGTTAATCCTGTTATTTCTGCAGATTTACCCCTGATTGCCTCTATCTTTTCCAACAGCAGGGGGTTGGAGTCGATGGCCTGGGGCGTTTCAGTGCCATTTAGTCCTAATGCCCCGGCCTCAATAAAAACTACGGGGTTTGCAGCGTCAACGATTGACACCTCGAACTGGCCGTAGCCCGGCACCGTTAAGTTATCCACCACGTTTCCGGTGGGAAGAAACTTTCCTGTAACTGAGCCGGCGGAATCCGCAAAGTCAAGCTTTATCTCGGCGCCCGTTCCAGGTACACCCGCAATTCGATAGTCGCCCCTGGTGACAGCCTTTCCATTTTCCACCGGGATTTCGGCAACTATGATCCTGCTGGTGTTTGTCTGGTTAATCCTGACCCTGGTAACCGGTTCGGTTATCTTGATCATATTTTCATCAATGGCATACGGCCCTACCGCCGAGGATATATTTCCGCAGTTTCCCAGATAATCCACTTTGGTTGTATTTATGCTGACCTGGGCAAATGTATAGTCAACATCCGCGTTCTCCACGCTGGGCGGGCCGATTATGGCCAGTTTGCTGGTCAGTGCTTCGGCCCCCCCCAGGCCGTCAATCTGCCTTGCGTCAGGGCTGCCGAATACAGCCCTGATGACCTGGTCGCGAACCTCAGAGTCAGCGGGCAGTTCATTTTCTCTTAAAAAAACCCCCTTGCTTGTCCCTCCCCTCATAATCACGCAATGCAATTTTTCAGGCATTTTGTCACACCTCCAGCCCTAGTGAGCGGGCAGCTTCCAGTATTTTTCGGGCCCGCATGGCCACCGGCTTTTCAATAAGTTTTCCATCCAGTTGGGCCACGCCGCTGCCAACGGCCAGTGCCGCTTCGTAAGCCTCGACCACTTTACGGGCCCGGGTCAGCTCTTCTGCGGTGGGGGAAAATATATTGTTAACAATCTGCACCTGGGCCGGGTGGATGACAAGTTTGCCCTGGAATCCCAGGCTGCGGGCCAAACGGCAGTCCGCGGCCAGCCCCTCGCCGTCCTTAACGTCGGTGTACACCGTGTCAATGGGTCCTTCCAGGCCCGCGCTCCTGGACGCCACGGCCAGGGCGGACCTGGCGTAAAAAAGCTCCGCCGTCTCCTTGGTCAGCTCGATGCCCATATCCAGGGTGTAGTCAACTGCGCCGAAACTGAGTCTTTTCACCCTGGCCGCGCTGGTTGCTATTTCTCCTGCGTTTCTTACCCCCTGGGCGCTTTCCACAAGGGGCACAAGGCCTATTGATCCCTTTTCGATACCGTGCTGGACTTCCAGAAGCCCCATCAGCCAGTCCGCCCGGGCCACTCCCTCCGCCGTTTCTGCCTTGGGAAGCATGATTCCGTCAGGGCAGGCCGCCACCACGGCTATTATGTCTCCCAAAAAGAAATCAGTTTCGGGCGGATTGACCCTTACCCACAGCTCCACGGCGCTGCTCCGGCTTTTCAGCACCGAGACCACTATTTCCCTTGCCTCAGCCTTCCTTGAAATATCCACCGAGTCTTCCAGGTCCAGAATCACCACATCTGCCCCCAGGCCCATGGCCTTTTCCACTTTGCGCCGGTCAATTCCGGGAGCAAACATAACGCTCCTGTAAGTTTTCAAAACTCACTCACCCCCAATTTAGATGCACACAATTACAAGAATTTTTTAAATGTTTGTACGCAAATTCCGTGCCACTTCCAACGGTATGGTGATCTAAGCCGGTTTCAGGCGGGAGAAGGGATTTAAACCTGGCCTTTCATTTCATATTTGTAATGCACGATCTGGATATCGGCAATTTCCAACACATTCAATTACATTTCACTTGTGAAATGTAATGGGTATTACACATCTGAAATGCCCTGTGGAATATTAACAATGAATGGAAAAATCTTTTTGGTGTGAGGTGAAGAAAATAACATCGGGGGTTGTAATGAATTGAAGACTTAAAGACAGATGCCCCCGGGGCAGGCCGCCTTAAGCGGTATTGGCGGTGCTTGCCCGGAGGGCTGGAGTTCAGTGAATGCTGTATTATTTTAATCGCTAAACCATACCATACCGCTTCATCTTGCGCCACAGGGTCACCGTGCTTATGCCCAGGCTTTCCGCCGCCTCACGGCGGTTCTGACCGGCGTTTTTCAGGGCTTCTGCTATGGCCCTTATTTCCGCGTCACGGGCTGCGCCGCCAAGGCTTTCCCCATCCCTGCGCATGGCCGGGTCAGGGGCGGATTTTTTTTCATGGTATTTTTGGTCCACGTATTCCCGGATCATCACCGGCAGGTGTTCCGGCATGATGGTTTCCCGGTCGCACAGGTTCATGCTGCGCTCCAGGCAGTTCTGCAGTTCTCTTACATTTCCGGGCCAGTTGTACCTTTCCAGGTACCAGGCGGCCTCCTCCCCTATCCTCCGCACCGGGCTGCAGAATATCTGGTTGAACCGCCGTATAAAGTACCTTGCCAGGGAGGTGATGTCTTCCACCCTTTCCCGCAGCGGGGGAATTTTAATGTCAACCACGTTCAGGCGGTAAAAAAGGTCATCCCGGAACTTCTTGTCCTTGACCAGTTTCAGCAGGTCCTTGTTGGTTGAGGCGATTATCCTGGCATCAACCGCAACGGGCTTTTTTCCCCCTATCCGGACGAATTCCCTTTCCTGAAGCACCCTTAAAAGCTTCGCCTGCAGGTCATAATCCATTTCTCCCACCTCGTCCAGAAGCAGGGTGCCTCCCTCGGCCTGCTCAAACAGTCCAAGATGGCCTCCCTTTTTGGCGCCGGTGAAGGCGCCCTCCTCGTAGCCGAACAGCTGGCTCTCAATCAGGCTGGACGGCAGCGCCCCGCAGTTAACCGCCACGAAAGGGCCGTCCCGGCGAGGACCGGCGCTGTGTATGGACTGGGCAAACAGCTCCTTTCCGGTGCCGGTCTCACCCCATATAAGCACGGTGGACTGCCCTGCGGCAATCTGGGCGGCCTGTTCCTTGCACTTCCTGATGGCCGGGCTGCGGCCCACTATGTCGTCGAAGGTGTAACGCCTCTGCCACGGGTAAGCGGAGGCTGACTCAAGTATTTTCCTTTTCTGCCTTATTGCCATTACGTTATTGAAGCCGATGCCGAATTTGTCGGTGATGGGAATACGTACCGCCTGGGCTCCCTTTTCCAGCAATGACGGGCCGAAAACCGCCCGGCGCTTCTGCATGGCTTCTTTTCCAAGGGCCGTGTACTCGCCGGCTCCCCTGGAGGAATAACCTTCAGGGCCGAAGCTGGCCAGGCGCAGGCCGTCGCTGTCAAACATAACCGCCTCGCCGCCCGCCACCATGGCTATGTAGGGCAGGGCCTCCTCTATGCTCTTTTCCAGTTCCCTCTCCCTCTTAAGCCTTTCGTTGTTAACGGCTGCCAGTACATAATCGCCTATGGGCAGAAACCAGCAGTCCGATCCACGTACAGGCTTGTATTCCACAACCCCGGGCTCATGGGGGCACCCCGACAGGAACTCCGCCAGCCTGTCCGCCTCCGGGCCGGCAACCTCGTTTCCGTCTGAGTTGACAACCTTAACCAGGGATCCCTGACGGTCCATCACCATGGCGTATCCCCCGGTTACCCGGGCTATCTGCGCCAGTGACCTGCATAAGTTGTCCAGCAAAATACCGTGGTCCATAAAATTTCACTGCTTTCATTTGTTGTATTTGCGACAGTGCGACAGGGGACGGTTCTCTGTAGTGCGACAGGGGACGGTTCTCTGTTGTCGCATCAGGCCCTAAAAACAATATCTTTACTAATCCCCATATGCCTTGACAGTTCCCGGACAGACGCGCCAGTTGTTTCCTTTATCTCCCTTATCAGCTCATTACGTATCTTCCTATCCCTACAGCTTTTAAGACTTTCCAAACTATATCCCCGGTTTTTCAATACCTTGTCGATTTCGTACTTTAAATCCTTTATACCGGGATCTTTTATTGGGGTTTTGTCCGTACTTCCTTCGTACTCCATAAAATCATCGCTCACTGTTTTACTTGAGATTTCCTTAAAAATCTCTATTGCCCGTTCTTCGCTGTGTGATAGTATTGAAAGCAGAAAACCCCTTTCCACCAAAACTTCGTTACTCCCTATTGTACTTATATATTCTTTATAGCTGCTCCACTTAAAATCTTCTGCTTTAGTCACCATTCCGGCTTTTACCGGGTTATTGTGTATATACCTGGCCGCCGCCAGTAAATAAGATTCCTCCTCTACTGCTTCACTGCGGAATCTGTCCTGGAACAAATGACCTATCCTTTGATATTTATTATTGAAATAGTATACATAGCTTACACAGATTCTCTTCATCGACCTCTGTAAACTGTCTTTCCCTTCCTTTATCAACAAATGAACATGGTTATTCATAAGGCAATAGGCATATATGTCGTAATTTCCATCCGCCTTCATCTTATTTAATGTTTCTAAAAATCTGATCCTGTCGTCGTCGTCGTAAAATATCTCTTTCCTCTCGTTACCTCTGATGATTATGTGGTAGATTCCACTTTTGCTTTGTTTTCTTGCGTACCTTGGCATTATATCACCCAAAAGTTTTTCCTAATCATACCATAAAACAAAAAATGCGACAAGGGAGAACCGTCCCCTGTCGCAA
>JBMOPB010000077.1:34307-49186 GCA_049325055.1 Bacillota bacterium
CAAGGGAGAACCGTCCCCTGTCGCAACTGTTGCAGAGCAAGTTATTTCTGCATGTGCTGCTGTACAAATCCAGTGTTGATGTCGCCCTGTCGGAAGTGCGGATTTTCAAGTACTTCCCGGTGGAATGATATATTGGTGGCCACGCCCTCTATGACCAGTTCATCCAGAGCCCTGGTCATCCTGGCAATGGCCTCGTCCCGGTTGAGGCCCCAGGTAATCAGTTTGCCCAGCATGGAGTCGTAGTAGCGGGGCACCGTCCATCCCTGGTAGGCGGCGCTGTCAACCCTTGTCCCGGGCCCCCCGGGAGGCGTATATCCGGTAATCCGTCCCGGGCAGGGGGCAAAGTTCCTTCCCGGGTCCTCGGCGTTTAAGCGGCACTCTAGTGACCAGCCTTTTATTGTTATATCTTCCTGGGAAAAGGAAAGTCTCTCTCCGGCGGCAACCTTTATCTGCTCTTTTACAAGGTCTATACCTGTAACCATTTCGGTCACGGGATGCTCCACCTGTATGCGTGTGTTCATTTCAATAAAGTAATAGTTTTTATTTCTGTCCAGGAGAAATTCAACCGTTCCCGCACTGAAATAATCTACAGACCGGGCGGCCCTTACGGCCATTTCCCCCATTTCCAGCCTTAATTCCGCGGTAAGGGCGGTGGAGGGGGACTCCTCAATAAGCTTCTGGTTACGCCTTTGAACAGAGCAGTCCCTTTCTCCCAGATGGACAATGTTTCCGTACCTGTCGCCCATTAGCTGAAACTCTATATGCCTGGGCTCCTCAACGTACTTTTCAATATATACGTCGGAGTTTCCGAAGGCGGCCCCGGACTCTGTACGCGCTGTCTGGATTGCTTTCACGAGATCCTCCGGGCCCTGGGCAACCCTCATCCCCCTGCCCCCTCCGCCAGCCGACGCCTTGACCAGCACCGGGTATCCAATGCCGGCGGCGGTCCGCAGGGCGGTGTCAATGTCCTCCACAACGCCTTCTGATCCCGGAACAACGGGGACACCGGCCCTGACCACGGTTTCCCTGGCGGTGGCCTTATCGCCCATTTTTTCAATTGCCGCTGCCGGAGGGCCAATGAATGTGATTCCCTGGTCCTCGACGCTCCTGGCGAAACTGGCGTTTTCAGACAAAAAGCCGTAGCCGGGGTGAATGGCGTCCGCCCCGGAAATGATGGCGGCGCTGATGACGTTCCGGGCGTTAAGGTAGCTTTGCGCAGGGTTTGCCGGGCCTATGCAAACGGCGTAATCCGCCGCCCTGGCGTGAAGAGAATCCCTGTCGGCCTCCGAGTAAACCGCCACGCTCATTATTCCCATTTCTCTGCATGCCCTTATTATTCGCAGGGCGATTTCGCCCCTGTTGGCTATAAGTATCTTTTTAAACATATTTGACCCCTTTTAGTTGCTGACCTTAATTATAAAAAGAGGCTGGCCGTACTCAACCGGAGATCCGTTTTCAACCAGAATTTCGGAAATCTTTCCCGATACTTCGGACTCTATTTCGTTCATCAGCTTCATGGCCTCTATAATGCAAAGGGTCTGACCCTTGGAGACTGCATCCCCCGCCCTGACAAATGGCGGAGCGTCCGGCGCCGGTGAGCAGTAAAAAGTTCCCACCATGGGGGCATTGATTACGAAGCTGCCTTCCTCCGGGACTTTTACCGCCGCCGCATCCTGATCGTTTTCCAAATCCGGCGCCATTCTTTCGTCTATAACCGAATGTTGATTTTCGGCAGTTCTCCAGTTATCAGATTTGCCGCTTTTTCTTATGGCTACTTTCATGCCTTTATTTTCAAGGGCCAGCTCGTAAATGTCGGAGTTGTTAATCAACTGGACCAGTTCCTTGATTTCCTGAAGGTTCATTTCAATTTCCTCCTCTGTCACCGGGTTTTTGATTTTTTTAGTCAGCCGGGCGCTATCGTCATGGGACGCTGTCACCGTTGGCTTGATCCCGTCTTTCCTCTTCTCCACGAATTTCCTGGCTACCTGGGGGAAGATGGCAAACAGTAGATAATCCTCTTCGCTGGCAGCCAGCCCCTTTGCTTCTTCCCTTACTTTTTGCATCCTGGGTTCCAGCAGGTCGGCTGGCCTGCAGGTGTATTCCTCCCGGCCCCCCAGAATCCTGTCCTTTATATTGCCGTTCATGGGGGCGGGTGGTCTTCCGTACATCCCCTGGGCATAAGCCCTGACTTCACCCGGTATCAGTTTGTATCTTTCACCTGACAGCACGTTGAGAACAGCCTGGGTGCCGACAATCTGGCTGGTTGGCGTTACCAGGGGCGGGTACCCGAAATCTTCCCTCACCCTGGGGATTTCGTCCAGCACCTCGGAGAGTTTGTGCAGCGCTTTCTGTTCTTCCAGCTGGGTAATAAGATTGGAAATCATCCCGCCGGGCACCTGGTGCTCAAACACCCTCATGTCGTTAATCCTGGTGACGCCCCTTTTCTGGCCGTAATCCTGGCGAAGCCTTTCAAAGTAACGGGCAATCTCAAAAAGTGATCCAAGGCTGAGGCCGGTATCAAAGGGTGTGTCCTTCAGCGCCCTGACCACGGTTTCCACGGGCGGCTGCGATGACCCGAAGGCCAGGGGCACCGAGGCCGTGTCGATAATGTCCGCGCCTGCCTCCACCGCTTTCAGATAGGTCCCCACCGCCAGGCCCCCGATATAGTGGCTGTGTATCTGAACCGGAAGGCCCACTTTTTCCTTGAGCTGCTTAACCAGTTCGTAGGCGGAGTAAGGGGCCAGAAGCCCGGCCATATCCTTTATACAGATGGAATCGGCCCCCATCGCCGCCAGCTGGGCGGCAGTCTCAACGTAATGTTCGGTGGTGTGAACGGGGCTGATTGTGTAAACCACAGCCGCCTGTATGTGCGCCCCGGCCTTTTTCCCGGCCTTGATGGATGTTTCCAGATTCCTTATATCGTTGAGGGCGTCAAATACCCTGATAATGTCAATGCCGTTGTCAACGGCCTTTTGTACAAAGGAGTGAACAATATCGTCCGGATAATGCTGATAGCCCAAAAGGGACTGTCCCCTCAGAAGCATTTGCAAAGGGGTTTTTTTAAGTATCTTTTTTAATGACCTAAGTCTTTCCCACGGGTCCTCGTTCAAAAACCTGAGGCAAACGTCAAAGGTGGCGCCGCCCCAGACCTCCATGGAATGAAATCCGATGTCATCCATCATGCCGGCCACAGGCAGCATGTCGGCGGTACGCATCCTGGTTGCCCAGAGGCTCTGGTGTCCGTCTCTCAAAGTTGTGTCGGTTATTTTGATGGCAGGCAAAACTTTTCCCCCTAACAAAAGCTGTTATCTGTTTATTATATGCGGCTTATTTTTACCGGCTAAAAGTTACGTGGCCCAATATCAATTATACAAGCCATTATATGTTATTTACGGTGTTTTAATAAAGTATGAAGCCATAAGTATACAATATATATGCATAACGGCTGGCTTTGCAATAATAACAGATAAATTATTTTTAATGCTTAATACTGAATACAAAAATCAAAAGGGTTAATTCCATGTTTTACCTGCAAAAAATTAAAACCTCCCTGGTGGAAAAGGAGGTTTTACCGGAGGCCAATTTTTAATCATACTTTGGGGACTATGATAATTCCCTGCTCCCCAAATCCGGTTTCCCTGGACACCATGTCAACTATCTTGTTTTCCTCTGCGGGTGTCAGGCTCCGGCTTTCAAGTACCACCGTGACTCCCTTCTGGTCGACGCACACCACGGCTTCCCTGTATCCCCTGGCCTTAAGCAGGTTTTCAACCCTGGCTTCCTTTGATACGTTCCTGCTGATGTTCAGAAGCTGTTCCTGGGCCGCTTTGCTTGTGTCGGCCGTTGATGCCGGGCTGCCTATTATATCTTTTAATATCTCCACCTGCTGGCTTCTTGCTTTATCCCTCTGGAGCCTGTATTCAACAAAAAAACCATCCGTCCCGGCCGCGCCTGATTCCAGTGGGCCCTGCCCTTCCCGAGTTTCGACGCCCCCGCCGCTGATTCCGGTGTTTGAAGGCTGGTACCCGGTAGTCTTAATTTCCACCGGGGCAGTTTTCCTGAAAAAAAGCATTCCCGCAACTCCAGTGTAGCCCAGAAAAAGCGTTGCCGCACCGGCGATGAACATCAGGGTGATGAATATATGCCTTAAATTAACGAACATCATCTTTTCGCACCGCCCTCTCCCGTAAGAACCAGTATTTTGTGCGGGTCAACATTCAGAGCCACCCGGACGGCATTGAAAAGGTTTTCCTTAACCCTGGGGTTTGCGGCGCCCTGAGCCACCACCAGCACTCCCGCTATCCTGGATGCGGATTCCATTTCCACCACCGGAGAATCGCCGTTTCCGTTCTTGGCGATGACAAGCTGCGTGGTATCGGTATTTTCATTTATTGTCCTTGTGCCCCCGCCCTGGTCCTTTTCCACGGTGTTTTTCCTGCCGATGGTGGTGTTTGTGGCGAATGTTTCCCTGTTGGAGGAGGCAAGCCTTACAGTGACCTTAACCTCTCCCGAACCTTCAATCCTTTCCAGCATTGCCTGAAGTTTTGAGGCCAGGGCTTCTTCCTCCTGGGCCATCATCGACCTGTGCAGGCTTTTTTCCGTGTCCGTCTCTTTGATATCCACTGATTTTTCCCTGGCGGGCGGTGTAGGTTCCCGGCCGTCGGTGCTGCCCAGTATTATAAGGCTTATTCCCAGGATAACCACCGCAGCCAGCCCCATTAGTTTTTTCCTGTTCGCTTTTCCCGGGCCGTCACCGCTGCTGCCGGCTTTGTTGAACCATTCACTGAATACTGACATGCTTTTACCCTCCCATCATTTAAACCTGACCCTGATCTGGTCCGGTGAAAGGTTGTAAAAATTGGCCACCTTTTCAGCCGCACTTTTGGCGGCGTCGGCATATTCCGGGGGAGGTTTCTCGGCCACCGTAGTATTGGATTTTTCCTGCCCCACCGCCACTTGTACAGTCTCAACGGGTTTTATATCGCTGTCCCTATATCCCACCGCGCCGGACATCAACAGATTGACCTCAATTATTCTTCCAAAATCTTTTTTGGATGGGTCATCCTGTATTTTCACATCAACAGCTGCCGGCTTCATCCTGCTGTCCATTCCCGTCAGTGCGGAAACCTGTTTTTCTATCCCCTTTCGGTACTGCTCCAGCGCCTTTTTTTTGTTGGCGGCGTCCAGCTCGCGCCCCTTTTCCAGTATATCCACCTTTTTTGAGGCCTCGGGGCCGCCGCGCCAGGCGTATTCCTCAATATCCTTAAAAAGCCCTCCCCCGGATATTCCGTTGGCGGCCTGTATTACCGCCACTATAACCATCAGTCCGAATACCATGCGGGTGTACCTTCTCATTTCCCCGTTGGGCAGGAGCATTTCCAGCAAAACGGAAAGCACCATGATTATAATGAGATTCTGCACCAGTACTCGCACCGTTTCCAAACAAAGCCCCTCCTTGCCCCGTTTACCTCAGCATCACAGTGATGTTTCCCACCGCCACCAGTATTGTCAAGGTGAAAAAGAAAAGCAATCCGGCCGTGGCCACTACGGCAAATACAGATAAAAGGCTGTTGCCCAGGTCATTGAGGCATCCTGTCATCTGGCCGTCTTCCACAGGCTGCATCATGGCCCCGGCCAGTTTGTATATAAGCGCCAGGCACAGTATTTTTAAAAGAGGCATCAGCATAATGGCCAGAACCACCGCCACCCCGGCGATCCCCACGGCGTTTTTGATAAGCAGCGACGAGCTTACTATTGCCTCCAGTGCGTCGGAAAACATTCCTCCCACCACCGGAATGAAGGCGTCGGTGGCAAATTTGGCGGTGCGGAGAACAACGCTGTCTCCCACCGCCCCGGCAACGCCCTGTATGGATATAACGCCCAGAAAA
This sequence comes from Bacillota bacterium, assembly GCA_049325055.1. Taxonomy (GTDB): domain Bacteria; phylum Bacillota; class Desulfotomaculia; order Desulfotomaculales; family Desulfocucumaceae; genus BRHc4a. The sequence continues at coordinate 40,196 of JBMOPB010000077.1, forward strand.
ATGGTGCTCATGGCCCCCAGTAGGCCCATGGCAATATTCCTCAGAAGGCCAGCCAGGTTTGAAACCTTGAATTTTGGCGACAGATTGCTTACCAGCATCAATATGGCCGAAAAGAGTATCAGTGGAAGTATTATGTTGCGTATTACCGTTGCTATCAGGGCGATGCTGACAAATACCACCGGCTGGTATATGGCGGCGGCAGTGAAGCCTCCCACCGCCACAAGCAGAGTGAGCAGCACCGGCAGTATGGCCTGCATGAAAGTGACCATGCGGTCCACCACTTCCCTGCCCGCGTCAACCGCCACCGTAAAGGAACCTATGGCCAGGGTGGCCAGTACCAGGTAGGTCACCATGTAGGAAAGCTGTCCAGTGGAACTCCTGTCAAAGGCCGATGCCAGGTTTTGCAGCACTGCGCATATTACTGCCAGTATCACAAGTTTTCCCAGCAGTGACCAGTTGGCCACCACCTCACTGAACACGTAAGACGCGGCATTTTCCGCTATGTCTTTGGGATGAAGGCTTATCTCGTTCCTGGCTATTTTATGGACAAGCTGCTTGAAATCAATTTCGGGTGTCACCTTTTTAATTTCCCAGTCCAGCTGTTCCACGTACCTGTTTATTTCTTCGAGATTGAGGTTGGGGCCGTGTCTTTCCTCACTGCCTGCGGCAGCCGCTCCTTCCGCCAGGGCCGCGGACGCCACCGGAAATGAGAACATGTACAAAAGCACCGCAATACAAATTAACCTGCGCACATCAATCACCTCATGGCACTATCTTGAGCAGGGAATTAAGAACCGCCACCACTATGGGCACGGCAAGGACCAGCACCAGTATTTTCGCCGCGAACTCTATTTTGGAGGCCACGGCGCCTTCACCGGCATCCCTGCATATTTGCGCCCCAAAATCGGCGATGTAAGCGATGCCAACTATCTTGAGGATGGTGCCCAGATAGACCATGCTGAGATTTGCCCTGGCGGACAGATCCTTTAAAACCTCAAGTATGGATCCTATTTTTCCGAGCATCACCATAAAAATGATTATTCCCACGGCAATGGATAGAAACATGGCCATTTCAGGCTTGTTGTGCCTTAAGACAACCGCCAGAACAGCTGCAACCAGGCCCAGTCCAACTATCTGCATTATATCCACCTGTCCAACCCCTTTTTGTCAGAATAGCTTAAAGACTGATTTCACCTGTTCAAACAGATTGCCCAGCTGGTAGATAACCCACACCAGTACCACTGCCACCCCTCCAAGGGTTGTTATAAAGGCGTAATCTTCCTTACCCGCGCTCTTCAGTACCCAGTGGGCCGCCGCCACCAGTATGCCGACCCCGGCGATCTTAAAGATAAGGTTTATATCCGATCCCACAGTTGCCGCACCTCCGTTAATAAAGTATTATCGCCGCCGCCAGCGCGCCGCAAAAACCCATGTAGTTCCACATCCTGGTGTTTTTTGAGGCCTCTTCCTCCGCCCTGGCAATTTCCATTTTTAGTTGTTCACAGGCCAGTTTCAGGTGCTTGGCCTGATCATCACGGTCAGATATGCCGATGGCCCTGCCGAGTCCGGCCAGTATGTGCATGTCCCTTTTGGAAAGTGAACTGGCCGAGTACAGCCTGTCCATGGCCTTTTCCCAGGCTTCTCCGGCAGTGCGCCCGTTTACCGGCCTCAGTTCATGGGCGGCCCTGCGGAAAAAATCCGCCACAGCCGGCTCTGATCCCTCGGCAATCCTTTCCAAGGCCTCTGCCAAAGGTGTGGCCGCGAAGGTAATTTCTGTTTCCAGCATCTGTATTGATGACAGCAGCGCTTTCAGCTCTCCGGGCCTTTTGGCGTACTGGCGGGCCACCGTCATCCCGGCGGCGCCTCCGGCTGCCACCAGCAACAGCGCCCCTATAAATTTGATCATGGCGCCACCCCATTTTTAGCACGCTTTTTCGAATCATACACCAACTTGACCGTCCCCACCTTTGGTTCCCTTCCCAGAAGTACGTACCGGTCAACCATTCCCAGTTTTATCAGATAATCAAGTGCCGGCCTGGTGGCCAGCTCCTCCAGTGATGACCCGTGCACTGTAAATATCACCCTTACGCCGGCATTTAAGACCTCTTCCAGTGCCCGGACATCTTCAATTCTCCCTATCTCGTCGGTGGCAATTACTGAAGGCCCCATGGACCGTAACAGCATAATCATTCCCTCGGCCTTGGGGCAGCCGTCCAGCACATCAGTCCGCATGCCAACGTTCCGGCTGGGGACTCCCCTGTAGCACCCGGCTATCTCGGATCTTTCGTCCACCAGGCCCACTGTCTGCCCGGGCAGCCCGTACTGTGGCGCCCCGTCGCTTATCATCCGGACGGCGTCCCTCAAAACAGTGGTTTTTCCACACCTTGGCGGAGAAAAAATCATAGTGTGATGAACAGTCCCCTTTTCCCTGTCCACTATCAAGGGCATGAGGGCCGCTGCGGCCCCTGTCACCTCTCTTGAAATTCTAATGTTGATGCCGGAGAAGTATTTAATGGTCTTGACCTTTCCCCCGTCCACCACCGCCTTGCCGGTAAGTCCCACCCGGTGACCTCCCGGTATGGTTATAAAGCCGTTTCTTATTTCTTCTTCCAGGGCATAGATGGATGATCCGCTTAGCAGGTGAAGGCACCTTTCAACATCCTCCCCGACGGCCCGGTAAGCTTTTAAGCTGCTTTCAGTTACCTCCCCGGCTTCGGTGAGCATTACGTCTGCGCTGTCCAGGCCCAGCATCACCGGCCTGGATGTACGGATCCTTATTTCCTCCACCCGGCAAAGTATTTCCGGCCTGACACCCAGAATCAAATTCCTGAGACTGGGGGGCAGCACAGGCAGTATTTCAGTCCACGGCTGGCCGTGGCGGGTAAATTGGTTGTTGTTGACAATGGCTTTAACGGACATGCCTCCCCCTCCTAAGCTATCTATATTGCCAGGCATGGTAATTTATGACGGTATTAGCATAGTATGGCATATAGAGGGCAATAAAAAAGCCGCTGAAGAAATACATCAGCGGCTGATTATTCCGGGATATCTTCTTAGTCCAGATCATAGGGCCAGGCCTGCAGCCCGCCCTCCATGTACTTGATGTCCTTAAAGCCTGCCCCGTGCAGTATCCTTAAAGCTTCGTAACTTCTTACACCCATGGCGCACAGGAGGACTATTTCCTTGTCCCTGGGGATTTCGTCTATTCGCTCCCTTATGTCGCCCAGGGTTACCAGCATAACCCTGTCGTCCTCTATATGTTTGGGCGCAAACTGCTGGGCGGTGCGGACGTCAACCACAAGGAAGTCTTCATCACTGTCCAGCTTGGCCTTCAGCTCCTCGGCCGTCACGGTCAGGGCCAGGCCCTCCATCTTGTTGCGGGCGATATTGGCTGTGTGGTGGACCAGGTCGATAGGTGTGGAGAAGGGCGGGGCGTAGCCAAGGTCCACACCGGCCAGGTCTTCCACTGTGGATCCGAAGTGTATTGCGGTGGCCGCCACGTCAATCCTCTTGGAGACATCACCGGGGCCGATGCCCTGGGCACCAAGTATTTTGCCGCTCTCCCGGTCAACAATCATTTTCATGACCACAAGCCCGTGGGAGGGGTGGTAATGGGTGCGGTCGTGGGCAGAGTTAATCACGGTGGTGACTTTATAGCCCAGTTCCTCTGCCTGCTGCTGCCCGAGGCCGGTTTTACCGGCGTTCCAGTTCAGCACCCTGAGCAACGCGGTTCCCAGTACTCCCTTGAAAACGCTTCTTCCGCCCACAACGTTGTCTCCTGCCACCCTGCCCTGGCGGTTGGCTGTGGACGCCAGTGGTATGTATACCTTCTTACCTGAAACAAGATGGAAGTTCTCCACGCAGTCTCCCACGGCATAAATGTCGGGGTCGCTGGTCTGCAGGTACTGATTGACCTCTATGGCTCCGGTCTGCCCCAGATTGAGGCCGCACTTTTTGGCCAGCTCCACGTTGGGCCTTACTCCGACGGCCACAATCACCATCTCGGCGCCAAGTGTTTCATTTTCTGTAACAACACCGGAGACGTTGCCATCCTCACCCTCTATCTTCAGAACCTTCTCTCCCAGACGGAATTCCATTCCCTGCTCCTCGAGCCTGAGCTTTAAAACGTCCGCCATGTCCTTGTCCAGAAGCCCCGGCAGTATCTGGTCCTTCAGCTCAACCACTGTTACAAATATTTTTTTCTCCCTCAGGGAATCGGCGGCCTCCATCCCTATCAGTCCCGCGCCGATGACCACCGCCTCGCTGACGTTGTCAATTTGCTCCTTTATTTTCTTTGCGTCTTCCGGGTGGTTAAGGCGAAACACGCCATTTAAATTGACTCCTTCAAGGGGAGGGACGAAGGGAGTGGAACCTGTGGCTATGACCAGCTTGTCATAGGGCAGCCGGGATATTTCCCCGGTGGAAAGGTTTTTCACCAACACTTCTTTTTTCTCACGGTCAATATCCACTGCCTCGTTGCCGGTAAGCACCTTAACGCCCTTTTCCCTCTCAAAATACTTTTCATCGCGGGTTACTCCGTAGGATGTCGTAAACAACTGGCCGAACTCCCTGACCGATCCAGCCAGATAAAAAGGCATGCCGCATCCTGCGTAGGATATATAGCTGTCCTTTTCGATGATGGTTATATCGGCGTTTGGCGCCACTCTCCGCGCCCTGGCGGCTACCTTGGGGCCTGCGGCCACACCGCCTATAATTACAATTCTGGGCTGACTCATCTTTTTTACCCCCTTATCATATAAACCTGAGACAGACATTGAAACACTGGGGATATTTTAAAACCACAGGGTTAATAAGTCAATACCGGAAAGTACAAAAAAAATCATACCCTTTGGGGTACAGGAAGTATTTTAGACAAGCCGCGCTGTCTTATATTGTGCAGTATTTCAAATATTGAAAAGGCAAATTGTCGTAGTATCTATAAATAACTTATTACAAAATTCAGGTATTTTTCTGTCTCGATATGGGCAAATGCAGATCGTTTTAAATAGGGCAAAAAGGCAGTACCCCTTAGGGTACCGCCTTTTCTTTATAGGTCGTCGTCCACTGCCATTCTTCCTTCAATCTGCTCGGGCTCGTCGGCGGCCTGGAAATTGTCGTCGTTTATAAAAACAACCTCGTCGCAGTTAGGGCAGGTAACTTCAATGGTATCTTCATCTTCAAGTATGTCCGAGTCGAAGCAAACCACCTCCCCGCAGCGGGGGCAGTCAACCTCAAGATATTCTTCCGCGTCTTCCTCGGTATCTGTATCGTTGTATAAATCCTCTTCGAGGTGGAAAAGGTCTTCGTCTATGGATTCAAGGTAGTCCTCAAGCTGGTTGTGGGCCTCTTCCATTTCTTTAATGGTGTTTGCAAAATCATCCAGCACCTGGATAATATTGTTCAGTATACGGCCCTCTTTCGACTCGTTTTCAATATTCATTCCGGCGGAAAGCCCCTGGAGATACGCCACCCTTGATTTAAGGTCCCTCACCGTGAAACCCCCTTCAATTTTTATGCTTTAACTTTCATTGCTTTATTATTTCTCTCTCTGGGGGTTTTTAAACATATATTTCCTTGTTTGAGAACCAAATCGCGGGCAAATCAGGCACGCTTTATGTACTGTCCGGACCTGGTGTCAATCTGCAGAACGTCGCCCACATTGATAAAGAAAGGAACCTGGACAACATAGCCGGTTTCAAGGGTAGCCGGCTTTGAGCCGCCGCTGGCGGTGTCACCTTTGATTCCCGGCGAGGTTTCAATCACTTCCAGTTCCACGTAGTTGGGAAGGTCCACACCAATGGGCTTGCCTTGGTAAAGAAGAACGTTTATGACCATGTTTTCCTTAAGGTATTTTGTGGCGTCTCCCAGTTGATCACCGGTCAGGCTGGACTGGTCGTAGGTTTCCATGTCCATGAAATTGTATGCCTCACCGTCGTTATAGAGGTACTGAAACTCACGGCGGTCTATTCTGGCCCGGGGAATTTTTTCACCGGCGTTGAAGGTTCTCTCCACCACCGCGCCGGTCCGGATGTTTCTTATCTTGGACCTTACAAAGGCAGCTCCCTTGCCCGGCTTGACGTGTTGAAAGTCCACCACCTGAAAAACTTCACCGTCAATCTCGATTGTAAGCCCGGTCCTGAAATCGTTTGTCGATATCACTTTGCTTTCTCTCCTTTCAACAAGAAAAAATTAAAAATTCATCATTTTCATTTGCCGCAGGCTAAAAGAGTGTTTTTGGGTGATTTTGTCAGCACACGGCAGCCCTTCTCCTCCACCACCACGGTGTCCTCAATTCTCACGCCGCCCCAGCCGGGGATGTAAATACCCGGCTCCACGGTAACTACCATTCCGGGCTGGAGAACAGTATTGTCCTTGGAGGACAGCCTGGGGTTTTCGTGTATATGCAGTCCCAGTCCGTGGCCGGTGCTGTGTCCGAAATAATCACCGAAGCCGTAGCCTTCTATAACGTCTCTGGACGCCCGGTCCACATCACTGGCCGATACACCGGCCCTTACCGAGCTTATTCCGGCCAACTGGGCCTCAAGCACAATTTTGTATATTTCCTGCTGCCTTTTGTCGGCACTGCCGATAACAACGGTCCTGGTTATGTCCGAATTGTAACCGTCCATCACTGCGCCGAAGTCCATGGTCACCAGGTCACCCCGGCGCATTATCTTGCCGGAGGCTGTCCCGTGCGGCATGGAAGACCTTTGTCCGGAGGCCACTATTATTTGAAAGGCTATACCTTCCGCCCCGTTTTTCCTCATAAAAAATTCAATCTCAAGGGCCGCTTCCAATTCCGATATGCCTTCACCTAGGAGGGGCAGTATATGATCAAATACCTTGTCCGAAAGTGCTACGGCCTGAGAAATCTTTTCCAGCTCCGCAGGGTCCTTGACAATGCGCAAATTTTCCACGAATCCGTTAACAGGCTTCAACTCCCTGCCGGGCAGTTTGTCCTTAAGAAGGTTGTAGTGGGTATAAGTTATATAATCCCCTTCACAGCCCAAGAGGTTAAGATTCTTTTCCACAACCAGGTCGCACACGGTGTCAAGAACAGTCTCATTCACCATCACTATACTGCAATGGGGACACTGCAACGAGGCCTGCTGGTCGTACCTGAAATCGGTGATCAGAATAACTTCTCCGCCGGTAACCAGCACCGCACCCGAGGAACCGGTAAACCCGGTAAGGTAGTACCTGTTTTCAGGCTTGGTTATTAAAAAAGAATCAACTCCCTCGTCAGAAAGAAATTTTCTCAAATTGCCGATTCGCTTCAGAAATATTTCTTCTCCCAAAAAAACCACATCCTGTTTGCCGTGTCCTTCCCCTAAATGCCTTTTTTACTGCATGCCATCGCACAGGCTGCCCTGAGCCCAAGGAGATAGCTGTGGACTCCCAGTCCTGATATCTGGCCTGCCGAAACAGGGGCAATCACCGATTTATGGCGGAATTCCTCCCGGGCGTATATATTTGAAAGATGCACCTCTATCACCGGAATTGATATTGAGGCCACGGCGTCCCGGAGGGCGATGCTGTAATGGGTGAAAGCCCCGGGGTTAAAAACCACTGCGTCAAAATTATCATCAGCTTCGTGAAGCTTGTCAATCAATTTGCCTTCACGGTTTGACTGGTAGAAATCAATTTCTGCCCCCAGCTTTAGGGCCAGGTCCTCCAGCATTGACTTAACCTGATCCAGGGTTGCGGAACCGTATACTCCGGGTTCCCTTTTTCCGAGAAGGTTGAGGTTAGGTCCGTTTAATACAAGAACTTTCATTTTATACCCCTCGAAAAAAAATTATTACTAATAATCCGGCACACTGGGGATATTTTACCACTATTTTCATCCCTTTGCAAAGGAATGAGTATTTACGGTCAATATAAAAATTCCCCGGTACGGGGAAAATCAAATATTGGTGGTGAAATGGCCAAAATCAGTGGCCGCTCAAGGCAAGGCCCCCTATCAGCAGGGTGGGAGATCCCATGCCGCCGAAAAATGTGAGGTCGCTGCCGATTCTTTCAATCTTTTTCATAACGTCTATAATATTTCCGGCCAGGGCAACTCCCCTTACAGGGAAAGTCAGCCGGCCCCCTTCTATCATAAGTCCCGAAGCGCCCAGGGAAAAGTCCCCGGATATGGGGTTGGCGGTGTGCATACCCAACACCTCGGTGACATAAAAGCCCTTTTCAATATCCCTTATAATATCGTCGGGGCCGGTGTCGCCTTTATCTATATAAAGATTTGTGGAACCAACCTCGGGCGTGGACTTGTATGAACCCCTGACGCCGTTGCCGGTGGATTTCACACCATCTTTTGCAGCTGTGTAAGTGTTGTGCATGAACCCTTCCAGAAGGCCGCCGGCAATCAGCTGTGTCTTTGAGGTGGGCACGCCTTCTCCGTCGAAGGGGGAGGATGCTATCCCCCCGGCCAGGGACCCGTCATCAATTATATTAACCCTGCCGGACGCCACTTTTTGACCCAATTTACCCGCAAACAGAGACCTTCCCTTTTGTACCGCTTCGGCGGTCAGGGCCGGGGCAAGCAGACCCAGAAAACCTGTGGCCACGTAGGGCTCAAATACAACCGGCAGCGTCTGGGACGGCACGGACCTGGCGCCCAGCATTCTTACGGCCCTCATGGCCGCTTCCCTGCCGGTGGAACCGGCATCCAGGTCATTATACCGTACTCCGTATTTGAGGGCGAAGCCCGTCTGGCTTTCCTCGCCTTCCACCGCCACCAGGGCTATGTAAATTCCGCAGTATGCCCCCTTAAAACTGAGATCGACGCCGAGGCTGTTCATGAGGGTGACTTCGGTTTCCGCATCGGTATAGGTGGAGCCCTCTATAATCTTTACCCGGCTGTCATAGCCCCGGGCGGCCTTTTCCATGTTCCGGGCCAGTTCAATCTTTTCTTCCACCGAGGTGTCTATAATGGTACTGTCGTACAGATCCAGATCAGGGTATGAGGGCGCCGGCCCGGGCATTACCCTG
>JBMOPB010000078.1:0-48622 GCA_049325055.1 Bacillota bacterium
GACAACCAGCTGCGGGGCCGCTCCGGCCGCCAGGGAGACCCCGGGTCAAGCCAGTTTTTCAGCTCTTTGGAGGATGACCTGATGCGCCTGTTCGGGTCGGAAAACATTTCCGGCCTAATGGACAGACTGGGTATAGAAGAGGATATGCCCATCGAGCATAATCTGATCACCAGGTCAATTGAGACTGCCCAGAAGAGGGTTGAAAACAGGAACTTCGATATTCGCAAGCACGTGCTTCAGTACGACGACGTTATGAACCAGCAGAGGGAGCTGATATACAGGCAGCGCCGCCAGGTGCTTACCGGTGAGGAACTGAAGGAGACAGTTTCCTCCATGATAGAAGACGTGGTGGGCCGGGCGGTGGATACCTATTGTCCCGATGGTGTGCACCCGGAAGAATGGGACCTGACTGTCCTCCTGGGCTACGCGGACCAGGTCTTTATCCCGGGGCACTCCATCCAGCCCGGGGACCTGGACGGGATGAACAGGGATGATATCAAGGAGTTCCTGCTGGAAAGGTCCCTGGAAGCCTATGATAAGAGGGAAGAGGAACTGGGGCCGGAAAACATGCGGGAAATCGAGCGGGTGATCACACTAAGGATCGTGGACGAGAAGTGGATGGATCACCTGGACGCCATGGACCAGCTCCGGGAGGGCATCGGGCTCCGGGCATACGGGCAGAAAGACCCGCTGGTGGAGTACAAGTTCGAAGGCTACGAGATGTTCCAGAACATGATTGCCACAATACAGGAAGATGTAGTGCGCTATATATTCAGGGTGAACGTGGTGCAGCAGGATCAAAGCCCCAGACAGAGAAACGTGGTGGAGAACCGGTATGCCGACGAGGGGCCCAAACAGCCGGTGCGCAGGCAGCAGAAGGTGGGCCGCAACGATCCCTGCCCCTGCGGCAGCGGGAAGAAGTACAAAAAATGCTGCGGGCGGGATGAGTAGTACCGGTAGAATTCTCATGAAAAAGGTTGAGGTGATGAGGCATGTTTCCCGAACTTAAAAGGGACCTTGAGTCCCTTGAGAAACGCATTGCAGATTTGAGGGTTTCTCTTTGACATAGCCGAAAAGGAGAAACAGGTAACCCTTGTTGAGCAGAAGATGATGGATCCCGGTTTCTGGGACAACCAGGAGGAGGCACAGAAGGTCACTCAGAGCCTGTCTGCTTTAAAGGAAAGCATTTCATCCTTTGAGACCCTGCAGAGGTTTTCAGAGGACACCAGGGTGCTTCTGGAGTTAGGCCGTGAGGAAGATGACCAGGAGGTGGCGCTGGAAGTCCAGGGAGAGATAAAAAAACTCACCAAAATGGTTGAAGATATGGAACTGGAGGTGCTGCTCTCCGGGCCCTATGACCGTAACAATGCCATTATGTCGCTTCACGCCGGGGCCGGTGGCACCGAGGCCCAGGATTGGGTGGAAATGCTGATGCGGATGTTTATGCGCTGGGCCGAGGACCACAACTACAAGGCCAGCGTTGTTGACATCCTTCCCGGGGACGAGGCCGGGGTTAAAAGCGTTACCCTGGAGATAGTGGGACTCAACGCATACGGGTACCTGCGGTCGGAAAAGGGTGTTCACCGGCTGGTAAGGATTTCCCCCTTTGACGCGGCAGGCCGCCGCCATACTTCCTTTGCCTCTGTGGACGTGCTGCCCGAGGTCCAGGAGGACCTGGATGTGGAGGTAAACCCTGAGGAATTGAAGATTGACACCTACCGCTCCGGGGGCGCGGGCGGCCAGCATGTGAACAAGACGGACTCGGCGGTGCGCATAACCCACCTGCCCACGGGGATCGTGGTTCAGTGCCAGAGCGAAAGGTCACAGATTTCAAACCGCAATACCGCCATGAAGCTGCTTAAGGCCAAGCTTCTTGACCTGGAAATGAAAAAGAAGGAAGCGGAGCTGTCGGCAATGCGGGGGGAGCAGATGGAAATCGCCTGGGGCAGCCAGATAAGGTCCTATGTTTTCCACCCCTACAGTCTGGTCAAGGACCACCGCACCGGGGTGGAGGTGGGCAATGTAAACGCCGTAATGAATGGTGAGATAGATGCTTTTATTTCAGCCTATTTGAGGGAGAGCGCAAGGAAAAGTTAAGACATTTTCAGGATTTATAAGAGCGCCCGGGCGCTCTTCTTTATTTTAAACAAGTTGTGTCAATGATTGACAGAAGTATGCATTTTTGACCAAAAAAAAGGAATACGCAGGCAGTAAAAAGAAATACTATGTCGGATGTAATTACATTATATGGCTCTGGAAATGATACCTTTTAAGATTTTTATTCCCTTAATGGAGCCTGTTCGTTATGGTATGGAGGGTTCTGGTCGAAATTGCCGGCGTTACCCTGGGGGTGCTGCTCACCGCCCTTGGACTTGATATTTTCCTTATACCAAACAAGATAGCCGCCGGCGGTGTCAGCGGTATTGCCACGGTGCTGCATTACCTGGTTCATGTCCCGGTGGGAGCCACCATGCTGTTTTTGAATGTGCCCCTTTTTATCATGGGCATATACCGGCTGGGACTGAAATTCGGCTTCAGGTCCCTTTACGGTACAATAAGCCTTTCCTTTCTTATTGACGCCCTGGCTCCATTTATACCGGTGCTCACCAGGGATCCACTGCTGGCGAGCATATTCGGCGGTGTTCTGGTAGGGCTTGGGCTGGGGCTTGTTTTTAAATATAGAGGCACCACGGGGGGAACCGACCTGGCTGCGGCAGTGCTTCGTACGTACACGGGAGCCAATGTTGGACAGCTTTTGTTCATGGTTGACGCCGTTGTGGTCCTGGCCGCCGGTTTTTCTTTCAACTCCTGGGAGCTTGCCATGTATGCCCTTATCACCATTTTTGTCACAGCGTGGCTTATAGACATGGTTCAGGAGGGCATCAGTTTTGCCAAGGCCTTTTTTATAATATCCTCCGACCCGGAGAAAATGGCTTCGGCGGTACTGCGCGAGATGGACAGGGGAGCAACTGTGCTGAGGGGCAGAGGGGCCTATTCCGGGGTTGACAGGGATGTTTTGCTTGTGGTGGTCAACAGGTCCGAGGTCACCCGCCTGAAAGACTTGATAAAATGCATAGACAAAGGAGCCTTTGTAATACTAACCGACGCACACGAGGTGCTGGGAGAGGGCTTCAAGCCTCTGGACGCTAATTCAGACGCAAGACGCCGGTCGTAGCCCGGCGACTGACTGCCTATAACTAATACAGGAGGTTTGTGATGGAAAACAGGGAAAAAGAACTGGAAATGCTGAGGCAAAGGGCAAATGAAATAAGAAAGGATATAGTAAGCATGCTGGGTCAAGCCGGGTCGGGACACCCAGGCGGGTCCCTCTCGGCAGCCGATATAGTAGCAGCGCTTTATTTCAAGTTCATGCGGGTTGATCCCCTGGAGCCGGGAAAGCCGGACAGGGACCGTTTCATACTGTCCAAGGGGCACGCCGCTCCGGTTTTGTATGCCGCCCTGGCCCAAAGGGGATATTTCCCCAGGGAGGAGCTTTTGACCCTCCGTAAGCTTGGAAGCCGCCTTCAGGGGCACCCCGACATGAAGAAGCTTCCGGGGGTGGAGATGTCAACGGGCTCCCTGGGACAGGGGCTTTCTGTGGCCAACGGTATGGCTCTGGCCGGGAAAATTGACGGAATGGACTACCGGGTATACGTACTGCTGGGTGACGGGGAGACCCAGGAGGGGCAGGTATGGGAGGCGGCCATGGCTGCAGCCCATTATAAGCTGGACAATGTAACCGCCTTTCTTGACCACAACGGCCTGCAGATAGACGGTCCTGTCACCGAGGTACTGTCGCCGGAGCCCCTGGCTGACAAGTGGAGGGCATTCGGCTGGGACGTGCAGGTTATTGACGGCCACGACATGGATCAAATACTGGATGCGGTGGAAAAGGCCTCGGCGGTAAAAGGAAGACCTCAGATGATTGTGGCCGAGACAGTCAAGGGTAAGGGTGTCACCTTTATGGAAAACCAGGCCGGCTGGCACGGTGTCGCGCCCAAGGCCGAGGAGACCAAAAAGGCTCTGGAGGAGCTTGATTCGATTTGACCCAACGCCTGTATGACGGTGTGACGATATACTGTAAGATTGGGAGGAGAATTTATGACAAAGAAAATGGCCACCAGGGAGGCATACGGCAAGGCCCTTGCCGATCTGGGTCACAAAAACCCTCGGGTGGTAGTGCTGGACGCGGACCTCTCCAAATCCACCAAAACCGCCGATTTTGCAAAGGTTTTTCCGGACAGGTTTTTTAACATGGGCGTGGCCGAGCAAAACCTAATAGGTACTGCGGCGGGGCTGGCCGCCGCCGGCAAGATTCCCTTCGCCAGCACATTCGCGGTATTCGCCACCGGAAGGGCCTTTGACCAGATAAGGAATTCCGTGGCCTATACAAAGCTTAATGTAAAAATCGCCGCTACCCACGCCGGCATAACAGTGGGGGAGGACGGGGGTTCCCATCAGTCCGTCGAGGATATAGCTCTTATGAGGAGCCTTCCCAATATGACCGTTTTCGTCCCGGCGGACGAGGCTGAAACCTTTGGGGCCATAGAGGCTGCCGCCAAAATGGACGGGCCGGTGTATATAAGGCTGGGACGGGCAGGTGTTCCTCCCGTTCACGGGGAGGGATTCGTTTTCCGGCCCGGAAAGGCTGTGGTTGTGAGGGACGGCAGGGATGCCACCGTGATAGCGGCCGGCATAATGGTGTCGGTGGCGCTGGAGGCGGCCTCGGCCCTGGCCGGAGAGGGGATAGAAATCCGGGTTGTCAGCATGCATACCCTGAAACCCATTGATGTTGAGGCGGTAGTAGCCGCGGCCAGGGAAACCGGCGCCATCGTTACCGCCGAGGAGCATAGCGTTATCGGCGGGCTGGGGGGCGCGGTGTCAGAGGCGGTGTGCGAAAACTTCCCGGTGCCGGTAAAGCGCGTTGGACTGAAGGATGTTTTCGGAGAATCGGGAACACCTGCCGAACTGTTGGAAAAATACGGACTGACTCCCTCAGCCCTGGCCGATGCCGTAAAGGATGTCTTAAAGAGAAAATAGATATTATAAAAACCCCGCAGGTTTCAGTTTTAACCGCGGGGTTTTGCGATTCAATCATTTGCCCTAAAAGCTATTTGTCTACTATCCTAATTTCCTTGACCCGGCCGTTTTCCAGGTATAGCTTTACATCCCATCCGTATCTTATGTCGTCCAGTTCAGAAACGCTTGAGGAGGAGGATACGTAATCGCGGAATTCACAGTCGCTGTCTACCCGGAGGGTAAATTTCAGCCCGTTGGACTGCTCTATGGTTATCTTGTCGTCATCCTTGCCGACATCGGTCACTTCGCCCTCAACCACGATGTCTTCATCGTCGGTTACCTCGATCCTGGTGACTATATCATCCTCGTCAAGGCCCAGTTGAACCTCGGCCCCGATCATGATGTCGTCCAGGTCAATACTATCCCCGTCCCTTGTTATTCTGGCATTTTGGCCTATCTCATATCTCTTTGAGTCAACATATATTCGGGGGCTGCTCCCGGTCTTCAGGCCGGTGACATCCCCGGAAACACTGCGGACATCTTCCCCTGAGGCTATAATTTCCGTTATTTTTCCGTTGGAGCCGAATTTAACGCGGACCCTGTCGCCCTGCTTCAGGCTGTCCAGCCTTACCCTGTCGTTGCCCTTTTCAATGACCGCGTTGATCTCAACTTCGTACTCTTTCCTGTTCATGTTGTCGTCCAGAAGCGTTATCATTCTGTAGAAAGAGTCCACGGTTCTGACCTCGGCCTCCATTCCGGATGGGGTGGTTCCAGTCAGTATAGCTATTTCCACGGCTTCTCCCGAAGCCGAAACCAACTTGACCCTGTCGCCGTTCTTAAGTTCACTGAAGCTTAGCCTGCTGCTGCCCCTGGCGATTTTAAGATTATCGGGCCTGACATTGAATATCCGGCTGCTGCCGGAATCCGGCCTGACTGTTATGTAGCTGGAAGTTATGCCGGTGACCTCTCCGGTTACCTCCTCGGACTGTAAGACCCTGATATAGTAAATGGAGTTGTTTTTAACTTTGACCTTTACGTATGTGTTGTCCGTTATGCTTGAAAGGTCCCTGGCGCCCGTCCCGTCCGTAATGGTTACCACTGCGGCCAGGGGATATGATTTTTCCTGGTATGCCGTGTCCCGTATTTTTAGCCATGAACTGCCGGTCAACACCCTGTCTATGACTTTGCCTGTGAGGTCGGATTCCGACGTGCTGCCGGCGTCAGCTACGGCGCTGCCGGATCCTTCCAGGTACCTTACCTTGCCGGTGGAATCCGTTATTGCCGTTACCTGGTCTCCTATTTTAAAATCTGCCAGTGAGCCGGGCTTGGAATCTTTGATCAGTATTGTTTTTGCGTCAACCAGCTTTGGTATTTGGGCCCCGTCCTGTTTTTTCAGGGATATTACTCCGGCTGTGCTGTCTACCAGCGCTAACGATCCGTTGATTATTCTGTCCGACCCGTAGCTGAACCAACCGTCCTGTACGGTTTTAACCATCAGGGCCGCCATCATGCCCCTGTTCATGATGTAATCGGGCCCAAACTTGTTTGCCTCCATTCCCTTCATTATGTTGTTCTGGGTTACGTCGGCGACATAGGGCAGGTAGGTTGTGTTAATGTCCGCTAAGTCGCTGTAGGTCAGTTTCTGGGGATCCCCCTTGACTTTCAGCTTGTCCCTGAGGGCCACCGCCACAAGGGTGGCCACTTCCTGCC
The DNA here is from genome assembly GCA_049325055.1 of Bacillota bacterium. Classification (GTDB taxonomy): domain Bacteria; phylum Bacillota; class Desulfotomaculia; order Desulfotomaculales; family Desulfocucumaceae; genus BRHc4a. The sequence continues at coordinate 6,730 of JBMOPB010000078.1, forward strand.
TGGGTATAGGGTGGCCGAAGAGCAGCTGGCCCACGTAATCCTTGTGCAGAAGGCCTTTCTGGACCGCCACCACCAGGTGGCCCTGCCCCCAGAACATCCCCTGGGGAAGGTTTATTCCGCTGTTTTTGTAATCCACACTGCGGGCTTCTTCTTCCAGTCCCATGGCCCTTATTATAACCGCTATGGCCTCAAGCCTGGTTACCGGGTCCTCGGGTTTAAATAATTCTCCGGGATAGCCCTTCATTAAATCCAGGGCGTAGGACTTTTCAACCACGTGCTTTGACCAGTGGCCTTCAGTGTCTTTGAAAGATGCGGCCTCGGCGGCCGGAACGGACTGGGGATTAAAAAGAAGACATGCAGCCAGTGCTAGTGAGACGGCCCCGTGGGTGATTTTTTTATGCACTTTGATACCTCCCGTAATTTTCCTTATATAATGTGGACGCTGGGCCTTGATGTTAAGTTCCCGGCTTGTCTTTATCTATGGGAATGGTTTTCCAATTCGCCACGAAAGCTTGATTTTCCTTTTTTGGCTTAATCAGGGGTCCCGGTTTTTGACTGCTTACCTGTATAAATGATTTTAATTTGTTTTACCGCGAAAGGACTTCGGTAAATTACTGTCGAAATAGCTAATATTATTTAGAACAGCATGTTAGCTTTGCCGGATTTTTCCGGACAATGCCCTTTTTATATGAGGTGAGAAATGATCAATTTTTACAATGTGACAAAGATTTACCCCAATGGTGTCAAAGGGCTGAACGATGTTTCGCTCACCATTCATAAAGGGGATTTTGTTTTCCTGGTGGGCCCCAGCGGGGCCGGCAAGTCGACGCTGATTAAGATAATATTCAGGGAGGAGTTGCCCACCAGAGGGCAGGCGCTTTTTTTCGGAAAGAACATTGCCCGGCTCAAAGGGAGGGAGATACCCTATCTGAGAAGAAAAATAGGAATGGTTTTCCAGGACTTCAGGCTTCTGCCCAACAAAAACGTTTTCGAAAACGTGTCCTTTGCCATGGAAGTGACGGGGGCTTCAACCAAGAAAATAAGGGCAAGGGTTCCGGAAGTATTGGAGTGGGTGGGCCTTAGCGAAAAGGCCAAGGTTTTTCCCTCGCAGCTTTCAGGGGGGGAGCAGCAGAGGGTCTGCATTGCCAGGGCCATAGCAAACAGCCCCATGGTGCTTATTGCCGACGAGCCTACGGGCAATTTGGACCCCGACACCGCCTGGGGTCTTATGAAACTGTTCAACGAGATTAACAAGTCCGGCACCACCGTTATAATGGCGACCCATGCCCGGGAAATAGTGGACAGCATGAAAAAAAGGGTGGTCGCCATGGCCGATGGCAGGGTTTGCCGGGACGAGGAGGGCGGGGTATACTGCAATGAGCTTTAATACCCTTGTCTATTACTGGCGGGAGGCTTTTAACTCCATTTTTAGGAACAGCTGGCTGTCCATCGCCTCGGTAGGCACCGTGGCGGTGTCTCTCTTGATTCTCGGCTTTTTTGCTTTGGTGGTGATCAACGCCAACGTGTTCACCCGGGACCTTGAGTCGGGGCTTGAAATAAGGGTATTTCTGAAGGAAGACCAGTCCAGGGATAACGTCAAGATAATAAGGGGCGAAATTGATAAAATTCCCGGCATCTCCATGGTGGAGTTCGTATCGAAGGATCAGGCCCTGGAGGAAATGAAGAAAAGCTTCGGCAACCGAAAGGACGTTCTGGAGGGTCTGCAAAATGACAATCCTCTGCCGGACGGGTTTAGGGTAAGGGCCTCCCAGGCCGACCAGATTCCTATGCTGGCCGGGAAGCTAGGGACCATAAGGGGAGTGGACCAGGTTGTGTACGGCCACGGTCTGGTGGAGAGGCTTTTATCAGCCACACGCTGGGTGAGACTGGCCGGCGCGCTGATTCTCGGTTTTTTATGTTTTGCCGCCATTTTCCTTATCTCCACGACAATACGTATGTCCGTTTTTTCAAGACGCAGGGAGATTGGAATAATGATACTGCTGGGGGCCACCAACTGGTTTGTGCGGTTCCCCTACCTTCTTGAAGGGATGATATTGGGGTTTGTGGGCGCTGTACTGGCGGGAGCCGCGGTGTACTTCGGGTACATCTCCCTGGCCACCCACCTGGACCAGTCCCTTCCCTTCGTTCACCCGGTAACTGACCAGCAGGTTATGATGTATGTGCTGGGAGGTATTCTGGGGATGGGGCTCCTTATAGGTGCGCTGGGAAGCAGTTTTTCCATAAGGAAGTTCCTTAAAATCTGATTTAGTATTGTTTGCCAATTTGCTGTACGGGGAGGTTCCTTTAATAAGTGGGCCGGAAGAAAAGGATCATCGCTTTCATGCTCAGCGTAGTCTTTGCGGTGTCCGCGGTAGGATCGGCTTACGGCGAGACACTGGAGGACATACTTCAGGACACCAGGGAAAAGCTTACCAAAAAAAGGCAGGAGGTTGACAGCAGCAGAAGGGTTGTCGACAGCTATGCCACTCAGTTAAAGGATCTGGACCAGGGCATAGACTTAAGGGAGCGTAAGATAAAGGACCTTGAGGCCAGCCTGAGCCTTTCCATGGTGGAATTGAAAAGAACCGAGGCCGATCTGGCCAAGGCCAAAAAGGATTTCGAGGAAAGCAACAAGACATTCCGCAGCAGGGTGAAGGGTATGTACACCTCCGGTGGGATGGGGTACATTGAAGTCCTGCTGGAGTCAAAGAACTTCGGGGATTTTGTCAACCGTGCCGAGATGCTGAAAAGAATTATCAGCAGGGACGTTGAGATTATACAAAAGGTGGCTGAAAAAAGGAAGGCCCTGGAGGAAGAAAAGACCAACCTGGAGGCCAGGCGTGACAACATTTCCTCCCTGATTGCCCTGCAGGAGTCGGCAAAAATCGAGCTAAAGGGCCGGCAGGCCGAAAGGCAGACTTTGCTTTCAAGGGCCAAGCAGGACCTCTACCGCTTCGAGTCCGAGGCCTATGAGCTTGAAAGACAGGAGCAGGAAATAATCAGGGAGATGCTCAAAAACAAGTCCAAGCAGGGTGCCCCTGCCAAGGCAACAGGCCAGTTTGTCTGGCCGGTACCCGGTTATGGGGAAATTTCCTCGCCGTACGGAAACAGGGTTCACCCGGTTTTGGGAGGGATCCGGTTCCATAACGGTATTGACATTCCCGCCCCCATGGGCGTAGATGTTGTGGCCGCCCAGGATGGAACCGTAATCGAGGTGGGCTACATGAGCGGTTACGGAAAGGTGGTTATTCTGGACCACGGCAGCGGTATGTCCACACTATATGCGCACCTGTCGGCCCAGTCGGTGTCGGTGGGCCAGGAGGTTGTAAAGGGTGAGGTTGTGGGCTTGATTGGCAGCACCGGAATGTCCACTGGGCCGCACCTGCACTTTACCGTGTTTAACAACGGCGCGCCGGTCAACCCGGGCAACTACCTGTAACCGGTAATAAAACAATATTTATCAACGCCGGACAACGGCGTTTTTTTTCCATGAAATTGTAATTGCCAGGATAAACTTATAGTATAATAATTTGTAGTCATAAACCCGGCGCTCCGCGCCTTCGGCTTCCCCGGGAAACGCCGGGAAAGGGGAGGAATATATTTTTGCGAGTTGACAAGTACGGTCTGCCCAAGAGAGGCAGCCGCTTTTTTACCGGTCTTGCCATCATGGTTTTTGTCCTTATAGTGGGATTCGGCTGGTTAATAGCCACCAATTACAAACACTTCGGCAACCTTTTAAAGGTTATTGTCCTTGTTAAGACACAGTACCTTAACTCGGTGGACTACAACAACATGGTTGAAGGGGCTATTAAAGGGGTTGTTCAGTCGTTGGACGATCCCTATTCGGCGTACCTGGACCCTGTTACCTACAAGCAGCTCAGGGACCAGATCAGGGGATCATTCGGAGGTCTGGGTATACTGGTGGGCAAGAAAGAGGAAAACATCACGGTGGCCAGGACCTACAGGGGCACTCCCGCCTACCGGGCCGGAATACTTCCCGGAGATGTAATTCAAAAAATTGACGACCGGGATGCCCGGGGCATAGACTTGGAGTCCGCTGTTCAGCTGATGCGGGGGCCGGTGGGGACAAAGGTCAGGCTGACACTGTTGAGATCCGACAACCCGCAGCCCTTTGACGTGGAGCTTACAAGGGAAGAAATAAGGGTTCCCACTGTGGAAGGCAAAATGCTGAAAAACGGCGTGGCTCACCTTGTTATTGCCCAGTTCACCGAAAAAACACCCGAGGAAGTGGGCGAATTCATAGATAAGTTCAAAAAGGAGGGCATGAAGGGAATAATTCTTGACCTTAGAAACAACCCCGGCGGGGAGCTTATGTCGGCGGTAAAGGTGGCCGGTTACTTTGTGCCCCCCGGCCCGGTGGTGTTTATTGAATACAGGGGCGGGCGTATGGAGGAGCACCCCGCCCCGGGCAATTTCCTTGGCATCCCGCTGGTAGTGCTGGTCAATGACGGAAGCGCCAGCGCTTCGGAAATACTGGCCGGGGCTGTAAAAGACACCGGATCCGGTGTTCTGGTGGGGCAAAAGACCTTCGGTAAGGGAGTTGTCCAGATGATTTTCGAGCTGGACAATGGGGCCGGACTTAAGCTTACCACCGCCAGGTACCTGACACCCAAGAAAAATGACATTAATAAAACAGGGATCCTGCCGGACGTGGTTGTTGACCAGCCTCCGGGGAACATTGACGTGCAACTGCAGCGGGCTATTGATGTAGTGGAAAAGAAACTTCCGGCCAGGGCCTCGTAATTGAGATGTGAGAAATGAGATGTGAGATGTGGGGGAGTGTAATTCTCTGGCTAATGCAATTACCATTGTAATTGAAAATTACTTTCTTCTCTTCCTTGATCCGGAGTTCATCCTGCTGATGGCGCTGGTGGTGGCCCTGGTGGCCCTGCAGTACAGGCGGTCGGAGTCTGCCCGGGCTGAAATGTTCGGTGTGAAGACCTCCCGGGTTTGGAGAGATACCGCTGCAGCCACGTTATTTGGCCTTGCCGGGGGGCTGGCGGGCAGCTTTCTGATGGTACTGGCAGGACTGCCTGTAACAGGCTCGGGTTCGGTTTTTATTCTGCTGCTTCTGATTGCGGGCCTTTTGATGCTCATCAACCCCAGGTTTTTATGTTTTGCCTATGCCGGGGGGATAATATCACTGCTGAATATATTTACAGGCTGGCCCCAGGTGAACATATACCAGGTGCTGGCACTGGTGGCTCTCCTGCACATGGTGGAGAGCATTCTGATTTTTTTCAGCGGTCATTTGGGGGCGGTTCCCGCTTATTTCGAAGACGGTTCCGGCAGGATGGTGGGGGGGTTCACACTGCAGAAATTTTGGCCTATACCTCTGGTGGCCCTTACGGTAACGGGGTATTCCCTTTATCCGGGCGCCTTTTCCGGGATGCCGGAGTGGTGGCCCCTGATCAAGCCGGATTTGGCCGGTGACCGTAATCACATGGAGTATGTACTTGTTTCAGTTGTTGCGGGCCTGGGATACGGTGATTTGGCCATTGCCCGCAACCCCCGGGAAAAAAGCAGGCTTTCCGCCTTTTACCTGGCACTGTACAGCATTACCCTTTTTTTGCTGTCGGCGCTGGCCCAGTACCTCAGGCCATTGGCGTTAGTGGCTGCGCTGTTTTCTCCCCTGGGGCACGAACTGGTTATATATATCGGTAAGAGGATTGAAATGGCGGGCAGGCCTATGTTTGCACTTTCAACCAGGGGGGTCCGGGTGCTTGACGTGCTTGTCGGCTCCACCGCTTGGCATATGGGCATCAGGTCGGGGGACGTTCTTATTGCATTAAACGGTATACCGCTCAGGGACCGCTGGACCATGGCCCAGGCACTGGAACACGTCCGGGGTCCACTGGAAATTGAGTACCTGCGGGGCCAGTCACAGGTATACAGCCGGGGGGTGGCCTTCCGGGACGATGCCGGCAAGCCCCTGGGGGTGCTGCCGGTATACGAGGGGGAGCGGGGCTATATTGATCTGAATCCTCCCCCGCTGTGGAAGAGACTGGTCTCGTGGTGGAAAAAAAATAGGCGTTGACACTTCAAACAGCCCCATTCTATAATTTCTTTGAGCCATCAGGGTTCCATTGTTTTTATGCCGGAGGTGATAACGGTGTGTGAAGCCAACGCTTATCTTCGCAAGGACGGTAAGGAAGAACTTTTCCTGGAAATGGTGGATAAGGTGGTTCCCCACGAGGAAGGGCTCATGCTGGAGGACATTTTTGGCCGCAGGAAAATTATCAGGGCCAGAATAGCAGAGCTTGCCCTGGTAGACCATAAAATCGTTCTGGAAAAGGAATAAGCTTCGGGAAGGGCTGCCGGGTGATTGCCGGCAGCCCTTGCCGGTTGCCGGAGTTTAAAACCCATCCGGTACGGGGCAGAGGTTTATAGTCAATTGATTTGTAAATTTTGCAGGTGGAGGCACGGTTGTTTGCCATGGGTGACTCCTGGGATCTTACAGGCATTACTGATTTTAACGATCTTGAAACAAAAGTTAAGAACTGTACCCGCTGCGGGCTGAGAAACGGGTGCAGGGGGGTTGTTTTCGGTGAGGGCAACCCGGCCGCCCGCATAGTTTTATGCGGTGAAGGGCCCGGGGCCGACGAGGACAGGCTGGGAAGGCCCTTTGTGGGAAAGGCCGGCCAGTTGTTGGACAGGATACTGGAGGCCTGCGGGTTTAACCGCTTTCAGCATGTATACATACTTAATACCGTCAAATGCAGGCCCCCGGGCAACAGGATACCGGCCGAGGATGAGAGAAAGGCCTGCAGGCCAAACCTCGACGCCCAGCTAAGGATAATCAACCCTTTGATAATGGTGCTGCTGGGCTCCACCGCACTGCAGGAAATTATTGACCCCGGGGGAAGGATCACCAGGGACAGGGGCAGATGGGTGGAAAAAGGCGGCCTGTTTATTATGCCCACCTATCACCCGGCCGCGCTCTTAAGAAACCCCGCCCTGAAGGTGGACGCGTGGAAGGATTTCAAGCAGGTGGTGTACAAGTACAGGGAACTGGTCAACCCTCAGCATTATTCGGCGCACTGCTGAAAAAAGGAGTGCTTCTTATTTCTCTTTTCAGGCCGTCCGGCCATGCCTTCAGCCCCTCACGCCTGGCCTGGGCCAGAAGAGCCATGTAGTGCCTCTCCGCCGCGTTCAACCGGTAAATCATGTAGTCAATCATTTCAGGGCCGGTAAAGTTATATTGGTTGTTACATGTTTTCCATTCTGCCAAAGAGTTCTGGATATTGGCAAGAAGGTCCGGCCTGGCGGGATAATGGGGCGAAATACGGCTCAGAATTTTAAGAATAGTTTTTTCCAATATTTTCATAAAATCCCCTCCGGTTAATGTCTATGCCCCGTTAAAGTGGTTTAGAAGTCATAAAAGACTTTAAAGTCCGCTAAGATTAAGCGGATTTTTTATTGGTTTTGCTTTTAAATATTTACAAGGGCAATTAAGCATAATAGAAATAGCACATTTACCGGGGGTGGCGAAATGAGGCTCCCAGCGTCAAAAATTTTTACTTGGGCGGTAATGCTGCTTTTGATCTTGCCTCTATGCGGATGTCCCGACAAGGAAGAGGCGAAAAAGCCGGCCCCTCCCGAAAAGATCGTGGTGGCCTTCGCGGACATGGAACGCGACGGAAACAAAATAATAAAAAAGGTTATGGAGGACAAAAAGAAAGAGGAGCGGGTAGATATAACCTGGCTGGATGCCAAAAACGATCAGGCCCAGCAGGAAAAACAACTGGAAAAGCTTGGCGAACAAAAAGTAAAGGCTGCGGTTATCCAGTTTGTGAGGCCTGAGGCAGGGCCGGAACTGATGCGAAAGCTGGTGGAGAAAAATGTAAAGGTTGTGGCGCTGGAGACCCTGCCGGCGGATATACCTGTTGACGCATACATCGCTTCCAATCACAGGCTTTCCGGCCAGCTTCTGGCGCGATTTGCGATACGGTCGGCCCGGAAGGGCGCCGGCCTCCCGGTACTCCCCGATGCTGCGGATCAGGGCATGCAGCAGGGGCAGGGTCAGGGTGGAGGGCAAGGGCTGGGGGGTGGCGCGAAGGCTGGCGGGGGTGTACCCCCCGAGGCGCAGGTGGGCGGTAAAATCCCCATTGGCGTGGTATTGCTGAGCGGTGATCCCAGAGACCCCCAGTCCCGCGAAATAGCGGCAGCGGCCCGGGAGTCTTTGCAGGGGTCCACAGAGGTGCGCCTTCTGGCTGATCAAGCGGTTCCATACAACGACCCTTCGAATGCTGCCCGAATACTTCAGGACCTGCTGGTAAAGAACGGGAATAATATACAGGCGGTTTTGGCCACCGACAGCAAGCTGGCCATGGCTGCCGTGGATGTGCTGAAAAGCGCCGGTATAAACAACCGGGTGCTTACCGCCGGTGTGGGTGCCTCCGAGGAGGCTTCAAAGGCACTGGCCTCCGGTGAACATGACGCGGAGGTCGACACCAGGCCTGACCTTATGGGCCAGTATGCCCTTAATGCTGCGGTCAGCCTTGCCAAGGGAGGGCCCTGGGAGTATGACGGCCAAACCCCCAACGGCAGTTACTCCGTCCCTTCCAGGATAACCCCGGTACGGCTAATACAGTCGGACAACGTGTACCTGCTGGAACAGCAATGGAGAGGGCTGAAGGGCGATAAGGACAAGAAAAAGAAAGGTAATAAGGAAGGCGGTTCCGGGGGCGGGGAGGATCAGAGTGGTTCCAGCCATGAAGGCGGCGGTGAAGGAAATGATAAAGAGGGCGGGAACAAAAATCAGGGACAAAAAACAACACTGCGCATAACCACCCAGGACGGTAAAACCATGGAGGTCCAGATAGACGGCGAGATCAAAAAAATAGAGTCCACCGACGGAGGAAAGAAGGGACAGCAGGGCCAGAATCAGGGACAGCAGCAGGAATAACACCGGAAATTATTGCCAACAGGCGTGTTTCAAACGTCCGGAACCCCCAGACCACGGGTTTTCGGACGTATTATTTTATAACTTCACTAAAGAAATGAGTGTTTTCAACGAATATATAGATACGGGAATTTTTCGCTGTTGACCAAAAAGGAATTTTCAGGGAGGGTTTTTGCAGCTTTTCACCGGGGGTGGTAGTCAAATTATTCTGACCGGTTGATTTTTTAACTATATGGGAGGTTAATTTATGAAAAGTGTATTCCGGAAGGTTGCATCAATATTTCTGGTAATCTGTTTTTGCCTGGCGGCCGTACCGTTTCCGGCAATCAACACGGCCGAAGCAGCCACTCTGACGTCTGTTCCGGGGCCAGGAACTTACGACCGGTACCAGGATGTAAAGCTTTACTCATCCTCTTCGGTGGCGGATATTGTCTATTCTGTCGGCAAGAGGGCAACGGACCCGTCCCTGTCCAACGGGGGGTATTTGTACGATCCGACCAAGCCGGTAAGAATTGACGAGGATGTTATTTTGAGCGTCAATGCCGACGATGGCAGTGAAGTAACCCATAAGGAGTTTTCATATACAATCAATCCTTACATTCTTTCAACCTATCCGGCCGACGGGACCGAAAATACATCCCGAAATCCAAAAATGACAGTTAATTTCAGCCGGAAGATGGACCCGAGTTCTCTGGTGGCAAGCAATATTATTATAACCCAGCTAAGCCCCACAGTTGAGGATCTCACTCCTACCCAAGATTACACCGTCACCTACTATCCCAGCAGCTACAAGCTGGAGATAAACCTTGAACCGGGCGTCACCCTGGACCCGGGGGCAACCTACATGGTTTCGCTGAAAAACATAAAGGACAGCAACGGCAAGTCCGTGATGGGAAATAAGGGTTTCACCTTTTCCACCACTGATGATGACAGCACCACCTTCGGACAGGTAAGAACGGGAAAATCGAGCTATGGTGAAGGACAGGATGTCAATATATACGGTGCTTTTTTCTATGGGGGCAGCGAGGTTGACGGGAATGTGGACCTCAAGGTGCAGATATTCGATCCCGATGGCGTTCGAATGAAGGAAGATCCCGTTACCAGTGTGACTTACGGAAGGTTTAACTATACTTACACATTGCCGGCAGGTGCCGAGGAGGGTACCTGGACGGTGAAACTGTATGACGGCAGCACTCCCCGCCAATTGCTGGACAGCACCACATTTACCGTGGTTGAGAGCACAATCAAAGAACCGGTGGCCGACCTGGAAGGGAAAACCTATTACGAGCCCATTACGGTCAATCTTTCCACCACCACGCCGGGGGCAGAGATTTACTATGTCATTGACTATGTGAAAAGCACCGGATCCGGCGCGGTCCCGGTGAACATACCCGACGACGAGGTGGACAGCTCGTGCACCAAGTATACGGGGCCAATATCAATATCCGCCGAGGGTAAGACCAGGATCAGGGCAGTGTCCATAAAGGGGGGGGTTAAGAGCGACGACCTCCTGGATGAGACTTATACCATCATAGCAGAACTGGGCTGGCTTAATAGAACTCCTGATGATGGTGTTGATAACGTACCACTGAACTCGTCGATTAAAGTCAAATTTGGCCGCGCGGTAAAATCAACTTCGATAAATTCCCAGACCTTCCGGGTTCGCGAATCAAGCAAGACTGAGTATATAGCAGGACAGGTAAGCTACAACGCAGAGGAAAGGACAGCCACTTTTAAGCCCGTTAGCACACTGAAGGCCGACACATCTTACACTGTTATTCTGGAAGGTTATACCGGAGCGGGAGACAGCCTTTACATAGAGGATTTAAACGGGGTGAAGCTCACCAGTAACGTTGTTTGGAGCTTTGAAACCGGATCGGAGTGGATCTCCGTGGACGGGAGGCCGGTGGTCAATAATTACGTAACGGTCAACAAAAACCCGGTAACAGTGGTGGTAACCTCTCCCGATACCCTTGTTGTGAATCTGAACAAGGTTCAGATGGCCGCTATAGGCACAAACCAGTTCACCGGCGAGGCTACCCTTAAGCCGGGCAACAACACCGTCACCATTGAGATAACAGACAACTCGTCCAATAAAACCACTGTCAGCGTTACCGTAAACTATTTGAACCTCTTGCAGGTGGACGCTTCAGTCACGGCGGCCATCCCGGCCAAGGGCAAGCTGGAGCTTTTCGACAAGCAGCTGACCATGAACTTCCCAAAGGGATCTTATCTTAAAGATTCCGACGGGCTGCCTCTGGAAGACCAGTCCATTGTGTTTAATGTCATGAGGAGCGCCATGCCCGACGGTTTTCCCTCGGTGAGCTACATTTTCGACATACAGCCCAAAACCGACGATGCTGAGCTGAACAACTGGGGCGAGGCCAGCATTACCCTGGCCTACGACAAGTACGTGTCGGCCACCAGCACCCCCTCCCTCACTGTTCTGTGCGACCCTGACAGTGACGGTGTCTGGGAGGAAAACCTGGGCGGAAAGGTGGATGCAAAGAAAAGAACGGTTACGGTGCCCTTCGGGACCTTCGGGCGGTATGTGGTGGTCAACAAGGTGTGGTCCTTCGCCGATTACTCCAACGCCGGCTGGGCCAGGCCTTATGTTGAATTCCTTTGGTCCAAGGGGTACATGAACCCCCTGCCAACGGCTTCCACCGGACAGTTCGGCCTTGTTGACGTCCAGAACAATGAGATTCCCATCACCCGGGGGGAGTTCGCCGTGATGATGGGCAAGGTGCTGGGGCTGAACAAGTCCAATTACATGAATTATGGCATTTTCGCGGACATGCGGCTTTACGGGAACGCCGATCCCCCTTACGCTATGGTCAAGGACCTGGACGGATACTGGAAAAATATTGACGACGACGACTACAAGTATATAGACATGCTGGCCAGAAACGGAATCATCAACGGCAGCATGGATGAGTACGGAAACCTGGTGTTTAATTACTACAGGTATATTTCAAGGGAAGAGGTGGCCGTTATACTGGCCAAGGCCATGAATCTGGCTGTGGAAACAGACGACACCAAGGTGGCGGCGGCCATCAAGAAAATGTACACCGACGCCGACACCAGTATAGCGGCCTGGTCGCAGCCTTACGTGCTGGCTGTCAGCAAGGGGTATTTCGGTGGTTACCCCGACAAGACCTTCAGGGGCAAGGACAACTTCACCCGGCCCCAGGCGGCCAGGATAGTGTACATGGCGATGAAGAAGGCAAAACTGATGTAATATGAAACCACAATGGGCGGCCGGAATCACCGGCCGCTTCGGCTTTGTTATAGATATAGGCATAGTGATGAAGGGAATTCTGAGGGCAATTTCCTATACACGGGGGTTTCAAGGGGGTGTCCCCCTGCTTCAGTGCGGGGATGAGGACGTGATACCGTCCGAAGGGGCGGCAGCCCCTTTTTTTTCTTTTAATCACCGGTTTCGTAGGGGCTTGCGCCGTCTGGTATAATATAAAACAGGCGGGTGATTGATAGTGAATGAATTCAAATTAATATCCGACTTCAGCCCCTGTGGGGACCAGCCCCAGGCCATAGACAAGTTAGTAAAGGGTTTAATGAACGGGCACAGGCACCAGACGCTGCTGGGAGTCACCGGCAGCGGAAAGACTTACACCATGGCCCAGGTGATACAGAGGGTGCAGAGGCCCACCCTTATACTGGCTCCAAACAAGACGCTGGCGGCTCAGCTCTGCTCGGAGTTCAAGGAATTTTTCCCGGAAAACGCCGTGGAGTATTTTGTCAGCTACTATGACTACTACCAGCCCGAGGCCTATATACCTCAGTCCGATACCTATATAGAAAAGGACTCTTCAATAAACGACGAGATAGACAAGCTGCGCCACTCGGCCACCAGCGCTCTGTTCGAGCGCCGGGACGTTATCATAGTGGCCAGTGTGTCCTGTATTTACGGACTGGGTGACCCCTCCGAGTACAGGGACCTGGTGCTTTCCCTGAGGGAGGGGGGCTTTTATGACCGGGACGCAGTTTTGAGAAAGCTGGTGGATATACAGTTCGAGAGAAATGACATCAATTTTGTGCGGGGAAAGTTCCGCGTACTGGGGGACGTGCTGGAGATATTCCCGGTGTCCGCCGCCGAAAAGGCCATCAGGGTGGACTTTTTTGGAGACGAGGTGGAGAAGATACTGGAGTTTGACGTGGTCACCGGCGAGATAATAGGCCGCAGGAACCATGTATCCATTTTCCCGGCCAGCCATTACGCCACTTCCCGTGAAAAAATGGAAGGCGCCATAATTACCATCAGGGAGGAATTGCAGGAGAGGCTTTCCTGCCTGCGATCCAGGGACAAACTGCTGGAGGCGCAAAGGCTGGAGCAAAGGACCAACTACGATATGGAAATGATGATTGAAATGGGATACTGCAGCGGCATTGAGAATTACTCCCGGCATTTGACAGGAAGAAAGCCGGGTGAGCCTCCCTACACGCTGCTTGACTTTTTCCCGGATGATTTTCTCATGTTCATAGATGAGTCCCACGTGGCCGTACCCCAGTTGGGTGGAATGTACGAGGGCGACAAATCACGCAAAACCGCGCTTATAGAACACGGCTTCCGGCTGCCTTCGGCCCTGGACAACAGGCCCCTCAAATTCAGCGAGTTTGAAAAAAAGGTGAAACAGGTGATATATGTCTCGGCCACCCCGGCAAACTATGAGATGCAAAACAGCGCCCAGGTGGTGGAGCAGATTATACGCCCCACCGGCCTGGTGGACCCGGAAATATCGGTGCGCCCCACCAGGGGCCAGATTGACGACCTGCTGGGGGAAATACGCAAGAGGGTTGACAAGGGTGACAGGGTGCTGGTGACCACACTGACCAAGAAAATGGCCGAGGACCTTACCGAGTATTTCAGGGAAATGGGGGTCAAGGTCCGCTACCTCCACTCCGACATAAACACAATAGAGAGGATGGAGATTATACGGGACCTGCGCCTTGGTGTTTTTGACGTGCTGGTGGGGATAAACCTTCTCCGGGAGGGTCTTGACCTGCCGGAGGTGAGCCTGGTGGCCATTCTGGATGCCGACAAGGAAGGTTATCTCAGGTCGGAGCGATCTCTGATCCAGACCATAGGCCGGGCGGCCAGAAACGCGGACGGCAAGGTGATCATGTATGCCGACAGGATTACGGAATCTATGAAGAGGGCAATCGGTGAAACCGATAGGAGAAGGAGAATACAGCTGGAGTATAACAGGGAGTACGGAATAACTCCCCGTACTGTGAGAAAGGCTGTCAGGGATGTCATCGAGGCCACCCGGGCGGCTGAGGAAAGAGAAATATACTCCGCAGTCCCCGAGGGAAGGAAGAAGCTTTCCAAAAAGGAACTGAAGGCGACCATAGCCAGGCTGGAAAAAGAAATGCGGGAAGCCGCCAGAATGCTTGAATTTGAAAGGGCTGCACAGCTGAGGGATATGCTGATCGAAATGAGGCTTTTGCAGCGGGGCAAGGTCCCGGGAATAACCATTCCGGAGGAAGAAAATGTCGTTTGATCATTCTGGCATTCGACAAGCGTAAAATAATTGTCGCAGAAGATTTTCTACCAGTGGCAGGCTGTCAGAATAACAAGTATAGCCCAGGAAAATAAGTTAAAATCTGGGAAAAGGCCCTCAGACAGCGTTTTTCCTGTCACAGACACTCCCAGACACTTTTCAGTATGCCGACAGAGGCTGACAATCATACCCCCTTGCCCGTCCCCCTCTCCTTGAATATAGTGTATGAGAAGGGTGTTTTATAAAAAGGAGAGTGGCATAATGAACAGCCAATTGGCTAAACTGACCAGCAAGGGGCAGCTTACCCTGCCAAAGTCTGTAAGGGAAAAACTGAACCTGGACAAGGGTTCTTATATCGCCATATATCTGGAAAAGGACCAGATAGTCATGAAAAAGGTAAACCCCAGGAAGCCCCTCAGTGACGAGGACCCCATCTGGGACATGATAGGTATGTACCATGACGGTTGCGGAGGGGACGGCAGCCCGTCCGGGAATAAAGCAGAGGGAAGGCCGGAAGGCAGGAAAGAATGCAAAGTCACCTCCATCAGGGAGGCGTCCAGATGGAAACCGTCCTTGTAGACACCGGTGCTGTTGTGGCTTTATTAAACGAGGATGACCGTTTCCACAGCGAGGCCGTATTGATACTGAAAGAGATGAAAAAAAAAGGAATTGTGCCCCTTTTGACCAATTTTACTCTGGCCGAGATTTATTCCCGTTTATATGTAACCGTCAGCCCTGACGCCGCCCGCACCTGGCTCAGGCACAACATCTGGCCCGTGGAAAGGGTGAGCGGGGAGGACGAGGAAAGGGCCAGGGACATTCTTCTGGGAAAAGAGGCGGTGGATATCACGTATTCAGACGCGGTATCCATGGCGGTGATGGAAAGACTGGGGATTTCAGGCGCCTTTACCTTTAACCGGGCGTTCGCCTCCAGGGGATTCAGGCCGCTTTCACTGCCGTAAAAATTTTATAAAGATATTTTAATTTGAAAGATACCAGCAACCATAAAGGATTGTTGGTTTTTTTCGGTTTTAGGGAAGGAATGCTTTTGGGGGGAACAGTTGTTCTTTCTTGATTCTTTGTGATATGTTATTATAGAAAATGGGTATAACCATAAATAAACCGGAGGCGGCAATGCAGGACAAGATTGTGATAAAGGGCGCCAGAGCGCACAACCTTAAAAATATCGACATTGAATTACCCAGGGACAAGCTTGTGGTGATAACCGGCCTTTCCGGGTCAGGCAAGTCTTCTCTGGCCTTCGATACCATTTACGCCGAGGGGCAGCGAAGGTACGTGGAATCCCTTTCGGCTTACGCCAGGCAGTTTTTGGGCCAGATGGACAAGCCGGACGTGGACTACATCGAGGGGCTGTCGCCGGCCATTTCCATCGACCAGAAGACAACTTCCCACAACCCCCGATCCACCGTGGGGACGGTGACCGAAATATATGATTACCTCCGGCTGCTTTTTGCCCGGGTGGGCACCCCGCACTGCCCCGGCTGCGGCAAGGAGATTAGCAGGCAGACCGTCCAGCAGATGGTAGACCAGTTGGTTGAACTGCCGGAAGGGACAAGGATAACTATGATGGCCCCGGTTGTACGGGGCAAAAAGGGCGAATTCGCCAAGCTTTTTGAAGAAATCAGGCGTAACGGATTTGTAAGGGTCAGGGTGGACGGGGAACTGAAGGAAGTAACCGATGAAATCAAGCTGGAAAAAAACAAGAAACACAGCATCGAGATAGTTGTGGACAGGATAATAATACGGCCGGGAGCGGCCAAGAGAATGGCCGATTCACTGGAAACGGCCCTGAAGCACGCCGCAGGACTGGCGCTGGTGGCGGTATCGGACAAAGAAGAGATTATTTTCAGCGAGAATTTCGCCTGCCCGGACTGTGGCATCAGCATACCGGAACTGGCCCCGAGGCTTTTTTCATTCAACAACCCCTTCGGCGCCTGCCCCACCTGTACCGGGCTGGGGGTAAAGCAGGAGATCGACCCGGACCTTATCATCCCGGACAGGAGTAAATCTATAAACGAAGGCGCCATACAAGGCTGGATGAGGAGCCAGAACTCCTTTGCCATACTGGAGGCCGTGGCCAATAAGTACTCCTTCAGCCTGGATGTCCCGGTGAGAAAAATGCGCAGGGAGGACCTGGACAAGATACTGTACGGAACCGGCAGGGAATCCATCAGCGTGGTGCTGCATGGTTCCGGCGGCCTCACCCACAACTACAACATGCCCTTCGAGGGGGTTATAAACAACCTTTCCAGGCGGTACATGGAGACCACCTCCGAGTATATGCGCAAGGAGATAGAGCAGTACATGGGGTCCAGGCTCTGCCCCCAGTGCCAGGGCACCCGTCTTCGCTCCGAGGCTTTATCGGTGAAGATAGGGAAACTGTCAATCGATGAGGTCACAAGGATGACAGTGGCGGAATCACTGAACTTCTTCACGGGGCTGGATCTGTCCGAGAGGGAAAGGTTCATTGCCAGGCAGATATTGAAGGAGATAAACGAAAGGCTCGGTTTTCTGGTGAACGTGGGATTGGATTACCTAACCCTCAACAGGGCCGCGGGAACCCTGTCCGGCGGTGAGGCCCAGCGCATCCGCCTGGCCACGCAGATAGGCAGCGGCCTCATGGGGGTGCTGTATATACTGGACGAGCCAAGCATAGGGCTTCACCAGAGGGACAACCGCAGGCTTCTGGATACGCTGGTAAGGCTGCGGGATGTAGGGAACACACTTATAGTGGTTGAGCATGACGAGGATACCATTCGCCAGGCCGATTACATCATAGACATGGGGCCCGGGGCCGGGGACCACGGCGGTGAGGTGGTGGCCAGGGGGAACCTGGAGGAAATAATAAATACCCCGGACTCTATCACCGGCCAGTATTTGAGCGGGAAAAAGGCGATACCGGTGCCCCCGCTGCGCAGGCCGCCCAACGGCAGGGGCATTACCGTGGTGGGCGCCTCGGAGAATAATTTAAAGGAAATAGACGTGTATTTCCCCTTAAACGTTTTTGTTTGCGTGACGGGAGTGTCCGGGTCAGGCAAGAGCACGCTGGTCAACGAAATCCTCTATAAAAAGCTGGCCTCGTCGCTAAACGGCGCCAGGGTTAAACCAGGGGCCTGCCGTGATATAACGGGGATTGAGAACCTTGATAAGGTAATAGAGGTGGACCAGTCACCAATCGGGCGTACCCCCAGGTCCAACCCGGCCACTTATACCGGTGTGTTCAACGACATCAGGGATCTGTTTGCCCAGACCCCGGAGTCCAGGGTAAGGGGATACAGGCCGGGGAGGTTCAGCTTCAACGTCAAGGGGGGGCGCTGTGAGGCCTGCCAGGGGGACGGCATCATCAAGATAGAAATGCATTTCCTTCCCGACGTGTATGTGCCCTGCGAGGTCTGCAAGGGCCTCAGGTACAACCGTGAAACACTGGAGGTGAGGTACAGGGGGAAAAATATTTCCGACGTGCTGAACATGACAGTGGACCAGGCGGTGGACTTCTTTCAGCACCACCCCAAAATTCACCGCAAGCTCAAAACCCTCCAGGACGTGGGACTGGGCTATATCAGGCTGGGCCAGCCGGCTCCGGAACTGTCCGGGGGGGAGGCCCAGAGGGTGAAGCTGGCCACCGAGCTTTCCCGCCGGTCCAGCGGAAAGACCGTGTATATACTGGACGAGCCCACCACCGGGCTGCACATGGATGACATCGACAGGCTTTTAAAGGTGCTGCACAGGCTGGTGGAGGCCGGTGACACCGTCATAGTCATAGAGCACAACCTGGACGTGATAAAAACAGCGGACCATATAATCGACCTGGGGCCCGAGGGGGGCAACAGGGGAGGCACGCTGGTGGCCTGCGGAACTCCGGAGGAAGTGGCCGCCAACCCTGCTTCATATACAGGGCAGTTTTTACGGAGGATACTACAATAGCCCCAGGGGCCGGAATTGCGGGGGGGAATATTTTCCTGAAAATCGAACAATCGCTTCGATGGACATTCATCGAGGGATAGGAGTCCATAGGTCCGGCGGGCTGTCCGGAGATCCAGGTAGCCGGAGCTATACCCCTACCCTGCCCCAAAGCATGAAACCATCCATTTTCATTGTTCCGTGGTGCCGTATTTTGCAACGGCATGGAGGTCTGAATTCTTTTTTAGTAGGAGGAGCAATGTTCAACCCGGGGGAAAAACTGAAAAACCTGCCGGACCGCCCCGGGGTGTACATTTTCAGGGACGGTGAAGGCAGGGTTATATACGTGGGCAAAGCCGTTTCGCTGAAAAACAGGGTGCGGTCGTACTTCCAGTCCGGGTCCAGGCAGAGCCCCAAGGTCAGGTCAATGACGGAAAAGGCGGCCGACCTGGAGTACATCGTCACCGACAGCGAGGTGGAGGCCCTCATACTGGAATGCAACCTTATTAAGGAGCACCGTCCCCGCTACAATATTTTGCTGAAGGACGACAAGAGCTACCCGTACCTGAAAATAACCATGAACGAGGAATATCCGAGGGTGTACGTAACCAGACGGGTTATAAAGGACGGAGGGCTCTATTTCGGGCCCTACACCCAGGTGGGGGCTGTGTACGAGACCCTGAATCTGATAAGAAGGCTTTTTCCCTTCAGGACCTGCAAGGACAGGACTCTAAAGCTGAAAGGGAGGCCCTGCCTCAACCATCACATCAGGCGCTGCATGGGGCCTTGCACCGGGAAAGTGGCCAGGGAGGAATACCTGGCCATGATAAAAGAGGTTTCCCTTTTCCTGGAGGGCAGGCAGGAGGAGTTGGTAAAAAAGCTCACCGCCCGCATGGAAGAGGCCTCCTGCAATCTTGAGTTTGAGCGTGCCGCAGAGCTGAGGGACCAGATCAGGGCGGTGGAGAAGGTGCTGGAAAAACAGAAAATAATATCCACCCGCAGGGAGGACCAGGACGTGGTGGCCGTGGCCCCGGGCGAAGACGAAGCGGCGGTGATGGTGTTTTTTGTGCGGGGCGGTAAGCTTTTGGGGCGGGAGAGCTTGATGCTTAACGGTACCAGGGGGGTTGAAAGGGAGGAGATCATATCCTCCTTTGTAAAGCAGTATTACAACAGCGCCGACTTCATACCGGGGGAAATACTTCTCCAGGAGGTAAACCCCGGGGAGGCGGAGGTGCTTTCCCGCTGGCTTTCCGGCAGGAAAGGGTCCAAAGTTGCTGTGGCGGCTCCAAGGCGCGGGGAGAAGAAAAAGCTGCTGGAGATGGTGGAAAGGAACGCACGGCTGGCCCTGGACGAGTTTCTGCTGGTCAGGGCGTCGGCCCGGGACGGGTCCAGGGACGCCTTGGACCTGGCCCGGTGCCTGGGGCTTCCGGATGCCTGCCGGAGGATAGAGTGCTACGACATTTCAAATATACAGGGGGCCGAGGCCGTGGCCTCCATGGCGGTCTTCGAGGACGGAAAGCCCGCCCCCGGAGAGTATAGGCGGTTTAAAATAAAGACTGTCCAGGGCCCCGACGATTTCGCCTCCATGCGGGAAGTCATAAGCCGCCGCTTTGAAAGGGGACGGCAGGAAAAAGATCTTATAGGGCGCGGGCAGCTTTCCACCAGGCAGGCTAAATTTCACATCTTCCCCGACCTGGTTATAGTGGACGGGGGGAAAGGGCAGCTTTCGGCCGCCCTGGAAGCCATGACCGTGGCGGGCTGCGCCGACATTCCGCTGTTTGCCCTGGCCAAGGAGGAAGAGCTTTTGTTTACCCCCGGAAGGGAGGAACCCATATACCTTCCCAGGGACTCCGGTGCCCTGTACCTGCTGCAGAGAATAAGGGACGAGGCGCACCGCTTTGCCGTAACTTACCACAGGCAGTTGAGGACAAGGAGAAATCTCAAATCACTGCTGGATGAAATAGAGGGCATAGGTGAGGCCAGGAAGAGAGCGCTTTTAAGGGCTTTTCCCACCATAGAGGCCATAGCCGGGGCCACCCCGGAGGAACTGGCCGCCGTTCCCGGCATGAACAGGCCCTCCGCCGAGGCGGTGCACCGTTTTTTCAGTAAAGACAATGGACCCCGCCAGTAAATTTTTACTTTAACCTGAAACCTGGTATATAATGTAAAAATGAGCATCGTAACATTAACCCCGTGAACATAAATCACGGGGTTTTTTGGGAGGAAGAGAAATTGACAGAGTATAGAATGCTGGCTACCGACCTTGATGATTCACTCCTTAACGACCGGTACGAAATTACCCCTGTGGACCGGGAGGCCATTGCCAGGGCTGTAAGCGCCGGGGTTAGGGTGGTGCTGGCCACCGGGCGCATGTTCCGGTCGGCCCTGCCATATGCCCTGGACCTGGGCCTTGATACTCCCCTTGTCACCTATCAGGGGGCCTTTGTCAAATTTCCAGACAATGGAAAGGTTTTGTATAACCGCCCGGTACCCCTGGAAATTGCCCTTGACCTGGTGGAGACGGTTACGGCTGCTGGCTTTCACACCAACATATATATTGACGACAACCTGCTGGTGGAGAAACTGACCGAAGAAAGCAGGATTTACCAGGAGATATCCGGTATAGAACCGGTTGTAGTGGGTGACCTGGCCCGATACCTGCGGGAGGAGCGAAGGGATCCCACCAAGATACTTATGGTTTCATCCCGGGACAAAATAGACAGGCTCTGGGGTGAACTGGGGAATTATTTTGGAGAAAAGCTGTATATTACGAAATCGAAGCCTATTTTCCTCGAGTGCATGCACCCCGAGTCAACCAAGGGAAGGGCGCTTAAGGCGGTGGCCGGTTATTACGGAATAAGCCCCGCAGATATTATCGTGGTGGGGGACAGTTACAACGACCTGGAAATGATCAGGTACGCCGGCCTGGGGGTGGCCGTGGCCAATGCCAGGGAAGAGGTAAAAAAAAGCGCCGGGTTTGTAACCCTTTCCAATAACGACGGGGGCGTTGCAAGGGTAATCCGGAAATTCATATTTCACGAGGAGGACTGACTTTTTGAAGTGCCTGGGA
This sequence comes from Bacillota bacterium, assembly GCA_049325055.1. GTDB lineage: Bacteria > Bacillota > Desulfotomaculia > Desulfotomaculales > Desulfocucumaceae > BRHc4a. The sequence goes on from JBMOPB010000078.1 coordinate 28,169, forward strand.
ATGGGAATGGACAAATCTAATCAACCTTATTAGCCCTGAAAGGCTGGTTATCGGCGGGGGAGCCCTGGGGTCCGTGGCCATGGCCTTTCCTGGTGAATAATTCTGGCGCTGTTTGAATATTATAGCAGTTGTATTGAGATGTGAGAGGTGGGGAGCAACTGTGGATGACATCAACCTGGGCAAGGGAGACTGGCCTTCGTTCGAACAGGCTATACAAAGGGAGTGGCTTGTTACAAACGGCATCGGAGGGTACGCCTCGTCCACGGTTATAAACGCCAATACCCGAAAATACCACGGCCTTCTGGTGGCCTCCCTGACCCCTCCTGTGAGGAGGACTGTTCTGCTTTCAAAGGTAGACGAGAGATTTGAGACCGGGGGCCGCACTTATAACCTGGCCACCAACAAAACCGCCCAGGGAGTTACGGAATTTGGATTCATACATATGCAAAGGGCACTGTTGGGGATGTTTCCCACCTTTATATACAGTTTCGTGGACGTGATAGTCGAAAAGACCATATTTATGATTTACGGCAAAAACACCACTGTAATACTGTACAGGGTGAGAAACGGATCATCACCCTCAACCCTGCGGCTTATTCCCATGGTAAACTGCAGGGACTTTCACTGGACCACCAGGATGGGTCAGATTGATTTCGACGCTGAAGCGGTACCGGTAAGAGGGGGCGCCGGGGTTTCCGTGAAAAGCGTACCGGAGGTTCCCCCGCTTAAAATTTTTTGCAGCGGCAAGGCGGCCTATTGTAAGGGTGGGGGCTGGTTCAGGGGAATGTTTTACCCCGGTGAACAGGAGCGGGGGGAGCATGCAGCCGAGGACCTATATGTGCCCGGCCATTTCATCGTATCACTGGGCGCCAAGGAGGAACGGGTATTTTGCCTTACCGCCACCATCGAAGAAGAAACCGGAGACCAGCACTTAAGGGGTGAGGAACTGCTGGAGGCCGGGAGGGAACGCTTCCGGGTCCTGCTGGACCGCAGCGGGCTGCCGGACGATTTTTCACGCCGGCTGGCCGTGGCGGCCGACGCCTTTGTTGTATGGAGGCAGTCCACAGGGACAAAGAGCGTGATAGCGGGATACCACTGGTTCAATGACTGGGGCAGGGACACAATGATTTCTCTTCCGGGCCTGACACTGGTGACGGGGAGGTATGAAGACGCCCGGGAGATTCTTTATACCTTTGCCAAATACTGCAAGGACGGACTGATACCCAACATGTTCCCCGACAACCCGGGGGAGCCCCTGTACAACACCGTTGACGCCTCACTGTGGTTTTTCAACGCAGCTTACAAATACCTGCAGTATACAGGCGATTTTGACTTTATATACGAAGAGATATACCCTGTACTAAAGGAAATAGCAGGCTGGTATATCAAGGGGACACATTTCAATATACACAAGGGCGGGGACGGGCTTATCATCGCCGGCACAGCCGATATGCAGCTGACCTGGATGGACGCCAAGGTGGACCACTGGGTGGTTACGCCCAGGCACGGCAAGCCGGTGGAGATATCGGCCCTGTGGTATAATGCACTGAAAATACTGAATGACCTGGCCGGGAGGGCCGGTTCCGGCATTCCCTACCGGGATCTTTCGGAGAAGGTATTGAAAAATTTCCAGGAAAAATTCTGGTATGAGGAAGGTGGGTACCTTTACGACGTGATAGGCGAAAAGGCTGGAGACGCCCGCTTTAGGCCCAACCAGGTGATAGCCATGGCGCTGCCTTACTCCCCGGTTACACCCTCGAAGGCCAGGCAGGCATTGCGCAGGGTCTGGCATGAACTCTACGCCACCTACGGTCTGAGGAGCCTTTCATACTATGAGCCGGAATACCGGGGGGTATATGCCGGCGACAGGGTGGAGCGGGACGGCGCCTATCACCAGGGAACGGCCTGGAGCTGGCTTATCGGCCCCTTTATCACGGCTTACCGCAGGGCATACGGTTATTCTTCGGCCAGCAGAAAGCAGGCGGAGATTTTTATCAACCCCTTCAGGGAGCACCTTCGCCACCATGGTGTCGGGTATATTTCCGAGATATTCGATGGAAACGAGCCGGTTATACCCAGGGGGTGCATTGCCCAGGCATGGGGAGTGGCCGAAATTTTGCGGGCGTACGTGGAAGACGTCCTGGAAATAAGGCCCCCCGGGGATAAAAAAGATCCCCGGTGAACTACCCGCGGGTGCGGGGAGTCCATAAGCCCGGCAGTACTTTCAAACATTGAAAAGGAGGGTATATGATTGATAGTTAAGGATAGTGTGCTTGATGACATCGGTTTTATAAACAGCACCGACACCAAGGGGATGTTCCAGTCCCTGGCCACCCTGGCCAACCAGTGCACCACGGCGTGCAGGGATTTGTCCAGGGATATTGACCTGCCCGCTGTGGAAGCCGTTTCAAACGTGGTGGTGACAGGACTGGGCGGATCGGCCATCGGGGGTGACCTGCTCAGGGTGTACTGCACCAATAAATGCCCGGTCCCGGTTGTGGTTAACAGGGATTACGTCATGCCCGAATTTGTCGGGAAGGACTCCCTGGTTTTCGCGGTCAGCTACTCCGGAAACACCGAGGAGACCCTGAGCGCCTACCAGGACGCCAGGGAGAGAGGCGCCACCATAATAGCCATCACCACCGGGGGTAAACTGATCCAGATGGCCAAAGAGGACGGGGTGACGGCTATTCCGATACCCGGAGGCATAGCCCCAAGGTCGGCGTCGGGCTTTCTGTTCATACCCACTCTGCGAATTATGGAAAGACTGGGCTTTCTGTCCGGAATTGAAGAGGAGGTTGATGCTCTGGTCAACCATCTCAGGATACTTTACGACCACTTGAAGCCTGAGGTTGCCACCGAGAAAAACCCGGCCAAACAGATGGCAATGAAGCTTCACAACAGGATACCGGTAATCTGGGGTTCCAGCGGGACCACCGAAGTGGTTGCCCAGAGGTGGAAGGGACAGATAAACGAAAACGCAAAGGCCCCCGCCTACTGGAACGTTTTCCCAGAGTTGAACCACAACGAGCTGATGGGCTTTAAATTCCCGGAATCCCTTTTAAAGCAGATTCACGTGGTTATTTTAAGGGATGACAGGGATCACCCCAGGGTGCAGAAGCGCATAGAAATAACAAAGAACATAATCAGCAAATCGGTTTCCGGGATCACCGACGTCAGGGCAAGCGGGGGAGGGCTTCTGGCCCGTACATACTCTCTCATTTACAGCGGCGACTACACCAGTCTGTACCTGGCCTTCCTCTACGGGGTTGACCCCGGCCCTGTGGAAGTTATCGATTATCTTAAGGGTGAACTGGCTAAGGTCGTGGATTAGGGGTTAGGGTAAGAAAATAATCCCCAATCCCCAATCCCAAACAATACCCGGTGGAATTGCCGGCAGGTAATTTTCGCCGGGTATAGATTTTTAAACCCCGTAAGTATAGAATTTTATATGCAACAATAAATACTCGAATGGGGATTTGATTATGAATAAAAAAAGACTGGTTATAGTTACGGGGCTTTCCGGCGCAGGCAAGACCCAGGCCGTGCGCAGTCTGGAGGACATTGGCTTTTTCTGCGTGGATAACCTTCCCCCCACGCTGATTCCCAAATTTGTGGAACTGTGTGCCCAGTCCAAAAAGGACGTGGATAAAATCGCCCTGGTGGTGGACATACGGGGTGGAGAGTTTTTCGACGCACTTACCGAGATACTGGGCGAGCTGGACAAAATAGAGATAGGGTATGAAATACTGTTCCTGGAAGCCTCCAGGGAGACCCTGCTGCGCCGCTTCAAGGAAACACGCCGCAGCCACCCGCTGGGCGCCGACGGAGACGTGCTGCACTGGATCGAAGAGGAGAGAAGCAGGCTTCAGGACCTCAGGGGAAGGGCCCACAAGGTTATTGACACCTCCTCCCTGAGCAACAGCCAGCTCAGGGAGGAGATAAACAACCTTTTCGGAGACAGCGCAGCAGTATCCAACATCAGGATAATTGTGGCTTCCTTCGGCTACAAATACGGCCTGCCCATCGACAGCGACCTGGTGTTTGACGTGAGGTTCCTGCCGAACCCCCATTATGACCCGGATTTAAGGCCAAAGACCGGAAATGACCCTGAAGTGCAGGATTTTGTCATGAGTTCACCCATATCCGGGGAATTTATGGAGAGATTCTTTAAGTTAGTGGAATTTCTGGTTCCGCAATATATAAAGGAGGGTAAAACCTCACTGACCATCGCCATAGGGTGCACCGGCGGGGTTCACCGCTCCGTTGCCCTGGCCAATAAGCTGACTGATTACCTGAAGGGCAAGAAATACAACGTAAGGACCAAGCACCGGGATATAATGAAAAAGGCGGGGTATTGCCAATGAATTTCCTGAAATGGTTTTACCCCGGGCTGCAGGTCAAGAGATGGCTCTTGCTGACAGCCGCCGGGGCTTTTCTGAGTGTTTCCGGAACCGCCCTCCTGGTGGGTTCCCTGCTGCCCCTTTCCAGGTACCTTCTCCTGGAGTGGGGGGACCGTTTCTTCGGCCCGCTGTCGCGCCCTCCCGGAGCGGCCATACTGTTTATACTGGGAATGGCCGCCATAGTTATCGGCCTGGTCAGGGCCTTCAGATCGATAGTATACACACTGGCTCCGGAGGACGGGGGAAGGCTTGTGGATGTGCTGTACACCCGCAGATATCTTGACCGTGGACCCAGGATAGTTGTACTGGGAGGCGGTACCGGGCTGTCTGTTTTGCTGAGGGGGCTGAAGAAATATACCAGCAACATCACCGCCATAGTCTCGGTGGCCGATGACGGGGGGAGTTCAGGCCGGCTGAGGGACGACCTGGGCATACTCCCCCCGGGTGACATAAGGAACTGCCTGGTTGCCCTGGCGGACAAGGAATCGCTGATGGAAAACGTGCTGCAGTACCGGTTTTCCACCGGTGAGCTGGCGGGACACAGCCTGGGCAATTTGCTTATCGCCGCCATGAACGACCTTGCCGGGGGGTTTCACCAGGCCATAAGGGGAATGAGCAGGGTTTTGGCCGTCAGGGGCCAGGTGCTCCCCTCCACCCTGGAGAACATCTCCCTTGGAGCCGAATACTCGGACGGGTCTGTTGTATTCGGAGAGTCAAATATACCAAAATACGGCGGGCGTATAAGTAGGGTTTTTCTGAATCCGGCAGAATGCTACCCTTTGCCTGAGGCGCTGCAGGCAATAGCCGAGGCGGACGCAGTGGTGCTTGGCCCGGGAAGCCTTTATACCAGCATACTGCCCAACCTTATGGTGAAAGGACTTTCCGACCAGATAGCCAGGTCTGAGGCGGTTAAAATATATGTCTGTAATATAATGACCCAGCCTGGGGAAACTGATGGATATAACGCCAGCTCTCACGTAAGGGCCATACTGTCCCATGCCGGCAGGGTGGTTGACTACATCGTGGTCAACCGGGGGGATATTCCCCGGGATCTCCGGGAACGGTACAGCAGGGAAGGCTCCATCCCGGTGGTTCCGGATGTCAGGGAAATAGAAAAACTGGCCCTGAAGACGGTGCCGGAAAATCTGCTTGCCGTGGGAGACGTGGTGAGGCACGATCATGACAAGCTGGCCAGACTGATACTCAGGCTGATTCTAAAGGGCAGGAAAGACCCCCGGGGCAGGGTCCGCCTGATCCAGGACCTGAGTGCCAGGAATGGGGATGACTGATACTGATCAGAAGGCTCATTTCAGCAGCTTTAATTATTCCTGTGTTGGCTTTATTGTACCCGGGGGCGGGCGGCTGGTTCGGGGTTCCAAAGGCCCGGGCGGCCGCCGCTTCCTGTGATAGCGGAATTCCCATTCTGATGTACCACAAGGTAAACCCGGATTCGGCGTCAGGAAGCTACGGGCTGAGGGTCATTCCCCGTGAGTTTGAAAAACAGATGGCCTACCTGTCCAAAAGCGGATACAGCGCCATTTCCCTGGCCGACCTCGCCGATCATTTTGAAAAGGGCAAGCCGCTGCCCGAAAGGCCCGTAATCATCACTTTCGACGACGGCTACCTGGACAATTACACTTATGCCTACCCGATACTAAAAAAATACGGTATGACCGCCACTATATTCGTAGTGGCCGGGACCGTGGGCGGGATTAACGAGTTTGATTACAGTGCCGGAAGGCAGCCACTCAATAAAATGGCAGGCTGGCCCCAGCTCAAAGAGATGGCCGCAGGGGGCATGACAATAGGTTCTCATACCGTGAGACATCCCCGCCTGACAAGAGTTGACGCCGAAGAGGCCTGGCATGAAATTGCCGGGAGCAGAAGGCTCCTTGAGGCCAGGCTTAAAATGCCGGTGGAATTCTTCTGTTACCCCTATGGCAATTACAGTGGCAGCATAGCGGAAATGGTGCGGAAAAGCGGGTACAGGGCCGCAGTCACCACCGTACAGGGCCTGGGGGATTTCCGCCAACAGCCTTTTACCCTGAAAAGAATAAGAATCAGGGGGGATTACAACCTCACGCGATTTGCAGAAGAGCTGGAAAAACACCGGAGTTCCTGACACCGCCCCGGCAAGCCGTACAATTAGCCGTGTAATTAATTGAATATTCTATGAGGTTTTTTTCACCGGGCGGGTTTATGGTATAATGCCAGAGAAGGGGGGAGCTAATTGTCATTTTCCGCCCAAACAAAGAACGAGCTGGCCCGCATATCCGGATCCAAGGACTGCTGCAAGTTGTCCGAACTTTCGGCGCTTTTCAGGATGGATGGGAGCATCAATATCAGCGGGAAGCGAATTTACATAAACATCTTAAACGAGAACGCGGCAGTGGCCCGCAAGATATTTTCGCTGATCAGGGAAGTTTTTGAAGTACAGGCTGAAGTACTGGTGCAGCGCAGGAACAAGCTTAGAAAGAACAATATCTACCTGGTCAGGGTGGCGCCGCAGGATATGACCTCGGAGATACTGGCCCACCTGGGGCTGGTGGATGGGGACGGGAATCTTCTGGACAATGTGAAGAAGGATTTTTTAAAAAAGGAATGCTGCAGGAGGTCTTACCTTAGGGGAGCTTTCCTGGGCGGCGGATCGGTCAACAACCCTGAGGGCACGTATCATCTGGAAATAATCACCAATAATGAAAATCACGCCAGGGACATAAAAAGGCTTATGAGGCGGTTCCGGCTGGACGCAAAAATAAACAACCGCAAAAACTGGTGCGTGGTATACCTCAAAGAGAGCGAGCAGATAGTTTCCTGTCTTAATATAATGGGAGCGCATAACGCGCTGCTGGACTTTGAAAACAAGAGAATATTCAAGGATATGAGAAACCAGGTCAACAGGCTGGTCAACTGCGAGACGGCAAACCTGAACAAGACGGTGAACGCGTCGGTTCAGCAGATTGAAAGCATCAGGCGGATCAAGACGGTGATGGGGCTGGACAAACTCCCACCGGCACTGCGCCAGGTGGCTGAGGCCCGGATAAACAACCCCGACGCCAGCCTGAGGGAACTGGGGGAAATGCTGGACCCCAAGCTTGGCAAGTCCGGGGTCAACCACCGTCTGAGAAAAATAGAGGAAATTGCCCAGAAGATTTAATTAAAAAATGCGGCATGTAGGTCTGAATTCCTTTAAAAAAAGAGGTAATTATGGACGGTAAAAGGCAGCTTAAAAGTTTTCCCGCCCCTCCTGGCAAAAACTCCCTGCATATCTGGAACAGGGCGGTGCATCCGGCAAGGGTGACGTATAATTTTATCATTATCACCCTGTGCAAATACCTCCCCTCCCTGGGACTGAAAAGGTGGCTGTACAGGAGGACCGGCATGAAGGTGGGGAAAGACGTTTCCTTCGGGCTGGCCGCCATGGTGGACATCTTTTTCCCGGAACTGGTGACCATCGGGGACAACTGCGTGATAGGGTATAACAGCACCATACTGTGCCACGAGTTCCTGATACACGAGTACCGCACCGGGGAAGTGGTAATAGGAAAGGAAGTAATGATCGGCGCCAATGCCACCATACTTCCGGGGGTCCGTATAGGCGACGGGGCGGTGGTGGGAGCGGGAGCGCTGGTGAACCGGGATGTGCCGCCGGGGGCGCTGGTGGCCGGGGTTCCGGCCCGTGTGGCCAACCGGACCAAAGAGGCTGCTTCAATTAGACAGGGGCGGCCCTCCCGTGTTCAGGGTTTTAAAGAATGAAAAAAATATGCCATTTGTTAAAACATCACTGGAACTCTTTTTTAAACCATCCCTGGCAGTTCAGGTACGTTGTTTTATTGCTGGCGGTAAATATTCCTGGATCGGTTTACGGCTACTACTGGTATGCGGGACAACTGGCGGCCACATCCCGGAAGCTGTGGCTGTTTGTGCCGGACAGCCCACTTTCCACCACCCTTTTTTCCGTTGTGCTGGCGCTGTCCCTGTTGGGTTACAGGAACGCTTTCCTCAGCGTGGTGGCGTTTACCGGCTGTATTAAATACGGCCTGTGGGCAGTGATAATAATCAGCCATTTCTGGGGAACCGGGGGAGGGGTGGAATTCAAGGCGGCGATGCTCTGGGTTTCACACCTTGGTATGGCCGCCCAGGGCATTATATACCTCAGGAACGCCGGCGTCATAACGCTGCCGGTTGTTGCCGGAACGGCTTTATGGATGTTTATAAACGACTTTTTGGACTACCACCTGGGAATTTACCCGTACCTGTATGAGGCGGGACAGTTGACCCTGGCTCTATACTCGGCGGCGGTCCTCTCCGGCCTTATTGTTTTTTTATTGCTGCTTATGCCCCGGAAAAAGCTGTCGGGGAGCAAACTGTGATTAAACAACGGCATTGTGAATATGCTGGTAACAAGAAAGCTGTGGCAGGAAAACAGGCGGCCTGCAGAGAATAAAAGATTAAGTTGAGAATGTTTTAAATAGTTTTTCGGCTGATTATCCATTCACAAGTAGGGAGTGAAGGGCATGCGCATGGGTTATGGTCTCCATATGGAACAGACACAAAAATTAATCATGACCCCAGAACTGCGCCAGGCCATCACTGTTTTGCAGCTCTCTTCCCTGGAATTGGGCATGTACATTGAGCAGCAGCTTCAGGAAAACCCTCTTCTGGAACTGAAAGATGACAGCCATGAAAACGGTGAAGCCGACATTGCACGTGAAGAAGGGGGAGAGTCGGGACAGACCGGGGACTTTGATGTGGAATGGCAGGAATATTTTTCGGACAGCAGCGACCTGGGGCTGCCGAGAATAGAGAGAGTGCCCGATCAGGTGGGATATAGCTACGAGAACTTTGTAAGGCAGGTTCCCACCATGACGGAACACCTCATGTTCCAGCTAAGCCTGAGCCGGTGTGGACCAAAAGAGAGAAAAATAGGAGAGTACCTGATCGGAAACATAGATGGGAACGGCTATCTGCAGATTTCCGTGGAGGAGGCGGCAAGGCACCTGGGAGTGTCGGTGGAGGAGGTCGAGAGGGTTCTGGCCGTCATTCAGACTTTTGACCCCGTGGGAGTGGGCGCCAGAAGCCTTGAGGAATGCCTGCTGATACAGGTGGACCAGAAGGGGATGGAGGACCTCCTGCTTCGACAGGTCATTAAAGGCCACCTGGTGGACCTGGCCAAGGGCAAACTGGGGAGAATGGCCCAGGTACTGGGTGTCACCGTGCAGGAGGTGCAGAGGGTAACTGACATAATTAAAACCCTCGATCCCAAGCCCGGCCGCAATTTCAGCAACCCCAACGATACACGGTACATTGTGCCCGACGTGGTGCTGGAAAAAGTGGAAGGGGATTACGTAATACTGATAAATGATAATTCCATACCCAGGATTACCATTAGCTCCACTTACCGGTCGGTGCTGAACCAGGACAGAAACTCCGACCCCAAGACCCGCAGGTTCGTGGAAAGCAAGCTTAACTCCGCCATCTGGCTCTTGCGCAGTATCGAACAGCGGAGGATGACATTATATAAAGTGGCCAATTGTCTGGTTGATTTACAAAGGGACTTCCTGGAGAGGGGCGTGAAGTATTTAAAACCCCTCAATCTGAAAAAAGTGGCCGATATAGTCGGGCTGCACGAATCCACAGTAAGCCGGGCCACTTCCAACAAGTATATCCAGACCCCCCAGGGTGTTCTGGAAATGAAATATTTCTTCAGCTCCGGGCTGAACAGCACCACCGGGACCTCGGCCTCCGCCGAGTCCATAAAGAAGATGCTGAAAGAGATCGTGGCCTCGGAAGACACCAAGGAACCCTATAATGACCAGAAGATAGTGGAGATATTAAGACGCCGGGATATAATAATCTCCCGGCGCACGGTGGCAAAGTACCGCGACGAGCTGGGAATCGCACCAATCAGGAAAAGAAAAAGATATTAGTCCAAAAGATCAGCACATCCCCAGGGTGTGCTCTTTATTTTTTTGTCGTATAATGGTGAGAGCTGTCGCCCTTGTTTTTATTATTTTTACTAAATTGTATACAGTGAGCAGGAATCTATTGCTTTTTAATCGAATAGAATGTCATAATTAAGATAATTTGTTAACTATAACATACTAATCAGGGAGCGGGTGTTAACAATGACTGTACGTATTGGCATCAATGGTTTTGGCAGAATTGGGCGCAACGTGCTTCGGGTGGCCCTCAGGCGGCCCGGTATCGAAGTTGTCGCCGTGAACCACAAATCCAGGCGCTTGCCGGCTGATGACAAGTTTGCCGGCACTCTGGCGCACCTATTGAAATATGATACCATACATGGTAAGCTGGATAATGACATACAGGGGGCAGGAAATTCCATCCAGGTAGACGGCCGGGAAATCAAGGTGCTGGCCGTTCAGGATCCTGCCACTCTGCCCTGGAGTGAACTGGGGGTAGATATAGTAGTTGAGTCCACCGGGAAATTCAACAAGCCGGAGGACGCGGCGCTTCATCTCAAAGCAGGGGCCAGGAGAGTTGTTATTACGGCGCCGGCCAAGGGGGACGCCTTTACTGTGGTGATGGGAGTCAATCACAGCGATTATAACCCGGCGGTTCACACCGTGGTGTCCAACGCTTCCTGCACCACCAACTGCCTGGCCCCGGTGGCCAAGGTTATCGATGAAAAATTCGGCATAATAAAGGGATTGATGACCACGGTGCATGCCGTGACCAATGACCAGCAGATTCTGGATATGCCCCACCGTGACATGAGGCGGGCCCGGTCCGGCATTACCAGCATAATTCCCACCACCACCGGCGCTGCCAAGGCTGTGGCCCTGGTGCTTCCCCAGCTGAAGGGCAAGCTCAACGGTTTTGCCATGAGGGTTCCGGTTCCAAATGTCAGCGTGGTGGACCTGGTGGCCCAGACAGGCCGCAAGGTCACAAAGGATGAAGTAAACGCCGCACTTAAGGAAGCATCGGAAAATGAATTGAAAGGCATCATGGCATACAGCGAACTGCCTCTGGTTTCGGCTGACTATAACAGCGACCCCCACTCTTCAATCGTTGACGCCCTCTCCACCATGGTTATGGAGGACGACATGGTTAAAGTAGTGGCCTGGTACGACAACGAGTGGGGGTATTCCAACAGGATTGTGGATCTTGTTGAATACATGGCATTCAAGGGTTTGTAGCAAAATAAAAAGGGTCCTGTTATTCGAGATTAAGACCGGTCGAGGCAGGCCGGTCTGTCTTTTTGTACCGGTCACCCCGGATAAAAAGAATACAGGGGGGAAAGCGCGTGAATAAAAAAAGTATCAGGGACGTAGAAGTTAGCGGGAAAAGGGTGCTGGTGAGGGTGGACTTCAACGTTCCACTGGACAAAGACGGAAATGTCACCGACGATACCCGTATCAGGGCGGCGCTGCCCACAATCCGCTATCTGCTGGAAAAGGGGGCCAGGGTGATTCTGGCATCACACCTGGGGCGCCCCAAGGGAGCTTTTAATGAAAAATACAGTTTGAAACCGGCGGCCCGCAGGCTGGAAGATTTGCTGGGCCAAAAGGTGGCACTGGTGGAAGAGGCCGTCGGGGAACTGCCCCGCAGTGCTGTGGCACAGCTTCAGGACGGGGAAGCACTGATGCTGGAGAATGTGAGGTTTTACCCCGAGGAGGAAAAGAACGAGGAGAGGTTCGCCAGGGCTCTTGCGGAACTGGCCGATGTGTTCGTCAATGACGCCTTTGGCGCCGCCCACAGGGCACACGCCTCCACCGAGGGAGTTGCACGTGTAATTCCCGGTGTGGCCGGATTCCTTATGGAGAAGGAAATAGAAATGCTGGGCAGGGCACTGTCGGATCCCGAAAGGCCCTTTGTGGCCATTATCGGCGGAGCCAAGGTTTCCGACAAAATAGCAGTGATAGGAAACCTGCTGGGAAAAGTGGACACCCTTATTATTGGCGGAGGCATGGCCAATACCTTCCTCAAGGCAAAGGGGTACGACATGGGTAAATCCCTTTTAGAGGGGGACAAGGTTGACCTGGCCCGGGAGCTGATGGATAAAGCCGAAGCCGGCGGGGTTAAATTGATGCTGCCGGTGGATCTTGTAATCTCCAGGGCCGCCGATCCCGAGGCCGAAAGAAAAACGGTAAAGGTGGAGGAAATACCCGAAGACTGGATGGCGCTGGACATAGGCCCGGAAAGTGCCCGCCTGTTCGGCGAGGCCGTGAAGAAGGCAAATACAGTGGTCTGGAACGGCCCCATGGGGGTATTCGAGATGGAGCCCTTTGCCCAGGGCACCTTCAGCGTTGCCAGGGCTCTGGCCGAAAGCGGGGCCACAACCATTGTGGGAGGCGGGGATTCGGCGGCCGCAGTGGAAAAGGCGGGAGTGGCCGGCCGCATATCTCATATTTCCACCGGTGGGGGGGCGTCCCTGGAGTTCCTGGAGGGCAAGAAACTGCCCGGCCTTGCCGTTTTACAGGATAAATAGGAGTGATGTCATGCGTACGCCAATTATAGCAGGAAACTGGAAAATGTATAAAACCATAGGTGAAGCCGTACGCTTTGCCGGGGATTTAAAGGCCCGGGAAATCCCCGGGGGATGCCGGGTGGTGATCTGCCCGCCCTTTACGGCGCTGTCCGCGGTTTCCACGGCCCTGGAGGGAAGCCCGGTGGAACTGGGCGCACAGAATATGTACCATAAGGACGAAGGGGCCTTTACCGGCGAGGTTTCCCCCATTATGCTGAAGGATGCCGGCTGCGGCTACGTGATACTGGGACACTCGGAGAGAAGGCAGTATTTCGGTGAAACGGACAGGGAAGTCAGCGCCAAGGCCGCTTCCGCCCTGGCCCACGGCCTTGCGCCCATAGTGTGCGTGGGGGAGGTTCTTTCTGAAAGGGAGGCCGGAGAGACCGAAAAGGTGGTGGAAGCCCAGGTAAGGGGGTCGCTGGCCGGGCTTGCGGCGGAACAGGCGGACAGCATTGTAATCGCCTACGAGCCGGTCTGGGCCATAGGAACCGGCCGGACGGCGTCGGACTCCGACGCCCAGCAGGTAAACCGTTTTATCAGGGACTTGCTGGGGGAGATTTTGGGTGCGGATGCCGCCCGGAAGATCCGTATACTTTACGGGGGAAGCGTTAAACCTGATAATGCGGCCGGGCTTATGGCGCAGCCCGACATAGACGGGGCGCTGGTGGGGGGTGCCAGCCTGGACGTTAAGAGTTTTGCGGCCATAATTGAGGCAGCCGTAAAAGCAGTCTGAACCAGGAGGAAAGGTTATTGACCAGATTCAAGGGGCCGCTGGCGCTGGTGATACTTGACGGCTGGGGACTGAGGGATGTGGCCGAGGGTAACGCCATAGCCGGGGCCAGCATACCCAACATGACCGGCTATCTGAAAAACTATCCCCACACCACCCTGAGCTGTTCGGGGGAGGATGTGGGACTGCCTGAAGGCCAGATGGGAAATTCCGAGGTGGGCCACCTGAACATGGGGGCGGGCAGGATAGTTTACCAGGAGCTTACCCGGATTTCAAAGTCCATAAAGGACGGGGACTTTTTCCGGAACGACATGTTCCTGGAGGCGGCAAACCATGCGCTAAGGAACGACGGGTCGCTCCATCTTATGGGGCTTTTGTCCGACGGCGGGGTGCACAGCCATATAACCCATCTTTTTGCCCTTCTGGAATTTGCCAGGCGGCACCGGCTGGAAAAGGTTTATATACACTGCTTTCTCGACGGAAGGGATGTACTTCCGGACAATGCCCGGGAATACGTGGAGCAGCTGGAACAAAAAATAAAAGAATTGAAAACGGGCAAAATAGCCACCGTGATGGGGCGTTATTACGCCATGGACCGGGACCGCCGCTGGGACAGGACCGAGAGGGCTTACAGGGCGATTACGGCCGGACAGGGGCTAAAGGCGCAGTCGGCCGGGGCAGCCATTGCCGAATCCTACGGACGCGGTGAAACCGATGAGTTTGTGCAGCCCACCGTCATAGAGGACAGCGCGGGCAGCCCGGTGGCCACCGTAAAACCCGGCGATGCCGTTATTTTCTTCAATTTCCGTCCGGACAGGGCCCGCCAGCTGACACGCGCTTTTGTGGACAGGGAATTCCAGGGATTTAACCGTGGGGCGCCCGTAGAAAACCTGTATTATCTGTGTATGACCCAGTATGATAAAACAATAGAGGCGCCGGTGGCATTCAGGCCCCAGCGGTTGAGAAACACACTGGGGGAAGTGCTGAGCAACGCCGGCATCAAACAATTGCGGCTGGCCGAAACCGAAAAATACGCCCACGTAACCTTTTTCTTCAACGGGGGGGTTGAGCCCCCTTATCCCGGTGAGGAAAGGATATTGATACCCTCGCCCAGGGTTGCCACCTACGACCAGAAGCCCGAGATGAGTGCCGTTGAAGTCACGGAGGAGTTTTTAGGGCAGATCCAGTTTGACCATTATAACGTAATTATAATGAATTATGCCAACCCTGACATGGTGGGTCACACAGGGGACATGGAGGCTGCCGTCAAGGCCGTGGAAACGGTGGACAGGTGCCTGGGCAGGGTTGTGGACTCAGTTTTGCAGAAAAACGGGGTTGCGTTAATCACGGCCGACCATGGCAACGCCGAATGTATGAGGGACGAGGCCGGCAACACGGTGACCGCCCACACCACCGAGCCGGTTCCATTTATTCTGGTAAGCCGGCGGTTTGAGAATATGAAGCTAAGGCCCGGCAGCCTGGAAGACGTGGCACCCACAGTGCTGGACCTTCTGGGGCTGGAGAAACCGGCGGAAATGACCGGAAGCAGTTTAATCTTGAGGGAAGAGAATTAATGGAAATTTCATACAGGAGGGAAAGTATGTCTACCACTATAGTCGATATTTTTGCGAGGGAAATACTGGATTCCAGGGGCAACCCCACCGTTGAGGTGGACGTAGTGCTGGAGGACGGCACCCTGGGCCGGGCAGCCGTCCCGTCCGGGGCCTCAACCGGGGCTTACGAGGCGGTGGAATTAAGAGACGACGACCCCGGGCGCTATCTCGGGAAAGGAGTTCTCACGGCGGTTGAAAACGTCAATAACATTATCGCCCCCGAGCTGCTGGGGTTCGACGCGGCCGATCAGGTGGTTCTGGACAAGGCTCTGATGGAGCTGGACGGAACCCCAAACAAGGGCAAACTGGGGGCCAACGCCATACTGGGCGTTTCCCTGGCCGGCGCCAAGGCTGCTGCGGCGTCGTACGGGCTTCCCCTGCACCAGTACCTGGGCGGGGTCAACGCCAAGGTTTTGCCCACTCCCATGATGAACATACTGAATGGTGGAAAGCATGCCGACAACAATGTGGACATACAGGAGTTCATGGTGATGCCTGTGGGCGCGTCCAGCTTCCGGGAAGGCCTGCGCATGGGCGCCGAGGTGTTCCACCAGCTAAAAAAAGTGCTTAAATCAAAAGGGCTCAACACCGCCGTGGGGGACGAGGGAGGCTTCGCCCCTAACCTGGGATCAAACGAGGAGGCTTTGGCCGTTATAGTGGAGGCTATACAAAAGGCCGGGTACAGGCCGGGACAGGATATCGCCCTGGCCCTTGACTGCGCCGCCACCGAGTTTTTCAAGGACGGGAAATACATTTTTGAAGGAAACGGACACACCTCCGGCGAAATGATAGACTACTTCTCCGGGCTGCTGGACAGATACCCCATTATATCCATAGAGGACGGCCTGGCCGAAGACGACTGGGAGGGCTGGAAAGAACTGACCCAAAGGATTGGGAACAGGGTTCAGCTGGTGGGGGACGACCTGTTTGTCACCAACACCGAAAGGCTCTCCAGGGGGATTGAGTCCGGGGTTGCCAACTCAATACTGATAAAGGTCAACCAGATCGGGACCCTTACCGAGACCCTCGACGCCATTGAAATGGCAAAGCGGGCAGGCTATACCGCCGTGGTAAGCCACCGTTCCGGAGAGACCGAGGACGTAACCATAGCCGACCTGGTGGTGGCCACAAACGCAGGCCAGATCAAGACCGGGGCGCCCTCCAGGACCGACCGGGTGGCAAAGTACAACCAGCTTATCCGCATCGAGGAGGAGCTGGGCGAGGCGGCCCTTTATAAAGGAACAGCCTCACTTTATTGCCTCCGCCGCCTGTGAAAGAAGTTCTCCTGAACAACCTTTCCGGGAATTGAGGCACAATTATCGCCGATAAGCATTTTTCAGGGTTGACCGGTCGTTTTTTGAGGCTGAAATGGCAGTTGTCCCAAAATTAAAGGCTGTACAATTGTCATTTCATATACGCCGTGCTATAATTACATTTATATGGAATGTTGGAGGAGGTGAAGTTTTGTGCTGAAAGGCCTGGTGACCGCTCTGCATGTAGTTGTGTCCATTGCAGTTATCGCCGCCGTTTTGCTGCAGTCAGGAAAAAGCGCCGGCCTGTCCGGGACCATTGCCGGAGGCGCCGAGACATTCTTTGGCAAGAAAAAAGGAATGGACGAGTTGCTGGGCAAGGTTACAATCGTGGTGGGTGTTTTGTTTGCGGTAACGTCTTTAGTATTGGGATTACAGATTTTCTGGAAATGATTCTTTGTCTTCGCATGCCTGGTTTTTAGTGTTTTTGGCCTGATTAAAGTAATTGGGGAAGAGGAGGGTTTATAAGTGCAAGAGTCAATGCAACTGGCTTGGATAGGAGCTGCTTCGGGCGCCGCCGCGCTGCTTTTTGCCCTGTTCACCATGGCCAGCATCATGAAGGAGTCCATGGGAACTCCCAAGATGAAACAGATCTCCGAGGCCGTTCAAGAAGGCGCTATGGCCTATCTGAACAGGCAGTACAAGACTCTGATTCCGTTTGCGCTCATAATCTTTGTATTATTATTCTTTACCCCTATGGGTGCGCCGATGGCCATTTCGTTCCTGGTTGGCGCCGTTTGCTCGGCCATCGCAGGATACATCGGAATGAACAGCACCACCAAGTCCAACGCCAGAACGGCGGAAGCCGCCCGCAGTGTTGGTCTTGGCAAGGCTCTAAACGTTTCCTTCAGGGCCGGCGCAGTCATGGGCCTCTCCGTTGCAGGCTTGGGGCTTTTGGGCGTTTCGGCCTTATTTATAGTCTTCGGTAATGCCACAGTTATTAACAGCTTCGCCTTCGGCGCCAGCGCCATCGCGTTCTTCGCCCGGGTCGGCGGCGGTATTTACACCAAGGCCGCTGACGTGGGTGCCGACCTGGTTGGTAAGGTTGAGGCCGGCATTCCTGAGGACGATCCGCGCAACCCGGCCACCATCGCCGACAACGTGGGTGACAACGTCGGTGACACCGCCGGTATGGGCGCCGACCTGTTTGAGTCCTACGCAGCCACCACCATCGCCGCCATGATACTGGGCAACAGCCTTTTCGGGCTGAAGGGCGCCCTGTTCCCCATGGTAGTTGGCGCGGTGGGTATTATAGCCTCAATCATCGGTACATTCTTCGTGCGCACCAGTGAAGACGGCAACCCCCAGGCCGCTCTCAACGTAGGTCTGTGGGCCACCAACATTATGACCGGTATCGGCGTATACTTCCTTTCCACCTGGACCTTCGCCAAGGAAGGTATTGGCCTTGGCATCTTCCTGGCCATCATGGCCGGCTTGATAGTCAACGTTCTTGTAGGAATACTGACTGAGTTCTACACTTCCAACGCCAAGAAGCCCTGCCTGAGAATCGCCGAGGCCTCCAAGACCGGACCGGCCACAAACGTTATTCACGGTCTGGCTGTGGGTCTTGAGTCCGTTTTCATCCCCATGCTGGTATTCGCCTTTGCCATCTGGTTCGCCTTCTGGGCCGCAAGCTGGGTGGACGCCAAGTATGCCATCTTTGGTATCGCCATGGCCGCCATGGGTATGCTGTCCACCGCCGGAATGGTGGTTGCCATGGACTCCTTCGGTCCCGTGGCTGACAATGCCGGTGGTATCGCCGAAATGGCCGAGCTGCCTCACGAAGTCCGTGAGAAAACAGATAAACTTGACGCTGTTGGTAACACCACCGCCGCTATCGCCAAGGGCTTTGCCATCGGCTCCGCGGCTCTGACCGCCCTGGCCCTGTTCCAGGCGTATATCGACGAGGTTGTCAGAAGCGTTGCCCTGCAGAAGGCTGGTGTGCTGACCAAGGTCGGCGATCACTGGACCCTGGTTGTAAACCTCAATGACCCGATGGTTATTGTGGGTATCTTCATCGGCGCCGCCGTTCCCTTCCTGGTGGCCGCCATCACCATGAGGGCCGTTGGTGAGGCCGCATTCGGTATGGTTAACGAAGTGCGCCGCCAGTTCCGTGAAATTCCCGGCATTATGGACGGGACCGGAAAACCCGACTATGCCCGCTGCGTTAGCATCGCCACCGGCGCCGCCATCAGCAAGATGATCGCCCCCGGCATCCTGGCCGTAGGTGTTCCCCTTATCGTTGGCTTCGGCCTCGGCGCCAAGGCTCTGGCCGGATTCCTCTCCGGCATGACCGCCACCGGTGTTCTGCTGGCCCTCTTCCTGGCCAACGCCGGCGGTGCCTGGGACAACGCCAAGAAATGGATTGAAGCCGGAAACCTGGGCGGCAAAAAGATCGACGGACAGCCCAACCCGGTTCACCAGGCTGCTGTTATCGGTGACACCGTAGGTGACCCCTGCAAGGACACCTCCGGTCCTGCCATGAACCCGCTGATCAAGGTTGCCGGTACCATCTCCCTGATCATCGGGCCGCTTCTCTTCAAGTAAAGAACAACAAACGCCAAGCGCCGGGCCAAAAGCCCGGCGCTTTTTACTCAAAAGGCGCTTGGTACCGGGTACCAAAGATATAAGTTTTTAAATCGAAAGCAAATGGCCGCAGGTGGAATCCCGCGGCCATCACTTTAAAAAATTATCTCACCAGATCGTCTGCCAGTTTTGCCAACTCCTCTGACATCGATCCCAGCTGCTCAATTCTGGAGGCTATTTCCCCCGCTGAGGAAGCCTGGTGCTGAAAAACCGAGGAAACCTGCTGGATCTGATTATTCAAGTCCAGCACCGTTTCCTGTATCTTTTTCAGCTTGCCGCTTATATCCTTAACTGAGCTGTTGGTTTTGGCGGCCAGCTTACGGATTTCTCCAGCCACCACGTTGAATCCCTTTCCCTGATCGCCCGCCCTGGCGGCCTCAATGGCTGCGTTCAGTCCCAGCAGGTGTGTCTGGTCGGAAACCTCTTTAATCAGCTCGATAACGTTGTCCATTTCCTTGATGTCGCTGCTGATCCCCGAAGTGTTTTGGGCCAGTTCCTGGGCCGTGGCTGCCAGCTGCTCCGAGGCGCTCATCAGGTTGTTGCTGCTGATAATTATGCCGCCCAGGGAGTGGTTCAGATCCTCGGCCATTTTGCTGACCTTTTCCTGGGTATCGATGGGGATTCCGATGGCGATGGTGCCTAAAACCTTTTTATCATCCTTTATTGGTATGCCGATGCCGATGAAGGGGGTGCCCATAACCTCCCTGGGTATGTTTTTAACCACCCGAGTTCCCGTCTTAATACAGGTTTCGGCAATACTCCCGGGTTTTATGGCATCTCCGGCCTTTAGCCCCAGCTTTAGCTTTTCACTGGAGGAATGGTAGATATACTTCTCCGTATCCGATACCGAGTATGATGGATCTTGGCCCAGCACCTGACGCAGGTAATGAGCCACCTTCAATAAATGTGTCAAATCGTTTTCCTGACCCACCTGCACATCATTTATCTGTTCGCTCACGGAATCACCCTCCGGATTGAGGTATTGGTTGCTACATTTGTTTAGTGACCTTTACTGTAAAATTAAAACTTGTCTGATAGTATTTAGCAAAAAATGTACCAATTAAAAAAGCAAGCCATTACCGTTAATCGACAGGCAGAATGGCTTATCAAATGTCTCAAGTATGTGTCAATATGCAGTTCAAACCTGATACGCTGCATCAAATTTGATACAAACTTTGTGATGGTGCCTGGCCCTTAACTTTTAAACTTATTCTTTGTCTATTTGGCTGTCACCAAATGTCCCGACCAAAACAAAAAGGCCGCAAAATTTCTACGGCCTTTATTTGAATTGGACCAGCACGGTCTCCAGCCGAATGCAGGT
>JBMOPB010000079.1:0-47868 GCA_049325055.1 Bacillota bacterium
AATACCCCTCCCAGTGAGTCTCCCTGCTCCCTGGCACTGTCTATCTCGGCCTTCATGGCTTCCTCGGCCCCCGGGTCTGCACACATCAGAGACGAAGGGGACAACAACGCAACCAGCTCTCCCGGCGGGATATCCGGGACAACTGATGTCACCGGGCCTATACTCACCACGGCCCCCACCACTGTTACCCCCAGATCCTCCAGGAACCTCCTGGCCAAAGTGCCTACGGCCACCCTGGCGGCGGTCTCCCTGGCGCTGGCCCTCTCCAGCACATTCCTTATATCCCTGTGGCCGTACTTGATTGCCCCGGAAAGGTCGGCGTGGCCCGGCCTGGGGCGGGTCACAACCCTGGCGCCGGTGTTTGCCCCGGAACCGGGGTCCATAATGGCGGACCAGTTCTCCCAGTCCCTGTTTTCTATCTGCATGGCCACCGGGCTGCCCAGGGTGAGTCCCCCCCGCACACCGGCCAAAAAGCGCACCCGGTCGCTTTCTATTTTCATCCTCCCGCCACGGCCATATCCGCCCTGGCGTCTTTTAAGCTGAAGGTTTATGTATTCCTCAGTAACCGGTATCCCGGCGGGGAGGTTTTCCACCACCGCGGTCAGCGCCGGCCCGTGAGACTCGCCTGCCGTTACAAAACGCAACATATTATCACCTTATAAGTATTAAATTTAGGGTCAGAATACAGAAGTCAGGAGTCAGAATTCAGAATTAAAAGCTCATTCCAACCCTTCGATTCCGGATTCTCAATGCCAATTCATACTAACTCCGCACTGCCAGTTTTAAAGCCTCCCGCATTATTTCCAGCGGCGGGGTCCGGCCGGTCCACAGCTCAAAGGCAATGGCACCCTGGTGCAGAAGCATTCCCAGGCCGTTGTATACCCTGGCCCCGGCTGCCCCGCACCTCTGCATGAAAAGGGTGCTGCCGGGGTTGTAAATAAGGTCCGCCACCACGTGCCCGCTGTTCAGCAAGTCAAAGGGAAAGGGCGGCGCTTCGTCCGTTTTGGGATACATCCCTATCGGAGTTGTCTGCACCACCAGGGAAGCCTGGCCCAGCGCCTCTGCCCAACCCTTATATTCACGGCTCCCCTTGCCTGGGATTTCCAGCCAGTTTAAAATTTCAGCCCGGCAACCGGTGCTGTTCATTATCAGTTCACACAGCTCTCCGGCCCTGCCGCCGGACCTGTTGGCAATAAAAACGGCGGGGCAACCGTTAAGCGCCAGGGCCGCCGCCACCGCCCTGGCCGCACCGCCTGCGCCCAGTATCAATGCCGGCCCCTTCCCGGCCTCTATGCCGGCTTCCTCCTTTAGCGCCCTTATGAACCCCTCGCCGTCAGTGTTGTGGCCGGTGAGAATACCGCCGTCGTTGACGATTGTATTTACGGCGCCCGAAAGCCTGGCCCCATCTGAAAGATGGTCCACAAGGCCCGCCACTGCCTGCTTGTGCGGCACCGTGACGTTCACCCCGGCCAGGTTAAGCGCCCTGACCGCCGACACCGCCTGCCCCAGGTTCTCCGGCCTCACCGGAAAGGGAACGTAGGCCCAGTTCACGGACATGTATTCAAAGGCGGCATTGTGCATGGCCGGAGAAAATGAATGTTCCACCGGGTAGCCGAATATACCGCACAGCCTTGTCTTACCGTTTATTTCCGGCATCGGGACAAAGACCTCCCGCTGGGGCGGACCGCCTGATCCTGTACAGGACCAGCCTTTCCAGCCTCCTGTTTATCATTTCGGTGGCCCAGTATTCTTTGCCCGGCATGGGCACCACCAGTATGGTAAAAAGTCCCAGCCTGTTCCCCCCCAGTATATCGGTGAATATCTGGTCCCCCACCACAGCCGTTTCACCCGCTGTCACACCCAGCATATTCATGGCCTTGCGAAAAGGGTGCTTGCGGGGCTTCACAGCCCTGCACACCGCCGGTATGTCCTCAATTCCCGCAACACGGCCTATCCGGCCGGGGCCATTGTTGGAAACCACGCATACCTTTATGCCCTTTTCCCCGAGGCTTATAATCCACTGCGAGACCTCCTGCGGCAGCTCGTTTTTATCCCTGGGCACCACGGTGTTGTCCAGGTCGAACAGTACGCAGCGAATCCCCCGTTGGTGTAATTCCCCGGGGTCAATACAGGTTACCGAGGGCACATACATTTTGGGGTATAAAAGCTTCAGCCATCTGTTGCCCGGATTTTCAACCAAGAAGTGAGACATCCGGGGTTTTTCCTGCATAGTCAATAATTCATCCCGGCCTTCATTTTTGTATGGCTGCATTTTTTCTTACCGTTTTAAGCAGCTGTTCGAGGCTTTCATGAAACTCCGTCACATTCAACTTTTCCCGCTGTATTAAGACCACCGGGATCTTCAGTTCAGAGGCCGCCCTCACCTTATTATACGTCCCCCCGGCGGGGCCGCCGTCCCTGGTGATCATTACCCCGGTTTTGTAAGCCTGAAAAACGGCCTTGTTCAATTTTACAGAAAAAGGGCCCTGCATGGCAACTATATCTCTGGGTGATATCCCCAGGTCCTGGCACTTTTTTATCACCCTGTGGTCGGGCAGCACCCTGACCACTATCCTCCTGCCCTTCAGTGCGGGGTGCTGCAGGAACAATTCCAGGTTGTTGCTCCCGGTGGTCAGAAAAACAGTATCTTCAAATACCGAGGCGGCTTCGGCCGCCTCCTCCCAGGAGTAAACACGCCGGATCAAAGGGTTGGCGGGCAGATCGGTCTCTCCCCTGCCGTACCTTATATACGGTATTTTTTGAGAGGCACAGGATTCCCTGGCCATGGCCGAAAGGGGGTTGGCAAAGGGGTGAGTGGCGTCTACCACCTGTTTTACACCCAAATTGTTGATTAAGGCTGTCATTCCGCCGGCGTCCGGAGGCGCGGAAACAACCCAGTCGGCCCCGCAGACGCCGGCCAGCCGCCCGCCGTAGTCGGTGCGCGCCACAGCCACGACGCCAAACCCCTCTTCCTTGAGGGCGCTTATAAGATCCCGGGACTCGCTTATGCCGTACAATACCATTATCATCTAAGTTCACCGCTCTTTTTCTACATATTACATAACATTCTCCCTGCCCCTGATAAACTCCTTCCCGCTGTGGACAGGCACCAAAACGGTCAGTCCACCATAGAATTATTGGAGTATCCTGGGGGGAGGAGTCTTAGATGCTTGGCGGCCTTTGGGCAATCATGATCCTCTCGGTGACCAACGGTATACTGCTGCTGACATCATACATCTCCAACAACACCTTTCCTCATCCCCTGTCGGAAAACGAAGAGGCGGAATACATAAGCCGCCTCAACCAGGGAGATGAAAAGGCCCGGCATGTGCTGGCCGAGCACAACCTGCGCCTGGTGGCGCACATAGTTAAAAAATTCGACAGCAGCGGCGAGGACATCGACGACCTGATTTCCATAGGGACCATCGGCCTTATAAAAGCTATCGACACTTATTGCCCTGACAGGGGAACAAGGCTGGCCACGTACGCCGCCCGCTGCATTGAAAACGAAATACTGATGCACCTGAGGTTCGTCAAGAAAATGCGCTCCGAGGTGTCCCTCTACGACCCCATCGGGGTCGACAAGGAGGGTAACGAGATAAACCTTTTGGATATACTGGGCACCCACGCCGACGTGGTGTCGGAGCTGGTAGAAAACAAATTCGAGCAGTATAGACTCCTGGGCAAGATAAAAAACCTCACCCACCGGGAGAGAAAAGTGCTGGAACTTCGATTCGGCCTTACTGACGGCACCCGCAAGACCCAGCGGGAGATCGCCAAGATACTGAACATCTCCAGGTCTTACGTTTCCCGTATAGAGAAAAAGGCCCTCATCAAGGTTATTAAGGAAATGTCAACCTGCGAGCCATAGCCCGTGACCCCGAATGCGTGTGTCAGGACGGGCTTTCCATAAATGGCAAGCGCACTTCAATAAATGTTTAACTACTTATGTCCTCTTTTTTGATGTTGTATTTTTTTAACTTATACTGAAGTGCTTGCCGCTTTATTTCCATCTTTTTGGCCGCCTGAGCGATATTTCCGCCGGTTTCCCTCAGCGTTTCAATGATTAGCTGCTTCTCGTAATCGCCCACCCTGTTTTTAAAGTATGCCTGTCCGGTGCGATCGTTCTCCACAAAACTCCTAAAAGCGCCAAAGCTTAAAAAGCTAAGCTCCCTGGGTGTTATCTCCCCTTCGTCAACAAAATTCATCAGTGCTTCAATCACGTGTTCCAGTTCCCTTACGTTGCCCGGCCACCCGTATTCCCGGAGTATCCTTACAAGATCCCGGCTTAAGCCGGCAACGTGTTTCTTGAATTTCTGGTTGTATTTATTGACAAAATGTTCGGCCAGTATTTCTATATCTTCCGCTCTTTCCCGCAAGGGCGGTATCTCCACGAAAATCACGCTTAAACGATAAAACAGGTCCTCCCTTAATCTCCCGCCTTTCATCAGTGCGGCCGGGTGAACGTTCGTAGTGGCAATTACCCGCACATCCAGGGGTATGTCCTCATTTCCCCCCAGCCTGCGTACGGTCCCCTCCTGCAAAACCCTTAAAATTTTCGCCTGCAGAAAAAGCCCCATGCTGTTTATCTCATCCAGAAGTATTGTTCCGCCATCAGCCTGCTCAAACAGCCCCGGCTTATCCATGGCGCCGGTAAAGCTTCCCCTGGTGGTGCCAAACAAAAGTCCTTCCAGAAGACTTTCCGGCAGGGCGGCGCAGTTTTGAGCGATAAAGGGCCTGCCCCGGCGCGGGCTTTCGGCGTGAATGCTTTGGGCGAACAATTCTTTGCCTGTTCCTGTTTCACCGTAAATTAAAACCGATGAGGTCGTCCGGGAAACCTTTTTTAATAGATCGATAATCTCACGTATCTTTTTGCTTTGCCCCACAATATCGTCAAAGGAAAACCTTATTCCGGCGCTTTTGCCCCTTTTCATCCTGCCGCCGGCCTGCTGCAGGGCAGCCACCTTTTCGGTCAGGCTCAAGACCACGGATATATCCCTGGAAACCTCCAGCGCCCCGATTACTTCCCCGTTATCCACTATGGGTATGGTGGTGTTGACGGTTTTAATCTCTCTCCCCAGGAAGTTGATATACTGCTGGAACCTGCCGATGATAGGCCTGCCTGTCTGTATAACCTGGTAAAGGGTGCTGTCCAGGGGGGTGATGGAGGGAAACACCTCAAACATTGATTTGCCCAGCACGTAATCGGGCTCCAGCCCCTCAAAGCGCGACAGGGTTTTATTGTAAAACAGAATCCGGCAGTCCCGGTCCACAATAAAAACCCCTTCTTCCAAAGCATCAAAAATGTTCCTAATTATTTCCAGGTCAAGAACGTTCTTCATTCGCTCCTCACCGGTTAGCACATTAATACCGCCTTCGTAAGTCAACTCAGAAGTTAACAGAAATAAAGGGAACCCAACCAATCGGGATATATTCCGTCTATAGCGATTATAACGCATTCGTTCTCTGCAGTTAAGGGGAAAACCGGCTTATTTATTTCCATTTGCCTGACATGTCCCCCTTTCCATCTAGAGAGATTCCAGCAATGACAAGTCTTTTGGGACATGCTGATGCAAAAATATTTGCACCTGAAAGGTAACCGGTTGCAAAAAAATATGTAAATGCAAAAAATTTTGCACTAAAAGAGTGGTTTTATTACTTGAAGAGGCATTCAAACCACGCTCCAGGCGGCTTTCTGCCATGCTAAAACAACATGGCACGTTTTTTGCGGTATTGGTAATCGATGAACATCATTTGTACTGAGGAGAGATGACCGTGTCTGAAAAGGTTAGAGTTATTCACTGGGGATTGGGGGCGATGGGCAGCGGTATGGCCAAAATGGTCCTTGAAAAAGAGGGCATGGAAATAGTTGGCGCCATTGCCGCCAACCCGGCTAAAGTTGGCAGGGACCTGGGAGAAATTTTGGGACTTAACAGGAGGATTGGCGTGATTGCTTCAAGCAACCCGCCGGAAGTGATAGCCAATGCCCCTGCGGACATAGTGCTGCTGGCCACTTCTTCATTTGTCCCGGAAGTGCTGCCCCAGCTTAAGTTGGCCATTGAAAGCGGATTAAACGTCATTACAATCGCAGAGGAAATGGCGGAACCCCGGGCTTCTTACCCGGAAGAGGCCGATGAAATAGACCTGCTGGCCAAAAAGCACGGGGTAAGCGTTCTGGGCACCGGAATCAACCCCGGATTCGTGCTGGACACACTGATCATCGCCCTGACCGGGGTATGTACCGAGGTAAAGAAAATAAAGGGAACCCGGATTAATGACCTTTCCCAGTTCGGCGCCACTGTCATGCGCACCCAGGGAGTGGGGACCACGCCGGAGGAATTTAAAAAGGGACTGGAAAACGGAACCATCGTGGGCCATATAGGTTTCAACGAGTCAGTGATGCTGATAGCCAATGCGCTGGGATGGAAAATCGACCGGGTGGAGCAAACCCGTGAGCCCATCACCACCCGTGTTTACCGCGAAACGCCTTACATAAAAGTGGAGCCCGGAAATGTGGCCGGGTGCAGGCACACTGCCCGGGCATACAGGGACAGCGTAGTTGTAATAGAGCTGGTGCACCCGCAGCAGATACGTCCCGAGGCAGAGGGAGTTGAGACCGGGGACTATATCGAGATTACAGGCACCCCCAACATCAATATGGCAATCAAACCGGAAATCCCGGGCGGCACCGGGACCATCGCCGTATCGGTAAACATGATTCCCAGGGTAATCAGCGCAGCCCCGGGATTATTGACAATGAACGACCTGCCTGTACCGGCGGCCCTCATGGGAGACGTCTTTAAAATGGCCAGGAAAAGTTGATTATGAAATGGTGGTGCGATAGATGACTGAAATAATAAAGGCCAGAAAAGGCCAGTGGGTGGAAATACACCAGGTGGTCCTGCCGGCCGGCCGGAGGGCTCCCCAGGTGCCGGAGGAAACACAGGGGGTTCCGCTGGAAATGAGGACAAAGGGATTTATCGATGACGACGCCCGGGCCGGGGATGAGGTGACCGTCACCACCGTGACCGGCCGTAAATTAAAGGGCGCGCTGCTGGCGGTGGAGCCCGGCTGTCAGCATGATTTCGGAGGGCATGTACGTGAATTGAGTACTATCGGGATTGAACTCCGGGCACTGCTGCAAAAAGCAAGGGAAGAAGGGATAATCG
The DNA here is from genome assembly GCA_049325055.1 of Bacillota bacterium. Classification (GTDB taxonomy): domain Bacteria; phylum Bacillota; class Desulfotomaculia; order Desulfotomaculales; family Desulfocucumaceae; genus BRHc4a. The sequence continues at coordinate 7,170 of JBMOPB010000079.1, forward strand.
ATGGCTGACGTTAAGGACCGCGGCTACCTGGCTGTAATGAGCCGCAGCAATGAAATAATGAGAAAAGCGGTTGGCATCGACTATACCAGGTACAAGAAAGGCCCCCTTGTGTTTGATTACGAGGCAATGCTGAGTGACGTGGGCTATTCACTGGAAGAAGTGCATGGCATACAGCGCCGCACCCACGTCGGCAATACCCCCCTCATCGAGCTGCGCAACGTTACAGACCTTGTCCGGGCCGTTTCCCACAAGGGAAAAGGCGCCCGCATATTTATAAAGGATGAAGCGGCAAACCCCTCCGGAAGCTTCAAGGAAAGAAGGGCGTCATTGTCAATCCACCAGGCAAAAAAATTGGGATACCCCGGGGTGATGGCCGCCACCAGCGGCAATTACGGGGCGGCGGTGGCCTCCCAGGCGGCTATGGCCGGCCTTAAATGCATTGTGGTGCAGGAAGTGTACGACAGCCGCGGGGTGGGGCAGCCTGAAATACTGGAAAAGGCGCGCAAGTGTGAAGCCCTGGGAGCCGAGGTCATACAGCTCACCGTGGGCCCGGAATTATTCTATACCTTTTTGCTGGTGCTGGAGGAGACAGGGTTCTTCAACGCATCCCTTTACACCCCGTACAGTGTGGCCGGCATTGAAACCCTGGGCTTTGAAGTGGGCGTAGAAATAAAAAGCAGGTTTAACCGCCATCCTGACGCGGTGGTTATCACCCATGCCGGCGGAGGAAACGTTACGGGCACAGCCAGGGGATTACTGAAATGCGGCTGCAAAAACACCAGAATAATAGGGGCCAGCGTCGACCTCAGCGGGCTGCACATGGCCTCCGACCGTGATTTTAACCGCAAATCCTTCACCACCGGGCATACCGGGTTCGGAATACCCTTCGCCACCCAGCCGGACAGGGCCGACGTGCCCATCAACGCGGCCAGGCCCCTCCGCTACCTTGACAGGTATGTGACGGTAACCCAGGGAGAGGTTTTTTACATAACGGAAATGCTGGCCCAGCTTGAAGGAATGGAACGGGGGCCGGCCGGCAACACGTCTCTGGCCGCCGCCTTTGCCCTGGCCCGGGAAATGGACCGGGACCAGATAATTGTAGTGCAGGAGACTGAATACACCGGGGCCGGCAAGCACCCCGCCGCACAGCTGACCTTCGCCCGGCAAAACGGCGTGGAGGTAAGGCGCGGCGACCCTGTGAAAAACAAACCCGGAGAGTGCATTGTCATCCCCGAACACCCCGCACAGATTACGGCCAGGGATATTTCCCTGGATAAACTGCGCCGGTCCTATCTTAAAAACGCCCTTGGCCGGGCCGGCTTAACCTCTGTGAGCCGGGAAGAACTCCAGTTTTTGAGCGAAGAGACCAGGACCAGCCCGGACCAGTTGCGGACAATGCTTGTAGAATCAGGCTTTAACGTACAGTACCAATCATAAGGGGTGAATACTGTGATTGAAAGGCCCGACGATTTTGCGGAAAGAAGAAAAAAGCTGGCCCACCTGAGTGAGGAAGAACTGCACCGGCGCTTCTGGGATCTGGCGGAAACCATTGTACAGCCGCTTATAGAACTGGCCCGCACCCACACCTCCCCTTCCCTGGAAAGGTCCGTACTGCTTCGTATGGGCATATCAAGCCAGGACGCCACCGCCATTGTGCAAAAAATTACCGGGCTGGGGCTGCTGGGAAAGGGAGCCGGCAATGTGATTTGGCGCCTGTCCCGCCGCCTGGGGGTTGACGTTAAACAGGCCGGATCCGAGTTGGCCCAGGGCCGCCACTGGGAGCAGGTCAGCTCTATATTCGGAGCAAAATAGTTTCAGAGGTCGGAATCCCGACATCTATTCAGCATAACGCGGTACTACAGGCAATGAAAATTTGTGGCAGGGGGTGCGGAATTAAAATGCAACACAAAATTGAACCCAACGAAAAATTAAACATAGAAAACATACTGCAGGATTTAGATCATTACCGCCCGCGCCGGAAGGGCTGGCACTGGCGCAAAAGCGCCGGACCCAGGCAGGTGGGGCCTTTTGTATATAAAAACATATCGGAGGACTTGACGCGCAGCATTCCCTTGCCGGCCGCCAAATACTTCGGCAATATAGACCCCCAGCCGGAATGCAACATCACCTCGGAGATAGCATCGGGACGTTTTGAGGATGACATCCGCAGGATGAGGATGGCCGCCTGGCATGGGGCCGACCACATAATGGTCATCAGGACGGCAGGCCAGAGCCATTTTGACGGGCTTATCGAGGGCACCCCCGAGGGCGTGGGAGGGGTTCCCATAAGCCGCAAGCAGATCAGGGCCAGCCGCAAGGCCCTGGACATGATTGAAGATGAGGTGGGCAGGCCGGTTAACCTTCATTCCTACGTCAGCGGTGTGGCCGGCCCGGAAATTGCGGTTATGTTCGCCGAGGAGGGTGTCAACGGCGCCCACCAGGACCCCCAGTACAACGTTTTATACCGGAACGTAAACATGGTCCGCTCCTTTGTTGACGCCGCCGAAGCCAAGAAAATAATGACCGGCGCAGGCATGGCCCAGATCGACGGCGCCCATAACGCCAACGCCACTGCCCGGGAGGCCTGGAAGGTAATGCCCGAGCTTTTGGTGCAGCACGCCATTAACTGCGCTTATTCAATGGCGGCCGGCATGTTGCCGGAAAACATACTGCTCAGCACCGTGCCACCCACAGCCACACCGGCCCCCTGCCTGGGCATCGACCTTCCCTACGCGGTGGCTTTGCGGGAGCTGTTCAGCAATTTTAAAATAAGGGCCCAGATGAACACCAGGTACATTGAGTCAGACACCAGGGAGGCCACAGTAAACCATGTTTTAAATACTTTAATATCCAGGCTGACGTCGGCCGATGTCCAGAGCACCATCACACCAGATGAAGGGCGCAACGTCCCCTGGCACTTCAACAGCATCGCCGCCGTTGAGACCGCCAAGCAGGCCCTTTTAGGGCTGGACGGCATAAAGGATATGGTGTCGGTTAAAAGGGACGGCATTCTGGGGGATAAAGTAAGGGAGCTAAAGGAAAGGGCCGTCCTGTTCATGGAGGAAATAGCCGAAATGGGCTATTTCAATGCCGTGGCGGCGGGTCATTTTGTGGACTCCGGGCTTTACCCGGAGCGCAACGGCGATGGTATTGCCCGGCAGCCCGAAGGAGGCGTCGGGGCAGGAACCATCGTGCCCAGGGATAAAGATTACTTTGCCCCGGTGTGCAGCCACTTCGGAGATAACCACCTGCCGGAGGGAATCGGGGAAGCCTGTTCCGCCATCGGCGGCTGCACCCTCTGCAGCCCTGAAAAAATTGTTTACATAGATGAGCTGGATGAAAAGGACAACGTCAACCGCCGGCTGGAATCCACCAGGGAGCACAGGGAAAAGGGACTGTTAAGGCCGGAAGTGCAGTGGTACGGTGACGGCTACGTATGCCTGTCGCTGTTCCTGCCCGTTGATGCCGCCACCGCAGAAATTGCCGCCCTGAAAATAGCCGGGCGCATGAACATGCATGACCCGGAAGTGATACACAGGCGGCCGATGCACCCGGCGGAAGGAACACTGGTGGAGGTAAAAGGCCGTATTGAATTTGACATCGACCCCGGGGAACTGGTCATTCCCGAAAAAGTGAAGCCTCTAAGCTTTGAAGAAATTACCTCGTTGGTTAAAAAGGAGCCTTTCCGGGTGGTTGCCGCCACGGTGGGAGAAGACGAGCACTCCGCCGGTATGAGGGAAATAATTGACATTAAGCACGGCGGCCTTGAGAAATACGGGTTCAAGTGTTATTACCTGGGCACCTCGGTACCTGTGCAAAAGGTTGTGGGCGCGGCCATAGAAATCGATGCCCGGGCTATATTGATAAGCACCATTATAACCCATGCCGACATACACCGGGTTAATATGGCCCGGCTGAACAACCTGTGCCTGGAGGCCGGCATAAGGGACAAAGTAATACTGGTGGCCGGCGGCACCCAGATTACAGATCAAATGGCCCGGGAATGCGGCCTGGACGCCGGGTTCGGCCGGGGCACAAAGGGGATCGACGTGGCCAGCTTCCTTATACGCCGGCGGCATGGAGGTGCGCCGTATGCATGTTGATGTGTTAATCGTGGAGATTGGCAGCACCACCACCATAGTCAGCGCCTTTACCGACATAAACGGGGATGCCCCGCGCCTGGCGGGCCAGGGTATGGGATTGACCACAGTATCGGCAGGGGACGTAACAATTGGAATGAATAACGCACTGGAGGATTTAAAAAGGAATACCGGCGCAAAAGAATTAACCTGGGATCTGTTCATGGCCTCCTCCAGCGCAGCCGGCGGCCTGAAAATGACGGTGCACGGGCTGGTTTACGACATGACGGTCAAAGCCGCCCGGGAGGCAGCCCTGGGAGCCGGGGCGGTACTGCATTTTGCCACCTCCGGCCCGGTATCCGGGACCGATTTGCGTAAGGTTAGAGAAATAAACCCCAGTATTATACTTCTGGCGGGCGGGGTGGATTACGGCGAGAAAAAAACAATCGTGGAAAACGCCCGCAGGCTGGCCTCACTGGGTCTGAAGGCACCTGTTATCTATGCCGGCAACGTAGCGGCCGGCGATGAGGTGACCGATATATTCGCGGAGTCCGGCATCAAGTGCAGGGCCGTGGATAACGTTTATCCCCGGATTGATGAACTGAATATCGACCCCACCAAAACAGCCATTCAGGATGTTTTTGAAGAACACATTACAGAGGCCCCCGGCATGGAAAATATCCGCAGCCTGGTAAAGGGCCGCATCATCCCCACTCCCGGCGCCGTTTTCAATGCCGCCCGGCTGTTATACCGGGAAATAGGGGATCTGATGGTGGTGGACGTGGGCGGGGCAACCACCGACGTACACTCGGTGACCGAAGGATCTCCGGAGATAAGGGAAATCACGGTAAGCCCGGAGCCCCTGGCCAAACGCACGGTGGAGGGGGACCTGGGGCTGTATGTAAACGCCGGGGTGGTTTTAAACCGTATTTCTCAGGAACTGCTGAAACCGGTAATGGGAGAACTGGACCCCCGGGAAATATTGGACAGGAAAAAAGTGATCCCGGAAAAAGAAGAAGAGTTTAAATTAACCGGCCTGCTGTGCCGGGAGGCCGTTATGACAGCGGTGCAAAGGCACTCCGGGCGGATACGGTACAGCAGCGCAGGCCTGGGCAGAAAAGCAATAATAGCCGAGGGCAGGGATTTGACCAGGGTGCGCTGGATTATCGGCACTGGCGGAGCCCTTGTGATGCTGCCCTTTGGATCCTCACTGCTGGCCCAAATTCAGGGGCGAAGGCCCGGCCGGGAAATGTACCCGGAAAGCGCAGTAATATTAATTGATAAAGACTATATAATGCCCGCCGCCGGCGTCCTGGCCCTGACCCATCCCGAAGCGGCGCTGAGAATATTAAAAAACAGCCTTGGTATAGATCAGGGGGAGTGCCTATGACAAGGCCCAGAATGGAAATCAGCCCGTCAGCCATAAAAGAAAACACTCAATGCATAGTTAAGAGATTAAAGAGCTTTAACTGCCAGGTGGTTGGAGTGACAAAGTCCTGCTGCGGAGACCCGGTGGTGGCCCGGTCCATGCTTGACGGCGGTGTTAGCATGATCGGGGATTCCCGGCTGGAGAATATTAATAAGATGCGCCAGGCAGGGATAAATACTGATTTCATGTTATTGAGGCTGCCTATGCTGAGCGAGGTTGAAAGCGTTGTTGATACGGCGGATGTAAGCCTCAACTCCGAAATAGAGGTAATCAGATCCTTAAGCTCCTGCGCCAAGGCCAAAGGAAAGGTGCAGCGCATAATTTTAATGGTGGACCTGGGTGATTTGCGGGAGGGCGTCTGGCCGTCGGACCTGATAAAAACAGTACAGCGTGTGATTGACCTTCCCGGCATACACCTTGAAGGCATAGGCGCCAACTTCGCCTGCTATGGGGGAGTCATTCCCACCAGGGAAAAAATTGACCAGTTGATTGGCTTAAAAGAACAGATCAGTGCTGTGTGCGGTTATTCGGCGCCGGTGGTTTCCGGTGGCAATTCAGCCAACCTGCAAATGATCTGGAACGGTGAAACACCCTTTGGCGTAAACCAACTGCGCATCGGCGAGGGTATACTTCTTGGAAGGGAAACAGTGCAGAGAAAGCCTTTGCAAGGACTCAGGCAGGACGCTTTCACACTGTTTGCGGAGATTATAGAGATCAAGGAAAAACAATCGGTGCCCATAGGGGAAACAGGCCAGGATGTAATGGGAAAGAGGCCCAACTTCCCGGATAAGGGCTTTCGCCTGCGGGCCATACTGGCCCTTGGCCGCCAGGATGTTTACACCGAGGGCCTGGCGCCCTGTGCAGCCAATATAAATATAATAGGTTCATCCAGCGATCACCTTATCGTGGATGTTACCGATTCGGACATTCGCTGGAGGATCGGCATGGAGATCCCCTTCAGCGTCGATTACGCCGCACTTATGTCCGCAATGGCGTCCCCTTATATAGAAAAGGTTATAAAGCCTCCCGGAGAAATGGATCCCCGAAAAAGGCAAGGGGCTTAGCCCCATTTTTTTAAGATAAGAAATTATGCTCCAAAGGAATTCTGTGGATAGTTTCCTATACACGGGGGTTTCAAGTGGGTGTACCCCCTTGCTTTGCTGGGAAAATAGATTTTCATCATAGATTGTGCTCCGCAGGGGCATGGGGGTTTAGTGCGGGGTTGAGGACGTGTTACCGTCCGAAGGGGCGGCAGCCCCTTTTTAATTATTGGGAAGGGTTTCAGTCCCGGAGAGTGAATTGCCAAGCAGGGGGTTGTTATGGACAATTTGAAAGATAAGCCGACGCAAAAAAACGGCAGGCTGTTATCCCTGACCGAGGGGCTTAACAGCGGCTTTGGCCTGATACTGGACTCCCTGGACCAGGGGATACACATGGTTGACCTATGTTAAGAGGTTTTCTATAGTGGCCTTCAATATCTCGGGCATGGCATCCAGTGAATAGGCGGTGCACAACCTTTCGGAAAGCTTGTGGGCGTCTTTTCCGTAAGGGCCGATGTTTACCACAGGCATGCTTATGTTCTGGATGGACTTTACCGGCAGATTATATTTTTTCGGCCAGGCGGGCATGTTGTTGACCAGCTTTGAAACGCTTTCCTCATCCTGCGAAATGCTGCAGTAGCTTAAATCGGAGATGTACGGGTAAAACTTTTTCATAACTATTTTATAATCGTACCGCTCCCTGACCTCCCTGACGGCCTTTTCCACCGCATCCAGCAGTTTTTTCTCCTTCTCATCCTGTCCCTTTACATAAATATGGGGATAATAGGGCGGAGCAAAGTAGACCACTATTTTTGAATTCTGGTCGGAATAATGGCGGTGGACTTCCTGAACGATAGCCAGAGAGAACTCCCGGTCATCCAGATCCTTCTTCTCCAGATCCAGTACAAGCTTTTCAATTATCCAGTCGATACGGTCCCCCATCTCGGCTTTCACATTCCGGTAAAGCTCCTCGTAGGTTAAAACCTGTACCTCCCAGGGAAGCTTTCTAAAGGGAATTTTGCTCAGCTGGCAGTATTTCTGGTATTCCTCATTAAGCCTCTTGATAATGTTTTCAAATGACTGAACCGCCTTTGCCCTGCACTTGGCCATCACCTCGTCGGGCTGGCTGGAGTGGGTGGCGTAATTAAAGTATAAGGTCACCGCGTTTACCGTCTGCACCGAGTATTTTGTCCTTAAGTCCCTCTGGTGCAGGCTTATTGGCGGCATTGTCACCTCCCCGTCGGCCATATCACAAAGATCGTTGCTCAAATCTATCTGGTACAATACCTCGGAGGCCAGCAAATTGGCGTCGAGCCCGTTGAAGGACTCGCCCACGTGAGTCTCTTCGCCGTATATGTAAAAACAGGGCAATAATTTACCCACAGTTCCGACGTACACATATTTATGGTCGTCACCGGGATATTTCCCGGTCATATAATCGGTATCAACGGCGGCGATAAACTCCCATCCCTTTTGCCTTGCCAGTTCATCCAGATCTTCCACCGCCGACAGCATTCCGGCGGAGTTTCCCTCCTCGTCGGGCACACCGATAAAAACGATGTTTCCCTCCATTTCATCCACTCTTTGAGAAAACTCCTCCAGCATCACCATAAGAGCCGCCACACCTGTTTTCATGTCAAAAATACCCCGGCCGAAAATCCAGTCCCCGGACATAATTTCCGCCATGGTCCCGGCGCTGAATTTTATGTCACGCAGTTTCTCCTTCAACAACACAGGGTCAGTGGCATACTGCTTCAACTCAGCGTAATCCTCGATGCCCACGGTATCTATATGCCCCAGGCACAATACTGTTTTGGAGGACTTTGCCTTTCTCCCCTCAATGCAGGCGAAAACATTCTTTCTTCCCAATATGTCGTCCTTAACTTCCAAAAGCCTCAGATTGCCGGGATTTTCACTGAAATACCTTATCTGCGCCAGGTGTTCATATATTTTTTGGGCAATCTCCACTTCTCCCTCTGTTCCGACAATACTGCGAATCTTTGTAAGATCTATGGCTATTGATTTAATCCTTTCGCCCAAGGTGTTCAAACAGATCACTCCCCCGGATTTCTCTTTGGCCCATGTAAATGCAAAATACAAACCAATTCCCGCCAGGGCGGCAATTACGCAAAACCGGGCGGAATGCTCCAAAAAAAAACATTATTTTTTGCTCAATTCTTGCACCTGGCGCCAAATTTTTTTGCATCACTCCGGCTGTTTTGCAGGTTCCTGGCCCTGGCACGTTTTTTGCGCTGTTTATCTGCTAAAGCTTTAAGGGGAGGGACTAAAAACTCCATGAAAAGAACAAAAGTAATCATCATGGGCGCGGCGGGAAGAGATTTTCACGTATTCAACACCTACTTCCGCCCTAATCCCAATTACGAGGTGGTAGCATTTACAGCAACCCAAATCCCCAATATTGAAGGGCGGAAATATCCTGGTGCGCTTGCCGGGGACAATTACCCGGACGGTATTCCCATATATTCCGAGGAGGAACTCGTAAGGCTGATAAAGGACCGGGAAGTGGATCAGGTGGTATTCGCCTATAGCGACATCTCCCATGAGCAGCTGATGCACAAGGGATCGATGGTTTTGGCCGCCGGATCCGATTTCCGCCTGCTGGGCCCCAAAAACACAATGATCAAATCCGCCAAACCGGTTATTTCAGTTTGCGCCGTCAGAACCGGCGTGGGTAAAAGCCAGACCACCAGGGCCATTTGCCTGGCATTGAAAAAAATGGGCAAAAAAGTGGTGGCCGTCAGGCATCCAATGCCGTACGGGGATCTGACGAAGCAGGTTTGCCAGCGCTTCGCCGGATATGAAGATTTAAACCTGCATAAATGCACCATCGAAGAAAGGGAAGAGTACGAGCCGCATATTGAAAACGGCATCGTGGTGTATGCCGGAGTCGATTATGAGGCAATACTGCGGGAGGCGGAAAAAGAAGCCGATATAATTTTATGGGATGGAGGCAACAACGACTTCCCATTTTTCAAAACCGATCTTCATATTGTGCTGGTGGACCCGCACAGGCCCGGCCATGAAATCACCTACCACCCGGGCGAAACGAACCTGAGAATGGCCGACGTTGTCGTCATCAACAAGATTGATACCGCCAGCCCGGAAAATGTCCGCATGGTCAGGGAAAGCATAAAACGGCTAAATCCCAACGCCATAGTGGTGGAAGCGGCCTCCCCGGTATTCGTGGCCGACCCGGAGATAATACGGGGCAAAAGAGTACTGGTAATAGAGGACGGCCCCACCCTCACCCACGGAGACATGGACTTCGGAGCTGGAATGGTGGCCGCCCAAAAATTTGGCGCCGGAGAAATATTGGAGGCCAGGAGGTTTGCCGTGGGCAGCATCAAGGAAACATACGACAAATACGCGCACCTGTCCACAATTCTGCCGGCCATGGGCTATGGGGACCAGCAGGTCCGGGACATGGAGGAAACCATCAGGAGGGCCGACTGTGAAGCCATTGTCTCCGGCACCCCCATAGACCTCACCCGGGTCATGAACGTTGATAAGCCAATAGTGCGGGTAAAGTACTCACTGCAGGAAATAGGCTCACCGGTCCTGCAGGATGTGGTGGAAAGGTTCTATTGAAAATCGAGTAGGGGCAGTTAACCATAACAAGGCTGCCGTAAAGCTGCATGTGGTGGCGAGCGCCCTGGTGGCTGGACCCAAACACATATGAATACCCTCCATTAGTTGCATGGAGGGTATTTTTTTATCCCACGTGTATCTTTTTTTGCAGGTGGGATATCAGGTTGGGGCCAGCCGGGGATTACAGTATTTCTTCAATGTAACCCAGTATGTCTACTGAACGAACGACTCCCACCGCTTTCCTGCCGTCAAATACCGGCAAGATATTCACCTTATTGCTCATCATTAAATTAATTGCACTGGCAACATCTTGATCTGATTGAATATATGCATCGACTAACGGGCGTATTATCTGGGAAACTCTAGTGACCGCGCTTTCCCTGATTGATTCAGGATCATATAGGGAATTGTTTCTTTTTATTGTGTTAAGAACATCTCTTATCGTTACGATACCGACAAGTTCTTCTTCATTGTCGATTTTTCCGGTTTCACTAAAAACCAGAAGTGAACGGAACATATACCCTTTTCCTTCATTAAGGTAACACTTAATAATCCTTATGGCATCTTCCATGGTGTTAGTTTCATATATTGCCGGATATTTTGCAAGAGGAACCATGAAATCTTTAACTTTTTTTATACCGGACATTGTAAACCCTCCTATCTGATCTTTTTTAACTATATTTAAAAAGCTGAATATGGGCATATTAAAAATTCCCGAGGATAAAGGCCCCTTACAAATACTGGCTACAAACGCCACTTTTACCAGTTATCACCATATTCTTTTTTCTCCGGTTATATTTCTGAAATTTTTGAATTTTCATTTAAATATAAAGAAATGCATACCAAAATACAAGCGATTATCAGCGTAAGTACAAATTTCCTGACTGCGCGGTCAAATAATTTGGCGAGCAACTCACCACATTATCTGTTCGGGCGGCTGAAGCATCAATCAGCCGTTGAACGGTTTAAACAACCCGATAAAGGGCGCCACAGGGACCACAGAGTCCACAGAGATAAAATAGCACTCTAAAATTAAATCTCTTTGTTTCTCTGTACACTCTGTGGTTTAAATTTTTTAATGTATTCCATCCGCACCCGGGAGCCGAACGACTTGATGCCGGCTATCCCCCCGGCGGCATTCTCCATATTAACAAATATTTTGTCGTAGTTTGTCACATTTTACCTGTTCAGTAAATGGAAAAACCGTATAGAATAAGATTACTGAGAACAAAATAAAAAAGCTCCTATATAGCATGCCTTTTAAGGATGTAGTCTAAGGAAGCTTTTTTGAAACGCTTTTAACGGAAAAGGGCAAATTAAAGAGAACTGTCACAAAAAATTTAATTTAACGCAACAAAGGAGGTTGACTATGACCGACAGGGAAGTTACCGTTTACACCACCCCCACGTGACCCCACTGCAGAACGGTGAAAGAGTTTCTTTCACGCAAGGGAGTGAAATACTCCGAGTTTGACATAGCCAAAGACCAGAATGCCCGTGACCGGATGGTCCAAAAAACCGGGCGGCTTGCTGTCCCCACCATAACTGTGGGCAACGATGTGGTGGTGGGCTATAACCCCGCAGAACTTGAGCGGCTGCTGCACTAAAGCACGTCTTCTTCCCAAAACAAACACCCTCCTGACAGGGCGGCCCCGCAGGAGGGTTGTTGTTTATGTATAAGATACAAACTAATTACAGAAGGCTTTCCAACTTTTTGGCCAAAACATTTTTATGGGTGAAACCAATCATCTGACCCACTACCTGCCCTTTTTTAAACATCATAAGGGTGGGAATACTCATGATTCCATACTGCCTGGCCAGGTTCTGGTTGTTGTCAACGTTAACCTTACCCACCTTGACCCGGCCCTCAAACTCCGCCGCCACCTCTTCCAGGATAGGCGCCATACTCCGGCACGGCCCGCACCACGGCGCCCAGAAGTCGACCAGCACCGGCAAGTCTGAATTGATTACCTCCTGCACAAAATCGCTTTCGTTTATCTCTGTGGCCACCCTTCCATCTCCCCCCTCTTTTTGATTATATCTTTTGAAAGGCACACGGCCTTTTTCAAACCCCTCACCCGCCCCTGAACCCTCCGCCGGAATTTCCGGATCTTTCAGATCCAAAGCACCCGGATCCCGAATGTATGTTGCAGGCGGTGATAAGCTGTTCCACCTCCCCGGTCCCGCATTCAGGGCATGTAACCTTGTGGCGTTCAGACATACCTGTGATAACAGTAAACCTGTGACCGCACTTTTTACACCTAAAATCATATATAGGCATTGTCTTTCACCTCTCTTACCCAGTTATTGCGCCGTTTGGACAGGCAAAAACACACTCTTCGCAGTCATCACACAAATCGGTTTCAATAACGGCCGCAGTTCCCTTGATCTTGATAGCCCCGTTGGGGCAAAACTGGATACAGATTCCGCAACCCTGACAAAGATCCCTGACCACAGTTGCCATTTTTTTGTACTCCCTTTAGTGATGTTATTTCATAAGGCCTAGCTAAGGTCGGATTTTTTAAAGAGCTGTATGAAGTTTAATATAAACTGAAGTTCCTTTTCATTAAGGTTGCATATCATGTTAAGCACCGACTGCACATTTGGGTGCATCAGCAGCTCACGCAGCTCGGGGTTCATCAGGCTCAGCATCTGGTCGACGGCCCCCGGCTCCATTATGAAGTAACAGGGTGAAACCCCCATAACCTCGGCCAGTTTCTCCAGGGTTTTTAAAGAGGGCTGAACCTTCCCCTGCTCTATCTGCCCGATCAGGCCTGCGGTAACCCCGGCCAGATTGGCCAGGTGCGCCTGGGTGAGGCCGTATTCCTCCCTCAGGGATTTAAGCTTGTGACCCAGGGAACCTTCATGGCTGATTACGGCCGAAGGAGGGACGCCAAGCCCCTCGGCGATTCTTTTAAGAGTGTTAAGGGCCGGGTAAACCGTTCCCCTTTCAATTTCGCTCAGGTACGACAGGGAAATCCCGGCCTTGTTGGCCAGGTCTTGCAGTGACATGTTTTTTTCGCCCCTCATAAGGCGGATCTTGTCACCCAGGGAAAGTCCGGTTTCTGTTACATCCCCTTCGATGAGCTGCGCCTTTGAAACATTGAGGGCGGCGGCCAGCTTGTCAATTGACTTGAGCGAGGGCCGCTTTGATCCCCTTTCAATTTCGCTTAGGTATGACAGCGAAAGGTTTGCTCTTCTGGCCATGTCCTGCAACGTATACCCCCGCTCCTCACGGAGGGCTCGTATATGTTCACCCTTAACAATCATGGGTTGCACTCCTGTTGAAATTAAAATTATAATGTTATCGTACTATACTTTGATTAGGCAGTCAATGAAACTTCAGCGGTTCCATATTATTAGCGTAATAAAAATATATTCATTCTTTTACCGGCGTGCTTAATAACTCCCGTGGAGCCGTAATTGCGGGTCGGAATACAGAATCCAGACCTGATTTATTCCGAATCCTGAATCCTGGATTCTGACTCCTGTATTCTATTTTTTAAAAGTTCCTCCATTATCTCCCTGAACACCGGGGCGGCAGTTTCTCCCCCGCTGACACCCTCCCTGACCAGAACGGTTACGGTATACCGTGGTTTATCCAGGGGGCCGTATCCCGAAAACCAGGCGTTGACCGCCCCCCCGCTTTCCGCCAGCTGGGCGGATCCGGTTTTTCCGGCCGCTCCCCCTCCGGGCACCCAGGCCTTCCGGCCCACGCCCTGCCTTGTCACCATTTCCATCAACTGCCCCACCCGGGCTGCAATTTCCGGGGAAATCACCCTGACCGGTTCAAAGGCCGGTATTTTTACGGTGGAACCCCTGGACGGGCGTATTTCCCTGACCAGCCTCGGCTGTACATACAGCCCGCCGCCGGCCACCGAGTTAACCATGGCTGTTATTTGCAATGGCGAGGCCAGTAAGGGGCCCTGGCCCACACTGCTGTTTGCCAGGTTATACTTCCCGGCCACCAGGTCCAGATTCTGGCGCCGGTCATGAGCTACAGGGTAGCCAATGACGGTCTGGTTGTCCAGCCCCATGGCCCGGGCGTAGGAGATAATTTTTTGCGGCCCCAGCTGACGGCCAAGGCTGACAAAAGCAGGGTTGCAGGACTGGGCGAAAGCCTCGGCAAAGGTGATGGACCCGTGCCCCTCCCCGTACCAGCAGCGCACCGGCTTGTCCCCGTGCCCCAGGCAGGTGAAACGCGTATCAAGGTCCGCCACACCTTCGGACAGTGCAGCCACAGCCACCACCACCTTAAAAATTGAGCCGGGCTGAAAAAGCATCAGCGACTGGTTTATAAATCTCTCATCACCGTCCCCGTACAAGCGTTCCGCATAAGCCGGGTCCGGGCTGTAAGAAGGGCGGGAAGCCATGGCCAGTATATCGCCGCTGGAAGTTTCCATAACCACCACGGCGCCCTTTTTAACGTACCTGTCCATAACACTCTCCACCACCCCCTGGATGCCGGCGTCAATTGTGGTCACCACATCGCTGCGGCATGAGTCGGGAAGCCCTGTGTGTACCGTAAGGGGCAAACCGGGCAGTCGCTTTCCCATGGCATCGGTGTACAGAACAGCCATGCCCGAGGAATACTGCCCCTTCAATTCCCTTTCATAAAAATACTCTATCCCCTGCCGCCCGGTCCAGTCACTGAGGCTGTATGTCTTGCCGTTTGCCCGTGCCAGGTGTTCCAGTTCGTCCAGGTCCCTTATCCTTCCCAGGTGCCCCACCATATGAACGGCCAGGGGCCTGGGACCGTAACGAATACTGTAAGGGACCACCAGCACTCCGTCCCAACCCTGCTCCTCAATGGACCGGGACTGCTCGCCTGTTATTTTAAACGGCAGCATCACCGGTTTCCTGCCTGACAGCATGTCTCTCAAAACATGAAATTCGGCCCCTGTAGCCCTGCTAATGCCTGAGGCCACTGAATCGGGATCATCCAGCAAGTCGGGGAATATCACAACTCTGTTGGAATTGTAGGTTCCGGTCAGGGGCTGCAGGTTCCGGTCCAGCACTTGCCCCCTGGAGTAGTCCTCCAGGGACACCTCCAAAGTTTCCCCTGCCATGGCCATCCGGGCGTATTGTTCTCCCCGCACGACCTGGATATAGCCGAGGCGGGCTCCAGCCAGAATGAAAAAAAAGACCAATATGAATAACGTCCATATCAGCCTTCCCTTGATTTCCATTTATCCCAGCCTTCTCATAATCTTACCTGTTAATAGCTTGTCCGGGACAACACTCCGTTAAACCTCCAGCCTCCTGAGGAGGCTGTATTCCTCCACCGGGAATTCACAGGGGATAAATACCGTCTGGCAGGGGTGCGGGGCCGAGTCGACAGCGTTCCCCTCCGGGTCGAAAAGTTCCTCCACCCTGAATTCCACGGGGGGGCCGGCGGGCCTCAACATCTCCAGTGTTTCTCCACGGCAAAAGCGGTTTCTCTGCTCCACCTTCACAAGTTTACGGTCCGGGTGGTACCCCTTTACCATTCCCACGAAGGTGCAATTCCTCCGGTAAATCCCTTCCACATCCCCGTGGCCGGCCAGTGTGCCGTCACCGGCCAGAAATCCGGTGGTATAGTCCCTGTTGCTGACCTTGCCAAGCTCGTCCAGCCAGGCTTGATCCACCCTGAATTCTTCCGGGTTTTTCAGCATCATGTCAATGGCCTCCCGGTACACCTTCACCACCGTGGCCACGTAATGAACGCTTTTCACCCGGCCCTCGATTTTAAAGCTGTCAACACCTGCCCCGGCCAGGTCAGGCAGATACGTCAGCAGGCAAAGATCCCTGGAGCTGAGAATAAATGTGCCCCTGTTTTCCTCCAGCACCGGGAAATATTGTTCCGGCCTTTTTTCCTCCACCAGGGAGTACCTCCACCTGCAGGACTGGGCACAATCTCCCAGGTTGGCGTCTCTCCCGGCCATGTATTTGCTTAAGAGGCAGCGGCCGGAGTATGAAATGCACATTGCCCCGTGCACAAAAACCTCCAGGGCCACCGACACCCTCTCCCTGACTTCCCTTATCTCGTCCAGTGAAAGTTCCCTGGCCAGCACTATCCTGGAAACACCCTGGGTCTCCCAGAAGGCGGCGGCGTATGAGTTGGTGGTATTGGCCTGGGTGCTTATATGAACAGGCATGTCCGGAGCCTCGGCCCTGACCAGGCTTAAAACGCCGGGGTCAGCCACGATCAGTCCGTCAACCCCAATTTCCCGGAGCGTCCCCACGTATTGGGGAAGGCCCGCAAAATCGCGGTTGTGGGCGAATACATTCACGGTAACATAGACCCTTACTTTATTCCGGCGGGAAAACATAACCGCCTCCGATATCTCGTCGATGGTGAAATTGTCGGCCCCCATCCGCAGGCCGTAACGGGGGCCCCCCAGGTAAACGGCATCGGCCCCGTAAATCACCGCCGCTTTAAGTTTTTCCAAATTGCCGGCAGGGGCCAGCAGTTCCGGTCTCTTCATCGGAAATCACCCCGGAAGTCGTCATTCCTGATATTTCATACGGTTGTTATTATGTCCCTCGAGGCTGGAGGAAAAAGCATGAGTCCCGTCGGGCTTGGCCACATAATACAAATAATCGGTGTCCGCAGGCTCCAGAACGGCCAGAAGGGAGGCCCGTCCCGGTGAATTTATCGGACCCGGTGGAAGCCCGCTGACGCGGTATGTGTTGTAAGGCGAATTCACTTCCAGGTCTTTGTAATATATCTTTTTGGGCTGCCCGCCCAGGGCGTACTTGACGGTGGCGTCTATCTGCAGCGGCATGCCGAGGCGGAGCCTGTTGTAAATTACGCTGGCGATTACCGGCCGCTCCTCGTTTACCGCAGCCTCACCCTCTATCATGGACGCTATGGTCAAAGCCTCATGCAAGGTCAGATTTCTTTCCCCGGCCTTCCTCTCATAGTCCAGCGACTTGATTTCGGACTCGAACCTGTTCAGCATCATCCCGATTATTTCTTCCTCTGCGGTCCCGCTGCCGATATAATACGTATCCGGAAAGAGATATCCTTCCAGCCCCTCGTCCGGAGGTATCTTTTTGATAAATTCGTTTTTATAAACGTGTTTCCCGGCAACCAGGGTTTTAAACCTTCCCCTGTCCATTACTCCCTTCTGTGCCAGCAGGTCTTCCAACTGGGAAAGGCTGTATCCCTCCGGGACCGTAATTACAATCCTTTCCTGGGCCCCGGCCACCAGCGCGCCCACCATTTCGGGCACCGACTGCCCACTGTTGAATATATAGCGGCCGGGTTTCAGTTTTTGATCCACATTGTTAAGCCGTGCATAAATTGTAACCACACCCGGCCCTCTTACCAGGCCCTTTTTATGGAGCATTTCACCTATGGTGGCTCCGGTTGCGTTTTCAGGTATGACTACGCTTACCTCTCCGGAATTCTTCCCCTGCCCCGCCGGCAAAAGGAGAGCTTTCCAGTAGAGCGCCCCCAGGATAGAAAACAACGCCAGTACCATAACAGCAAAGATCATAAACGCCCGCCCGGTGATTAAATTGTAGCTATATCTTGCTCTTTTCACACTTCACAACCCGTATTTAAAAAATGTATTACTAAAATAATTATTGCCAAAAAAAAAGCGGAATTAAATAGTTTTCCGGAGGACATAATAATTTCAGGCCGCCAAATGATGCGACAAGGTCGCATAAGGCCTGGTGGTTGCCGCCGGGGCTTCAGTGGAGCCCGGAGAATGTCTAAATGACGCTTTTTAGCGTAAGGCTCTGACTTCCGGCCGGGAAAATCCGTCTAATGGCGGGTTTTCCTTTTTTAAGACGTCCGAAGGGGCGGCAGCCCGTTTTTTAAGGATCCTCTTCAGGCAGGGCCATACTTCCTGTACCCGGAGGTTCGACACCAGGTCCGTATATCACTACCTGATCCACCGGACGGTAATGACTTTCCGGTAATTTCTCCACAACAACCGACCCGTTTTCCACCAGCAGTCTCTCCGCCACCACCTTCAAACCTGGAACTCCCTTTCTTTTCAGCTTTATTTCCCCTTGTTCCAGTGAAGGATCATGATCATAAACCTCTTTGAAAGGTATTGTTTCAACCACATTTGTACTTATAGTCACCTGTTTTCGATATTTTGTGTTGCCGTATATTTTCACCGCGATCTTTCCGGTGCTGTAACTGGTTTTCATGTACAAATAACTTGGCGTTGAATTCCTGAATTTAAAATCCAGGAAATTCTCGGCCACCGTGGCGTCCCGCCCGGGCGGAACGTATGACACCGGCAGCGAGTGACTGGATCTTTCCATTATTTCCAGGTTTGCCAGTAAAACTGCATTGTATAGCGTCGAGCTTACCTGGCAGACGCCCCCGCCGGGCCCTTCCACAAATTCATTGTTTATTATAATCTTTGCGTTTTTGTAACCCGCCTCGGAGCTTCGGGATCCAACCGCCCCATTAAAAGAGAATGGCTCCCCGGGAGGTATGATCAGCCCGTCCAGGGCTGACGCCGCCATTTTAATATTATAGGCCCGGTCGGCCTCATTTGCGTCAAACAGTGTGGTAAAACCGGCCAGAAGCCCGTCAACACCCATGGAGGCCACCTCCTGGGTGGTTTTGCGGGGAGGCGACTTCACCAGCGCCAGATTCACTTCCTTAACCGGTTTATCTCCGGCGTACAGCTCCGTTATATCCCGGAACACCCTGTCGCTGTCCACCCTGATTCCCTCCTGTGAGGGGACCACCTCAACGGTTTCGTCGGGGTTGACCTGTAAACGGGCGTCAACCGGAGGAGAGGCTATCTCGGAGGCGATACTGTCCAGTTCCTTTTCCAGGCTGACACGGTCCAATTTGACATAAACCGGCACTTGCAGGCCTTTCCTGGCCTCCCGCCAGTCTTTCCAGCGCTCGAAAAAAGATCCCCGCCTGCCCACTTCAAATGCGAGGTCCAGCACCTTTTCCCTGTCAACAGCCAGGCCAATTTTTACGGGCTGAATCTTCCAGGTTTTCTCTCCGTATTTAAGTACCATGGGAGTGGATTGAATAACTTCCTTTTCCAGAAGCAGTATTCTTCCTTCAGCCATTTCCCTGTCAAGCCCCGATAAATCTGTGCCCATGATTTTGACACCCTTTATTATCCTCTTTGATTCCAGGGAGCCGGAAGCCCCTGTCAGGGCCAGGGCGCCAAGCCAGGCAAGAGCAAAAGCCATAAAAATTATTATTTTTTTATTAATTCTAACCAACAGGCCTTTCCCCCTGCCTTAGAACATATATTGTCGAATAAAAGTTTCTTAAAAAATAAAAAGCCGGCAAGGAAATAATTAATTTCCATGTACCGGCTAGGATATTCAAAAAACGGTTATTTTATGACTCTTCCTGAGCCATCATCTCTTCCCAGGCATCGGCCACCTTTTCCCATTCCTCATCATCTTCTATGTCCACCAGTATCTCATTTCCTTCTTCATCTTCGGCAAACTTGAGTATAATGGCCTCGTCGGACTCGTCATCCACAGGAAGAAGGATTGCGTACTCGGAACCGTCCATTTCCAATATATCAATAACGGTAAAATCCTTTTCCTCCCCGTTTTCGTCAATAAGGGTGATTATTTCGTCATGCTCTCCGCAGTCACACCCGTTACCATGATCATGGTGCGTCATTTACGGTCACCTCGTTTCAAAAAGTTGAGGATATTTTATCCTTTAATAGCACCGTTGTCAAGAAAGGCCTATTTCTTCCTGGAATCAAGGTATCCCTGGAGTATCACGGCAGCGGCCACCTTGTCTATTATTTTTTTCCTTTTGGCCCTGCTCATGTCGGCCTCCAGCAGCACCCTTCCTGCTGCCACGGTAGAGAGCCTCTCGTCCCACAATTCCACCGGAAGGCCCAGCTTTTCCCCGATTATTCCGGCGTAGTCAACAGCCTTTTTACCCTGTTCGCCCACCGTGCCGTCCATGTTCCGTGGAAGACCCAGCAGTATTAATTCTACCCCATATTCTGCAATTAATTCCTTCAGTCTTTTAATTTCCGCATCAAAGTTCCCGTTCCGCCGGATAACCTCCACGGCCTGGGCCGTCCAGCCCATGGGGTCGCTGACAGCCACTCCTATGGTTTTTTCCCCAAGGTCCAATCCCATTATACGAATAATATCACCACGCATTCATTTGCCCAGAGGGCTGTAATTTCAGGTCGGAATCCAGAATCCAATCTCAGACTTCAAATTATTCCGGATTCTGGCTCCTGTATTCTATATTATTTTTATACACATATCCTCGCAGGCTGTGGAGCAATATCCGCACAGCCGGCACAGGGAAGAGTCAACCACCGCCCTGCCCCCCGCCAGTGAAATTGCCCCCGGGCCGCATCTCTCCACGCAGCGGCCGCAGGCAGAGCACCAGTCCTCTATGTGGATCCTCCGGTTCTGGCGGAAGACCGCTTTTTCAACGGCGGGGTCCACCTGCCTGCCCTCGAAAAACGCCAGGTTGTATTCCACCTCGGCCAGGCTCTGCATACCTACGGCCACCGAGGTCAATCCCGGCACAGAAAGTGCGAAGTCCAAGGCCTCCACTCTTTCATTTATAAGGTTTCCGCCCCCCAGGGCCTTCATGCCGTAAAGCCCTTTTCCGGCTTTATAGGCCGATTCGATGGCCTCCTTCATTTCATCGACCGTTCCGTCCCTTATACCAATTCCCTTTATATTTACCAGCGGGTGCACAATGTCAAACTCCGGAACAGAGGCTGCAGCCCTGACACCCCTGACCGAATGGGTTGATATCCCCAGCGCCCTTACCGTTCCTTCCCGCCTGGCCCTTATCAACTCTTCCACGGCATCCCAGTGCCCCCTGATGGTCAGTTCGGACTCCTGCTCGTGGAGGAGGAATATGTCGATATAATCCCTGCCAAGGGATTTCAGGGCTTCTTCCAGGCTTTGACGCATGCCCTCCCTGGTATAGTCGTACGACTTCGTGGCTATCACCACGTCAGGACACCCGGTGATGGCCTCCTTTATGTATTCATAGGTATTGTAAAGCTGGGCGGTATCTATGAAGTTTACCCCGGCTTCAAGTGCGTGCCTGATTATCCCGGCCCCCTCTTTTAAGGGCAGGTTGGCCTGCAGAGGCCCAACGGTAAGGGCCCCGAAACAAAGCCGGGATACCCTGATCCCGGTCCCGCCAAGAAATCCGTATTCCAATTTCTCCTCCGGTGTACGAAGCTTTTCACAACCCGTAATAAAGCCCTGCTTTATCCGCAGGGCTTATCCTCTAGATAATTTTTCAGAAGCTCCTCCAGCAGTTCATCCCTCTCCAGCCGCCTTACCAGGCTCCTGGCGTTGTTGTAACTGGTAATATAGGCGGGGTCGCCGGACAGGAGATAGCCCACGAGCTGATTAATGGGATTGTAACCCTTTTGCTTCAGCGCGGAATAGACTGCCATAAGGATGTCCCTGGCCTGGTTCATTTCTTCCGCCTGGACCTTGAACATCATTGTCTCTTCGAAATGTTCCTGCCCCCTGGTCACGATACACGCCCCCCTTACCTTAAAAATATAACCTCATTTAAGATCTATATTCGTTCTATATTAAAGTTTTCCTTTAATTCTATTTAAAAGGTTTTAATTTAGAATTTAGTGGGGCCGGTATTTTTTTCACCGGCCCGGTTTCTTAATCCTTCACTTGTCCCAGGGCAACACTGTAAGCCTTATCCAGGGCCTCCTGCAGCCGGGCCGGGTCTTTCCCCCCTGCCTGGGCCATTTCCGGCTTGCCGCCTCCCCCGCCGCCTGCCACCGAGGCCACTTCCTTTATCAGTTTGCCGGCATGCAGTCCCCGCCTGACAAGGTCCGGGGTAACGGCCGCCACCAGGTTTACCCTGTCTCCCACAACACTCCCCAAAACCACAACGGCCGATTCCAGCCTGTCCCTGATAAGGTCCGTCATGGCCCGCAGGCTGTCCATGTCCGGGGTTGAAACCCTGGCGGAAAGGAACTTGGCCCCTTTCAGGTCCTTAACCTTTTCCAGGAGGCTCTGCACCTCGTAGCGGGCAAGTTTCGCCCTGAGGCCCTCGGCCTCGCTCTCCAGTTCCTTCAGTTCCCTGGCCAGGCCCTCCACCCTTTGAACCACTTCGTGCGGCATGGCCTTCACAATACGGGCAACCTCGGCCAGCTGTTCCTCTTTGGCATAAACATATTTCAGGGCACTGTCACCGGTTACCGCCTCCACCCGGCGCAGCCCGGAACCCACCGAGCTTTCTCCCAGCAGCTTGAACATCCCTATTTCGGCGGTTGAGTCCAGGTGGGTGCCTCCACACAGCTCCAGGCTGAAGTCCCCCATTCTCACCACCCGCACCACGCTGCCGTATTTTTCCCCGAACAGAGCGGCAGCGCCCATGGCCTTTGCCTCTTCCAGGGGCTTTTCCATAGCTTCCACAGAAATGTTTGTCAGCGCCACCCGGTTTACCATCTCTTCTATCCTGCGCAGTTCCTCCCTGGAAACTGCGGCATAGTGGGTAAAGTCAAAGCGAAGCCTGTCCGGCTCCACCAGCGAACCGGCCTGGTTGACATGCCCGCCCAGAACTTCCTTTAACGCCTTGTGCAGCAGGTGTGTGGCCGAGTGGTTCCTGGCCACGGCCTTACGCCTCCCGGCGTCCACCCTGACCGTTACGGTGTCGCCGGACATGATCACCCCGCTCAGTACTTTGCCCCTGTGGACGTGGAATCCCTCCACCGGCTTGAAGACCTCGTAAATTTCAACCTCAAAGTTTTCCGTGGTTATCCTGGCATGGTCGGTAACCTGCCCGCCGGACTCGGCATAGCAGGGAGTGACGTCCAGCACTATCTCGACATCTTCCCCGGCAGTGGCGGTGTCCGCCCTGCGCCCTCCCTTTACCAGGCCGATCACTTTCGATGTGGATTCCAGTTCGGAATACCCTGTGAAAGTGGTTTCTCCCAGATCATCCCTCATTGATCTGTAAAGCGAGTCCTGCTCGGAAATGTACTCGGTTTCCTGCCTGGCGCTGCGGGCCCTGCGCCTCTGCTCCTCCATGGCCTCGTTGAAGCCGTCCTCATCAACGCCCAGTCCCTGCTCACCGGCCATTTCCACGGTCAGCTCCAGGGGGAACCCATAAGTGTCGTAAAGCTTGAAGGCATCCTGCCCGCTAATGTTGATACGGCCGGACGACTTGGCCTCCTTTATCATCCTGTTGAGCATATCGGTTCCCTGGGCCAGAGTTTCCCCGAACCTCTCCTCTTCGGTACGGATCACCTTTGTCACGTGGTTGGCTTTCTCTTTCAGCTCCGGGTACGCGTCACCCATCTGCCTTATTACGGCCCCGGCCACTCCAAAGAGGAACGGCTTGTCCGTCCCCAGCGTGCGCCCGAAGCGGACGGCCCTTCTGATAAGCCTCCTTATGACATACCCCCTGCCTTCATTGGACGGGAGCGCCCCGTCAGCTACCGCGAAGGTGACGGCCCGGCAGTGGTCGGCTATCACCTTGAGGGCAAGGTCGACATCCTTATCCCGGCCGTAAACCACTCCGGCCTTGCCGGCTGTGTAGTCCATTATCTCCCTGAATATATCGGTGTCAAAGTTGGTGGCCACACCCTGTACCACCGAGGCCGTTCTCTCCAGCCCCATCCCGGTGTCTATTCCTTTTTTCTCAAGAGGCGTGTATTCCCCTTTTTCGTCCCTGAAAAACTGTATGAACACAAGGTTCCAAATCTCCAGGAAGCGGTCGCAGTCGCAGCCAACGCCGCATTCCGCCTTACCACAGCCCCTTTCCTCGCCCAGGTCCATGTATATTTCAGAGCACGGGCCACAAGGACCCACTCCTATTTCCCAGAAGTTAGTGTCCTTGCCCAGCCGGACAATCCGGTCCTGTCTTACCCCGACGTCCTTGTTCCATATTTCAAAGGCCTCATCGTCGTTAAGGTAAATTGTTATCCACAGTTTTTCGGCCGGGAGGCCCAGAACATCGGTAACGAATTCCCAGGCCCAGGGTATGGCCTCCTTTTTAAAATAATCCCCGAAGGAGAAGTTACCCAGCATTTCAAAAAAAGTATGATGTCTGGCCGTTCGTCCCACGGAATCAATATCCGGAGTGCGCAGGCACTTCTGGCAGGTGGTGACCCGGCGCGTATCGGGAATGGCCGCCCCGGTAAAGTAAGGCTTGAAGGGAACCATGCCCGCCGCGGTCCAGAGAAGGCTGGGATCGTTGGCAGGTATCAGCGAGGCGCTGGGCAGTATTTTATGCCCCTTTCCCTCGAAAAACTTTAAATAACTCTCCCTTATCTGACTACCGGTTAATATTTTCAATATAATTTCACCCCAGACATATACTTCCTTAATTTACCAGATGTTATTTTATAGCGGTATAATTATACAAACACAAGGCTTAAGTGTCAAGAATTGTTATATAGGGGCGTTCAGCCCATCTTAAGCTTTTGCCAGGTGAAAGCCAGCATTATCCTCAGTATCGCCGCCACCGGCACCGCCAGAAGCATCCCCGGCAGGCCGAAAAGTTCACCGGCCACCAAGAGCGCCAGTATAACGGCCAGGGGGTGGAGACCCACCCTGTCCCCCAGTATCTTTGGAGAAATGACGTTTCCTTCAAGCTGCTGTATTATAAAAAAAGCCACCAGCACCTTGACGGCAAGCCAGTTTGACTTTAAAAGCGCCAGTGATACTGCCGGCAGCGCTCCGATGAGGGGCCCAAAATAGGGGATTAGCTCGGTGAGCCCCGCAAAAATACCCAGTATCAGGGCAAACTCCATACCCAGCATGAACATGGCAAGCCCGGTGAGGGTGCCGACGATGAGGCAGACCAGCATGTAACCCCTAATATAGCTGTCCAGCACATTGTTTATTTCTCCTGCCAGCAACACCACGTCGTTCTGCCACCGGTGAGGCACCAGGGAAAAGAAATCCTCCTTAAACCTGTTGAAATCCCTCAGCAGGTAAAAGGCAAGAACCGGGGCCAGCAATATGCTTAGCATCTGCTCAAAAAAAGATACTATGCCGGATATCACACTGTTCACCAGCGAAAGAACCCTCTGCTCCACCCAGTTTATACGGTCGTCGATAATCTTCCTTATCTCCCGGGGGAGGCCGGCCCTCTGGTAACGGTTATCAATCTCCCGGCTCAGCGACTGTACCTGGGAGGTATAGGACGGTATTGCCACCACCAGGCTGTTGAGCTGTACAACCATCCGAGGAAAACCGTAAAGCGCTGTGGCCGTGGTAATTATGGCAGCCGTGGCGTACACCAGCAAAATGGCCGCGGTACGGCTTGATCCCCGCCTTTCCAGCCTGTCCACCAAGGGATTGAACAGGTATACCAGCACTCCGGCCAGAATGAAAGACAGGAGAATACCCCTGACAATAAATACGGCGTACAAAAAAAGCCCAAACAGGAGAATTATGAAAGTCTTCCTGTAATTTTCCCTTCTGCTCCACCAGGGCAGCCTGCCCACCCCCCGCCACGGTACCTGGGATACTATTCCTCGCCTATCTAAGAAGAAAAGTGAGGAAAACCCTCACTTCCTACTTCATCATCTTATCCACCGACTTGGCCATTCCCCTGACAACCTTCCCCGACCTTTTAACCAGACGGGAATCTTCCGTCATATTGACCAGGTCGTTAATACCCATCTTGCGGCTGGGCTTAATGAAGGACCCGGCAAGGGCGCCCAGCAACGTGCCGGCAAGAACACCTTTAATAAAACTGCGCATACCTTGAACACCCCCGTATTAATTATGCATATTTTGAGCGGGATTCATTAAAGAAGCGCTTCGTTATGCGGGTCGAAGGCCATAAGACTGCCGTCCTCGGCCACCTCGAAAATCTGGACACCTTCCTTGTTAAGCCTGTATTCAACACAGCAGTCCCAGCAATAGTACTGGTCCATCCCCACCTTCCCGGTAGCCTTTCCTCCACACACGGGACAGATCAAAAATATCCCTCCACAAGAAATATCTACGGTCAGTATTATAACCGGATGAAAACAAAAAAATCCGGGAAAAGTCCCCCGAAAATATATCAGTCTATATAGTTCGAATGAGAATAACAGTAGTCACAGCCTGTATTCAATAGGCTTCCCGTCGAATAAAGACATGTAATCCACCTTTTATTCTTTACGGCTTACGAATCACCCTTTCTATGGTCCCCCCTCCCACCAGCAGGTCACCCTGGTAGTACACCACCGCCTGCCCGGGAGTAATGGCCCTCTGGGGCCTTTCAAACATCACCTTCACCCCTCCGTTTTCCGTGGGGGATATCACCGCCGGCTCCGGTATACCGTTATAGCGTATCTGGGCCTGCACCTGAAGGGGCGCGGAAAGAGAATCGAAGGGTATAAAGTTGTTGTCCAGTGCCGTAAGTCCGTGAGCCAGCAAATCTTCCTCGCCCCCCAGTATCACCGCGTTGCGGGACGGGTCAATGTCAACCACGTATATCCTGTGCCCAACAGCTATGCCAAGCCCCCTTCTCTGCCCTATGGTGTAAAAGGGTATTCCCCTGTGGGTTCCCAGCACATTGCCGTGCAGGTCCAGAAACGGCCCGGGTTTAATCCCGGCCCCGGCCCGCTCGGAAATAAACCGGGGGTAATCGTCATCTGGCACAAAGCAGATCTCCTGGCTCTCCTTTTTCTCAGCCGTCGGCAAACCCCTATCGGCGGCCATCTGCCGAACCTGGTCCTTGGTGTAGTCCCCCAGGGGCATAAGGGTGCGGGAAATCTGTTCCTGGGTCATGTTGAACAGAACGTAGGTCTGGTCTTTCTTCCTGTCCTCGGCCCTCTTTATCAGGTGCCTCCCAGACTCCCCGTCCCGGTAAAGCTTTGCGTAATGCCCGGTGGCCACGTAGTCTGCCCCCAGGGCCAGCGCCTTTTGTAAAAGAGTTTCAAACTTTACATACCTGTTGCACGCTATACAGGGGTTGGGGGTCCTGCCCGCCAGGTACTCCGAAACGAAGTAGTCTATAACTTTTTTCTCGAAATTCTGCCTGAAGTTCATTACATAATAGGGGATGTCAAGCCGGTTGGCAACCCCTCTGGCGTCGTCAACGGCCGACAGTGAGCAACAGCCCACGTGATCCCCGTCCACCTCGGTGACTTCGGGGTCCCATATCTGCATGGTCACCCCGATGACCTCGTAACCCCTTTCAAGCAAAAGGGCGGCGGTGACCGAACTGTCTACCCCGCCGCTCATGGCCACTATAACCTTTTTACCTTCTGTCACTGAACCCACCCGCTATTCTCTTACCTGAAAACCTTTCCCGTCAGAATCCAGAATTCAGAATCCAGAATGGAGAAGGTATTCCTAACATGACTTCTCAAAGGCATATTCTGAATTATTTACTATTTGTTTTTCTGTTTGGTTTTATAATCCTCTATGGCCGAGTGAAGGGCGTCGGCGGCCAGGTTGGAGCAGTGCATTTTCTTGGGCGGCAGCCCCCCCAGGGCCTCGGCCACCGCCTTGTTGCTAATCTTCATGGCCTCTTCGATGGTCTTTCCCTTAACCATCTCGGTAACCATGCTGCTGGTGGCGATGGCGGCCCCACAGCCGAAGGTCTTGAATTTCACATCCTCGATTACATTGTCATTTATCTTCAGGTATATTTTCATTATGTCCCCGCAGGTGGGATTGCCGACCTGGCCCACTCCGTCCGCGTCGGGAATCTCACCCACATTCCTGGGGTTTTCAAAATGGTCCATTACCTTATCGTTATACACCGTCACCGGCCTCCCTTTATTTGTATACTTCTTTATTTCTATACAAAACCGCTAAACCCTGCTGCAGGTCCCGCTCACCTTACAGGCGGCGCAGTCGGAATTCATGGCGAACTCTGTTTCCTGGTCCAGGGGCGACATGGCCCGCAGCCTTTCCACTATGGGAGGCATCACTTCCATGAAATAGTCGATGTCTTCGGGCCTGTTGTCAATACCCAGGGTTATCCTGATGGACCCGTGGGCTATCTCGTGGGGAATGCCCATGGACAGAAGCACGTGGGAGGGTTCAAGAGATCCCGATGTACAGGCCGATCCGCTGGAAGCGGCAATTCCTTTCATGTCCAGGCTCAGAAGCATAGACTCGCCCTCGATGAATTCAAAGGTAAAGCTGGCGTGGTTGGGAAGCCTCATCGCCGGGTGACCGGTGACCTTTACGTGGCTTATCCTCCCGGTTACCTCTTTGATTAACCTGTCCCTCAGCCCTCTTAGATATTCACTCTCCTTATCCATATTGGCCATTGCCAGTTCAGCCGCCACTCCAAACCCTATGATGCCGGGCACGTTTTCGGTGCCAGCCCTGCGCAGCCTCTCCTGTGCGCCGCCGTGCATCAGTGTCTGGCGCCAGCGGGTGCCCTTGCGGATGTAAAGCGCGCCTATGCCTTTAGGGCCGTATATCTTGTGTCCGGAGACGGTAAGCAGGTCAACCCCCAGTTCGTTGACGTCCACCGGGATCTTTCCAAAGCTCTGAACGGCGTCGGTATGGAAGATAATGCCTTTGGACCGGGCCAGTTTTCCTATTTCTTTAATGGGCATTATGGTGCCCACCTCGTTGTTGGCATGCATAATGGTGATAAGGATGGTCTTGTCGGTAATGGCGGCGGCCACATCGTCAACACTGACCATGCCGTACTTGTCCACGGGGAGTATGGTTACGGTAAATCCTTCCTTACCCAGTGCCTTGACTGTGTTAAGCACGGCGTGGTGCTCCACAGCCGAGGTGATGATATGGTTGCCCCTGTTTTTGTTGGAATAGGCCACCCCGTGAATGGCCATGTTGTCGGCCTCGGTGCCCCCGCTGGTAAAAACAACCTCGTTGGGGTTGGCGCCTATAGCCCTGGCCACCTTCTCCCGGGCCTCTTCCACACCCTTCCTGACCTGCCGGCCAAAGTAGTGCAGGCTGGTTGGATTGCCGAAATTTTCCTTGAGGTAATCACACATTGCCTCCACCACTTCCGGCCGTACCGGGGTGGTGGCGCTGTGATCAAAATAAATCCTGCGCACCGCGTTATCCTCCTTAGTTACAGAAATCAATTGCCTCTTTTTTTATTGATCCTTGATCTGACGGTTCCTTTCCTCATCCCTGCACATGTCCGCAAGGCTTATGGAGTCCAGGACCTGCACGATGCTGTCCCGAACCTTTTCCCATACAGTCCTGGTGATACAGCTGTCCGCCTGGTCACACTCTGTAGTCCTCAACTCGCTGACACATTCCACGGGAGCAATGGGACCCTCCAGCACCCGGATTACTTCCCCAACATGGATTTGTTCCGGAGGCCGGGCCAATATGTATCCACCCTGGGCGCCCCGGACGCTTCTCACCAGCCCTGCCTTGCGTAATACCGCAATCAACTGCTCCAGGTAATGTTCTGATATGTTCTGTCTTTCGGCCACAGATTTCAGAGGAATGGGATCGGCCCCGTAATGCTGCGCCAGGTCAAACATGGCCTTGAGGCCGTAATGTCCTCTGGTTGAAAGACGCAATCCCCCACCTCCCAACAATCCATACTAATTTACTCGGGATTGCTGATTTTATAATAACACGTCACAATCTGTAAGTCAATGCGAAACCCGACTGTTTTACTAAGAATTAAATTTGATTTTTTTTAGGCCCTCCAGCATTTTTTTCACCGACGCTTCCTCACCATTTTCAGAGGGCGCATAGAACTCCCTTCCTGATAAGTTGTCGGGCAGGTACTGTTGATCGATATAATGTCCCGGATAATCGTGGGGATATTTGTATTCTTTTTTTATTTTATTTCCGGACATACTTTGCAGCTTGAAATAGCTGGAGTCCCTAAGGTGCTCGGGGACGGCCCCGGCCATATGGTCTTCCACCGCCTCCATGGCGGCGTCTATTCCCACCACCACCGAATTGCTCTTTGGGGCGAGGGCAACGTACAGCGCGGCCTCGGCCATTATAATCCTGGCCTCGGGAAGGCCCACCCTTTCCACCGCCTGGGCGGCCGCCACGGCAACCAACAGCGCCCTGGGGTCGGCCAGCCCCACATCCTCCGCAGCGTGTATCATTATCCTGCGGCATATGAACTCCGGGTCGTCCCCGGCGTAAACAAGACGCGCCAGCCAGTACAGGGTTGCCTGGGGGTCAGACCCCCGCATGCTTTTGATAAACGCCGACACCACGTCATAGTGATCGTCCCTGCGGTCAAACTGGATAACCCTGCCGCCACAGGACTCCCTGGCGGCGTCAAGGGATATGTAGCGGACCCCGCCTTCCCCCGGCGGTGTCGTCATCACCGCCAGCTCAAGGCAGTTTAAAGCCCCCCTGGCGTCACCGTTGGCGGTGGACGCGATGTGCTCCAGCGCCCCCTCTTCAAACCTGGTGCTGTACTGACCCAGCCCTTTTTCCCGGTCATTGAGGGCCCTTTTCATTATCTTTAAGATGGCCCCGCCGGAAAGCGGCTCCAGCCGGAAAAGGCGTGACCTGCTTAAAAGCGGCCTGTTCACGGTAAAAAGCGGGTTTTCAGTGGTGGAACCGATAAGGGTAATCAGTCCGTCTTCCACAAAAGGCAAAAGGGCGTCCTGCTGGGCCTTGTTGAAGCGGTGTATTTCGTCGATGAAAAGTATGGTGCCTTCCCCGTACAGGGAGCGCCTTTCCCGGGCCTCCTGCACAACCCTGCGGATATCGGCCACCCCTGCCATTACCGCATTTATGGTCTCGAAATGCGACCTGGTCATTTTGGCAATTATCCTGGCCAGAGTTGTCTTTCCGGTTCCCGGAGGGCCGTGCAGTATTATGGAACCCAGGCTGTCGTTTTCTATGGCCCTCCGCAGGGGCTTTCCAGGCCCCAGTATCTCAGTTTGCTCTTCAAATTCCGACAAACTCCCGGGGCGCATCCGGTCGGCCAGGGGGGCCCTTTTGGTGTTGGCCCCTTCACGGTCAAAAAGGTTGCCCACCACTTATCTCCCCCGTAAACAGTTTCAGGCCTGACCATGTTGTCAAGCCTAAAACCATTATAAAAAAGCTGTTATTCAGCTGCAACTACAACCCTTCCCGCTAAAAGGCCCAATTATGTGAAAAGGCCGGTGTATCTTAACCGGCCTTCCTGATCAGGGAAAGAAACTCGTCTCCCAGCCTGGTCAAACTGCATATCTTGCTTTTACCCTCTGTGGATACCTCCACCAGTCCCAGGGCGTATAGCTGCATAACCACGTGATCCAGCACGGCCCTTTTAACTTTTGCCGTTAGAGAAAGTTCCTCTTTATTCATGCTGCCCTGATCCACCAGCGCCAGAAGTACCCTTTCCGCCTCATCAGGCAAGCGGTCGTTTACTTTTAAAAAATATTCCGCCAGCGGAGTGCCAACCATTTTTTCACCTCCCCCTGATCAATCATTTGCTTAGATCAAAACTTTACAGGTCCCTGAAGCAAAGCCCCAAATATTCCGCCCTGTATAGACCTTGCTAATAGTATGGTCACTTTCTCAATTAAATAATACTTTTTATTGAAAATTTAACCGAAAAAAATAAGGCATTACGGTGGTAAAAAAAAGCCCCTGTGATACATGCCCTTACAGCATGCTGTCATAGGAAGCTTTATTTAAACGCATTTAACTCATAATGGCAAATCAGGAAAAAAGCGCCATTTTTCATAGCGCTTTTCTAGTCCCCAAGAACTGTTATTCTACCCAATTATTAATACGGTATGTTCGATCCTTATCAAATATGTTTATCCAGAATGCTTTTCAGTTCTTTCTTGGTTTTAAAACCAACGAACCTATCCACTTCCGACCCGCCCTTGAACATTATCAGGGTGGGGATGCTATTTATTTTAAACTCGGAGGTGATGTTGCGGTTCTGATCCACATTAACCTTGGCCACCTGCACCTTGCCCTGATACTCGCCTGCCACCTCTTCCACAACGGGCGCAATCATCTTGCACGGGCCGCACCAGTCAGCCCAAAAATCTACCAGAACCGGGGTCTGGGCTGAAGATATAAAATCTTTGAAACTGGCATCACTTAAGTTTTTTATTAAATCATTGGGCAAACTTACTTCCCCCTTTCATTTTTTAGCAAAGCGGCAGAAAACAAAAACATTATCATAGAAAAACACGGATTGGTATTTATTATATTATTACCAAAAAGGCATTGTCAATGCATTTTAGACACTACCGCCCCAGCTTATGAGATCCCTTACCACCGCGCCCGCCAATATCATTCCGGCCACGGGCGGCACAAAAGAGATGCTGGCCGGAACCACTTTTTCGGGACGGACATCATTATTCCTCTTGGGAGTACAGGGCTGTTCCGTGGAAAAAACCACCTTCAGGCCCGAGGTAATCCCCTCTTTTCTCAGCCGGCGCCTTACTTCCCGGGCAAGGGGGCAAACCGAGGTTTTGGATATGTCGTCCAGCCTGAATAACGCGGGATCCATCTTGTTACCGGCTCCCATGCTGGACACAACCGGTATCCCCTCCATTAAGCAATACTTTATAAGGTCCACCTTCCCATCAACATCGTCAATGGCATCAACGACATAATCCGGCCTTACCGCAAAAAACCTGTCCCTATCCTCCGGCGTATACCTGCACCTATACCCTGTCACATCCACCCTGGAATTAATTCTCCTGATCCTTTCAGTCATCAAATCCACCTTGGACATTCCCACGGTATCCTCCATGGCATGGAGCTGGCGGTTTAAATTGCTTGGGGAAACCGTGTCGAAATCGGTCAGAACCAGACTGCCCAGACCGGCCCTGACAAGGGCCTCAACGGTAAAGGAGCCCACTCCTCCAAGTCCGAAAACCGACACAGTGCTTGAAGCCAGGATTTCGATACCTTCCTGGCCTATCAACATTTTAGTTCTGCTGAACATGCTCTCCAAAACACTCACCCATTTTAAAAATTAATATAATTTATATATTAAAAAATCATTATAAAATAAAATATTCGACCATTAACCGGTCGAAAAAAGACTAATCAAAAAGGTATAATATCACAGACATAATACCCCACACGTGCCGTAAACCTCCAAGTTTCTTGAACCTGAGCTAAATCAGGTGGGTGCCCTCCTGATTACTTATCGTTACCTTGGCATTTCAAGGCCTACAAGCCATAATCAGAGCCGGACTCCCAATGTATATGTGTTGGTTTAAAACTTCAAAGTGTTCACGCACACCGCAGGGTAAATTGTTTTTGTAGTAATTATGTTATCACATCTCCTTCGAACTTTCAAGCGGAGGTAATCTTTTACTTGCCTGTACAATACATATTTAACTATATTCTTTGCAAAAGCCTCCATATTATACATGCACCCCGGCGTAAACACCCCGCAAACAACCCACCGTTCTCAACCCGGCACATTTCGGAGCAAAGCACCTTCGGAAAATCCGCCCGCAGGGCGGCTTTTTTATGAAATGATATTCTTTATCTGTCACTTCTTTAGCCTTACATCTGTTTTTATGTGAAGCTCCTTTAGCTGGGACGGCTCCACCAGCCCCGGGGCGCCCGTCATAAGGCAGGAGGCGCTGGCGGTCTTGGGGAAAGGTATAACATCCCTTATGGACTTTTTCCCCGCCAGCAGCATCACCAGACGGTCAAAGCCGAAGGCTATGCCGCCGTGGGGCGGAGTCCCGTATTCAAAGGCCTCAAGCATAAAGCCGAATTTTTCGGATGCCTCTTCCTGTGTAAGCCCGATGGCATTAAACATTCTTTCCTGAATGTCGCGCCGGTGAATCCGGATGCTCCCCCCGCCTATTTCAACCCCGTTCAGCACCAGGTCGTACGCCCTGGCACGGACCAACGCCGGCTTGCTCTCCAACAGATCCAGGTCTTCTTCCCTGGGAGACGTGAAGGGGTGATGCATGGCGGCAAATCTTTTTTCCTGCTCGTCGTACTCCAGCAGGGGAAAATCCAGAACCCAAAGGAAGTTGTATTTGTTTTCAGGGATCAGGCCGGTGCGGTCGGCCAGGTGCAGCCTCAGCGCCCCGAGGGAAGAATACACCACGGAGGGCCTGTCAGCCACGAATAGGAGCAGGTCGCCAAGCGAGGCGTCCAGCCGGTCCAGTATTTTTTCAGTCTCCTCCGGGCTGAAAAACTTGGCGATGGGGGATTTTACACCTTCTGACGTCACTATGAAATAGGCAAGTCCCTTTGCCCCGTAATTTCCGGCGAAAGCCGTAAGGTCATCTATCTCCTTGCGGCTGAAACTTCCGCAGCCCTTTGCGTTTATCCCTTTGACACGGCCGCCGGACTTCACCACAGAGTTAAACACCTTGAAACCGCACCCCGAGGCAATGTCGGATATATCCTTCAGCTCCATCCCGAACCTGGTGTCCGGCTTGTCCGAACCAAAGCGGTCCATGGCTTCCTGGTAGGTCATGCGGTCAAAGGGGGTCTCCACCTCAAGGCCCACGGTCTCCTTGCACAGATACCGGACCATCTCCTCCATAAGCGAGACCACATCGTCCACGTCAACAAAGGACATCTCCAGGTCGATCTGGGTAAATTCCGGCTGTCTGTCCGCCCGCAGGTCCTCGTCCCTGAAGCAGCGCACTATCTGGAAGTACCTGTCCATCCCGGCCACCATCAATATCTGCTTGAAAAGCTGTGGGGACTGTGGCAGCGCATAAAACTTTCCGGGGTTGAGCCTGCTGGGAACCAGGTAGTCCCTGGCCCCTTCCGGAGTGCTCTTGGTCAGCATGGGCGTTTCTATCTCAAGGAAACCGTTCCGGTCCAGGAAGTCCCTGACCGACTTGGCCGCCCTGTGCCGAAGCTCTATGTTCCTCTGCATCTCCGGGCGCCTCAAGTCCAGGTAACGGTAGCGCAGGCGCAGGTTCTCGTCCACGTCAATGCCGTCCTCAATATAGAAAGGCGGGGTCTTGGCGCGGTTTAAAATCCGCACCTCCTCCACCGAAACATCCACCATGCCCGTCGGCAGCGACGGGTTCTCTGTCCCCTCCGGCCTGGGCGCCACCAAACCGGCCACAGCCAGCACAAACTCTCCCCTTATGGTTTCGGCCTTTTCAAAAGCACCGTTGTTTACATCCTGGCTGAATACAAGCTGGACCAGGCCGCTGCGGTCCCTCAGGTCGATGAAAATAAGACCGCCGTGGTCCCTTCGCCGCTGCACCCAGCCCATCAGCACCACCTTCTGGCCTATATTCTCCATCCTCAGTTCCCCGCACATGTGAGTCCTTTTCAGGGAGCCCATACTCTCTGCCATCTTTCATTTCCCTCCGTGAATACTCTTTTTTATTTCCTCGGCCAGGTTGTCCAGGGGCATTTCAACCTGGCTTCCGCTGGTCATATCCTTAACGCCGGCTGCCTTGCGCTTAAGCTCGTCGCCACCAAGTATGACAACGTAACGGCATCCGGTTTTCCCGGCAAATTTCATCTGCGCCTTGAGGCTCCGTCCCATGTAGTCCATGTCGGCGCTAAGCCCGCCTCTCCTGAGATGGTAAAGCAGTTTGAAAGCTTCCTTTTCACACCCGGGGCCGGCACTGACCACAAACACATCCGGTCGGTCAACAGCCGGGAGATACGCCTCCTGACTCTTCATGGCAAGCAATATCCTTTCCATACCCAGGGCGTATCCCACTCCCGGCACCGCCGGGCCGCCGCACGCCTCGATAAGCCCGTTGTACCTGCCCCCTCCGCCTATTGAACTCTGGGAGCCGATATCCGGAGTCATTATTTCAAAGGCGGTGTGCGTGTAATAGTCCAGTCCCCGCACCAGCCGGTTATCCACCTGATAAGTCACCCCCAGAGAGTCAAGGTATTCCTTTACCAGGCTGAAGTGCCTTTCACACTCCGGGCAAAGGCAGTCCAACGTGGTTGGAGCGCTGGTGGAAATCTCCCGGCAGGTCTTTTCCTTGCAGTCCAGTATACGCAGAGGGTTTCTCCCGTACCTCCCGCTGCAGTTTTTACAAAGCTTATCAAGCCTGGGCCGGAAGAAATCCAGCAGTTCCTGCCTCAGCACCGACCTGCAGCCAGGGCACCCCACGCTGTTAATGTGCAGTTCCAGGTCCTTCAACCCCAGCCGCCCGTAAAAGTCCATCACCATGGCTATCAGTTCGGCATCCACAGCCGGGTGAGGAGATCCCAGCACCTCCACCCCAAGCTGGTGAAACTGCCTGTACCTTCCCGCCTGGGGCTTGTCATACCTGAACATGGGACCCATGTAGTAAAGCTTTACAGGCTGGGGGCCGGAATAAAGGCTATTCTCCAGAAAGGCCCTCACAACCGGGGCAGTCCCTTCCGGCCTCAGGGAAACGCTGCGTTCTCCCCTGTCCAGGAAGGTGTACATCTCTTTTTCCACAATATCGGTGGTGTCCCCAACCCCTCTTTCAAAAAGTTCCGTATGTTCGAAAATGGGGGTTCTGATTTCGAGATAGTTATACTCCAGGCAGATTTTCCTGAACATATCCTCCACGTACCGCCACCTTCCGGCGTCCTCCGGGAGTATATCGGCCGTTCCGCGTGGCCTTGTGGTAATCATTCTTAGTCCTCCTTACATAATAACGACCCCAGTAGGGCTAAAAAATAAACTCCCATACCCGACCTTAATACAACGGTCAGGGACGGGAGTTACCCGCGGTGCCACCCTGAATTGGACAAAAAGCCCCTCTCTTGTTACCTGTAACGGGGTATCCGGGCCTTTCTACCGGGGTTAAACCTTTCGAAAGACCGCTCCCGGGAGTTTTTCAGCGGTTCTCCGCAGAGGGGCTTTCAGTCCTGGTGACCCCTCCTCCCTGCCCGGAAAATGTTCGCTTACTCGGCCCGGTCATCGCTTTAAATTATTCTTCCCACAAAATTCTATGCAATTGCTTAATATTTGTCAACATGGGACTAGTTCCCTTTGGTCGTGTTATAATAATTAAAGGGGTGAATGTCTATGATCACAAAGGAACTGGTGGACCGCATCAACTGGCTTTCCCGCAAGCAGAGATCGGAGGGACTGACGGAAGAGGAAAAGAAGGAGCAGCACCGGCTCCGCCAACAGTATTTGCAGGGGATAAGGTCCCAGGTAACCGAAGCGCTGGACTCCATGGGGCTTAAACCCAAAAAAAATCACCAAAAAAAATGTTCCTGCGATACATGCAGGAGCGATAATGAAGTGATACATTAGAAACAGGGCGGAGGCTACAAACCTCCGCCTTTTACTAGCCACCCTTTATCAGGACAATTCCCACACATACAATCCTCACGCATACAATCCTTCTGTGTACCCCGCAGTCTGCTCAATCGGCAGGTGTTCAGACATATCTAATTTGAAAGTGCCGTAAGGATTCACATGTGAATATATTAAGGGGACATTCATCACCCGCTTTAGAAGTGGAAGTCTTCTGCTGAGAGATGATAAAAAATATGAGAACACTCCGCTACTATTGCATTTCCAGATAGATTCTCTTAAAATAGTTATAATCAATGTTACATTTTAAGGAGGCCTTAGTAATGCAAAACAACCATATTAAATTTAGTATAGATTCAGAAGTGACCAAACTTGGAATTAAAGTTGCAGGTGTTGTAGTCAACGGAATGAAAAATGAAAGGGAAAATTCTGATTTTAATTTTTTCAGACAAAAGCTCTTGGAAGATTTAAAAATAAATTATCCAACCAATATAATAGAAGAAGACCCAATTATTCAAGGTTTTCGTATTCTTCACAATAAAATCGGCCGTTCAAATAAAAAATATATTTCATCGATAGAGAGTTTAATTGGAATTTTGCTTAGGAATGGAAAATTTCCATCTATCAATCTTATTGTTGATATTTATAATTGTATTTCATTGGAAACAAGATTATCATTAGGGGCACATGATCTTAAGAAGGTTCATGGCAATATTACATTGCGGATGACAAAAGGTGATGAAAATTTTCTTCAACTGGGCAAAAGTGAAACAAAGAAGGTGAATTCCGGAGAATATTGTTATATAGATGACAGTAATGAAGTAATTTGCAGGATGGAATGTCATCAGTCAGAAAAAACTAAAATTGAACTGGGAACTAAAAATTGCATTTTTATTGTACAAGGAAACAAAAATACATCGAAGGAATACATTTTATCTTCTACATATAAATTATTGGATATGTTAAAAAATTATTGTGGAGGTCAAGAAAGGGATTTTTTTATTTATACCAATTAAAATACTGACAAGCACGTTATGCTATTGCAAAATGTCTTTATTGTAAAATATTTAAAAAATGTTAAGAGGCCGAAAAAAGCTTTTAGATTTCGGCCTCTATTCCCCTTAATACTGAATGTTCTTATATAGCCGCCTCACCTGCTTCTCCGGTTCGGATTCTGATGGCATTATCGATTTTATAAACAAAGATTTTACCATCGCCGATCTCCCCGCTTCTAGCCGTCTCGCTGATGATTTTCACCACATCGTCGACATACTTGTCATCAATTACTATTTCCAACTTTACTTTAGGAAGCAGGTTTATGCTATACTCTGTGCCGCGGTATACCTTTTTTTGCCCCTTTTGCAGGCCACAGCCAATCACCTGTGTAACGGTCATCCCCTGGATGCCAAACCTGTTGAGGGCGTCTTTTACATCCTCCAACTTCCCTGGACGCAAGATGCATTCAAGCTTGGTCAAGCATATCCCCCCTTTTAAACTTTACCAATAAATTTTCGTCAGATATGTTTACTTTTGCATGGCTGGCTTTACAACACCGGTGGTAGCGGGCGCGGCAGTCATCCCACCGCCAAAAGGCGAACCTGCCATGGCAAGATCGGTGTAGGCGTCTTCCCCGTGCTGAATGAAGTCCAGGCCGGCATCTTGCTCCTCATCGGTGGCGCGCAGTTTACAAAAGACATTAATAACTTTCAGGATGATAAAAGTACCCACTGCGCCTATGACCCAGCTTGCCGCTACGCCAATCAACTGGGTGAATACCTGGTCAGGGTTGCCATAGAAGAGCCCGTCGTTTCCCAGTTCGTTAACCGCTTTGCTGGCAAAAAGGCCGGTAGCTAGAGCGCCCCAGGTACCGCCGACGCCGTGTATGCCGAAGGCGTCAAGAGAGTCGTCGTAGCCCAATTTCGCCTTGAGCGCACTCACTGCCAGGTAACAGAATATCGAGACCATCAGACCGATAATAACGGACGCCATCGGAGTAACAAAGCCACAAGCGGGGGTGATAGCAACCAGACCGGCTATTGCACCGCTGGCCGCGCCAAGCACGGTCGGCTTGCCGTGGCGAAGCCACTCAACAATCACCCAGGACATCATCGCCGCTGCAGTGGCAATGTGCGTATTAACAAAAGCTACCGTCGTCAGGCTGCCGGCCGCCAGTGAACTACCAGCGTTAAAGCCGAACCAGCCGAACCACAATAGAGCAGCTCCGGTAACCGTCATGGGCAGGTTGTGCGGAATCATCGGCTCGGTGCCGTAGCCCTTGCGCTTGCCGATAATCAGCGCGGCCACCAGGCCGGATACACCGGAGATGATATGCACCACTGTGCCGCCGGCAAAGTCGAGGGCGCCCAGTTCACGCAGCCATCCTCCTACAGCCCATACCCAGTGGGCAACAGGGTCGTAGATAAACGTAGCCCAGGCAACGATAAAGAGCAGGTAAGCAGGAAATCTCATCCGCTCA
The DNA here is from genome assembly GCA_049325055.1 of Bacillota bacterium. GTDB lineage: Bacteria > Bacillota > Desulfotomaculia > Desulfotomaculales > Desulfocucumaceae > BRHc4a. Next base: position 46,845 of record JBMOPB010000079.1, read on the forward strand.
GCGACGGAGCCGGATATTATCGCCGGCGTGATGATGGCAAAAACCATCTGGAAGATCATGAAAACTTGGTGAGGTATGGTAGCTGAGTAGTCCGGGTTCGGCTCCACTCCCACACCTTTAAGTCCAACCCATTCAAGGTTGCCGATAATATGGCTGAGATCCGGGCCGAAGGCTAGGCTATAGCCGAAAAATACCCACTGAATGCTGATTATGCCCATTGCAATGAAGCTGTACATAATGGTGCTCAGGACGTTCTTCTTTCGGGCCATGCCACCGTAGAAAAGGGCCAGGCCTGGTGTCATCAACAAAACCATGGCAGTCGAAACCAGGATAAAGGCTGTATCGCCCGTGTCAATTTTCGGGGCTGCTTCTGCAGCAACCTCCCCCGCCCAGGCCAGAGCCGGCAGTGTCATCAAAAAAGTAAGAGTCATTAATAAAGTCTGTAAAAACCGGTTTCTCATTTTTTTACCTCCTTGTTAAAGCTGTTTTTCATTGTTGTCCCAAGAACGCTTTCTCTCGAAGATGGGCCCTTACTTCGAAAGACATTTGTTTTCCGTGTTCTCGTTATAACAGAAAACGCCCTCGCGACAGGATTTAAATCTTGTCTTGAGAGCGTCACTGCTCGAATTAATTACATCCTTGTAACCCTAATAATAAACGCTTTTCAGAAAAGCTGCCTTTCCTGAAAAGCGTCATTGCTAGATTGATACTCACTTTGTATCAGTTAGTTACATTATGTTATTATATTACCTATTATACTTGTCATTAGTTAACTGTCAAGGCCCTGGTCTGAATTATTTTACCTTTAAGAAAATTTTCAGCGCGCCCAGAACTTATTTCAGAATCCCACCATCGGTATGCGGGTAATGGTCGATGCTTCCATTGAAAGCGCCCGCAAATCCATAGTTCTGCAGTTCCTTTTTAGTATATAGTGCTCGAAACGTTGATATTTACTACGTTCCGAGCATTTTTTATTTTTAAATTTATGCAAAAATATATAGCGTAAAATAGCGTAGTATGGTAT
>JBMOPB010000080.1:0-4476 GCA_049325055.1 Bacillota bacterium
CTCCCACCATGAATACGTCGCCGTGGGCGAAGTTGATCAGTTTCACCACTCCGTACACCATGGTATAGCCCAGGGCAATCAAGGCGTACATAAAACCCAGCTGTAACCCGTTAATTATTTGATCAGCCAAATGTTCCAATGTATTGCCTCCCGGTAGAAAAGTTACTTGCGGGGAGGTGAGGGCACCTCCCCGCAAATTGCTGGATTTGACTATGGAGCTACAACAGCTGAAAAGGCCTGCTTGCCGTCTTTAACCTGCAGGATGGTAGCCGGCTTGATGGGGTTGCCGTCCTTGTCAAAGGTTATCTTGCCGCTGACAACCTGGTAGTCCTTGGTGTTCTGCATGGCTTCCTTAATCTTTACGGGATCTTTGGTGTTGGCGGTCTTAATGGCGTTCATGAGCAGGGAAGCAGCGTCATAAGCCAGAGCGGCCAGAGCGTCCGGGGTGCTGCCGTACTTGGCCTTGTATGCGCTCACGAATTCCTTGACAGCGGGGCTGGGATCGTCCGCTGAGTAGTGGTTGGTAAAGTAAGATCCTTCCATGGTCTTGTAGTCGAGGTCCTTGGAGTCCCAACCGTCACCGCCGAGGAAAACGGCCTTGATGCCTTTCTCCCTGGCTTGCTTGCCGATAAGGCTGACCTTCTGGTAGTAGTCGGGCAGGTAAAGGATGTCGGGGTTCTTTTTGGCTATGTTAGTCAGTACCGCGCTGAAATCAACGTCAGTCTGGGAATAAGCCAGGAAGTCGGTGATTTGCCCGCCGCCGGCGGTAAAGCTTTGCTTGAAGTTGTTGGCCAGGCCGATTGTATAGTCATTGCCCTGGTCATAGAGAACGGCTGCGGTTTTCTTCTTCAGGTTGTCCAGAGCGAACTTGGCTGCAACTTTGCCCTGGAAGGGGTCGATGAAGCAGGCGCGGAAGATGTACTCCTTGCGCTTGCCGTCTTCCACGGTAACTTTCTCGTTGGTGGCGGTGCCGGTAACCATGATTACCTTGTTTTCATTGGCCATCTTTGAAATGGGAATGGTGGTCTTGGACGTAACGGAACCGACAATTACGTTGACCTTGTCCTGGGAAATCAATTTGGTGGCGACGTTGACGGCCTCAGTAGCGTCGTTGCGGTCGTCGGCGGTAACAATTTCGATCTTATAGTCGCCAACTTTGCCGCCAAACTTTTCAATGGCCATTTTGGCGCCGTTGATGGTGGACTCGCCGAATGTTTTAACATCACCGGTGAGGGGTGCAATGATACCTACTTTAATAACCTTGTCATCGGCTCCGCCGGCTTTCTTCTCATCCTTGCCGCCGCCACAGCCGGTGACGATCAGCGCCATGCTTAAAAGCACGACCATCAATACTGTAAACCATTTTGCCTTGATACGCATGTACCCAGATTCCTCCCTCAATTTAAAATATTACAAAAAAAGTTAACACCTCACCTCCCAACCGCTCAACCTAAAAACAACTCCGAACAACATCTCTCAAATATGCCCGGAGCACGAAATTAGACGTTTCATTATTCAACATAATTTACTCAAATCCTTCCTTAACCAAAGCGGATCTGATTTTTAATTTTTCTAAAAATAATAAAAGAGGCGCCTCTTGGCAGGCGCCTCATCATAGGCCGGGGAAAGTCATTGAATATCTGCGGGTCTCACTTCAATAAATCACCTGGCTTGCGGTACAAACCTGACAATACTGAACTCTTGAAATGGTATACCCCCTACTGCATGTCAAAAATTCCCTTTCCCACCCCCCGACCTATTTTAATATATCTTTATTCAGTCATGTAACGATCTTTCCTGGTATTTTCTTCATTTTAGAAGAGTGTCCTTGCGAAGTTCCCGGCATCCGCACCCGTTATCAGGACCGGCCAGCTTTCCGAGGGCGTCCAGTATTATTTCAGCCACCTGTGCCGAGAGGCCGTAAAAAATATCTTTCAGCTCAGCGTGGTCCCAGTCCCTGATCACTCCTTCAGCATAATTGACCACTATGTCCAGCCTGCCGTAGCAGGCCCCTATCTCCCTGGCAAGGTACACCTCCGGACACATGCTCTGTCCCACCACGTCCGCGCCCACACGCCCAAGCATGACCACCTCGGCCCTGCTTTCAAAATGTCTGCCATCGGTTACGGCGTATATCCCACGGTCAAATACCCTCCCCGGGTACAGTTTTTCGGACGAATCAATCAAACGCCTGGTTATTTCCGGGCAGACCGGCTGCCTCATCACCAGGAGGTAAGGCCCGCCTAAGCCTACGTCCTTGCGCATGGAAAGGTCGATATAATCAGAGCATATTAAGAGATCCCTGGGCTTGAGCAGGTGATTGACCGACCCTACCCCGCCCTCGGCGATAATTCTTTCTACCCCGGCCTCCCTGAATACCCAGAAAATCTGCTGGGACGCCACCCCCCTGGGAACCCCGGCCCTCCATCCGTGCATCCTGACCGTGGCCACGGTTTTTTCCCCAAAACGAAAGAATTTAAAGGGTGGGCTCTCTCCGTAAGGTGTCTCAAACACTACTTCCTCTTCAATCAGATCTATATCCTCCCGTTTAAGGTCATCGGGAAAATTCATGCTGTACGTGCCGGAGCCTCCTATAACCGCATACCTGACCCCGGGAATCCTTGCGCGCATTTAATGATTCCTCCCTTGATAGCTGCCCACCGCCATACTTGCACGGCCGGCTTTGGAAAAGCTCTTGTTATTCTGAATTCTGAATTCTGGATTCTGGATTCCGGCCCGCAATTCCTGCCCCTGGGGCTATTTCAAGGCCACGGTCTTCGGGCAACATAAAAGTGGCGCCTGCTGTTCTTGTGAGGCGGGTCAAATGTGAATGCGTCATAGACAGCCAGAAACATGAAACCGGCTTCTTCCAGCATTTTTTCCACTTCCCGGGTGCCATATCCCCTTTCCCGGTGGGTCTCGCTAAATTTGCGGTATGTATCCCCCTCTTTTATAAAGCAGGTAATGTTCACGGTCCATAAAGCCCCTCCGGTATCGTGGTCCGTTTTGTATATGATGGTGATTTCTTCTTCGTCCACCACCTCCGGCCTGCGGTCAACCTCTCCTATCCACTTCAGGGCGTTGAGGTCAAATATAAACATACCGCCGGGACAAAGGTTATTATACGTGTTTTCAAAGACCTTTCTCAGCCGGTCCGGCTCCAGTATATAGTTCAGTCCGTCGTGAAAGCAGGTTGCCAGTTCCACCGGGTTTTCCAGAAGAAATCCGGTCATATCCCCTACATGATAATCAATTTTTAAAGCCAAATCGGAAGCCTTGTTCCGGGCAACACTGATCATTTCGGGCGAAATATCAACACCTGCGGCACGGTACCCTTTCATGGCGAAGGGAATAAGGGTGTTGCCGGTTCCGCAGGCAAGGTCCAGAACGCTTTTGGGACTAAAGCCGAAATGGTTCATTATGGATTCCACGTAATCAATCCAGTGCCCGAAGTCAACCCCGGCGACAAGATAGTCGTATACGGCGGCAAGCCCTCCGTAACTCTTCAAAACCAGCTTTCCTCCCCTGCCCCTATTTTATATAAAAACCCCGGCTGCACCGGGGTTTGATTTGAATTATTTCTTCAGCGCCTTTACGATGTCTTCCAGAACCTTCTTGATTTCCTGGTCACCGTTTATGTCCAGCAGCAGTCCCTTTTCCTTGTAGTAATCGATCAGAGGCTGTGTTTTTTCTTCGTAGGCCTTAAGCCTTGTGCCGACGGACTCCTCGTTGTCGTCGCTCCTCTGGTACAGCTCCCCGCCGCAGGAATTGCACTTGCCCTCGGTTTGAGGGGGGTTGAATATTACATGGTATGAAGCGCCGCAACCCTTGCAGACCCTGCGTCCGGTAAGGCGGGCCATAAGCTTGTCCAGGGGAACCACAATGTTGACTACCCCGTTCAGCTTGATATCCAGTGAGTCCAGGGTGTCGTCCAGCGCCCTGGCCTGCTCCACAGTACGGGGGAATCCGTCCAGGAGAAATCCGCCCTTGGTGTCGGACTGGGAAAGCCTTTCCTTGACCATACCTATAACCACTTCATCGGGAACCAGGGCGCCCTTGTCCATATATTCCTTGGCCTTTTTGCCCATTTCGGTTCCCTCTTTGATGGCGTTGCGGAACATGTCCCCTGTGGAAATATGGACTATGTTCAGTTCCTTTACCAGCACTTCAGCCTGGGTTCCCTTTCCGGCCCCGGGCGGTCCCATGATAAGTAAATTCAAAACCAGTCCCCTCCCCATTATTTAAATGTATCTGAGTATAAATTATACCACGCATGTCCCGTCCGGGGAAATATGCCAACCATTTTTTCTATTTTCTGTTACGGGCTGAAACTGACTGATTTCCCCACGTAAATAAATGTTTTACACGGTAGGCGGGTTAAGGAGCCATCCCCCAGCCTTATACTCCCACCGCTTCTGCAAAATTTATTTAAGAAAAATTTAAGCTGTTTGAAAGGATAACGTAATTTTGGGGAAC
>JBMOPB010000081.1:0-36543 GCA_049325055.1 Bacillota bacterium
AGAACGGAACATCTGAACAATGTCGACAGGAAGATTCTCGTCGATCTTAAATTTCACCGGTAGCCCTCCTTCCCTATATGGCAAGATGACGCTCCTTTGCCAGCAGAGCAGCATATGCGAGGGCTGCGTCTATGTCAGCCTGTTGCAAGGAAGGATAACTCTTAAGGATTTCCTCCCGGCCTTTTCCGGATGCAAGGTTATCCAATATAACTGAAACCATTATTCGCGTTCCGGCAATACAGGCTTTCCCATGACAGACTGCCGGGTCAACGCTTATTCTATCCAGCAATTTCATTAGCTGATACCTCCACTTTGAAATTCTGGGTAAGTACATCATAGTATAATAAGTACTTTCTTGAAGTTGACCAAGGTAAAGGTGACCGAATTAATTATGATAAAAATAACATGTCCACCAAGGTTGGTCAAGGAAAACGGAGGTCGCTATATGGCGAAACTCCGGTCACAGGGTCAAACAGGGACTTTGCTGACATGTTGACAAGTCATCTTTTAACAATTAGACCCGCAAATTCCGGCCCCATGGAGCTATGGTAGAATGTCATTTCTGACACCTGGGGCAGAAGTAGGAGCTGCGGCCACCCAGCCTTATGCGGGAAACCGGCTGGCCGCACAGGAGGCAGGGTTTTCCTTCACGGTCGTATACCCTCAGCGCGTTTTGATTTGATCCCGCCTGCCCCATGCCGTCTACATAATCCCGGAGCGTGGTGCCCCTGTTGGCGATTCCCTCGGCCAGCACGTCCCTTACGGCCTGGTAAAGTAGAGCAGTTTCCCTGGCTGTGAGGTTGGCGGCTATTTTTTCCGGGTTTATCCTGGCCCTGTGCAGGGCCTCGTCCGCGTATATATTCCCCAGCCCGGCTATAAAAGTCTGGTCCAAAAGCAGTGATTTTATTTTTGTGCGTCTTCTTTTAAGCTCTTTTTTGAGGTAGTCCCTGGTGAATTTCTCGCTGAGGGGCTCGACCCCCAGGTCTTTAAGTCCGGGCAAAGAGTCCAGCCTGTCGGTCCCGGTGAGGGCCATGCGGCCGAACTGCCGGATGTCGGAAAAATGGAGGGAGTTACCGTCGCTCAGCCTGAATACCGCGTGGGTGTGCTTCCCCGGCGGGGTGTCAGCCGGGCAGAAAACAAGCCTCCCGGTCATGCGCAGGTGTATCACCAGTGTCAGGCCTTCGCTCAGGTTTATGAGAAGGTATTTGCCCCTCCGGCCCAGCTTTTTTATTCTTTTGCCGGTTATGTTCTCGATAAAGGACTGAGGCGGGGGCGATTTTATTATTTTGGGCATCAAAAGAATTACTTCGTTTATGGTTAAACCCGAAACCTGGCTTTCCAGGCTTCTCCTGACAGTTTCCACTTCAGGCAGTTCAGGCATTTAAGCCACATCTCCCATTTAAATACTTATACTGAAAATCTTTCCCGTCGGAATTCAGTAGTCAGTAGTCAGAATCCAGAATAGCTAATGCATTCCCGAAAGCCATAGTGCACGTATATCGAAGGAGATTTATGCCCAAACGAATACTCTTAAAAGGCATGGTGAGAAATACCTTCACCATACTGAATACTGACTACTGAATTCTGAATTCCGACCCTTAAATCCGGCTTTATTGCTTCTTCACATCATACCAGTTGGGTCCTGTTTTGATGTCCACCTTCAGTGGCACATCCAGGGCTATGGCGTTTTCCATGCAGTCCTTGACAAGTGTCCTGACCTCTTCCAGTTCTTCTGGGGGCACGTCGAAAATAAGCTCGTCATGGACCTGCAGCACCATCAATGTTTTCAGCCGGCGTTTCTTAAGCTCTTTCCAGGTCCTGACCATGGCAAGCTTGATTATATCGGCGGCGCTTCCCTGGATGGGAGTGTTGATGGCGGCCCGCTCGCCGAAGTTCCGGACGGTCCTGTTGGAGCTGAAAAGGTCGGGCAGATAGCGTCGGCGGTTTAGTATCGTGGTGACGTATCCCCTGTCCCTGGCTTCGGCTATGGTCTTGTCAATGAAGTTCTTTGCCCCGACATATCTTGCAAAATAGTTTTTAATGTACGTTCCCGCTTCTTTACGGGTGACCTTTATGTCGCGGGCCAGCCCGAAGTCGCTTATGCCGTATATAATTCCGAAGTTTACCGCCTTTGCCCTGCCCCGCATGTCGCCCGTGACCTCGTTGATGGCCACCCCGAACACCTCGGAGGCCGTCCGGGTGTGGATGTCCTGCTCTTCCCTGAAGGCTTCCAGCAGAACGGGGTCCTTTGCCATGTGGGCCAGTATCCTCAGCTCGATCTGGGAATAATCGGCGGTTAATATTATGTTGCCTTCCCGGCGGGGCTTGAATACCTTTCTTATAGTCTTTCCTTCCTCCAGCCTGATGGGTATGTTCTGGAGATTGGGCTCGGCGCTGGACAGCCTTCCGGTGGCTGTTATGTTCTGGTGAAAGGTTGTGTGCACCAGTCCGGTGGATGGATCGATGAGCGGGGCCAGGCCGTCTACATAGGTGGATTTCAGCTTCATAAGCTGGCGGTGCAGTATTATGTAATTGACGATGTCATGGGTGTCCGCCAGCTCTTCAAGCACTTCCGCGTCTGTAGAGTAACCGGTCTTGGTTTTCTTTATCACCGGGAGCTGTAATTTTTCAAACAGTATTTGTCCAAGCTGGCGGGTGGAGTTTATGTTGAATTTTTCCCCGGCCAGGTTATATATCGAATTTGCCAGATCTTCTATTCTCCTGCCCAGATCTTCGGACATTATTTTCAGGATTTCGGAGTCCACTTTCACACCGGCCATTTCCATTTCGGCCAGTATGGTTACCAGGGGCAGCTCAACATCACGGTACAGGCTTTCCATACCGGCTTCTTTTATTTTGTCTTCCAATAGCGGGGCCATTCTCATTAGTGCGTCGGCCCCGGCGCTCAGGCGCCCGGGCCCGCCGGCGGGGAGCACCGTTTCCAGGTGTTTTAAGGTCAGGTCGCCCAGGTCCCGGCCCGGGGAGCCCGGGTTCAGGAGGTAAGCGGCAATCACGGTGTCGAAGTAAATACCGGATAGTTTTATGCCGTATTGGTCCAGCACCCACATGTCTGATTTGGCGTCAAAGCAGATTTTTTCGATATCTTGGCTTTCGGCCACATGCCTGATAAATTGTATAGCGTCCCCGGACGATGCCGGGATATAATAGTTTTCACCGTTTCCAAGGCTGAGGGCCGCCGCGGCCGGCCCCTCCCTCCGGTTTCCTTCCAGGATCATCGCTATTTTTCGGCGGGGCAGCTTTTCTTTAAGATCTTCAAAATCACCCGTGCTTTCCAGGGTAGCGAAGTCAACCCGGTAAGTTTCCAGTTGGGGAGGGCTTTCCTGGTTTTCATTCCCCGGGCGGTTTTTTTCCGAGTCCGCCGCTTCGCTTGCCTGCCTGGTTATACTCTTTACAAGGCTTTTGAATTCCAGCCGGCTGAACAGAGGCAGCAGGCTGCTGTAATCATATCCGTTCCAGCGGCATTCCCCGGGGCCGATATCAACCGGCACGCTTCTTTCAATGGTTGCCAGCCTCTTGGAGAGCCTTGCCTGGCCGGCATGCAGGCCTATTTTCTCAGCCAGTTTGGGGCTTGTGCCGTCCAGGTTGTTCAGAAGTTTTTCAAGGCTTCCGAACTCTTTTATAAGCTTTGCACCCGTTTTCTCGCCAATCCCCGGAACCCCCGGTATGTTGTCCGACGTGTCTCCGGCCAGCCCCTTAAGGTCCACCAGCTGCCATGGCTGCAGGCCGTACCTTTCCTCAACCTTGTCTTCATCGTACTCTTCCAGATCGGTTATGCCTTTTTTGGTAAGCAAAACCCTTGTAAAGGGGGACACCAGCTGAAGCGCGTCCCTGTCACCGGTAACTATGAGGCTGGTTATTCTGTCCTTTTCGGCCAGGGTTATCAGCGTCCCTATCAGGTCGTCGGCCTCGTACCCCTCCATTTCCAGCACTTTTATTCCCATGGCCGAAAGCATTTCCTTCAGAATGGGAAATTGCGGCCTCAGCTCGTCCGGCGTGGCCTTGCGGGTTCCTTTATAGGTCTCCAGCTCTCCGTGACGGAAGGTTATTTTTCCCTTGTCAAAGCAGACCGCCACCATCTGAGGCTTTCTTTCCGCGAGAATTTTCATAAGCATTGTGGCAAAGCCGTAAACGGCGTTGGTAACGGTACCCTCGGTGGTGGAAAGCAGGGGTATGGCATGGAAGGCCCGGTGTGTCAGGCTGTTTCCGTCTATTACCAAAAAAATATTTTCGGGCAAATGGATACACCGCCTTATTTTGTGTGTTAGCTATTATTTTCACCATACTGGCACAAAATACCTTCCTTAATAACTGGAGGGTTGTGAAGGGGTATATCTTTTAACGGCAGGAAAAAGGGGCGGCAGGGCGAATCTTATGAGAATGAAACACCGCTGGGAGTGATTGTTCTGATAAGAAAACTGCTTGTTGCTTTATTGGTTTTGCTGCTTGTAATTACCGGGGCCGGATACGGCTTGGCGGCTGAAAGCCCGTCTGACGCGAAGAAAGCCATCAACGAGGTTTTCGATTATCTAATCAAGTACCACAAAGACAATCCTGACGTCAATCAGCTGCTGGAGGGGGCCATCTGGGGGATGATAGAAACCCTGGACGACCCCTATACGGTATACCTCACTGAGGATGAAATGAAACAGTTCATGGACGACATGAGCGGAGAATTCAGCGGTGTGGGGATCTACCTGGAAGCCAGGCCGGACTACCCGCTGGTGACCGGGGTTATCTCCGATTCCCCGGCGATGGAGGCGGGAATAAAAAGCGGCGATATTATTAAAAAGGTGGACGGAACCGATGTCAAAGGAATGCCGCTTCTCGAAGTGGTGGACAAAATAAAGGGTCCGACCGGAACCCAGGTGGAGCTTGTGGTGGGGAGAGAAGGCAGTGACATCGGCTTTAGGCTGAAAAGGGCCGCATTGAGTGCATCCACAGTCACCTCCAGCGTTGTCGGAAATAACATAGGCTATGTGGCCGTTAAAAGTTTCGGGCTTAAAACCCCGCAGGAGTTCAAGAATGCCCTGGGTGAAATGAATTCAAAGAATGTCACGGCACTGGTCATTGACCTCAGGGACAATCCCGGCGGTTATTTCAAGGCTGCAATCGATATGTCGGCCAATTTCCTGGATAAGGGCAAAATGGTGGTTAGCACCAAAGACTATGATGGAACGGTGGAGCACTTCAGGGTCATTGAAAACTCGAAAATTATCAATGTGCCGGTGGTCCTGCTGGTTAACCCGGGAAGCGCCAGCGCCTCCGAGATTTTCGCCGGGGCGCTGAGGGACAACGGGGTGGCCACACTGGTGGGCGATACCACTTACGGCAAGGGAGTGGTGCAGAACCTGATTTCATTGGAGGAGGGCGGGGCACTGAAGGTAACAACCTCAGAATACACCACGCCTAAAGGCAGTCATATCCACGAACAGGGTCTGAAGCCGGACTACATTGTTAAAACCGCTGAACTTCAGCTTCCTTTCGCCCTTAGGGTTCTTCAGCCACAGCAAAAGCGGGTGCTGAAATTTACGCCCGGGAGCGATGAGGTTATTGTTGACGGCGAAAAAATCCGGAGTTACAGTATGCCCGTAATAAAGGGCGAGACCGTGTACCTTCCCCTCAGGTTCACCTTTGAGGCCCTGGGCTACGTTGTTTTATGGGATCAGGCTTCAGGAAACATTTTGCTGTACAGGCAGGGAACAAGCGTCGTTATTCCACAGAATGGCTATCCCTCGGTCAACGGCGTGGAAATCATGGTAAATAACGGAATTTATTTTGGTGAGGATGTATCCTATATATCCACCGGACTGATAAAGGCTTTGAAAATTGATATTAAACCGGAGGGCGGCCAGGTAATAATCGAAGGCTGAAAGGCGGAGGAGGTGACAGGGTATGGGGAACCGTAATGACAGAGGAATAAACCCCTGTGAGGATAAGGGTCCTGTGTTGGCCAGGGTGGTTTCACTGGATCAGTACAGGTGGAGAAAAGCCGGTCAGTTATTGCGAAGGAAACTGGGTGAATTTGCCGCTGACCCGATGTTTTCCAGGGAGGTTGACAGGGCCCAGCAGATGTACCTTGTCGGCCTGGACAGCGATTTTCTGGATGAAAATGAAGACATCATCATGGAAAGATGTTTTGAGTGGTTTATATTTGACTATCTTACCGATGGCGGGCTGACGCCCATCGAGATTTTTGCCGCCCAAAAAAGTGTTTCCGATATGGAAAAGAAACTTCTGGACCAGTGGGCAGGCTCAAGGCTGTCGTTATTTGAAGTGTGCGGAATCAATCCAGGTAAAGGAATGGAAATTGTCGACCTTTTCTACAACAGGAAAATAACGGTTAATAACTACAATGTCAATGGAATGCTTGAAAAGGGCACAATTGTTTATATGAGGGTTTTGAAGGTGGGGGATGAGTACGAGTTCTCCACCGGCGGCCTCGGCCTGCCGCCGGCCTGCTGCGGGTCCTTGATGGAAAAGATAGGCAAAGACATAGGGCGGTATACCTCCAAAAAGGGCAAGGGTTTATTTACTCTGGACAACTATTTAAAAGAGAGGTCGCATAGAATTAATTCATGGGTGGTGGACTTTGCTTTCAGGGCCTACTTTCTGGATGAGGATATGGACCGGGCACAACAGCAGTCGGACATCTCAGCGCTGTCCGGAAAAGTGTCGCCGGGTATTGCCCAGCAGATAACCGACGCATTTCTGGACGATTATTACGAGAGGTGGATAAACCAGCCTGTGCAGGCCCTGGGCGGCAAAACGCCCAGGGAGTCCTGTAAAACGGTTCACGGCAGGGCAAAGGTGGAGGAACTGCTCAGGGAACTGGAAAAAGTGGAAAAGAACCGTATGAGGAGGGGAGAGCCTCACTACGATGTAAACAAGGTCAGGTCAAGACTGGGCCTTGTCCGGGGGGAATCCGCCGGCAGGTCAGATAGCTGTAAAACCCGCCCTCACGGCAAAAAGGCGCGGTGGGATGATTATTCCTGGACTAAGAAAAGCCATGCCGATGTAGCTCTGTTGGTCAGGGAATACCTAAAATCAAACGGGTATACCCCCGACCAGACAGGAGGGGCCATAAAGCTGTGGTTTGACTACTGCGAACGCGAAAATCCCAATGTCCGCAAGGGGGAGCTGTGGGCCGCAGCGGTGGTGTACGCTCTGGCCAGGCTGGAATTTAACGGCGGCATACAGCAGCAGATGCTGGCCGGTGAATTCGGGGTGAACCCCTCCGGCCTGTCGGAAAAATACCGCTCACTGTGCAAATCCCTGGACCTGGTGGTGTTTGACCGACGTTACACCTCAGCCAGCGAGGGCCTGGAGCTGTCAGATCCTCTGCTGGCCAGGATTTTTTACAACCTGAAATTGTAGGTGGATTCTCGCAAACTATATGTTCAGGAGGGAACTTTGGATTTTATATTTGAACTTGTGGAAGAAATATTCTCGGTTGTGACCGGCAGGATTGCCGCGCTCGGCTACTGGGGAGTGGCAGTCGGGATGGCCATAGAGAGCGCCAATATTCCACTTCCCAGTGAGATTATACTGCCCTTTGGCGGCTACCTGGTTTCCATAGGCAAGCTGAATTTTTTCTGGACGGCAATGGCCGGTACCATCGGCGGGACGGTAGGTTCAATACTTTCCTACATGCTTGGAGTTTTCGGAGGGCGCCCGTTCCTGCTGCGCTACGGCAGGTACATCGGCATAACGGAAAAAAGGCTGGCCATGGCTGATAACTGGTTTTACAGGTACGGGGAGGCCACGGTGTTCTTTACCCGCCTTATGCCTGTAATCAGGACGTTTATTTCACTGCCGGCGGGAATATCCGGGATGAATTTCCCCCGTTTTGTTTTGTATACCTTTCTGGGATCGCTGCCCTGGTGTTTTTTCCTTACCTATCTGGGGGTCAAAATGGGAGAGCACTGGCAGGACTTAAAGCCCTGGTTTCACCGGGCCGATGTGCTGATGGCCGTCATTATCGCCGGAATAGTGCTTTATCTCTGGCGGAGAAAGAGAAGGTGGTAGTACTTCCCAGGGGAGCCGGATTGCAGGTCGGAATCCAGAATCCAGAATAAAAAATAAGCGGCAGTAGGTTTGGAATTTTCAAGCGCCCTTGGGGGCGCTTTTACTGTCCCGGCTTTTTGTCTTCGCTGTCGCCGTTTTTACCGGGAAAGGAGTTAAACGCATTGTTAAAAAACGTGGCGGCTTTTTTGGACTGCAGGGATATAAAAAGGAGGCTTATAACGATGATTACTACGGTAACCCTGGTCAGCATTCCCTCAGCCCTTTCAAGACTGTGGCCCAGGATGGTATAGATGATTATCTCGGGAAGCTTTCCGAACACGCTGGCCAGGAAAAAGCCCCTGAAACTGACACGGCTCAAGCCTGCGGCGTAGCTGACGATGCTTGACGGCAATATGGGGACAAGCCTTGCCAGGAAAACCACCTTGGCGCCTGACTTTTTGCTCATCTCGGCCACCTGGGGCATGTACCTGGAAAGACGCCTGGTGAAATAGTCCCTGGCAAAAAACCTGGCCATAAAAAAGGCCACTGTCGATCCCAGCAGCGCCCCCACCAGGGTTATTATTATGCCCCAGTGGATTCCGAATATAAATCCGTTTGCCCCCGCCACAAGGAAAAGGGGCACCGGAGTGGCGATGGTCTGAATAATCATTACCACGATGCTTATTATAACCGCCCAGGCGCCGAAGGAAAGGAGCCAGTCCGCCATTTCCCTGCTGCTTTTAAACTTTCCCGCTGTGAGAATTTTATCTGGATCTATAAGTTCAAACACTATGGCTCCGACAGATATTACAACAGCTGCCACTGACAACAATATCAATAATTTCTTTCCCATGGGAGCCTCCGGGTATTTGGCTCGATTTCGATGGTCCAATAAATAATATACCAGAAATGTTTTGACCGAAAAAGTTTTTTGCCACATTTGTTTTTCCCCGTTCGGGAAACTTTTTAGTGACAGCTTATGTTTGCCGTGGTAGAATTATGTTCAGGTGGAAGGGGAGCCTTTCACAGTGGAGTAAAGTGAGAACCGACAATTACATAACCGGAGGTGAGTAGAGATGAGCTGAGCTTGGACCAGTGAAGCGGAGGTTTTTTTATTTTGTCCACGCAACCGGGCTCATGCCCGGTTTAATTTTTTTACAGGAGGTATACATAATGTCCAACCACCAGTCAGTTGAAATCTTAAATAATGCGGGGATGGCCCGCACAAAACAGGTGGCGGTAGTGGCCGTTTTAATCGCCATAGGGGCGGTGTTGAGGGCTTTTTCGCCTCCCATCGCCGGAATCACCCCAAACTTTGTAATAGCCATGTACTGCCTTTCCATCCTTCTCGTTCGCCCCAATATGGGAGGCGCCCTGGGAATAGGTATCGTGGGCGGGGCCGTGGCCATGATGTTCTCCAAGTCGCCCATTCCCTACCTCAACCTTATTTCAGAGCCCTGCGGGGCCCTGGCCTGCGCTATCATCGTAAGGTACCTGCCGGAAATGTCCATCGGCAATTATTCCTTCAAGCCGACACTGGCCACCACTATCGGCACTCTGGCCAGCGGGCTTATATATATCACTCTCAACTTTAAGTTTGCCTTAAACCTTCCCCCGGAAAAATTTATGATGGCATGGAAAACCGCTTTTATCATGGTGGTTATTCCGGTAACCGCAATAAATGCCGTCCTGGCCCAGATTTTGTACGCTCCGGCAAAAAAGTTTCTGAAAGCCTGAAAATGAAAGGGTGTAAAAGACTTGGCCCTGTTGGAAATTGAAAACTTTACCTTCTTTTATCCCCAGTCTTTGAAGCCGGCGCTGGAAAATATCAGCCTCAAGCTGGAAAAGGGCGAGTTCATAGGGATCACCGGCCCCACGGGAGCCGGCAAAAGTACGCTGGTAAGCTGCCTCAACGGTATTATCCCGCATTTCCAGGGAGGTAAAGCCCAGGGCCGGATTTTACTCCATGGAACATCTATTTTTTCCCGGAGCCCGGCGCAGATTTCCCGACATGTGGGGAGTGTGTTCCAGGACCCCGAAGCCCAGATAATCTCCAGCGAGGTGGAGCAGGAGCTGGCCTTCGGGCTGGAGAACCTGGGCTACCCTCCCCCGGAGATTGAAAGGCGCATAGCAAGCGCACTGGAACTGGTTGGCATTGCTGAATTGCGCCACCGCCCCACCGTGGCGCTTTCCGGCGGGCAGAAGCAGAGGGTGGCCATCGCCGCCGCCCTGGCCATGCTTCCTGAGATACTGGTGCTGGATGAACCCACTTCGGAATTGGACCCTGTGGGAACCGGGGACATTTTTTCAGTATTAAACCACTTGAATAAGAATCATGGCATCACTGTCATCATAATCGAGCAGAAAACTGAGCAATTGGCCGCTTACGCCGGAAGAATAGTGGTTTTGAACGGCGGCAGGGTGGCCATGGACGGTGAACCCTGGCAGGTTTTTTCGAATCAAGAGGAACTGATGCGGGTAGGGGTAAGAATACCCCAGGTGACGAGGCTTGCCGGCATGCTGGGAGGAAGGGACAGGTACACCCTGCCCATGACGGTTGACCAGGGCCGTGTATTTGTGGAGAGGTTTTTGCGGAGGAATTGAAAATGGGCGGGCAGACGATTATTAAAACTGAAAAGCTTACTTTTGGGTACGGCGGCGGCCAGCCGGTGCTTGACAACATTTCAATGGAGATACAAAAGGGGGAATGCCTGGCCATAATAGGCCAGAACGGGGCCGGCAAAACCACCCTGGCCAAGCATTTCAACGGCCTGCACAAGCCCGCTTCGGGGAAGGTTTACGTGGACGGCAGGGATACCGCCGGGCTGAAGGTATCTGACCTTGCCCGTACTGTGGGCTATGTTTTCCAGAACCCTGACCACCAGATTTTCAATGACACGGTGGGC
This sequence comes from Bacillota bacterium, assembly GCA_049325055.1. Lineage (GTDB taxonomy): Bacteria > Bacillota > Desulfotomaculia > Desulfotomaculales > Desulfocucumaceae > BRHc4a. The sequence continues at coordinate 10,932 of JBMOPB010000081.1, forward strand.
AAGGAAGTGGCCTTCGGCCTGAAAAACCTGGGCCTCTCCAGGGGGGAGGTTGACGACAGGGTGGCTGAAGCCCTGGAGGCGGTAGGGCTTACCGAACACTACGGGACCTACCCTTTCAACCTCAGCAAGGGGCAGAGACAGCGGGTGGCCCTGGCTTCGGTGCTGGCCATGCGCACCGGTGTTATTGTGCTGGATGAGCCCACCACCGGCCAGGATTACCGTGAGTCGGTGCAGATAATGGAAATGGTGGGCAGCCTCAATGAAAAGGGACATACTATTGTTTTTATCACACACGACATGTCTCTGGTGGCCCGTTATGCCCGCAGGGTGGTGGTGCTTTGCGGCGGGGAGGTGCTGGCGGACGGAGGCGTGAGGGCGGTTTTCGCCCTGCCCGGGCTCCTGGAAAAGACCTATCTCAGCCCGCCCCAGATCACACTCCTGGCACAGCAGCTGGGGAGGCACTCGGTTCCGCCGGATATTCTGACCGTCAGGGAAATGCGCGAGGTTCTTATAAAGGCAAGGGGTGAAAAGGTTGGCTGCTGCAGTTGAGTACATACCAAAGGATTCCCCGGTTCACCGCCTGAATGTGATGACAAAGATTTTCTGGGCAGTCTTCGTTCTGGCGGCGGCCTTGATGTTTAATGATTACCGCTTTATGCTTGCCCTGCTGTTCTCTGTGCTTCTGGTTGCCGCGGCGGGCGGGGTGCTGGGGGTATTGAGGCCAGTAATCACGGGGCTTGCGGTTTTTGCATTTATTCTCTTTCTTATACAAGCCCTTTTTTATGACCAGGGCCGGGTGCTTTTTTACCTGATTCCATACGCCAATTACCTTGCAGTTACCGAAGGCGGCCTCTATTCAGGCATTGCCATGGCCGCCAGGATGATGACCCTGGTCTTGAGCTTTATAGTGTTTTTATCCGCAACACGCACCCAGGATATAGTCCTGGCACTGGTGGAGAAATTCAAAATACCATATGATTACGCATTTATGTTTATGACCGCGCTTCGTTTTATCCCCACCTTTCTGGGAGAGGTCAGGCAGGTGAGTCAGGCCCAGGCGGCAAGGGGACATGCGGTGGAGGGGCTTAATCCCTTCAAAAAAATAAAGGCGTATGCCCCGGTGACCGTGCCCCTGGTGCTTATATCCCTCAATAAGGCCGAGTACCTTGCCATGGCCATGGAAACAAGGGGCTATGGCGGCGGAGCGCGGACGTATCTCAGGGAATCCAGGATGGGAACGGCCGATTACTGCCTTACGGCTTTGCTGGCGGTATTTCTTACGGCGGCCGTCACTGCAAGGATTGCGGGATACGGAGTAATGATCTGACATCAGGAGGATTTGGAAGTTGAAAGAATTACTGATGGGTAACGAGGCCATCGCCATGGGGGCGGTGGCGGCGGGGGTTCAGGTGGCCACCGCCTACCCGGGGACACCTTCTTCTGAAATACTATCCACGCTGGCCGGGATGGCGGAAGAAAAAGGGTTTTACGCCGAGTGGTCGGTCAACGAGAAGGTCGCCCTGGAGGTGGCCGCCGGGGCTTCATATGCCGGGGCCAGGTCAATGGTTTGCATGAAGCAGGTGGGGCTCAATGTGGCTTCGGACCCCCTGATGAGCCTTGCATATATAGGTGTGAAGGGCGGCATGGTGGTGGTTGTGGCTGATGACCCGGGGCCTCACAGCTCCCAGACGGAGCAGGATACCCGGCTGTTCGCCCGCTTTGCCAAGCTGCCGGTTCTGGACCCGGCCACCCCTGAAGAGGCCATGGCAATGACCGTTTACGCCTTTGAGCTTTCAGAAAAGCTCAGGCTGCCTGTGATACTCCGCCCCACCACCCGGACCTGCCATGCCTGCCAGGACCTGGAGATAACCGGTGGGGTTGACCGGCCCCACCCTGCGTCCGGCTTTGAAAAAAACCCCAGGTGGGTGATACTGCCCGGCCTTTCCGCCCGGCAGCACCCCTGGCTGAACAGTCAGCAGGAGGAAGCCCGGAAAATATTCGGAGAGTCACAGTTTAACCAGCTAACCATAAATCAAGAGTCAGATGCAGGGATAATAGCCTGCGGGGTCAGCTGTAATTATGTTTTTGAGGCTCTGCAGATGTCAGGCCTGAAAGCCTCGGTACTCAAAGTGGGCACTCCCTATCCCCTTCCCGGGGAGCCGGTTATGAGGCTCCTTGAACACTGTAAAAGAATTCTGGTGGTGGAGGAGCAGGAGCCGGTGGTGGAGGACCAGGTCATAGCCCTTGCCTGGCACAATAATTTGGCGCCGGTTATATCAGGCAAGCATGACGGGATGGTTCCCAGGGAAGGCGAGCTTAACGTTACCAGGGTCAAGGGTATTATTGATAAATTTTTAGGAATTGATACGGGCGGGCTTGAAGCTGAACCAGCCCCGGAACTGCCCCTGCGCACCCCGGTTATGTGCGCAGGCTGCCCCCACAGGGCCTCCTTTTATGCTTTCAAGGAGGCAGTCAAAGGAACCGATACGGTTTTCACCGGCGACATAGGCTGCTACACGCTGGGGGTCACGGCTCCTTTAAAAGCTGTGGACACCTGCCTGTGCATGGGGGCCAGCATTACCATCGCCTCGGGCCTGAACCGGGTCGAGCCGGGCCGCAGGCAGGTGGCCTTTCTGGGCGATTCCACCTTCTTTCATACCGGCATTCCCGGACTTATAAACGCGGTTTACAACCGGTCGCACATTACCGTGGTGATACTTGACAACCGCACCACGGCCATGACGGGCCATCAGCCGCACCCCGGCCTGGGCAGGACGGCGACGGGATCTTCCGGGGCGGGGCTGGATATCGCCCGCCTGGTGGAAGCCTGCGGGGTGGAATTTGTCCGCCAGGTGGACCCCTATGACCTGGAATCGGCGCAAGAGGCGGCAAGGGAGGCCGTAAAACACCCCGGGCCGTCGGTGGTGATAATGAAGAGAGACTGTGTGGCGCTGGCCCGGAAAGGGGTTCCACGCACGGTTAACCGGGAGAACTGCCTTGACTGCGGGACATGCATTGGGGGCCTCGGGTGTCCGGCCATAGTCATATCAGACGGTTTGCCCCACATTACAAAGAATTGTTTCGGCTGCGGGGTCTGCGCCAGTATATGTCCCGCCGGCGCCATAGAGGAGGTAAGACAATGAAGCTGGATATTGTCATCTGCGGGGTGGGGGGCCAGGGTTCGGTTCTGGCCTCAAGGGCCCTGGCCCGGGCCGCCATGGAATGCGGGCTTTCAGTGCGAACCTCCGAGGTTATCGGTATGGCCCAGCGGGAAGGCCCGGTTACAAGCCACGTAAGGATGGGGGACAGTCTCCACGGAGCCATCATTCCCCAGCGTGGGGCCGGGTTTTTACTGGGATTCGAACTGGCCGAGACTGTCCGGGGGCTTGGAATGCTTAGGCCCGGGGGAACGGTTATCACCAGCGTTTCCACCATTGTTCCGGTTTCGGTGCAGCTGGGTATTTCAAGTTATGACGCCGGATCTTTTGTAAAATATCTTAAAGAGCGGGTGGAAAAAGTCTTTTTTCTTGACGCGGATGATCTGGCCGGGAGGGCCGGGCACCCCAAAACCGCCAACGTGGTTATGCTGGGGGCGCTTTCCACCTTCCCCGGCCTGCCATTTAAGCCTGACCGGCTTGTACAGGCTGTTCTTGATCATGTTCCGGAAAAGTTTAAAGAAATAAATCAAAGGGCCTTTGAAATAGGGCGCCTGGCAATGGGGGTGGCTTGAGTGGCGTTATCGCTGAAAACAGGTGAATATCCCGGCATGGAAAACGTAAACCGCTATCATGAGAAAAAAATCAGGGAATTGTTGCCCCGCCTGTATAACGACTCCCCCTTTTACCGCCGGAAACTTGACGAGGCCGGGGTGGACCCCGGTACCATTACAACCATACAGGACCTGGAACGCATTCCATTTACCACAAAGTCGGATCTGAGGACCGGTTACCCGCTGGGACTTATGGCAGTGCCCGAGGAAAAGGTGGTAAGGATACATTCCTCTTCGGGCACAACCGGGAAACCGGTGGTGGTGCCCTATACGGCCAATGACGTGTCCCACTGGGCCGAAATGATGGCCCGCTGCCTCGCCATGGCCGGTGTTACCAGTATGGACCGGGTTCAGGTGACCCCGGGCTACGGGCTGTGGACGGCCGGAATAGGTTTTCAGGCGGGGGTGGAGCGGCTGGGGGCCATGACCATTCCCACCGGCCCCGGCAACACGGAAAAACAGTTGGAAATGATGCTTGACCTGGGCGCCACCGTGCTGATAGGAACTTCTTCCTACGCACTGCTGCTGGCTGAGGAAATCAACAGGCGCGGGCTGCGGGGCCGGATCAAGCTGCGCCGTGGCGTATTCGGGTCCGAGCGCTGGGGGGAAAAAATGCGTGAAAGGATAGAGGAACTGCTGGGCATAGAGACATTTGACATATACGGCCTGACCGAGGTATACGGCCCCGGCATCGGAATAGACTGCCCCGAGCATAGCGGAATACACTACTGGCATGACTACCTCCTCTTTGAAATAATCGACCCTGTAACCGGCAGGCAGCTGCCTCCAGGGGAGGAAGGGGAGCTGGTTATCACCACTCTTTCCAAGGAAGGCATGCCGCTCTTGCGCTACCGCACCCATGATATTACCAGGATCATACCGGGCCTGTGCCGCTGCGGAAGCCCCTATCCGATGATAGACAGGGTTTTGGGCCGTACCGACGATATGATAAAGATTAAAGGAGTGAACATATACCCCGGACAGGTTGACCATGTGCTGCGGGTGACGGAAGGGGCGGGCAGCGAGTACCAGATTATCCTGACCAGGGACCAGGGGAAGGACAGCATGCTTATTAAGGTGGAGGGGGACGGCAGCCGCTCTTTCAGCGAGGTGGCGGATTTATGCCGCAGAAACATAAAGATCCGGATAGGGGTTCTGGCCGACGTGGATGTTCTTCCTCCAGGAACTCTTCCCCGAAGCGAAAAGAAGAGCAAGAGGGTGTTTGATAACAGAGAAACATAAACCGGCCCCAAAGACTATATTAACCTCCGGAATTACCGGAGGCTTAATTTTGGTCTTGACAATAATATAAAAATTAACGATTATTGAATTGGTACTTGGTTGAATGACCAGGGTTTCTGTTTTTCAGTTAGATGCCAAATAAATTTATAATTGTAGTAATTCAAGGAGATTAATAAGATGTTGGAAGGCAATATGCCCCATTTTTTCGCTGAGGTATTTAGCGGTATTCTTAATTTTGGATGGCAGAATGCCGTAATGATCATGATTGGCGGAGTGCTGCTGTACCTGGCCATAGTCAAGGATTACGAGCCCCTGCTTCTTTTGCCCATCGGGTTCGGGGCTATTTTGATCAACCTCCCGCTGACCGGTCTCATGGGTGATCATGGTATACTGCGGGCGTTGTATAACGCTGGAATTGCCACAGAGCTGTTTCCCAGCCTTCTTTTCATAGGAATCGGGGCCATGACCGACTTTGGCCCTCTTTTAAGCAATCCCAGGGTGCTGCTTTTGGGAGGCGCCGGGCAGTTCGGCATTTACCTGACCCTCCTCTTGGCCCTGCTGCTGGGATTTGACAGGCTGGAAGCCATAAGCGTGGGTATAATCGGAGCCTGTGACGGCCCCACCGCCATATATGTTACCAGCCAGTTCACCCCGCACCTGCTGGGGCCCATATCGGTGGCGGCGTACTCCTACATGGCGCTGGTGCCCATAATTCAGCCCCCGGTTATGAGGCTCCTCACCACCAAAAAGGAACGGACAATTGTAATGCCCTATACCAACCTTAAGCCTGTTTCCCAGACCACCAGGATACTCTTCCCCATTGTGGTCACCATTGTGACAGTACTTATCGCCCCCTTCGGCGCCCCGCTTATGGGGATGCTTATGTTCGGCAACCTGCTGAGGGAGTCCGGTGTTGTAAGCAGGCTTTTGAAAACCGCTGAAAACGAGCTGTCCAGCCTTGTTACCCTGTTCCTGGGCATCACCATCGGGGCCACCATGGACGGACAGGTGTTCCTTCAGTGGAAAACCCTTATGATATACGCCCTGGGCCTGGTGGCCATCATCGGCGACACTGCGGCCGGAATTTTCATGGCCAAGCTTATGAACCTGTTCAGCAAGAACAAGATAAACCCGCTGATCGGCGCGGCGGGAATCTCAGCCTTCCCCATGGCGGCCCGGGTGGCCCACAAGGTTGGTTCCGAGGAAAACAAGCAGAATTACCTGCTTATGCACGCCATGGGTGTCAACACCGGCGGCCAGATCGGTTCGGTGCTGGCGGCCAGCATAATGCTGGCGCTGGTCCAGGCCATGAAATAGTAAAGTGGGGGATTGAATATGTCGGATATGCAATATGGTTTAACGTTGTTCGTTTTTGGCGGGGGGCTGACTCTGGCGTCCCTCTGCGTAATTGTCTTAACGATTTATATAATGACGTCCCTTCAGGCTAAGCCCAAGAAGGACGCGTAAGAAAAGAAAATGAAAGATAACAGCCACCCGGATTTGAAAACACCCGGGTGGTTATTTTTCTTTATAGCCGGGCAGGGGCAGCCTGTTCAGGGTGGTGCTGCCGGTTAAACAGGCTAGGCGGGATCCCTGGCCCCGCGTATCCAGGCGATTGCCAGGAGAATAACGGGGATGGCGAACTCGAAGGCCAGCAGAAAATACCTCTTCATAATATTTACATACAGCCACTTTACTATGTCCGTTCATTAATATTAATTAAATAAAAATTAAGGTTGGTTAAGGTCACGTTCATAGCCAATTATAATTTACATTGCTATAATATGGCTAACCATGTTGTTATTTTGCTAAAAAATATGTTGTTTCCAGTTGCTGAAAAGCATTGTTAGGTTTCAGCTGGGGGTGATGTGTATGCGCAGGGTCGGTATTTCTCTGGCCAAGCCCGGTATGAAGCTGGGGCATACCGTATACAACGGTAAAGGCGAAGTGCTTTTGGCCTCCGGGGTGGTGCTTGATGATTGGTATATACAGAAACTGGCCCTTTGGGGGGTAGAATTTATCTTCGTGGACGACTGCGTTCCCGGAAATATAACGGCAAAGGACGTAATAAGCGAGGAAACCCGGGCGGCTGCCGTTCGCCAGGTAAAGAACATCTTGCTGGAAGCCAAGGAGTCCGGCCGCCTTGTCATTGACCCGCAATCGCTGTACAACACAGTGGGTGAATTCGCCAACCAGCTGCTTTCCAAGCGCAACCTTCTGTTCAACCTGGTGGACCTGCGTACCCAGGACGAATATACCTTTGCGCACTCCGTCAATGTATGCATACTGGCGTTGATGACCGGGATCACCCTTGGCTATAACCGGGACCAACTGTCTTTACTCGGTGTGGGGGCCCTTTTGCATGACCTGGGCAAGGTTAAGATGCCGGATGAAATACTGAACAAACCTGACAAACTCACAAGTGAAGAGTTTGAGCTGATAAAGCAGCATGCTTATTGGGGTAATGAGATGATTCGTGATGCAAGTAATCTGGGGGACATTCCGGCTATTGTGGCCCTGCAGCACCATGAAAATTATGACGGATCAGGTTACCCATCAGGCTCAAAGGGTGATGAGATTCATGAATACGCTCAGATTACGGCAATTTCGGACAGGTTTGATGCTATCACGGCCGACAGGGTATACCGGAAGGCTTTTCCACCCCATGAAGCTTTTGAAATGTGCGCGGCGTCGGGTGACTTCCTCTTTAAGGACAAAATAGTCAAGGCTTTTATGTTTAACATCGCGGCTTACCCGGCAGGAACAATGGTGGAGTTAAATAACGGAATGGTTGCCGTATCGGTGGACACTCCGAAAGGGTACCCCCTGTTTCCAAAGGTGCGTGTTATTTATGATGAAAACGGAAGGCCTGCAAATCAAAACATTGAAATAACGCTTTTTACCAAGCCGGGGCTCTATGTCACAAGGGTGCTGAACGAATACCGGGGGCTTCATAAAAAATAATGGTGGGTGCAGTAGGATTTGAACCTACGACCCCTACCGTGTCAAGGTAGTGCTCTCCCCCTGAGCTATGCACCCATTCCTTAAATTCCGTTTTGTTTTATGTGCCCGGGAGGGTTGGCCCGCCCCCGCGTGCATATATTATTATGCATTATCCCCGGTATTAAGTCAAGGGAATTTAATTCCGCCTGTAAGTATTGGGGAAAGAGCACGCAGATCCGTGTATTGAAGACCTGTTTTCACTGTTTTGTCAGCAGGCCCGATTTTATTTTATATATTATACCGGGTTTCTTCACCTCCCGGGCTGCGATGAGGCTTATCCTGGCCAGTTCCTTCCCCCGGAGCGTGAATACCGCCGTTCCCACCTTTTGACCGGCCCGTACCGGCGCCTGCAGTCTTTTTTCCGGCAATATCTTTCTTATTACATGGTCACGTTCTACTTCGGCCAGGTACAGGGTTATACCGTCCTCGCTGACGGCTTCCACTTCCTCAGTCGTTCCTCCTGCCACCGGAATTTTCCCAAAGTTTTCATGCTTTCCGCATAACTCCACGGGCACCACATCATGAAATCCGTAATCAAGGAGTTTAACGGCGTCTTTATAGCGGTTGCGGCTGTGCAGCACAACCGCGATAAGCGTCCGGCCGTTCCTTTGGGCTGCGGCGATTAGACAGTTGCCTGCCCTTAAAGTTGACCCGGTTTTTACTCCCACTATCCCTTCGTAGCTGTTGTCCCTCACCAGCCTGTTTGTGTTCCTGACTTCCATATGCTTATTCCCGCCGGCCCAATTTATGGTGCCACGGGGGGTCCTGATTATCCGGGCGAAATCCTGGTTTGTAAGGGCGTACCGGGTTATTACGGCAAGGTCGTAGGCTGTGCTGTAATGATTGGGGTGATGGTAGCCGTTGGTGTTGGCGAACCTTGTATGAAGGGCGCCCAGCACAAGTGCCTTTGCGTTCATGAGTTCAACGAATCTCTCTTCGGTGCCGGCTATATGTTCGGCTATGGCCACTGTGCTGTCGTTGGCTGAATACATCAGCGCAGCCTTGACAAGGTTTTCAAGTGTGATACGCTCGCCGGCGGCCAGCCCCAGCTCCTGGCCCACCGATATGCTGGCTGTTCTTTTGCTGACGGTTACCACCTCGTCGGGGTGGCCGTACTCAAGGGCCAGTATGGCTGTGATTATTTTGGTCAGGCTTGCCGGCTCTTTTCTGGCAAAAGCATTTTTTTCAAATAACAGCTGGCCGGTGTCCGCATCCATAAGAACGGCCGATACCGCCGAAATCCGGGGTGGAGCGGCCATGCACGGGGAGGAGCATATAAGAAACAATGCGGCAATAAATACCGCCGCCAGCCTCTTTGCTTTATGTGCCACCGTATCACCTCAAGGGTTATGGATGGTTAAGACGTCCGCATTATTTTGCCTTTCGTGCCAGGTTTATATTAGCGGAAACTTTTTCTTCGGGAAAGTATAAATACCAGCATATTAAAGAAGGCTTGCCAATATTCTAATAGGTAAAAAATAGAAATTATACCATAAGGAGGATAACTATGAAGATTTACTACCTAAGTTTTGGAAAGCTGCGCCGCGGCCTGGTTATTGTCCCGGTTGTGCTGGCCGTGGCCCTTTTGTTTGCCGGGGCAATGCTGAAGGACCTTTCAGCCCTTGTTACAGCAAAACCGAAGCCCCATGCCATATACAAGGTTAAAACCGACCGCAAGGTGGTGGCCCTGACCTTTGACATCAGCTGGGGGACCAAGGTGCCGGGCCCGGTGATGGACACTTTGAAAAAATATAATGTCAAATCCACTTTTTTTCTTTCCGGGCCATGGGTGCTGAAATATCCTGAATTCCCACGGCGGCTGGTGAGCGAAGGTCACGAAATAGCTTCTCACGGCAACAGGCACATAGACCTTGATAAAGAATCGCCCTCCACGGTAAAAGATGAAATAATGACCGCCCACCAGTCAATAAAGGAAGTGACAGGTAAAAGCCCGTGCCTTATCAGGACTCCGAACGGCGCGTGGGACGATATGGTGCTTGACGTGGCCGACCAGCTGGGGTACAAGGTTATTCAGTGGAGCGTGGACTCACTTGACTGGAAAAGGCCCGGTGTTGACGCAATAGTGAAAAGAGTTCTGGACAGGGTTCATCCCGGGGCCATTATACTGATGCATGCCAGCGATACCTGTCTGCAGACGCCGGATGCCCTGCCCAGGGTTCTTGAAGGGCTGAAGGCACAGGGCTACGATCTGGTTACGGTATCAAAGCTTCTGGAAGAGGGTCCCGGGGTGATGGAGTAAAAAGCTTTTGAATAACTGTAATGCTTTCCCGTCGGAATCCAGAATCCAGAATGGATATGATTCCTCATTGAGCCCGGCCCCGAAGGTCATGTATTCTGGATTCCGGCTCCTGGATTCTGGATTCTGACCCGGAAGTTCTTCAGGATAAGCTAAAGGGGCTGTCCCAAACTTATGCTTTTGGGGCAGCCCCTTTTGTTCAATGCTGATTTATACAGGTTAAATTGCGGCAGGGGGAAACCGGCGGCAAAATGGTACCGGGCAAAATACCCCGATATACTTTCCGTTTAATGTCACGTGAGCATTCCGGAAAAGTATTCCCCTCTCAACCGTTGTTTTACTCCAGCACCATTATTACGGTTTCAGGATTGATGACTTCGCCGGGATTAGCCTTGATTTCTTTTACAACCCCATCTGCGGGGGAATAAATTTTAACAAACATCTTCATGGCTTCGATGGTGGCTACGGCGTCGTTGGCCTTGACACTGTCCCCCACTTTCACGTCGATGGATACCAGCTTGCCCACCATGGGGGCGTTTACTGTTGTGCTCATTTATGAAATCCTCCTTTTGTTTCGCTGTGTAGATTTTCTTTATCTTTTATATGTTCTGTTTTGCCGCCTTTATGAAAATAACCGGAAAGACTCACTGTACAATTTAGTATGTCCAGGGTGCGATAAAACTGATAATAATCACGCCAGGACTGATGACTTGTCCCATTCCTCCCCCTTTTTACGGTATCTTTAGGTAAAGCTTTCTAAGATTACCTCTCCCATTTCAATAATACAACAAGTTAGCCCTTTGATGAAATGATAATGCAAATTTTTTAGAAAAATCTTGTACTTTCCGCGCCTTAAAAACTTGGGTATGTTTTTTTGGAAAAGAATATTGTTTTACGGGCCCCGGAGAATTATAATATTAAGATACCAATATTCAGGCTGACACGGTATCTGCAGTAAAAAAATGGACAGAATATTTTCTGTATGGTAATCTGCCCTCCGTGTGGTAAAATGAGGGCGGTTATTAAATTAATATACGTTTCATAAGCAAGAATCGAGGGGGATCGCGGTTAAATGAAGGCTACTGCGGAAAAAGTGGAGAAGAACACGATGGTTCTGGAGGTCGAAATTGAGCCCGAAAAATTTTCCAAGGCTGTTGACCAGGCTTATAAGAAAATCGTCAAGAAGGTCAATATACCCGGTTTTAGAAAGGGGAAGGCCCCGCGCATAATACTTGAGCGTTATGTGGGAAAACAGGCCCTTTACGACGAGGCCGTTGAGATATTAGTACCGGACGCTTATATCAGCGCAGTGGAAGATACTGGTATCGAGCCCGTTTCGCAGCCCGAAGTGGAACTGGTGCAGTTGGAAGAGGGCAAGCCGGTGGTTTTTAAGGCCAAGGTGGTAGTTAAGCCCGAGGTTAAGCTTGGTCAGTATTCCGGGCTGGAAGTTGTCAATCCCCGTAAGGAAGTCACCGACGAAGATGTGGACAACGAGCTGGAGCGCCTCCGTAACCGCCATGCCAAGCTCATTACCCTTGAGGAGGGCGCGGTTGAGAATGGCGACCTGGCCGCAATTGATTTTGAAGGAAAAGTTGACGGGGTGCCCTTCGAGGGCGGCAAGGCAAACGACTATACCCTGGAAATTGGTTCCGGTTCGTTTATTCCCGGTTTTGAAGATCAAATTGTGGGTATGAATATTAACGAAACCAGGGACATCAACGTCACTTTCCCGCAGGATTACGGTAGGGAGGATCTTGCCGGAAAGGACGCGGTGTTCACAGTCACCGTAAAATCCATCAAGCGCAAGGAACTGGCTCCCCTGGATGACGAATTTGCCAAGGATGTAAGTGAGTTTGATACTCTGGAGGAATTACGGGCCGATTTAGCGAATAAATTAAAACAAGCCGCGGAAGAAAGGGCCAAGGCCCAGGTGCGCAGGGACGCCATGGCCAAGGCGGTGGAAAACGCCGAGGTGGATATACCGGAAGAGATGATAGTAAGCCGGGTAGAGGAAATGATCAGGAATATGGACCAGCGCCTCACCGGACAGGGAATATCTCTTGACAAGTATTTGGCCTACACCAATTCCAATATTGATGAGCTTCGGGAGAGGGTTCGTCCCGACGCGGAGCAGAGCGTGCGGCAGACCCTTGTTCTCGATGCCATAGCCAAGTCCGAGGGCCTGACGGTCAGTGACGAGGAAATAACCGGGGAGATCAGCCGGATGGCCTCGGATATGAAGCAGGATCCCGAAGTTGTCAGGAAAATACTGGAGGGGCAAAATCAGCTGGAATTTATCAAGGAAAGCATTCTCAGGGATAAAACAGCCCAGTATCTTGTGGACAATGCCGTCCTGGTGGATGGAACAAACGATCCTGAAAAAGAATAGTTTAAGTAATGCAAATATATTAAAGGGAGGGGATTAACACTTGTCCGGACTGGTACCAATTGTAGTCGAGCAGACAAACCGCGGTGAACGCGCTTATGACATTTATTCAAGGTTGTTGAAAGACAGGATTATACTGATAGGCGGAGCAATCGACGATCATGTGGCAAACCTTGTGGTGGCCCAGATGCTTTTTTTGGAAGCCGAGGATCCCGAGAAGGATATACAGGTGTATATCAACTCTCCCGGTGGGGTTATTACCGCAGGGATGGCCATATATGACACCATGCGTTACGTGAAATGCCCTGTTTCCACTATTTGTGTCGGCCAGGCGGCCAGCATGGGAGCTTTCCTGCTGAGCGCCGGGACCAAGGGTAAGCGCTTCTCTCTGCCCTATGCAAGAATAATGGTACACCAGCCTCTGGGAGGGGTTCAGGGGCAGGCCACTGATATCGACATTCAGGCCAAGGAAATATTGCGGATGAAGGACATCTTGAATAAGCTTCTGTCGGAACATACCGGCCAGCCTCTGGACAGGGTGGCCAGAGATACCGAGCGGGACTTTTTCATGTCAGCGGCCGAGGCCAGGGATTATGGTATCATAGACGAGGTGTTCCAGGGCAGGAAGCAAAGATAAAGAGGTGAAAAAATGTTTAACGAGAAGGGTCAGCTAAAGTGCTCCTTTTGCGGTAAGTTGCAGGACCAGGTGAAAAAACTGGTGGCCGGCCCCGGGGTATATATTTGCGATGAATGCATTGAACTTTGCAATGAAATCATCGAGGAGGAGCTCAACGAGGATTTAGGTCTTGATCTTAGCGATATCCCGAAGCCGAAAGAGATTAAGGGGATTCTCGACCAGTACGTCATCGGGCAGGAAGAGGCAAAAAAGTCACTGGCAGTAGCAGTTTATAACCACTACAAGAGAATCAACCTGGGCGGTAAAATTGATGATGTTGAACTGCAAAAGAGCAATATTGTCATGCTTGGACCTACCGGAAGCGGCAAGACTTTGCTGGCCCAGACACTGGCCCGTCTATTGAACGTGCCCTTTGCCATTGCCGATGCCACATCCCTCACCGAGGCAGGTTACGTTGGTGAGGATGTTGAGAATATACTTTTGAAGCTCATCCAGGCCGCGGACTACGACGTGGAAAAGGCTGAAAAGGGAATAGTCTATATTGATGAGATTGACAAAATCGCCAGGAAGTCGGAGAATCCTTCCATAACCAGGGATGTTTCCGGCGAGGGAGTACAGCAGGCGCTGCTTAAAATACTGGAAGGTACGGTGGCCAGCGTGCCCCCGCAGGGTGGCCGCAAGCACCCGCACCAGGAGTTTATACAGCTCGACACCACCAATATACTGTTTATCTGCGGTGGTGCCTTTGACGGCATTGAAAAGATAATCCAGAACAGGATCGGCAAAAAAACCATGGGGTTCGGGGCCGAAATACAACCACAGAAGGAGAAGAAAATAGGGGAGATATTAAAGCATATACTGCCCGAAGACCTTCTCAAGTACGGGCTTATTCCCGAGTTTGTCGGGCGTTTACCGATTATAGTCACCCTGGAGGCCCTGGACGAGGAGGCCCTGGTGAGAATACTGACCGAGCCCAGGAACGCCCTGGTAAAACAGTACGAGAAGCTGTTTGACCTTGACGGTGTCAGCCTGGAGTTTCAGCATGACGCCTTAAAGACCGTGGCCCAGGAAGCCCTCAAGAGGAAAACCGGGGCCAGGGGCCTGAGGGCCATACTGGAAGAAATAATGCTGGATGTGATGTACGAAATACCCTCACGGCAGGATATAGCAAAGTGCATTATCACCAGGGATAACATCCTGAATAAGGAAAAACCGCTGATAGTGTCGGTGGACAGAAAGAAGAAAAAGGAAGAAACCGCATAAGACAAAAGCAGGCGTCGCCAAAACTGGCGGCGCTTATTGTTTATAAAGAATTTGTTCTAAATAACTCTCCAGGTCCTTCCTGCCGGATTAAAAGGGATAAAAAATGTAAATCTTTGTAATAATAGATAGCAAAAAAAGATTAGGCAGGGAGGCTCATTCTCCATGGGAGAATATGGTATCGGAATTGGTAGTCTTTTAACATTTGTACAGGTGTTCTTTGCTGTTGTAATAGGCCTCTATTTCTGGAATTTACTGAAGGCGCAGAACGGCAGCAGGAGCGCGGTGGAAAGGGAGTCCGCCAAGGAACTGGAGAAATTGAACCGCATGCGGGCCATTTCTCTTTCCGAGCCCCTGGCGGAAAAAACAAGACCAAACAGGTTCGAAGACATAATAGGCCAGGCCGAGGGCTTGAAATCGCTAAGGGCCGCACTGTGCGGGCCCAATCCACAGCACGTGATAGTATACGGCCCCCCGGGGGTGGGAAAAACCGCTGCGGCCCGCCTGGTGCTGGAAGAAGCCAAAAAAAGCCACTGTTCACCTTTTAAGGAGGACGCCAAATTTATAGAGGTGGACGCCACCACAGCCAGGTTTGACGAGCGGGGTATTGCCGACCCCCTGATTGGTTCGGTCCATGATCCCATTTACCAGGGGGCCGGGCCCCTTGGAATGGCGGGTATACCCCAGCCCAAGCCGGGCGCAGTCACCAAGGCTCACGGCGGGGTGCTTTTCATAGACGAAATAGGGGAGCTGCATTCCATTCAGATAAACAAGCTTCTAAAGGTGCTGGAAGACCGCAAGGTTTTGCTGGAAAGCGCTTATTACAGCCCCGAGGTGGCCAATATACCGTCCCATATACATGACATATTTCAAAACGGGCTTCCGGCGGACTTCAGGATGGTGGGGGCCACCACCAGGACTCCGGAGGAAATACCGCCGGCCATACGCTCCCGCTGCCTGGAAATATTCTTCAGGCCGCTTTTGCCCGATGAGATTGAGATCATAGCCAGGAACGCCGCCGAAAAAATAAATCTTCCCATCGAGGAGGAGGGCCTCAGTGTTATAAAGAGATACGCCACCAATGGCCGTGAGGCAGTGAATATTATACAGCTGGCGGCTGGAATAGCCATAACAGAGAAACGCGGCGGCATAATGGCCACAGACGTCGAGTGGGTGGTTAACAGCGGCCAGTACAGCCCCAGGCCAGAGAAAAAGGTCCCGTCTTCTCCCCAGGTGGGCCTGGTAAACGGCCTGGCGGTATACGGGCCCAACATGGGCACCCTGCTTCAACTGGAGGTGGGGGCGTTCCGGGTCGGAAAGGGGCGTGGAAAAACCATCATCACCGGCGTGGTGGAAGAAGAGGAATTGGGCGGACGGGGAAGGACCATCCGCAGGAAAAGTATGGCCAGGGGGTCTGTGGAAAACGTTCTGACTGTCCTCCGGCTGACCACAGACGTGGATCCAAGGGATTACGACTTGCATATCAATTTCCCGGGTGGAGTGCCCATTGACGGCCCTTCAGCCGGGGTGGCCGTTGCCACGGCTGTGTACTCCGCCATTAAGGGCATTCCCGTTGACAATTTGGTGGCCATGACCGGCGAGCTGTCCATAAGAGGCCTGGTTATGCCGGTGGGCGGGGTTGTGGCCAAGGTTGAGGCCGCCCGCCAGGCCGGTGCAAAAAAAGTCTTGCTGCCGGCCGAAAACTACCAAAAAATATTTGGGACCATGGAGGATATTGAAGTGGTGGCCGTGGAAATGCTGGAAGAGGTTCTGGAGTCCGCCCTGACCAAACGCCCGGTTCTTAACCAGACCACAGGACTGTTCCCCCAGACAGGGGTATGCGCTGCCAAGGGGTTGGGCGCCACCCTGGGCTATAATAAAAACCGGGGGATTTCCCTGGAGAAAAACTAGTGCAGGGAATTTCTTCACCCCCGGTTTGAAAACGGTATAAAGAGAGAACGTTTTCAGCACTGTGAAAAAATTCAATTATCACCCCATAACCGCCCAAAACCCCGGTCAAACCCGGGGTTCTTTTGTTGCTGGCAGTTATTGCTATAGCAGGCCGCAAGATCGTGTGGTAGAATGTATTATACGTATGCAGCAATTTATACTGTACATTCCTAAAAGGAGGTGTAGCTTTGGATCCTACCGTAAAAACGTTACCATTGCTACCACTCCGGGGTATACTGGTGTTTCCAAATATGGTGATTCATCTGGACGTGGGCAGGGAGAAATCTGTTCAGGCCATAGAAGAGGCTATGATACAGGAACGCGTTATTTTTCTGGCCACCCAAAAAGAAGCACAGACGGACGACCCCGGGGAGGATGATATTTACCAGATTGGGACCGTTGCCGAGGTAAAGCAGTTGCTGAAACTGCCCGGCGGCACAATACGTGTGCTGGTTGAAGGTCTTGCCAGGGCAAGGATAAGAAAATATATAGCCCATGAGCCATACTTCAAGGTAGAGATTGACCAGTATTCGGAGGAGTTCAGAAAGACACCGGAAGTTGAGGCCCTCATGAGGAACCTGGTTTACCAGTTTGAGCAGTACGTCAAGCTGTCCAAGCGCATTCCCCCCGAAACCGTGGTTTCGGTGGTCAACCTGGAGGAGCCGGGCCGGCTGGCCGACATTATCGCTTCCCACCTTGCCTTGAGAATAGAGGATAAGCAGAGCATACTGGAAGCAATAGACATAATCAAGCGGCTGGAGCGCCTCTGTTCCATAGTGGCCAAAGAGCTGGAGATCGTTGAGCTTGAGCGCAAGATCAACATCCGGGTGCGCAAGCAAATGGAAAAGACCCAGAAAGAGTACTACCTCCGTGAGCAGATAAAGGCCATCCAGCGTGAACTTGGGGAAAAAGACGAAAGGGCCGCCGAGGGGGAGGAATACAGGGAAAAAATCGCTGATGCCAAGCTGCCCAAAGAGGTTGAGGAAAAGGCCCTCAAAGAGGTGGAGAGGCTTGAGAAAATGCCTCCCATGGCAGCCGAGTCGGCGGTTGTCAGAAATTACCTTGACTGGATACTTTCCCTTCCCTGGAGCAAGAGCACCAGGGACAGGCTGGATATCAACGAGGCCGAGAGGATACTGGAAGAGGATCATTACGGGCTCAAAGATCCCAAGGACCGCATACTGGAGTACCTGGCCATCAGAAAGCTGGCCAAGAAAATGAAAGGGCCCATCATCTGCCTGGTGGGGCCTCCGGGAGTCGGCAAGACATCCCTGGGGCGTTCCATAGCCCGTGCGCTGGAGCGCAAATTTGTGCGCATTTCTCTGGGCGGCGTCAGGGACGAGGCCGAGATCAGGGGCCACAGGAGAACCTACGTGGGCGCTCTACCCGGAAGGATCATTCAGGGCATGCGCAACGCAGGTTCCAGGAACCCGGTGTTCCTGCTGGACGAAATCGACAAGATGAGCATGGACTTCCGGGGGGACCCGGCTTCGGCGCTCTTAGAAGTGCTGGATCCCGAGCAAAACAACGCTTTCAGCGATCACTACATTGAAGTGCCCTTTGACCTTTCCAACGTGATGTTCATAACCACGGCCAACGTGCAGCATAACATTCCCAGGCCGCTTCTGGACCGCATGGAGCTTATCCATATCTCGGGATACACCGAGGAGGAAAAGGTGCAGATTGCGCTACGCCACCTGGTGCCCAAGCAAATCAAGGAACACGGACTGACTAACCAGTTGGTCAACATCTCGGAAAATTCCGTAAGAAAGGTTATCAGGGAATATACCAGGGAAAGCGGAGTCCGCAACCTGGAAAGAAGCATCGCCTCGCTGTGCCGCAAGACCGCCAAGCAAATAGTGGCAGGAAAGGCCAAAAAAGTAAGGATAAATACCCAGAAGGTGGAAGGGTTCCTTGGAACCCCGCGTTACCGCTATGGTGTGGCCGAGCAGGACGATCAGGTGGGTGTGGCTACCGGCATGGCCTGGACCGAAGTGGGCGGAGACACCCTTTCCATTGAGATTTCTGTTTACAAGGGCAACGGAAAGATAATTCTCACCGGAAAACTGGGCGACGTGATGAAGGAGTCGGCCCAGGCGGGCTACAGCTACGTGCGCAGCCGTTCAGCCGATCTGGATATCGACGAGGAAGTTTTTGATAAGAACGATATCCACGTTCATATCCCCGAGGGTGCCATACCCAAGGACGGACCCTCAGCCGGCATAACCATGGCCTGCGCCCTGGCGTCGGCGCTGACCGGCCGCAAGGTAAGGCACGATGTCTCCATGACCGGCGAGATAACTTTGCGCGGAAGGGTGCTGCCGGTTGGAGGCATCAAGGAAAAGGTGCTGGCGGCTCACCGGGCGGGTATAAAACTGATTGTTTTGCCTAAAGATAATAAAAAGGAACTGGATGAAATTCCGGAGAATGTAAAGAAGGACCTGGAGTTTAAACTGGTTGACCATATGGATGAGGTGCTGGAAGTGGCACTGATCAAGGATGAATTCGAACCGGAAGCGGCCCTGGGCGCCGGCCCGGCCGTGGTACTGCCGGAAGTGGACTACCATGCCATCATTCAGCCTGAGGGAGGACCACACGTCCATTCATGAAAATTGTTACCGCTGAATTCGTAAAAAGCGCCACAAACGTAAAAGACTGCCCGGCCGGGGAATTACCTGAAATTGCCCTGGCCGGGCGTTCCAATGTGGGCAAGTCTTCGTTCTTAAACAAGATGGTTAACAGAAAAGGGCTGGCCAGGACCAGCAACACCCCCGGAAGGACCAGGCTGATCAATTTTTTCAAGGTAAATAATCATTTGTACATAGTGGACCTGCCGGGGTATGGATATGCCAGGGTGCCTGTGAAAATGAAACTGGACTGGGGAAAGAACATAAGGGAGTACCTGGAAAAAAGAAAAAACCTAGGGGCGGTGGTTTTGCTCCTGGACATAAGGCACAGGCCCACGGAACTGGACCTAAGCCTTTATAACTGGCTGGAAGAGGTCGGAATACCCGTCATACCGGTTGCCACCAAGGCGGACAAACTATCCAAAAACCAGGCCAACAACCAGGCCAGGATGATAAGAGAAACCCTGGCGCTGGAAGCCGGAAGTCCGCTGGTGCTTTTCTCTGCCAAGACAGGCCAGGGAAGGGAAGAGGTGTGGGGTTTGATTGAGGGTATGATAAGTAAGGATAGAATCCAGAATTCAGAATCCTGAATCCTGATCTCTATGCCACAAAGTGCGGCACCACAAGCAATGAAAATCTGTGGCCGGGGGTGCGGTTTTCAGTCCGGGCTCTCAATCCTCCGGTTGAACCGGCTCTATGCTCGTCGCTTACGGCCTGCCGTACGCCCTTATACGTGCATCCATGCACTATTCGGACCAGGCCGCGTCCTGCGGCCTTGCCGGCATTCCGTATGCTCCGTCGCCAAGAGCCGGGTAACAACCTCCGGAACATACGCTCCGGCCTGAAAGGTCCTCCCCCCTCGTACGCTCCGGCAAAGCTATTTTTAAGGTAGAATCCGGAATGGAGAATGACGTTTATTCTGAATTCTGGCTCCTGGCTCCTGACCTGTAATTCCGGCCCACGGGGCTAATCAATCCCAGAATTTCAGCCTTTGTATAATTGGTCTCTCCTGTTTCTCCTCGGGCGGGGCCTTTATGGCGTTCAGGGCGGCCTTCGAGAAGTCGTTGTTGATCATTTCACCGGTATTCACAGGCATGGGCAGTTCCTTCGACTGCTCAAGCAACTGTACCACTATTTCCAGGTCTTTTCCCTGGAGTACCGGCGACTCCCGGAGGTGGCCGTTGCTGTAATAGGTCTCCACCAGTCCCGGCAGCGAGTTTTGGCCCAGCCCGCGGTTGTTTTTCAGCGCCGCCGCGGTTTCCCCGGCGGTGTGGCTCTTCATCCAGAGCTGGGCCGTGTAAAGCCCGTTGGTGAAGGCCTGAAGGGTTTCCGGATGGCTTTTGGCGTACTCTGCGGTGGTTACGCAGACGAAAGCGGGGAAATCGGTCTTGAATGTTTTTACCTTATACAGCCCTTTTGTAAGGGCCGCTGTGAGGTCCTTATCCTCCACCAGCTGGTAGTGCCCGGTGCCGGCCTTCAGTGTCCCGGACCTTATATCCGCCGGTATGTTGGTGATTATTGTAACGGATTCGTAAGGCTTGAGCCCGGCGGTTTTAATCAAGTATTCGAGGAATACCGTTTCGTCCGAGTTTGGTGGACCGGCTATAACCGTCTTGCCCTTAATGGACTTTACGTCATCCAGGGGGACGTTGTCCCTGGAAACAAGGTGATAGGCGGTGCCCCGGTCAAGGGCCGCAAATGCCACATGGGTGGCTCCCGTCTTCAGGCTGGAAGACTTCCTCAAAACAAGGTAGTGCGGGCTGACCAGGGCGATATCGGCCTCGCCGTTTTCCAGGGCCGCCAGCGCCATTCTATCGTCCCGGCATTCGACCGCTTTTATCCTGATATTATGTAAGCCGTAAAAGTTCTTATCAGCGGCCAGGTAGTGGGGGAGCTTGTATATCGAGTTTTGTCCGTCAGCCAGACGTACGGTGTCTATTTTTTTCTGTCCCTCACCCATCCGGTAAAAATGCAAAGAAGCCGCGCCAATCACCAGTAATGCGGCTACCAGGGCGACAACAGGCAATCTGTACCTTTTCATCACTGTAACCCCCCGTTTTGGTATAATTTTTTGTCATCAAAAGATCTCAAAATAATATATGAAACCAAAAAATGGTTTATGTGGTAATATAAACTATTGAGTGCGGGTTTTTTAAACAAGTTGACACGGAAAATACAAAGGTTTAATATAAGGCTTATTAAGATATGAAATGAAATAATCAAAGGAAGGCAATGAAGGGGAGGGCGAGATTCCCGGGCCAAGAGAGGGGACCCGTTCCGGCACCCGCCGGATGGCTGAGAGGTTCCTGCCTTTTGAGGAGTTTTAAGTGCTGTCGCCCCCGAGCTGCCCGGCTGAATACAGTAGGCCGGGCCGGGTAGCCCGTTACAGCTTTTCAAGAGCCGGTCCTGATTTCATGACCGGAAATAAGGTGGTACCGCGGAATTTTAGCCCTTTCGTCCTTAAACAGGAAAAGGGTTTTTTGATTTTGAGGAGGTTAGCCGGTATGGCAGAAACGAAACAACAGCCCAGGACCGATATGCCCACCACGTACGACCCGGGCGCAGTGGAGGGCAAGTGGTACAGCTTCTGGGAGGAGAACAAGTTTTTTCGCGCCGGGGTAAATCCTGACAAAGAACCATTCTGCATAGTCATGCCCCCACCCAACGTCACGGGACAGCTACACATGGGGCACGCCCTGGACAACACTCTCCAGGACATACTTACCCGCTTCAGGAGAATGCAGGGATACAACGCTCTCTGGCTTCCGGGCACCGACCACGCCGGCATAGCCACCCAGGCCAAGGTGGAGGAGCAGCTTGCCAGGGAGGGTAAGTCCAGGCATGACCTGGGCAGGGAGAAATTCCTGGAAAGAGTGTGGGAGTGGAAGGAGCAGTACGGCAACCGCATTACCAACCAGCTGAGGCGCCTGGGTTCTTCCTGCGACTGGGACAGGGAAAGATTCACCATGGACGGGGGCTGCTCCGACGCGGTGCTGGAGGTTTTCCTGCGCCTTTACGAGAAGGGGCTTATATACAGGGACTACTACATCACCAACTGGTGCCCGAAATGTCAGACCACAATATCCGACATCGAGGTGGAGCACCAGGACAAGCCGGGCCACTTTTACTTCATAAAATACCCGGTAAAGGGAAGCGACCGGTTCGTTCCCATTGCCACCACCAGGCCCGAGACAATGCTGGGAGATGTGGCGGTGGCGGTAAACCCCGGTGACCCGCGGTATAAAGACCTGGTGGGGGCCACCCTCATACTTCCGGTGGCAGGCAGGGAAATACCGGTTATCGAGGATGAATACGTTGACCCCCAGTTTGGGACCGGGGCCGTTAAAATTACTCCTGCCCACGATCCCAACGACTTTGAGGTGGGAGTCCGGCACAACCTGCCCCAGGTGCAGGTAATTGACAAAAACGCCTTAATGACGGATGAGGCCGGCAAATATAAGGGGCTGGACCGCTGGGAGTGCCGCAAGCGCCTGGTGAAGGAACTGGACTCCCTGGGCTGCCTGATCAAGGTGGACGACCACACCCATGCGGTGGGACACTGCTACCGCTGCTCCACAGTGATTGAGCCCATGCTTTCCAAGCAGTGGTTTGTCCGCATGAAACCCCTTGCCGAACCGGCCATCAGGGTTGTGCACGAGGGAAGGCTTAGGTTTGTGCCCGAAAGGTTCACCAAAATATACCTGAACTGGATGGAGAATATAAGGGACTGGTGCATCTCCAGGCAGCTCTGGTGGGGGCACCGGATACCAGTGTGGTACTGCGGCGACTGCCAAAGGATGATCGCCGCAAAGGAGGCGCCGGAAAGCTGCCCGGGCTGCAAGGGGACTAAACTGGATCAGGACCCCGACGTGCTGGACACCTGGTTCTCCTCGGCCCTCTGGCCCTTTTCCACACTGGGGTGGCCCAGGAAAACCCTGGACCTGGCGTATTTCTACCCCACCACTGTGCTGGTCACAGGCAGGGACATAATATTCTTCTGGGTGGCCAGGATGATATTCAGCGGCATTGAAAACATGGACGACGTTCCCTTCAGGGATGTATTCATCCATGGCCTGGTGCTGGACGCCCTGGGGAGGAAGATGAGCAAGTCACTGGGCAACGGCGTGGACCCCATTGACGTGATAGAAAGCCACGGCGCCGACAGCCTGCGCTTCATGCTGGTCACCGGCAACACCCCGGGCAACGACCTCCGCTTTCACTTTGAAAGGCTGGACGGGGCCAGGAACTTCGCCAACAAGATATGGAACGCCTCAAGGTTCGTACTTATGAACCTTTTCGATTACGACCATGAACAGGAAATAGGGCGCGACAGGCTTTCACTGGCCGACAGGTGGATATACAGCCGCTTCCAGTTGGTGTCCGAGACCATTACCGCCAACCTGGAAAGGTACGATCTGGGAGAAGCGGCCCGGGTACTTTACGAATTCATCTGGAATGAGTTCTGCGACTGGTATATCGAGCTGGCAAAGATAAGGCTTTACGGCAGGGACCCCGCCGACCGGGCCACTGCCCAGCATGTACTTGCCGATGTTTTGAGGGGAACCCTGGAATTGCTGCACCCATTCATGCCCTTCATAACCGAGGATATATGGCAGCGCCTTCCCGTTCCCAGGGGAATGACCATAATGAAGGCACAGTGGCCGGCTCCCAAGGGATATAGGGATACTGAAGCGGAGAGCGACATGGAAATGCTGATGGAGATTATACGGTCGGTCAGGCACATCCGCAGCGAGATGAACGTCCCTCCGGGCAAAAAGGCCGACATATTCCTGGAGGTGCCGGACAAAAAGGCCAGGGAGCTGTTTCAAAAGTGGTCCGGCTATGTTGAAAGCCTAGCGGTTGGCAAGACCCGGATAATGGAGACACTGGCCGAGAAACCCGAACAGGCGGCCCACGCCATGGCGCGGGGAGTGTCCATATACGTGCCTCTTAAAGGCCTTATCGATGTAGGCAAGGAAGCCGCCCGCCTGGCGAAAGAGCTGGGGGCCATCGAAAAAGACCTGTCCAAGGTTAGGGGCAAGCTCTCCAACGAGGGTTTCTTAAGCAAGGCCCCGGCCGATGTAATAGAAAAGGAAAAAGCCAAGGAAAGCGACCTCTCCGCAAAACATGCCTCCATCACCAAGAGGCTGAATATGCTAAGAAAATAGATAAAATGCAGAAAACCGGGGTTGGCCCGGTTTTCTTTGCTATTAAGTTTTTCTAATTTGTACAGGTGTGGAGTGTATGAAGACCATACATTTTTTTACACGGACTTTTTGCCCTCGCATTTACCGCCCTTTATATGAATGTTGTTGTCATATTCGTCGTTTATGTTATAATCGGGCTGATCACTGATGTCTTCTCCACAGTAAGGACAAATCCACACTTCCTTGCAGGAGCTGAAGCTGCTCATCTTGCAGCGGGGACAAAACTTTTTTCTCATACTTCTATCCAACCATCCTTGGCGACCGCTTCCGGATACAGTATGACCTGTATCCGCAATATCAAAAGTACCATATTATGAGTAAAAGTAGAAGTAACCAAAGGTTGAACTTTTCGATAAACTTTTTCTGAAAGAACAATGCTTTCGGACGTTATGGGGTCATAAATTAGTACGAATGGTTCCAGAAGATCGGTAACTGTATAAATATGTCGAATTAAAAATCAAATTATGGCTGGTTTTATGCCGTAGGTGTTTTTTTATCTGCTGTACGGGTTTAAAATATATATGTAAATTTTATAGCCCTGGTATTGGGAGGTATTGTCGTGAACTACCATGAAGCCATAGATTATATACAAAATCTTACCAAGTTTGGGTTTAATTTCGGGTTGGGCAGGATAACCGAGCTTTTAAGAAGATTTGACGATCCTCACCTTAAACTGAGGGTTATACATGTCGGTGGCACAAACGGCAAGGGTTCCACCACGTCGATGATATACTCCATTCTGAGAGAGTCAGGATACCGTGTGGGGACCTATACATCCCCCCACCTGCACTCTTATACCGAAAGGTATTGCATAAACGGCGGCCAGATACCTGATCAGGCATACGCCGACCTGATAGAGGAATTGAAGCCCCAGCTTGACGACATGGTTAAAAGCGGCTTTGAGCACCCGACGGAATTCGAAGTGGGGACGGCCCTGGGATTTATTTACTTTTTCCGGGAGAAGGTTGATTTTCTGGTGCTGGAGGTGGGGCTGGGGGGGGCCATCGACTCCACCAACGTGGTTTTGCCGGAGCTGGCGGTAATAACCAATGTGGGTATGGACCACATGGACTATCTGGGTAATACCGTCAGGGAAATAGCCACGGTGAAGGCCGGTATCATCAAAGAGGGGGTTCCCCTGGTGACCGCGGCCACCGGTGAGGCGCTGGAAGTCATACTGGAGAGGTGTAAGGAGGTGGGCGCCCCGGCCATGGTGGTGGGCAGGGATGTCACCTGGAGGGGGACAAGCCGCAGCCTGCTCGGACAATACCTTG
>JBMOPB010000081.1:36553-47492 GCA_049325055.1 Bacillota bacterium
TACGGTTTAAGAGGGGAGTACAGGGATATTTTCCTGCCGCTAAGGGGAAGCCACCAGCAGATAAACGCGGCAACCGCCGTGGCCGCTGTAGAAGTGCTGGCAAACAGGGGAATAGTCACCACGGACCTGAAAATAAAACAGGGGATGGCCGCCACCCAATGGCCCGCAAGGCTGGAGACGGTCAGGGAGAGGCCCGCCGTGCTGATCGACGCTGCCCACAATCACGACGGGGCTGTTTCGTTGCGCAGGGCCCTTGATGAATACTTCCCGGGGAAAAACAGGTTTTTGGTTCTGGGCATGCTGGGTGACAAAGAGCGGTCAAAGGTTGTGGCCGAGCTGGTTCCGGGCGCCGCGGCCGTAATAGTTACCAAGCCCAACAGCCCCCGGGCCGGGGACTGGCAGTTGCTGGCCGATGAGGCCCGCAAATATGTTGACAGGGTGGAAATGATCGAGAGTATAACAGGCGCTGTACGGGCTGCGCTGGAAATGGCCGGTGACGATGACCTGGTGGTGATTACGGGCTCCTTTTACATGGTGGCCGAGGCCAGGGAATTGTTTTTGCCCAAGGGGCCGGAATTGCAGGTCGGAATCCAGAATTCAGAATAAAAAAATTCAAAACCCCAAAAGGAAGTCGCGGTACAGGGAGGCCAGTTCAGGCCCCCAGAGGGAGGTTATAAAAGTTCCGGCCGCAAGGAAAGGACCGAATGGAATGGGGTCCTTTCTTTTTTTTATACCGGTGACAATGAGGACGATTCCCAGGATTCCCGCCAGGAAACAGGCCAAAAACACGGCAAGGAGGGCCATGGGCCAGCCCAGGAAGATCCCTATTACCGCTGCCAGCTTAATATCACCCATGCCCATCCCCCCCCGGCTGACTATATAAAGAATCAGGAGAAAACCTGAGGCTGATAAAGCCCCGTACAGGGCGCTCAATAATGATAGATCGCCTGTTACCGGCAAAAATAGGGCTCCGGCAATCAGCCCGGCCAGCACAAGCCGGTTCGGGATAATGTAATGATCAAGATCTATAAAGGCAATGGTTATCATAAGAGCCGTAAGAAAAAGGTGCTTGAAAAGAGCTGTTTCGAATCCCAATTCTAAAAAAACCAGTAAAAAGAGGAAGGCGGTAAGCGCCTCCACCAGGGGGTACCGGTGGCTTACCGGCGTTTTGCAGTACCGGCATCTGCCTTTTAAAAATAAATAGCTTATCACGGGTATAAGGTCCGGCGGCCTGAGCCTGTTTTCGCAGGTCGGGCAGTGTGAGGGCGGTGTCACTATTGATTTCCCTGCCGGGATCCGGTAAATGCACACGTTGAGAAAACTGCCCACCGCCAGTCCCAGTGCGGCCGTCAAAATGGCGGCGTATGTCCACTCACTCATTTTTTATTATCACTCTCCTTGGCGAAAAACAAACCGGTGCCTTTACATGGGGCACCGTGATTTTAAATATTTATTTGTGCTTTTTTACTTGATGCTTGTTATAACGGAAACGTGATCCCGTTCTTCGGGGAAAACGGTCAGCAGGTCCCTTATCACCTTTAGCTTGTCCGCGGGCAGCCTTCCCACCAGCCTTTGCACCTCATCCCTAAGCCTTTCTTCAGACTCGGGTGTTATCTGCTTTGATTCCATAAGTGAAGAGGCAGGTACGCCCAGCCCCGTTGCGATCTTCTGGAGGGCCTTGATGCTTGGCGTTTTGATACCTCTTTCCACCTGGCTGATAAACTCGTGGCTGTAGCCGATCCTCCTGGCAAGCTCGCTCTGGGATATTCCCATCTGCAACCTTAGCTGTTTTATCTTGTCACTGAACATTGGCCTTCTCTCCTTGGCTTCCGTAAAAGACCTCTTTAAAATCGATAAAAAACAGAGTAAAATATTTTTATCCCAATATTCGATATATTCTTTAAGTATGTTAAAAATCCTGCCGGGTGTGCTGTAAAATAAATCCATATAACAGTAGGAATTTGTCGAAATCATTTATAATCGGAACTGTATTTCCGAAATATCTACAGTTGAGGCAGGAGGCGTTTCCGGAATTATTCCATTATGACATCTCACTTAATGTTAAATCATTGTTTATTGGTGTTAAGAACAACTTATTCACCTCTCTAAAGTCGGTTGTTTGCCCAAGCACCCACATAAGTTTGGTAACAGCTGCTTCAGTAGTCATGTCATATGCTGGTATTACCTGATTTTTCATTACCTTTTGACCAACTTCATATAGATTCAGGTCTCCGCCTTCAAAGAGGCATTGTGTGGTTATTACAACTATTACCCCGGAGTTGGTTAGATTATGAATCTTGGCCAAAATACTTGCACTGCCGATAAAGGGCACTCCCCCGCTTCCGAAGCTTTCAATGACCAGCCCTCTATATTTTCCCATTATGAAATCGAATATATCCGGATTAACTCCCGGCGTAAGCTTTAACAAAAAGACATCAGTGGCGATTGATGGGAAGAAACTGACTTCCCCACTATTTTGTGGGAATGAATAAAGCTGATTGTATTTAATGTGGTTTCCTTCTATACTTGCTACCAATGGGTAGTTTATGCTTTCGAAGGCATTGCTGCTTTTTGTTCTAACCTTTACAGCCCTGCAGCCATTTATCACGCTGCCATCAAAAACAATATATACACCGCCTATGTTCTCACATGCAAAACGGACTGAATCTGTAATATTACGTGTTGCATCGGTTTCTATTGCGTCCGCCGGTTTTTGTGATCCTGTAATAACGATTGGTTTCCGGCTGTTTTGAATCATGTAAGAAAGAATGGCCGCAGTGTAGGCCATGGTATCGGTGCCATGTGTTATTACGAATCCATCATACCGGGAATACCTTTCCCATATGCTTTGCGCAATTTGCATCCAGTGTTCGGGCTGCATATTGGTGCTATCGAGGTTAAGTAATTGGTAAGTATCTATATTGCATATGTCAAAAATTCCGGGAATGAACTTCAATAAACTTTCGGTGCTGTAGACCGGTGAGAGACCCTCGGGGCCCTTCGATGAAGCTATCGTCCCACCGGTTCCGATGATCAGTATTTTTTTCATGGGTAACCCTCATTTCATATCATATAGTTATCGTTTTCAAATTTCCCTGCTCCAATAATACAACTCCTGATGCAATCTCATCAATCGATAAAAAATATAATTCCCGGTTCTAAAGCATTTATAGATGTAACAAGGGGCTTATTTTTTAATCAAGGGATAACAGTGGAAAATGAGGTAGCAGGGCAACATAACAGTCATCCCTGCTACCTCATTTCATATATCAGGGCTTACCTTCGTTTAAAAGTCTGTCCGCCTCCAATCCTTTTGGGGCCGGTGCCTAACCTTTCTTTTTATTGCTTTTTAACAGCTCAATATTTTTGTTGATTTCCTCCATAAGTTTTTTTTCGGCCTCCCCGTATATCTTGCTTACCGGGAGGGACTTTATTGTATTCTGCCCCGACGGCTGTATCTTCTGGTCCTTTTTGTGGTGCTGGGCCTTTTTTGTGTTGTTTTCTTCATGACTTTTGTTTGCGGGCTTGTTCTCATGTATTTCTTTTTTAACTGCTTTTACCTGTGAAGGGGGTGTGGCGGCCTGCGCCGGTTCAATAGCCGGGCTTTCCGCGCCGGCTGCGGCCTCTTGCCGGGCCAGGGCTGCAATTTCCCCGGCACTGTCCGCTATCCCGGAACCCGGCGTTTTCTCCGGAGAAGTATCAGAAGAAGCGCTGCCGGCCGCTGCCTCCCTGTCGCCGGCTTCAGCCAGGGTCTCCAAGGTTTGGGGGCTGATAAGCATTCGAATATTTCCCTGGAGGTCGAAAGCATTGCGCCAGGCCGTCTCCAGTTGCAATATATCTTCCAGGGTTCCCTCGGGCCCGGATATCCTGTCAAGGTCGTTTTTTATTGCCTCAAACCTGTCAATAAGAACGGTAAGCCCGTCTTCCACCTCATTTACCAGTGATGTAAAAGATTTGACAAAATCCTCCTTCGTGGTCAGGCACTCTTCGTTAAGGGTGTTCAGTCTGGCCAGATCCGACTTGTTTAGGTTAATATAGTTTTCGGCCAGCTTTTTTATCTTCTCTAAAGACTCCCTGTAACGGTCAAAATTCAAATCGCAACCCCCCTTAAAAATGGCAAAATATGGATTACAATCCATTTCTACGGGGGATTGAAAAAACCTCTAATACATAAAAAATAAAAAGCCGCAAAATGCGGCTTTATTTAATTTCGTTCGGCCAGTATATCTCTTTTTTACCGAATACCAGGTAAAAAACCGTTATTACAATCACCAGCGGCACTGCACCCAGTAATAGGAAGCCTATCTCAGATTC
This sequence comes from Bacillota bacterium, assembly GCA_049325055.1. Lineage (GTDB taxonomy): Bacteria > Bacillota > Desulfotomaculia > Desulfotomaculales > Desulfocucumaceae > BRHc4a. The sequence continues at coordinate 40,868 of JBMOPB010000081.1, forward strand.
CACGGAGTTTATTCTCCCTCCTTTGATTGGATAAGTTATCATAGTTTCATAAAAAAGTAAAGTGGCAAAATGGGGCTAAAATTGATTAAAAAAAATGGTACATAGAATATATCGTTGTTTGTATTACTTTTTCGAAAATTTCTTCTGGTATAATTCTATTTATTTTCGGCCCGTATAATTACACAGTTTACGGGTTTTGCAGCACAAAAAAATGTGTGGGGTTATTTATGCAGTATTTTTGGGGTGAAAAATTTTTTCTGGAGAAATAGGAAATTATGCTGAAGGGAATTCTGTGGACAATTTCCTTTGCACGGGGGTTTCAAGGGGGTGTACCCCCTTGCTTTAGTGCGGGGTAGTACGCGATACGTCCGAAGGGGCGGCCGCCCCTTTTTTAAGGAGGGACTGAGTTGAACAAGGGGGGGGAATGCTGACAAAAGGTGCCAGATAACTACTGCAAATGACTCAATAATCCAAGGATAAATGCCGTTAAAAATGCTTCAAACCGGAAAAATAAAAACCCGCTTTGGCGGGTTATGAAATGTTAACATATAATGCTCTTTCATTTGGTTCGTATCTTGCTTCAAATTTTCCCTTTTTAGTGATTCTAAATTGATTAAAAAATCCTTTCCCAAATACTTTGGTCTTCCGTACTTCCATACCGCCGTTATCTACCGCCCTTATACGAATAGTTTTACTATCCGGGTCATAAGCAAGTTCTATTCTGTTGGTTGCTAGTTTTTCCCTGGCTACATTATTTAAAACAATAGATGTTTTTGATAAAGACACTATAGGGGCCTTTTCCTGTTTCTCACCCCGGGGTCGGTATACTTCAAATGCCACCAATAATACAACTCCTTTTTAGGTTTTATTGTATTATAACCAATTATGGAAGGGAGGTAAACCCCTGTCCAAAAAAAATATTAATTATTAAATAGCACCTTAGAAGTAGCTGGATTTATTTTCCTAATGCCTCGTATAGTATGAAGGCATTAATAATAATTAATAATAATCGTTGTTACTGGATATCATTTTCTTTTCATAACTGGCGATGAGTATTGACACTTCCGGGGGGTTGGGACTTTTATCACTATAGTGTGACAATTTATTTCCTAACTGGTTGCACATGTTAAGACCAAATAATAGATTTAAGTATGGAATATAGACGATCCCGGCATCGTGAAAATCTCTGTGTATTATGCTATAATATTTAAGTTATGCCAACTTCACACCAAGGGGTGATTCAATGACTTTTTTTGAAGCCATAGTAATGGGCCTGGTTCAGGGCCTGGGAGAGTTTCTGCCCATCTCCAGTTCGGCACACCTGGTATTGACGCCATGGATATTTGGCTGGAAGGACCCGGGCCTGGCCTTTGACGTATCCCTGCACATAGGAACGCTTATCGCCGTGCTGGCTTTTTTCTGGCAGGACTGGATTGTTCTGGCCTACGACGGGCTTAGGGGCAAGAGGACCCACGAGGGAAGGATGTTTTGGTACCTTGTGGTGGCCACGATACCCGGGGCGGCCTTCGGGTACCTTCTGGAGGATTTTGTGGCCACTATCTTCAGAAATCCCGTATTAATAGGAATACTTCTTATAATAATGGGGATTATTCTGTACGTGGCGGACAGGTTTTCACCGGCCGGAAAGGGCCTGTACCAGATGGGATGGAAAGAAAGCTTTTTAATCGGGGTTTCCCAGGCCTTTGCAGTAATACCGGGGGTGTCAAGGTCCGGTGTCACCATGACCGCCGGGAGGCTTTTAGGCCTGGACAGGGAGACATCGGCACGTTTTTCCTTTCTTTTGTCCACCCCCATTATTTTTGGCGCCGGCCTGGTTCAGTTAAGGGATTTGACGCCGGCCGACTTTACCCTTCCATTTATAACCGGGATTTTGGTGTCAGCGCTGGTGGGATTTATAGCCATCAAGTTTTTGTTGCGCTTTCTTGTGACGAACAGCTTCGCCATTTTCGTAATTTATCGTTTTATACTTGGAACAGCGGTAATCGCCCTGGCGGTTTACCGGGGACTTCCATGAGGATACACATGGTTAATATAAAAATAAATGCATAAGATCCCCACCTCCCATGCTATAATTTACCATGGGAGGAATTTTATATGAAAAGACCGAAGCAGACCGACAGCCATTTAAGACACGAAATACTGGGTATTTCATTTCTGGCGGCGGGATTGCTTGGGATTGTGTGTCTTCTGTATCCGTCGACGGGAACCGTGTCTTTTTATATCGAAAGGGTTCTGAAGATGCTGACCGGTGAGGGGAGATACCTTTTTCCCCTTCTGATGGCTTTTTGGGGTATAAAACTTATCAAGGGGGCCAACCTGGGCGCCACCAACAGGACCTGGGGCGGTTCCATTTTGTTTTTTGTGGCCATCACCCTGCTGCACATTTTTATGGCCGGCGAATCAGGCTGGAGCGGGGGCCTTGCCGGATCCGGAGGCGGAATTCTGGGGGCGGCTTTATATCTCCTTTTCTACAAGTCATTTGGTTTGGCCGGCACCATTATCATTTTGACGGCGTTAGCTCTTATCGGTTTTCTTTTATGCGCCAACGCCCCTCTTTACACGGTGGCTTCGGGATTTGCCGCGTCTTTGTCCGGGTATGCGCGCAGGGTCGGGACCTCGGTAAGTAATTTTATGTTCATTGAAGATCCCGGTGAGAAGGATGAAACACCGGTGATAATAGACCATGCCCACTCGGGCGGAGAAGACATGTCGAGGCCCTCCGGGGTTCACAGGGAAGAGGACCCCGCCGGCGCAGGCGCTTTTGAAAGCGCCGCCGGCGCCGGGAACGGCCCGCTCCTCAGGCTTGTAAAGCCCGGTGAGTACGGCCTGGAAAGCCTGTCGGGAGGCGACGAACATGTAAAGTCAGATGACAGGCCCCGCTGGCAGGGGGACTACAAGCCGCCGCCGCTGTCGCTGCTGGCAAGGCCACCCAGGGGCAGGAACCTGCGCAGTAGCAAGGATATTTCGGAAAATGTCAAGATACTGGAGGAAACCCTGGAGAATTTCGGGGTGAAGGCCAAGGTTACACAGGTTTCAAGGGGGCCCGCCATTACAAGGTATGAAATACAGCCCCCGCCCGGTATAAAAGTAAGCAGGATCGTGGGGCTGGCTGATGACATCGCGCTCAGCATGGCGTCACCGGATGTGCGGATTGAGGCGCCTATACCGGGAAAAGCGGCGGTGGGGATAGAGGTTCCCAATGTTGAAATAACCATGGTGCACTTAAGGGAACTCTTGGAGACCGAGGAGTTCAGGGCGGCTGCGTCAAAGCTGACCGTGGTTCTGGGGAAGGACATAGCCGGCACACCCGTGGTGGCCGATCTTACCAGGATGCCGCACCTGCTGATAGCCGGCGCTACGGGATCGGGCAAGAGTGTTTGTCTCAACACCATGCTTTCAGGCATACTGTTCAAGGCATTGCCTGACGAGGTAAAGTTTCTTATTATAGACCCCAAAATGGTGGAACTGACCACCTATAACGGCATACCTCACCTTATTTCACCGGTGGTGACCGATCCCAAGAAGGCCGCCACGGCCCTCAGGTGGGCGGTAAAGGAGATGGAGTACCGATATGAGCTTTTCGCCTCGGCGGGGGTCAGGGATATAACAAGATATAACAAGAAGGACGGTGTCAGGCCGCTGCCCTTTATCGTCATTATCATTGACGAACTTGCCGACCTGATGATGGTGGCCCCCGCCGATGTGGAAGACTCAATCTGCCGCCTGGCCCAGATGGCAAGGGCGGCGGGAATGCACCTGGTGATTGCCACCCAAAGGCCCTCGGTGGACGTGATCACCGGCCTGATCAAGGCCAACATCCCTTCAAGGGTTTCCTTCGCTGTTTCTTCCCAGGTGGACTCCAGGACCATTTTGGACACGGGAGGGGCCGAGAAGTTGCTGGGAAAAGGGGACATGCTGTTTTTCCCGGTGGGCGCCCCGAAACCCATAAGGGTGCAGGGAGCCTATTTATCGGACCGGGAGGTGGAGGCCCTGGTTTTATTCTGGAAGAAGCAGGCCGATCCGGTATACGATGACACTGTTACCGGGGACTCCAACAGGCCGGACGCCGGGGACAGCCTTGAAGACGAACTGCTGCCAAGGGCCGTGGAAATTTTTATAGAAACGGGCCACGCATCCATTTCGCTTCTGCAGAGAAGGCTTCACATAGGATACGCCAGGGCTGCCAGACTGATAGACATTATGGAAAGAAGGGGAATTGTGGGCGGGTTTGAGGGGAGCAAGCCAAGGACAGTGCTAATGACATTGGAGCAGTACGATGTAACCTTTAAAGAAAAAGGAAAGAAAAATATTTTTTGATAGTAAGAGGATATTTGCAATTGTTGTCGAACAATGCAAATGTAACCGGACCAATATTGTAAAAAATGTTATTAATTTTAATAGTATAAATAAAGGCAGGCAAAGAAAGTATTTTAAACTGCAAATGAGGACATTATAAAAACTGGGTTAACCGGTTTAGTTGTTTTAGCGTGACTGACCCCGGAAACGGCTTTATCCGTTTGGCGGGGTTGATTGATTTACCGAATCTTGGAGCTGTCTTTAATGATTAGAAATATAAGCGTGGATGAGGCACTAAGTATTCCCGATGCGGTTATAGTGGATGTGAGATCGGAAGGGGAATTTGAGGAGGCAAGAATACCGGGGGCTGTCAATGTTCCATTGCTGAACGATGAAGAGAGGGCGAGAGTTGGCACACGGTACAAGCAGGTCAGCCCCGTTTCCGCCAGGAGGCTCGGACTGGACATTGTTTCCCCGAAACTGCCTGAGATGGTAAATACAATAGACTCCCTGGCTCCCCGCAAGAAGGTGGTTCTTTACTGCTGGCGGGGAGGTGCACGCAGCCAGTTTGTATCCTATATGCTGGACTTGATGGGGTTTAACGTTTTCAGGATCGAGGGGGGGTTTAAGGCCTACCGCCGGTATGTAAACCTCTACCTTAACTCTGAACTGCCCCACAGGGCAGTGGTAATTCACGGGCTGACCGGCGTGGGAAAAACTCTTGTTTTAAAAAAACTGGAAGAAAAGGGCATGCCGGTTCTTGACCTGGAGGGTGCTGCGGTCCACCGAGGGTCGGTTTACGGAAAGGTGGGGCTTCCTCCTTCTCCTTCACAGAAAAATTTTGAGGGAATAATATTCCGGGTACTCAAAAAAACGGAACAGACCGGCGTATTTATTGTTGAGTGCGAAAGCCGGAGGCTGGGGAGGCTTTTGGTCCCGGACCCGGTTTTGAACGCCATGAAAAGGGGGTATAGAATACTTCTTTATGCGCCGCTTGAAGTCAGGATAAAGCGGTCAATGGAGGAGTATTTCGCCGGCCACGAGAATGATGTTGTACCACAGCTTCTTGCGGCCACCGGATCTCTTTTAAAGTATCTCGGGCATAAGAAAGTTGAAATGATTAAAGATCTCATAGCCGGGGGGCAGGTGGAAAAAGCGGTGGAGTTCCTGCTGGTGAAGTATTACGACCCCCTGTACAGGTATCCGGACCAGCCCGATGCGGGATATGATTTATCAGTGGACACTGCGGACCTGGATTTGGCTGTAAATAAAGTATATCAATTCGTGAGCGGCCTTTCTGAGTACAATGTACCGGTGAATGGAGGTGTACCGTATGGAAATCGGGAGTACCCTGAGGAATGCCAGGGAGGCCAAGGGGCTGTCCCTGGAAGCTGCCGAGGAACACACCAAAATACGCCGCAAATACCTGAAGGCGCTGGAAAATGAAAAATTCGAAATTCTTCCGGGTAAGGTTTACGTTAAGGGCTTTCTGAAGAATTACGCCAAGTTTCTGGGTCTTAATGCAAATTCACTTGTATCGGCTTACGAGGAAAGGCTTAGGGTTTCCGGAACGGAAAAAGAAGAGGAAGACAAGACCGGGGAGAGGCTGACAGATATCGAGAGGCCCAGGGGCAGGGGCATCTACAAGCTGGCCATTGGCCTTGCCGCGGTGGCCGTGGCGGTGTACATGGTACTGCCGTCCGTATCGGGAACCGGCAGCAAAATGATACCACGGCAAAAGGCCCCGGACAGCATGACCGCCGGAGATAAGTCCGGCCAGGAAAAAGCTCCCCAGGACAGAGTCACCCGGGAAGCTGCCCAGGAAAAGGCACAGAACGTTCCCCCCGCCCGGCAGGGCGTCAACCTAGTCTTAAATGTGACTGAAAACCGCAGCTGGATGTATGTTGAGGTGGACGGCAAGCCGGCCTTCACCGGTTTTATGGATTCAGGCCAGATGAAAGAATTCAAGGGAAGCGAAAAGATAATACTTAAGCTGGGCAACGCCGGAGTTGTGCAAGTGGAAGTGAACGGGCAGAAGATGGGGGTGCTGGGAAGCTTCGGCCAGGTTGTCACCAAGGAGTTTATGGCGCCCCAGGGATAATAAAATAGCCCGGGGAGCCGGAATTGCGGGTCGGAATCCAGAATCCGGGAGTCAGAATTCAGGATAATTGAAGCATTTCCCGGAGCAAACAGTGCATGTATGGCTGAAAAGTATAAAAAATTGAACCACAGAGATTACAGAGGAGGCCCGTAAGGGCTTCTCCTTTTTTTGCCTCTTGCAATGGGGTCTGCCGGGTAGTATAATATA
>JBMOPB010000082.1:0-4364 GCA_049325055.1 Bacillota bacterium
AAATGATAATATAAACGACTGCAGTATGGCCGCCCTCAACCGAAATAACAGGGCCCCTTTATTACCGGGTGGATAAGATAGTGTCCAATGAATGAAGAGCCGTGAGAATATTTATTTCGCGGCTCTTTTATATGACAACATGAAGCTTGTTATGACACAGGGGGTTATGTTACTCAAACCTCAAAGCGTCTATGGGGTTAAGGCCCGCAGCTTTCCTGGCGGGATAATATCCGAAGAATATACCTATGGCAGCCGAGAAACCTGCCGCCAGCAGTACGGAGAAAAAGCTGACGACGGTGGGCCAGCCGGCGATAACTGATACCAGCCGTGAGCCCAGAATCCCCACCACTATCCCGATGACCCCGCCAAGCAGGCAGAGGGTCACGGCCTCCACCAGGAACTGGGTCAGTATGGCTTTTTCGGTTGCCCCCACGGCCATGCGGATACCGATTTCCCTGGTTCTCTCGGTTACTGACACAAGCATAATATTCATTATCCCTATTCCGCCCACCAGTAGCGACACTCCGGCCACGCTGGCCAAAAGCAGGGTCATTATTCTGGTTGTGTCCTCTGCGGTGGCCAATACTGCCGCCAGGTTGCGAACAGTAAAGTCATTGTTTCCGTCCGGTGGGATTCTGTGCCTCTCCCTGAGCAGGTTGGTGATCACGTCCTGTATAAAGGCCATGCTCTCGGGATTCCGGGCCTGAACGTTTATAAGCCTGACGTTATTCACCCCCAGCATTCTCACCTGGGCAGTGCTTATTGGTATGTATACCGCGTTATCCTGCTCCTGCCCCCCCATGGAAGCTCCCTTTTCGGACAGGACTCCAGCCACCGTAAAGCTCAGATTGTTTATGCCGATGGCCCTGCCCACCGGGTCGGTCCCCGGAGGAAAGAGGTTGTCCGCCACCGTCTTGCCGATTACCGCCACCAGGGCTATTTCGTTAATTTCCCTGTCACTGAAAAAAGATCCCTTCTCGGGGTACCAGTTTTTGATATGCTGTATCTCGGGGGTGGTTCCTGTAACCGGTGCGGTCCAGGTCTGGCTTTCAAACCTGATGGTGGCGTTGGCCGAAAGCTCGGGGGCCACCCTTTCCACGTACGGTATGCCGGCAATGGCGTCGGCGTCCTCCCTGGTCAGGGTATTGACGTTGCCCCCGGCCCCCCTGACGGCGCCGCGGTTGTAATCCGGGAAAATCATCAATAAATTGGCGCCCATGCTTTCAATCTGGGAGGTTATTCTAGCCCTGGCGCCCTGGCCCACCGAGATCATGACTATTACCGCGGCCACCCCTATAACTATGCCCAGTACGGTGAGCAGAGACCGCAGTTTGTTGGTCCGCAGGCCATTCAGGGCTATACTGAAGTTTCCTGCAAGCCTCATCCTTCCACCTCCACCGGCATATTCTTCAGATCCTCGGCGGCCACCCTGGGATTGGCCACTTCCTGATCATCCTGAACCCGGCCGTCCCTGAAGCGGATAATCCTCCGGCAGTACTGGGAAATGATTGGCTCGTGGGTAACTATAACCACCGTGATCTTTTTTTCAGCATTTAATTTTTGAATTATGTCGATCACCTCTATACTGGTTCTGGTGTCCAGCGCGCCGGTGGGCTCATCCGCCAGTATAATGGACGGGTTGTTAACCAGTGCCCTGGCAATGGCCACGCGCTGCTGCTGTCCGCCGGATAGCTGGCTGGGAAGATGGTGGCTGTGTTCTTTGAGTCCGACCCATGACAGCGCCACCATTGCCCTCATGTCGGTATCCGCAGCCATTCCGTTTGCAGAATATAAAAGCGGCAGCTTAACGTTGTTCAGGGCGCTTACCCGGCTCAACAAATTAAACCCCTGAAAAATAAACCCTATTTTTTCATTTCTTACCCGGGCCAGATCGTCTTTGGACATATCCGAAACATTTATACCGTCAAGTACGTACCGTCCCCCGGTAGGCCTGTCAAGACATCCTACAATGTTAAGCAAGGTGGATTTACCTGATCCCGAAGGTCCCATGACCGCCACCATTTCCCCCCGGGCGACACTGATTGTAACTTCCTTCAGGGCGTTTACATGCGAGAATCCCATCAGGTATGTTTTTTTAATACTCTCCAGTTTAATAACCGGTTGTAAATCCATGCCACACCTCCGCCCGGTCAGCGCAAGCCCCTGGGAGTGTTCCCAAAGGGGAGTGACTGGCCTTGGTTTTGCCTGGTTGTGGCAGCAGGCTGGGCAGTGCTTCCTATGACCACCTGATCCCCGTCGTTAAGGCCGCTGACCACCTCATAATTGGTATTGTCGCTGATTCCGACCTGGACCTGGCGTAATGTCGGCTTTCCGTTTTCCATGACCAGTACCGGAATTCTCCTGCTATCGGCTTTCGGAGGTCCGCCTCCGCCTGAACCCTGCCTGCGTACACTCCCCCGCTGCTGGTTCGGGTTTTCTTCCTGAATGGCGGCAGAGTCCGGCTGGCCGGCTAATTTTGGGGATTCCTTCATGGAGAAAGAAACCGCTATTTTAGGCAAAAGCGTTACCCCGGACCGCTGTTCAACGATGATGATTACATTAGCCGGCATGCCCACTTTCAATGCCTCATCCTGCTTGTCGATGGATATTCTTACCTGGTAAAACTGAACGTTTGCTACTGTTACAGCCTTTGGGGAAATACTTTCCAATACCCCTCCGAATTTCTTACCGGGAAAGGAATTTACCGTGAAAAAGACCTTTTGGCCCACTGCCGCCCTGCCTACATCGGCCTCGTTGACCTGCGCCTTTACATACAGCCTGTCTGAAATAAGAGTGATAAAGCCGTCCTCGCCACTGCTGTTCCCAACCCCGCTGGTGCGCTGTCCAGCCACCGCGCTTATCTGACCGATGAAACCGTCGTCCGGGGCCACCAGCTTTGCCGAATCAAGATTGTTTTTGGCTATCTGGAGCTGGGCGCGGGCGGATTCCACCTGGGATTCCGCCGATAAAATGTCTTCGGGACGGCTGCCCGCCTTAAGAGCGTTTAACTGTTCCCGGGCCTGGTTAAATTTGGCCTCCGCCAGACGGTAATCATTTTCCGCCTTTTCTTTTTCCACCCGGGCCAGGGCTCCCTGATCGTACAGGGCCGCATAGCGCTCATAATTGGACTTGGCCTGTTCGTACGTGAGCCGGGCTATATTAACATTTTCTTCAGCCTGGCTTATGTCTTCCCGCCTTGCCCCGGCCCTGGCCAGGCTTAGTTTGGCCTCCGCCGCCTTAAGGTTGGCCAGCTGCTGCTGGTATTGCGCAGCCAGATCCCGGTCGTCCTGCTCAGCCAGCAGGTCCCCTTTTTTGACCCTCTGCCCCTCCTTCACGTAAATGGACTTAATCACCGCGGAATTTTTAAAGGTCAGGGGCAGTGAATTTTCGGCCTCCACCATACCTGTGGCGGTAATGGTATTCACTACATCCCCCTTGTTAATACTTTGGGTTAAATAGGTGCCACTCTTTTCCAGGCCCCTGTTCCATACCCAAAAAATAGCCACCCCCGCCAGAAGCGCCGCCAGGGCAATCAGCACCTTCCTCCCCTTTAGGGCTGAAACCAGTTTTAAGGTATTGCCGGGTGCGGGTTCGGTCATTACAAAAATCCCTCCAGCCAAAATGATAATGTTGTATGGTTAACTGTTTTGTTTGTATAATTGCGGTATAACTGTTGGAACTGACTAATGGCCACCTTTAATTCGCCTGAGATTGGAGGACGGGAGGCAGATAGAGCCGGAAGGTTGTGCCTCCCGGTGAAGTTTCCAGAAGTTCCAGATCCCCGCCGTGGGCGCGTGCCAGCAAACGGCTTATGGTTAAGCCCAGGCCCAGCCCGCGGTTTTTTATTTTTCCGTCTCCGCCCCGGTAAAACCGCTCAAAGATATAGGGCAGGTCATCATGTGGAATTCCCTTGCCGTTGTCCTTCACGTCAATTGTTGTTCTGCCTTTGTCGGTCTTCAGGATAATATTTATCTCGTCGGCCAATGCTTTACGGCTATTGTCAAGCAGATTAAGTATTATCTGGCGAAGCCTCCCGGAGTCACCCCTGATCTTTACCGGCCCGGCGGGGAGAATACGGTTGATCCGGACACCGCTGAACTCCGGGAGAATAAGCATTTGCTGGGCCACCTCGTCTATTAGCCGGGACAGGTCCACTTCTTCCTGCCCCACAGGCGTTGCTCCGGATTCCAGTGAGGTGAAATCCAGCAGCTCTTCCACCATATTCTGTAAGCGCTTGGCTTCATCCAGTGATATCTTAAGGAACTCTTCCATATCTCTGCCGGTAACAACCTTGTTGTGTACGGCCTGTATCATTCCCCGGATTGAGGTGATCGGGGTTCGGAGTTCGTGCGATACCCCCGCCA
>JBMOPB010000083.1:0-4147 GCA_049325055.1 Bacillota bacterium
AAAGACATCTTGAATAAACTGCTTTCCAAGCATACCGGGCAGCCCCTGGACAGGGTAACCCGGGACACTGAGCGGGACTTCTTCATGTCCGCCGAGGAAGCGAAGGAGTACGGAATCATAGACGAGGTGTTCCAGGCAAGGAAGCGATGAAAAAGAGGTGAAAAAATGTTTAACGAGAAGGGTCAGTTGAAGTGCTCAGTTTGCGGCAAGTTGCAGGACCAGGTGAAAAAACTGGTGGCCGGCCCCGGAGTTTATATATGCGACGAATGCATTGAGCTGTGCAATGAAATAATCGAAGAAGAACTGAATGAAGATTTAGGGCTGGATCTGAGCGATATCCCGAAGCCTAAGGAAATCAAGGGGATACTGGATCAGTACGTCATCGGCCAGGAACAGGCCAAAAAGTCCCTGGCGGTTGCGGTATACAACCACTACAAGAGAATAAACCTGGGCGGCAAGATCGATGATGTCGAGCTGCAAAAGAGCAATATAGTGATGCTGGGCCCCACCGGGTGCGGTAAGACCCTGCTGGCCCAGACACTGGCCCGTCTATTAAACGTTCCCTTTGCCATTGCCGATGCCACATCTCTTACCGAGGCCGGCTATGTCGGCGAGGATGTCGAGAATATCCTCCTGAAGCTGATTCAGGCGGCGGACTACGACGTGGAGAAGGCCGAAAAGGGAATCGTATATATCGACGAGATCGACAAGATTGCCAGGAAGTCGGAAAATCCTTCAATCACCAGGGACGTGTCAGGTGAGGGAGTACAGCAGGCCCTGCTGAAAATTCTGGAGGGGACCGTGGCCAGCGTGCCTCCCCAGGGAGGCCGCAAGCACCCGCACCAGGAGTTCATTCAGCTGGATACCACCAATATACTGTTTATCTGCGGCGGCGCCTTCGACGGCATCGACAAGATTATTCAAAACCGGATCGGCAAGAAGACCATGGGCTTCGGGGCCGAAATACAGACCCAGAAAGAAAAGAAAATAGGCGACATTTTAAAGCACATTCTGCCCGAGGATCTTCTGAAGTACGGGCTGATTCCTGAATTCGTGGGACGTCTTCCAATTATCGTGACCTTGGACGCCCTGGATGAGGAGGCCCTGGTGAGGATCCTTACCGAGCCCAGGAACGCCCTGGTAAAACAGTATGAAAAGCTGTTTGACCTGGACGGGGTCAGCCTGGAGTTCCAGCAGGATGCGCTGAAAACAGTGGCCCAGGAGGCTCTGAAGAGGAAGACCGGGGCCAGGGGCTTAAGGGCCATCCTGGAGGAAATAATGCTGGAAGTGATGTATGAAATTCCTTCCCGGCAGGATATCGCCAAGTGTATAATCACCAGGGACACCATAATAAAGAAGGAGAAGCCTCTGATCGTTTCGGTGGACCGCAAAAAGAAAAAGGAAGAAACAGCGTAATAAAAAAGCCGCCCTCTGGGGCGGCTTTTTTATTTATCTAAGAAATTATGCTTTTCGAAAATTGTGGATAAAAGTAAAATGAAGTATGGAAGCGATTGGTAGAAGCCAGGATCAAACAATCAAAATAAAACAGATTTTTATTGACCATTGGGATGAGTTTGCACGGAAAAATCTACACAAGATTCCCAAAGACATGGTTGAAACTGTCATAGAATCCGTTGAAAAGATGATAAGATGTGGAGACCCTAAATATGGTTACGTAGAGTATAGGTGCTTAGATTGCGGTAAGCACCATAGGATTATAGGGTTTTCTTGTAAGAGCCGATTCTGTAACCGCTGTGGAAAAGTGTATATAGAGAATTGGGTTAATAAACAGGTTGAAAGAATTATCGATGTCAGCCACCGTCACACAGTATTTACCGTTCCTGAAGAATTGAGAGGTAAGATATATTGGCATAGAGATTTATTGAAAGATTTGAGTGACGGAGTTGCTGAAGTAATTCAATACTGGTATCGAAATAAAGCAAAGAGTAGAGGGTACGAGGTTGGTATAATAACAACAGTTCATACCTTTGGGCGTGATATGGGTTTTAATCCCCATATTCATGCTTTGGTAACAGAGGGTGCTATTGATAAGTTAAAAAACTGGAAAGACGTAGGATATATCCCTTATGACTATTTACGAAAAAGCTGGCAGAAGGTGTTGCTGGAAATAATCCAAAAGAAGTTTGGAAAGGAGCCGGGAATAAAGAAACTTATTAACGATTTATACCGTAGATATCCAAAGGGGTTTTACGTACATGCCGGAACCAGGATGAGAGATGCCCGTGGAGCAGCCCAATATATTGGGAGGTATCTGGCACGCCCAGCAATTGCTGAATACAGGATTATTAGCTATGATGGTAAGAAGATAAAATTCTGGTATATTGACCACAGGACGGAAAGAAGAAAAGAAGAAGAACTGGACGCATTAGAGTTTATAGGGAAATTGGTTATGCATGTTCCCAAAAAACATTTCAGGATGGTCAGGCGATACGGTCTTTACCGCCGTGATATAAATAAGCTGGCTCAAAAGATAGTGGGGATTTATAGATACCTGAAAACAAAGATAAAAAGTAAACTGAAACCAAAAGTAATCAAAAAAAAGAGATGGAAAGAACGACTTATACAAAGCTTTGGCCAAAATCCACTTAAGTGCCCAAGGTGTAAAAGTGAAATGGAACTTTGGGTTATTTGGCATCCCCAGTACGGAAACATATATGATGCTGTTGTTGAATTAAAGAAAGGTTGTGTAGAGGATGACGGACGGAAAAGAAGAGATGTGGGACGAAGATACAATTCCGTTTCAGGATGGTCCAGGGGACAGGTCTCATCACAGATATCGTTGTTTGAGATGTAGGTATAGTGAATGGATTCCTGCATGGGTAATTGATGAGTTTGCTTATGATGAAGAGCCGGGTGTGATGCCGGGGGTAGCTTGCCCTCGTTGTGGGAGAGATATGTCTTATACAGGAGAAACCGAGGATAGGTAAAGGTATTCCTATCCTCGGTTTATTTTAAAGTCGCCCGTAGGGCGATTTTGTTCATAAAAGACGTACCTTGATAATTTATGGTTGGCGCTATAAAAGGTGTAATCACAAATTGCGAGGAGGTGACCGGGTTGTCCGTTGTGCTGAGCAGGGCGCGGATCTTTCAGCCGGCCAGGGCCGGTAATGAAGAAAAGCTCTCTATCCGGCTGGAAGAAGCCTTTCACAGGTACCTGGAGTACCACCAGTTTGTCGGCAGCAAAGAAAACACCGTCAGGTGGCTCCGGGTTACCCTGAGGCCGTTTATCCGCTTTATTGCCAGCAATTATGACGGTATCAGCAGGCCCAGCCAGGTAAGCGGTGAACACCTCAGGGACTACCTGGCGGCATTGAGGCCCACCAACCAGACGGTTTCACTGAACAATAAAATCCGGGCAATCAAGGCTTTCTTCACTTACCTGTACCGGGAGGGATATGTGGTCCGGAATCCCGCAGCGGACCTTAAGCAGTTTAAGGCGACAGAAAAAGCTGTCCCCTGTTTTTCCAGGGAACAGCTTAAATGTCTACTTACCCGGCCGAATGTAAGGACCTTTATCGGATTGAGGGACAGGACCGCCATGCTGGTGATGATGGATACTGCTATCCGGGTAGGGGAGCTTTTAAATATAAGGGCCGAAGATTTGTTTTTTGAGGAGGGAATGCCTGTATCGATCCGCATTAGAGACCCCAAAAACCACAGGGAGCGCATTGCCAACCTCCCACCGCTGCCGGCCAGGGCCCTACACCGGTGGCTGGAGTACCTGAAGACCAATGTTCCCGACCCGGCCTGGCTGTTCCCGAATATTTACGGGGAGAAGCTATCCATCAGGAGCCTGCAGGAGAATATCACCAGGTACGGCCGCCAGGCCGGCATCAGGGGAAGGTGCTCGCCCCATATGTTCCGCCACAGTTTTGCCAAGAACTACATAATGGCGGGCGGAGATTTGCGGAGCCTCCAGGAAATACTGGGGCACAGCACTATCACCATGACGCTACGCTACGGAAAACTTTTTAACCCCGAGGTCAGGAAAAAGCACCTCATGTTTTGCCCGTCAAACACCATACTCTCGTAGAGAGCCCATGTTGGCCACCGGGCTGTAGAGGGCATGTTTTTTCTTTATATCGGGCTGGAAAAGGCGGGCGTAATTTTTGACCATCTCAACGCT
>JBMOPB010000084.1:0-4042 GCA_049325055.1 Bacillota bacterium
GACTCCCTGGGTTGACCTTCCCATGGTTGAAACATCCTTTGCCTTAATGCGGATGATAATTCCTTCCCGGCTGATCATCATAACCTCTTCATCCGGTTTTACCACCTGCAGGGAAACTACCTCCCCGTTGCGGGGGCTGGTCTTAATATTGATAATCCCCTTGCCCCCCCTGGACTGCCGTCTGTATTCATCCAGGGTTGTTCTCTTTCCAAACCCGTTGGCGGTAACCACCAGGACATCCGCCCCCTGACGCAGTGTATCCATTGACACCACTTCGTCATTGTTTCTCAGATCGATGCCCTTGACGCCCCTCGCCGTCCTCCCGTAAGGATTAACCTCGCTCTCGGGGAAAAGTATGGCCAAACCGTTTTTGGTTCCAAGAATTATCTCCTGTGATCCATCAGTGAGCTTGACCTCAACAAGCTCGTCCCCTTCGTCCAGATTTATGGCTATAATGCCGTCCCGCCTGGATGTATTGTACTGTATAAGCTCTGTCTTTTTTACAATCCCCCTGCGGGTGACCATGAAAAGGTAAAGGTCATCAACAAATTCCTTTACCGGGATAACTGCCGTTATTCTTTCTGCCCTTTCCACCTGAATAAGGTTTATAATGGCAGTGCCCTTGGCAGTCCTGCCACCCTCCGGAATCTCATGCACCTTTAGCCTGTATACCTTTCCTCTGTTTGTGAAGAAGAGGAAATAGTGATGTGTGCTGGTAATGAAAAGATGCCTTACAAAATCCTCTTCCTTTGTGCCCATTCCGGCAATGCCGCGGCCGCCCCTTCTCTGGCTCTTGTAAGTGTCCAGAGCAATTCTTTTTATATATCCCTGGTTGGTAATGGTGATAACCATGTCCTCTTCCTGTATCATATCCTCCAGAACAATGTTGGGCTCCTCGTCGGTTATCTCCGTTCTTCTGGGGTCGGCAAATTTCTTTTTGATTTCGGTAAGCTCATTCTTGATAATATCGTAGACCATCCATTCGTTTTCCAGCACTGAACGGAGATAAGCTATCCTGTCAGTAAGATCGGCATACTCTTTGTCCAGCTTTTCTCTCTCCAGGCCGGTAAGGCTCCTGAGCCTCATTTCCACTATGGCTTCGGCCTGTCTCTCCGTAAGGCCGAATTTCTTCATAAGTGCTTTTCTGGCTTCTTCTACCGTCCTTGAAGATCTTATCGTGTTTATAACCTCATCTATGTGGTCGAGGGCTATTAACAGTCCCTCAACTATATGCGCCCTTTCCTCGGCCTTTTCCAGATCAAACCTGGACCTTCTGGTAATAACTTCTTTCTGGTGGGCCAGGTAATAGTAAAGCATTTCCCTCAGGTTTAAATACCTTGGTTCACCGTCAACCAACGCCAGCATTATCACGCCGAATGTTTCCTGCATCTGGGTATGCTTGTACAGTTGGTTGAGTATAATGTGGGGGTTAATGTCACGGCGCAGCTCGATTACCACCCGCATGCCCCGCCGGTCGGACTCGTCTCTTAAGTCTGTTATACCGTCTATTTTCTTTTCCTTCACAAACTCGGCTATTTTTTCAACCAGCCTGGCCTTGTTTACCATATAAGGCAATTCATTTACTATGATAGCGCTCTTTCCGCCGCTTATTCTCTCTATGACTGTGTTCGCCCTTACCTTTATGGAACCTCTTCCGTCACGGTACGCTGCCCTAATTCCTTCTCTTCCCATAATCTTTCCGGCGGTGGGAAAATCAGGTCCTTTAATGAATTTTATCAGTTCTTCAATATCGGCTCCGGGATTCTCTATAAGGTGAAGTACTCCGTCAATAACCTCACCAAGGTTATGGGGAGGTATATTGGTGGCCATTCCCACGGCAATGCCCGAAGATCCGTTAATCAGCAAATTCGGTATTTTTGACGGCAATACCACGGGCTCCTGGTCGCTGCCGTCGTAATTTGGGATGAAGTCAACGGTATTCTTTTCTATATCGGCCAGAAGCTCCATGGTGATTTTGGCCATCCTGGCCTCGGTGTAACGCATGGCTGCTGCTGAATCACCGTCCACCGACCCAAAGTTGCCGTGTCCGTCCACAAGGGGATAACGGCATGAAAAATCCTGGGCAAGCCTTACCAGGGCATCGTAAATAGCCATGTCTCCGTGAGGGTGGAATTTGGCCATGACCTGACCGACAATGTGGGCGCTTTTACGGTGTGGCTTGTCGGGAGTCATGCCCAGCTGGTACATGGCGTAAAGAATACGCCTGTGGACAGGTTTAAGCCCGTCCCTTACGTCCGGAAGGGCCCTGCCCATAATCACGCTCATGGCGTAATCCAGGTAGGACTGCTTCATTTCATCATTAATGTCGATGGGTACTACTTTACCTGCAACAGGCGTCAAATGGCTCACCTCAAGAATAATTGTTTAAATTATCTCAAATTCTGCAAAAATCACCGATATAATTATATTTTCCATAAGCTTTCCGCACAATACTTAATTTCATAACGCCTATTAAAACATCGCTTTTTTTAAAAAATAAATACCGGCTGTTTCTCGCCGGGTAAAAAACTAGTGGAAGAACAACAAGGCCTTTCATCACCGCTGGGAACCTTGAAATCAGAATAAATATTCCCTGTTGTATTTTTTTTCCGGGGTTGAGAACCTCCTTTGCCCGATTGTCACGGACTCCTCAAGTAAGCCCCCTGTGGGTGAGGGCGTTGATATCCGTAAATAACACCGGGATTATAGTCCCTGTAGCAGGCGGCCACACTTACTGCCGCCAGGTAGAGTTTTTATTCATCCTGAGGAGCCTTGTGCCATCCAAAAAAGGGGGTATTATGAATTTTTCCGGCCATCCCCGGCCAATTCGGCAACACGCTGTCATATACGGCCGGCAGTATGGCTGCCATCAGCACCAGCAGGCAAATAAACCCAATCAACTCCAAGGCTTCTCACCTCCGCTGCTTTTGTTTACATGTTACCACGCCCGTGCAAATCCCGTATAGACTTGTTATCAAAAAATATCACCATTATATTACCATTTATTTATATTAGCTCCTTTTTTAGTAAATTATTTATATGTAATATTTTACCATACAATTTAATAGTTTTTATTAATTCCAATCAGGGGTGGCAAAACATGGATAATTTTGAACACAAGATATTATTAATTTTTTTCACCGCCCTGGGCATTATGCTGGGTTCTGTCATGATTGGTTCACTTGCTGCTGTTATTGTCAGGGAACCGCCGGTGTCGGTGATGTTAAAGCTGGCCCGGGACATGAAAATATGGGCTATAGCCGCTGCAATCGGAGGCACATTTTCCACATTTGAAATATTTGAAAGCGGCCTTTTCAGTGGTGAGGTCCGGGCAGTGGTAAAACAGCTTTTATACATTGTCAGCGCGCTGGCCGGGACCCAGGCCGGATATTCCCTTATACTGGCTCTTTGCGAGGGAAAATTTAAATGAGGACGGTCTTACTTAGAGGAATATCAATTTTTATACTGGGTATTTTACTTGGATCTGCTGTCACAAACATACATATAGGCGCCCAGATCGATTACCTGACTCTGACCAATATAACACTCCGTGACGAACTGGCGGATGCCGAGAGAAATCTGCAAAAATTAAAAGAATCCAGTGAAAACAAAAGAAAACAAACTGTCACCACGGTGGAAACATTCTTACTTATGGATTCACGGGATGATTTGTCCGATTACGAGGAGCTGGCGGTGGAACTGGAGGCGGAAAAAAAAGTTAAGGAATGGCTTAACCCGTTAATCGGACAGGATGTTTCCGGGATTGACACTCTACTGATACCGCGCATACTGGACAACAGGGAGATAGAAGTAAACGGCGGTAAATACCGTATTCGGACCCACCTTGTGGTAATCAATAAAAAAATTACAGTATACGTTAAAGCAATGAGACTTAAAACAGGTGGAACAATAAATTGAAAAAGGGGCTGCCGCCCCTTCGGACGTAACGCGTCCTTACCCCGCACTAAAGCAAGGGGCACACCCCCTTGAAACCTCCGTGGATAGGAAAATATCCACAGAATCCCTTTTTGCTATTATACAT
>JBMOPB010000085.1:0-43909 GCA_049325055.1 Bacillota bacterium
GAAAAATAAGGGGTGATACGATGAGTTTTCTTTGGTTTGTGGCCGGGGCCGGCGGGGTGCTGGCCGTACTTGGCCTTAATCAGTGGTCGCGGGAGCGGGGACTGACCATACAGTGGTGGAAATGGGGCCTTGTGGTTTTATGGATGGTAATGGCGGCAGGATCGCTAGCGTTTATCACCACCAGTCTGGGGGAAAGGGAAACAAAAGCTGCCCTGACAGGAGGGATGTCTTTTATACCTCTTACCGTGGTGGCAGGGGGTCTAATCTGGAGGTTTGTCATTAACAGTAAAAAGTAGCTGGGCTTAAATATTAAAGGACCTGGACCGGCAGGACTAATAAGTGACCGCGTCCAGGTCCTTGTTATTATTTCCCCCGGGAATGCTGACTACAACCCTGTTAGGAAGGCAAACAATTGATTGACCGGGCCTTTCTATCCACCCGGCTTGTATACATAAATCATCCTTGCAATTAGATTCAACCACACGTATTCTAAAATTATTTACTTCAAAAACCATCTGATCCTCTCCGAGATCCAGTGTTACAAGTGCGTCCTTCTTCAGGTTTACAGCCTGGGCAGGAACTCCGTTTACACTGATGAGCGCATGGCCCGGGTTTGTTAGTGGGAGCAGATATGAGTTAACAATTATCCAGACGGCCGCCATTACGGCCAGGAGGTTTACTGCCAGGTCGCCCGGCAGAATTCCTTTGGCCGCCAGGAGGTTTGATTTGTTGACGGGGAAAAAATGCCCCCCGGTCAGGGAGACCAGGAGTTTTATTCCAATCAGACCGGTTATGACCCCGCTGGGTATGGCCAGGAGCAAAAGAAAAGGGAGAAAGTTTATTACAGAGCCGTCGCGCAGCATGATTGCAGCAGCCGCCAGTTGACCAAGGTTATGGTAAACTGCGCCCGCGCAGCTTACCCCAATCGGTGACAGCACCGGCCTTAAAAAACGGGAAGAAATAAGAACGGCCGCCTGCATTGCCAGAATTCCGAAAATACCTCCCGCCAGCCCCACAAAGAAGCCCGGCGCCAGAAATGTGCCGTTGAGAAGAGAACCCCCAATCTGGCGCAATACCGTAATAACCAGCGCATCCCTCCAACCGGAACCAATAATGACCACCAGGGTGACAATATTGGCAAGTCCTATTCTGGCGCCGGGAAGAGGAAGAGGGGGAATCCAGTTTTCCACAGTGTGGAGGGCTATGGCCAGAGCCAGGAGCATTCCCAGTTGCGACGCGCTTAAAGGTTGGTTTTCAGGTTCCTTTTTGGGATCTGGTCCGGCGGTTGTTCCATTCGGCATGGGATTTTTCATTTATTTATATGCACCTTTCCGTTTAACCCGGATGTAGCAAACACATGTAAATCCTTGTCGATAAATATAGCCTCCGCATCCGGCCACTCCTCAATCAGCTTAAGCCCATCAACCGGTCCCAGCACAAAAGCAGCCGTGGACAGTGCATCGGCCTGTACGGGGATGGGTGAGACCACGGTTACACTGGCCAAATTCGCGGACGGTTTCCCTGTCCGGGGATCAAGTATGTGACAATAACGATCCTTCCCGTATAAACGGTAGGACTCATAATCCCCCGAAGTACTGAAGGCGACACCGGTCAGCTCAACCCAGGCAATAACTTCGGCCTGCTTTTGCGGATGCCTGATTCCTACCCTCCAAGGTTTTTCGCCGGGGCGCAGTCCTTCAACGTAAACGTTTCCCCCAAAATCTATTAAAAAATTATTTATGCCTGCGGACCGAAAATAGTCGCGGGCCTGTTCAAGTGCATATCCTTTTGCGATTCCCCCGAGATCAAGGCTCATCCCACTCAGGGGCAGGAAGATTTCCTTGTCATCGATTTTAACTTTATTTCCGTCAACCAAGGAGGTGGCCAGACTGATAGCTTTTTCGGAAGGGGGCTGCCATTTATCCGACGGCACAGAGGAAGAAGGCGTGATTTGCCATAAATCCACCAGCGGACCGATGGTGGGGTCGAAGGCCCCATTAGTCTTTTTGTGTATAGCCAATGCCTGGCTTACCACATCAATTGTTTCGGGGCTTACCTGCACCTGTTTGAGCCCGGCATTCCGGTTTACCTTGTGGATTTCGCTTGTTGGCTTGAAACGGTCCAGTTTGTTTCCCAGCGACACAAGTAGGGCAGCCAGTTTGTCCGGACTTGAGGGATCAAAATTACCGCTGTCCACAATTTTAATTTGTAAAAGGGTATTCATGATGTCCGGATATGTCTTGACTAAAATTTGTCTGGATTGACCAAAGAAATAAATGCCTGCATAAACTGAAAGGGTTAATGCAAGCACTAACAAAAAAAAGATGTGCACCGTCCGGAAATTTTTACGCAAAGCCTATTTTCACCTCTGGCTGTGTATACCCATGTAGATATTTTTTATATTCTTCGTGTCGAAAGCAACTCCTTCAAATAGCTCCATCTCCTTTCCTTCCGGGACCGGAACTTCCTCATGATTGTTCTCCCGGCGGGCAAAATAACCGGGGGTGAGCGTATGCGTATAACTGCAACAGGGGTTATGTGCAGGCATTGCAGGCAGCCGGGAGTACAGGCGGGCCGGACCAGCCTGTTTAAACAGGGCCAGCCCATATGCGACCGGTGTTATATAAAGCTTTTGAACAGCGGTTACAGGGGAAGCGGCAAGCCCATGGGCCCGGGACCAAAAGTCTGATCATGCCGGCTTATTATGCCGTAGTCATTACAGCCGTGAAGTCATCTTTATTTAAGGAATTCACGGGGCCCCAGAGAACCTTGCCCAGAAACTCCGAGGTTCGCTTTTGACGGGGCCGTTCAAAGATCTGCGCGGGGTCTCCCTCTTCCATTATGCTGCCTTCATCAATGAAAACAACCCGGTCTGCAACCTCCCGGGCAAAGCCCATTTCGTGCGTGACCACAATCATGGTCATGCCTTCACTTGCCAGCTGTTTCATTACAGCCAGCACTTCTCCCACCAGTTCCGGATCCAGGGCGGAGGTTGGCTCGTCAAAAAGCATTACCCTCGGGTTCATGGCCAGGGCCCTGGCGATGGCAACCCTCTGCTGCTGCCCTCCGGAGAGCTGGCAGGGATAGGCGTCCTTTTTATCTTCCAGGCCCACTTTTTTTAAGAGTTCGAGGGCCTCCCGCACTGCCTTGTCACGGCTCTTTTTTTTAACCATTACCGGGGCCTCGATTATATTTCCCAGCACCGTCATGTGGGGGAAAAGGTTAAAGAGCTGAAAGACCATGCCCACGTCCCGCCGCAACAGGTTGAGGTCGTCACTGCCGGGGTCGATTGCCCTCCCGTCTAATTCAATAACTCCCTGTTCAGGAATCTCAAGGAAATTCAGGCAGCGCAGCAATGTGCTTTTTCCGGAACCGCTGGCCCCGATCAAAACCACCACTTCACTTTCATGCACTTCCAGGTTGACATTTTTTAAAGCCTGCAACCGTCCAAAACTTTTATAAAGGCCTCGCACCTTAATCATTCGGGATCCCTCAACTTTCGATTCTAATCCTTTTTTCCAGCCAGTTGACAAGAATTGTGAATGCCACTATCAGGGCCAGGTAATACAGTCCGGCTATGGCATAAAACTGCAGTTCCGCGTAATGAGTGGAGGCCAGTTGCATGGAAACCCCAAAAAGCTCGTTCATGGTAACAAATGCGGCCAGGGAGGAGTCCTTTAAGCCGATAATAAACTGGTTTCCCAGCGGGGGGACTATTCGCCGGAATGCCTGGGGCAGTATAATCCGGCGCATGGCCAAAACATAGCTCATGCCAAGAGAGCGGGCGGCCTCCATCTGACCCCGCTCGATTGACTGTATGCCGGCCCGGAAGATTTCGGCTATATAAGCTCCGTTGTGAACCGCCAGTGCGATGGCGGCCGACCAGAAGCTTCCGAAATCAACAATGGAAGCCAGTCCGAAGTATATGGCAAATAGCTGAACTATAAGGGGAGTACCCCTTATAACGGTTATGTATGTATCGGCAATGTACCGCCAGTGTTTTCTTACTGATATTTTCATCATGGCGAATACCAGTCCGATCACCACGCCAATGGCCAGGGCCGCGGCTGTCAGTTCCACCGTGACAGCCGCAGCCCGGACGAAAAATGGCGCCGATCCGGTGAGATAGCTGAAGAAATCCAACTTTCAACCTCCGAAATTGACTTGGGAAACGGCCTCTATAACTAATTTAATTACTTGCTTATGTCCATGTTAAAGTATTTCTGGCTTATTTTCTGGTAAGTCCCATCCGCCTTTATTTCCTTCAACGCCTTGCTGACTTTTTCCCTCAGGGGATCTCCCTTGCGGAAGGCAATTCCGATATTCTCAACGAAGATAAGGTCTCCTACCGGCTTGATATCCAGTTTTTGTTCCTTTGCCGCCAGCTGGCCCACAAAGCGGTCGGTTATCACCGCTTCAACACGTCCCCTTGCCAGGTCCTGGAGGGCTGTTATGTCGCTGGCGTAGTTCTTTACGTTTTCAGTATATTTTCTGGCTTCCTTGTCATAGACGCTGGAGATAAGCACACCCACCGGGGTGTTCTTTCTAACGTCCTTGATGCCGTTAATTTTTGAATCGCTGCGGACGAAAAGTTTGGGGCCTGAAATATAGTACGGGTCCGAAAAATCAACTTCTTTCTGCCTTTCAGGGGTAATGGTCATGCTTCCCAGTATGGCGTTGTATTTTTCCGCCTTGAGACCGCTTATAAGCCCCTGCCACGGGGTGGCAACGGGCTCCGGCTTCATGCCCATTTTTTCCGCCAGCGCCATGCCGATTTCCACGTCAAAGCCGGTTAATTTATTTGAGTCATTAAAATAGTTAAATGGACGGTACTGGCCGGACATTGCGTAGGTAAAGCTTTTTTCCGGCTGGGATGACGATGAGGAGCCTGGTGTTCCACAGCCGGCAAGCAAAGATAATATCAAGGTTGAACCCAGTAATAACAGAATCATTTTTTTAATGAACATAAATATCTCCTCCTGAATATGGTGTCTTATGGCAACTTTTGCAAAAATAAAAAGTTGCCGGAAATGCCGCAATTAACCCCCTAAGGAAGGCTTTCATACTGCCTTTTGGGGTTTCACCCAGACATTCATATTCTCATAGCGCCCGCCTATATGGCAGTTGTTGATAAGAGTGCCGCCGAACACATAGCCCAGGCGGTGGAAAACCAGGTTCATGGCGTATGACGAGGCCCGTGCCAGGCTGTAGAGACAGGTAATGTCACGGGAAAGACACATCTTTTCAAGGCTTGCCAGAAGAAGTGTGTTTAATCCTTTTCCCCTGAATTCGGGGTCCGTGGCGCAGTTGGTAAGCTCCGCCCGGCCGTTTTCCGGCTGTATTTCGGCGGCCGCCACCGAGGTCAGCCTCCGGCCGTTGTAAATTACCATGAATATATTTCCTGTATTCATTGACTGCATAAGGTATTCAGGGTCAAAAACAGGTGAGGGATAACTGGCAAACACCCTTCGGAACAGGTGAGACATGGATTCGGAGTCTTCATCCCTCGCAAGGCGCATTGTAAAGCCGGACGGCAGATGCCACTGACCACCACGGGAACGGGAAAGTATTTCTTTTAATATTTTGCGCTCACCGGACAGAGATGTGGAAATAGAACGTTGTTTTGATGTGTAAGCCGCCAGAAAGTGTGAGTCGGCGCCATTGAAGTACCCTGGAATGGCCCCCTCCTTTTTAAATCCGCTGCCGGCAAGTTTATCGGCATCTGCGGTCCTTACGGGCATAATAATTTTCTCTATGCCCCGCTGCCTGGCCAGATTAACCAGAAATGTATGAAGGGCGGCAGGGTCGCCGGCCTTGTAATCCGTAACCCATATTCGGCGGCTGGTGTGGTCCAGCTTGGCGTTCAGCGAGAAATCAGAATGAAAATGCTTTATTGATTCCATTCTTCCCTCCTGAACTCCCGGCAGTGGCACCGGTCCCGTTATTAAACAGCACACCCCCGTTTTTAATCAGCCCCGCCACTCCAACTCCTGGTGAATTGATCCGGTGATCCCTGCGGCCCGGTTCGGTGTATGCATAAATATTTCCCTCAAAATTACGCAGTATTGTTGTTCCCTGTCCCTGGGACAGTAGATAATTGGGCATGATGGGTATTTTTCCACCCCCACCGGGGGCGTCAACAACAAATGTGGGAACGGCAAGGCCCGAAGTATGCCCGCGCAGGTTTTCAATTATTTCTATTCCCGTACTGACCGGGGTCCGGAAATGCCCGATTCCTTCCGAAAGGTCGCATTGATACAGGTAATATGGCCGGACTCTTATTCTTAGCAGCTTTTGGAAAAGATCTTTCATTATATCCGCCTGGTCATTTATATCCTTTAGCAGCACCGACTGGTTGCCCAAAGGAATGCCTGCCCTGGCAAGGCGTATGCAGGCCAGATCGGCTTCGGGAGTAATTTCAGCGGGATGATTGAAGTGTGTGTTGATCCAGATGGGGTGATATTTCTCAAGTATGGAACACAGGTCAGTTGTAATACGCTGCGGCAGAACCACCGGTGTGCGCGTGCCGATCCGGATAATCTCAACATGACGGATAGATCTTAACTTCTGAAGTATATATTCAATTTGAACATCGGGCAGTGTAAAAGGGTCGCCTCCGGAAATCACAACATCCCTCACCGAGGTGTTTGCCCGGATATACGCCATGGCGCGGTCCAGCTGTGATGTCGGCATGGATCTGTCGCTCTGCCCGGCAAGTCGCCTCCGGGTGCAGTGCCGGCAGTACATCGAACAGCAGTCGGTGACCAGTAAAAGAACCCGGTCGGGGTAGCGGTGAGTAAGTCCCGGAACTGGTGAATCCTTGTCTTCATGCAGCGGGTCCTTCATATCACCCCTGTGGGATGTCAATTCTTCCTTCCGGGGCACAGCCTGAAGCCGTACCGGGCAATTCCTGTCACCGGGATGCATAAGGCTTGCGTAGTATGGAGTTATAGCCATTCTGAATTTTTTCAGGCAGGATGAAATGTTTTCCTTTTCCAGTTCAGTCAGATCTATTATTTTTGACAATTCCTCGACGTCAGTAATACGGTTTCGTATCTGCCAGCGCCAGTCAGCCCATTCCTCGTGAGTAGCCTTCCATTTTTCAAGTGTCGACTGTCTTTTTCCCACGGAATCCCTCCTTGTACACATTCTATTCCAGGCAACCTGCATTGCTAAATAAAGTTGCCGGCACTTTAATTATATCACCATCCGATAGTAATGAACAAATTTTCAGTTGCCCTAAAACAGGCAATTGGTCAGGATATCTCCCCGTAGTTAAAAAAAGCTTTGATATTTAAAGCGATATTAAAAATTGGATTTAAGTTCTTTAAAATTGACAGCCAGTCTTTTTTGGTCTATGATAGGAATGTATTTAGATGATTATAAAAATATACAAACATATAAGAGGTGGTTTTTATTAACCAGGTCTTCAAAGCCATTTCGGATCCAAACCGGAGAAAAATTTTAAAACTGCTTCGTCAAAAGGACATGACTGCGGGAGAGATTGCGGACCATTTTTCTATTTCAAAGCCCAGCATTTCACACCACCTGAACATATTAAAACAGGCGGACCTGGTTCGGGATGAGCGAAAGGGGCAGTTTATATACTACTCGCTCAATTCCACCGTGTTTCAGGAGCTGATGAGCTGGGTATATGATCTGCTGGAAGTAAAAGAAAGTGAGGAGATAAAAAAATGACCGGAAACAATCGGGCGAGTTCGGATTTTATACAGGACATTAAAAGCGACTGGCCGGCGGTGGCTCTTATAATTATGTGTTTTATTGCGGGAGCGCTGGTGTATCCGCACCTGCCGGAACAGGTTCCCAGTCACTGGAATATACACGGCCAGGTGGACAATTACTCATCGAGGTTCTGGGGCGCTTTCGCATTACCCCTGTTAACAGCCGGATTATACCTTATGATGGTTTTTGTGCCCCGTATCGACCCAAGAAGAGAAAACTACGCAAAGTTTAGGGGAGCGTACCGGTGCATTAAATTGGGAATTACCTTTTTCATGCTGCTTTTGTATTCCGTTATATTAACCAATTCTCTCGGGTACGGGGTTCCTGTGGACCGGTTTGTAATCACCGGGATAGGATTGCTGTTTATGCTGATAGGCAATATCATGGGGCAGATTAAGCACAATTACTTCGTAGGGGTAAAAACCCCGTGGACTTTTGCCAGCGAGGAAGTCTGGCGCAGGACGCACCGTTTGTCAGCCAGGATATGGGTGTTGTCAGGGCTGGTGACGGTTATAACGGGGCTGTTTCTCGGAGGCGGAAAGGGGGTTTTAGTATTTTCGGCAGCCATTGGTTCAGCTGTTATAATCCCGGTGGTTTATTCCTATATTGTGTTTAAAAGAATCAACGCACATTAATACTGTGCGTTTTAAAGAAGAAGGACCTTGCAAAGGGTCCTTTTTTTATATAAAAAAAATAAAAGGGAGACGGAATATTGAATAGAATATTTATTTTACAGAACATTTTAATGGGAGGTTGTTTGCGGTTAATAAGGACGATCCGTTGATAAACCCGTACCTGGCAGTTGTTCTGGCGGTTCTTGCGGCCGCCTTTTCTTCGATTTTTACAAAACTCTCCACCGCGCCGCCCCTGGCTATAGCATTTTACAGGCTGCTGTTCACGGTATTGATGATTGCACCCCTGTCGCTGAAAAAAGAAGGACTGAAGGAACTGGCCGGAATAAATGCCAGGGATTTGGTAATGGCGCTTCTGTCCGGCGTTTTTCTCGCCGCACACTTTGCGGTATGGATTACTTCTTTAAATTATACCTCCATCTCCAGCTCAACGGTTTTGGTTACCATGCAGCCCCTTTTTGTAATCGCCGGGGGGATGCTGTTTCTGGGTGAAAGAATCAGGAAGGCCGGTCTCTTCGGCGCAGTCCTGTCTCTGGCCGGGAGCGTGCTGATCGGGATAAATGACTTCAAAGTGGGAGGAATGGCGCTGTACGGCGATTTTCTCGCCTTTTCCGGGGCCATTTTTGTGGCGGCTTACTTCTTGATTGGCAGAAACCTCAGGAAGAAGTTGTCCCTTTTTACATATGTATTCTTGGTGTACGGTACTTCGGCGGCTGTATTGTTTTGGCTAAACCTGCTGACGGGATCGGCGCTGTATCCCTATCCCGCCGCAGACTGGATTTGGTTTGCCGCCCTGGCCCTGGTTCCGACCATATTTGGCCATACGGTGTTTAACTGGGCGCTTAAGTACGTCAAGGCTGCAGTTGTTTCGGTAAGCATTCTTGGTGAACCGGTGGGCGCCACAATACTGGCCTATTTTATTTTTGGACAGATTCCCGCTGTTCTGCAGGTGGCCGGCGGAATCATCATAATAACGGGACTTTGTATTTTCATAAAATCCTCTTTCGGTGACAGCCGGTAATTTTGGCATTACGATCTTAAAAAATGATTAGTTTGAAAATTTTATTTTAGGAGGATTAAATTATATTATGTTGAACATTTAATTGTTGATCATGTCAGGGGGAGGTGCGCAAAAAGACCGGGTTGCCCTATAGTGATTCAGTGAACATAAGGGAGGAAGAGAATAGTATGAAAATTAAAAAATCATTACCACTTATTCTTTTGATGGTGCTTGTTTCGCTTGCCCTGGTTCTGTCGGGGTGCGGCGGAGAAAAAAAGGAAACCGGCGCCAAAGCGGGCGGAGACACCATCAAGATAGGGTTTTTGGGCGGTAAAACTGGCGGACACGCGCACTATGGAATTGAAACACTGAAGGGTATGCAGATGGCCGTGGAAACCATAAACGGATCAGGCGGCCTTTTAGGCAAAAAGCTTGAAATTGTGGAAGGCGACCACGGCAGCAATTCGTCTGAAGCCGCTGCGGTTACCCAGAAGCTGGTTACCCAGAAGGTAGCGGCCGTTATAGGCGACCCCACTACGGGCATAACAAAGCTTGCCGCCCCCATCTGCCAGCAGAACAAGGTTGTGCTGATGTCGGCCGGCGCCGTGGGTACCGGTGTGGTTGAAATAGGAGACTATATTTTCAGGGATACACTGCTGGACGCTGTGGCGGCCCCAGCCGTCACCAAGTACCTGGCCGAGGAGCTGAAATGGAAGAAGGTGGCTCTGGTCACCACCACCGGTCTTGCCTACAGTGAGAGCCTGACCAAGCTGTTCAAGGATGCCCTGGCCAAGAACAACATCGAGATCGTGATTGAATCCAGCATAATGGAGAAGGACACCAATTTCAGCGCCCAGGTTACTAATATAAAAAGCAAGCAGTTTGACGGGGTGGTCTTCACCGGCTACTACACCGAGGGCGCCCTCTTTATGAAGGAAATGAGAAAACAGGGTCTCAAGCAGGTAATGGTCGGCGGCGACGGCCTGCTGGGCAAGGAACTGATGGGGCTTGGCGAAGCCGCGGTGGAGGGCAGCATGGTTTACACCGGATTTGCGGTTGACCTGAAAAACGCCACCGGCGTCACCAAGGATTTTATCGAGAAGTATAAGTCCAAGAACAACGGCCAGCTTCCCGACATGTTCTCGGCCCAGGGCTATGATGCAGTCATGATGGTGGCAGACGCCATCAAGGCCGCAAACAGCGCCGATCCCAGCGTATACCGCGAAAAACTGGCCCAGACCAAGGACTGGAAGGGTGTTACCGGAACCATCACCCTTGACACCAACCGCGAGCCCATCAAGAGCCCCGTATACCTGTTGGAAGTCAAGGATAAAGAATTTGCCGTAAAATCTGTTATACCCATCAAGAAGTAGTTTTGGCTTTAGTTAAATAACTGTACGGGCAGCCGTTACACTTTCGCTGTAGCGGCTGCAGCCATTATTTTCGGGGAGGTTTCCCATGTATTTACAGCAACTGCTCAACGGTTTAACGCTGGGGACCACGTATGCGCTGATTGCCCTGGGATACACCATGGTTTACGGCATTATTCAGCTGATCAACTTTGCCCACGGTGAAGTTTACATGATAGGGGCCTTTGTGGGACTGATACTGGTTACCGTGTACAAGGTCAATATTCTGGTGGCCATGTTTGCGGCTATGGCGATCTGTGTGCCCCTGGCCATTATCATTGAGAGGATGGCTTACAGGCCGCTGCGGAATTCCACAAGGCTGGCCCCG
Source organism: Bacillota bacterium (assembly GCA_049325055.1). GTDB lineage: Bacteria > Bacillota > Desulfotomaculia > Desulfotomaculales > Desulfocucumaceae > BRHc4a. Next base: position 11,113 of record JBMOPB010000085.1, read on the forward strand.
CTTATTTCGGCTATAGGGGTTTCCATATTTCTGCAGACGCTGGTAACCCTTATCGAGGGTCCAAATCCCAAAGGTTTTCCCCAGATTATTGAGGACACTGTCTATGTCCTGGGGCCGGTTCAGTTTTCCAAGGTTCAGATTGTAATACTTGTTCTGTCCGGGCTGCTGATGGTTTTGCTGCAGTACATTGTGAAATACACCAAAATGGGCAAGGCCATGAGGGCCACCTCGGAGGATTATGAAACCGCGCATTTGATGGGTATTAACGTGAACAGGGTAATATCCTTCACCTTTGCCATGGGTGCGGCCCTGGCCGCAGCAGGAGGGGTGCTGGTGGGGATGTATTTTAACTCCATATACCCTCTGATGGGGGTTACGGTGGGGCTTAAATCTTTCTGTGCCGCGGTGCTGGGGGGGATTGGAAGCATTCCGGGAGCTATGCTGGGCGGTATCTTTTTGGGCGTGGCGGAGGTTTTCGGTGTTGCCATAGGCTTTGACACGTACCGGGACGCCATCGCTTTCGGACTTTTGATACTGGTGCTTCTGTTCAAGCCTACGGGGCTTTTGGGCAGGCCCATTCAGAGGAAGGTATAGTATGGAATCGTTAGTTGACTTAATTACCAACCCATATTATATTCAGGTGCTTACCATGCTGGGGATATACCTTGTGGCGGCCCTGGGGCTCAACCTGATAACGGGGGTGACCGGACAGTTTTCATTCGGTCATGCCGCTTTCATGAGCATAGGGGCGTATTCCTCTGCCTTGCTGACTTTGAACCTGCATACCCCGTTCTGGGTCAGTCTGCTGGCGGGCGGGGCGGCTGCGGCGGCCTGCGGGGTTATACTGGCCTTTCCCAGCATGCGGCTGACCGGCGATTATCTTGGAATAACAACCCTTGGCTTCGGTGAGATAGTCAGGGTGGTGTTCATCAACATGGAAATCACCGGAGGCGCCCGAGGCCTGGCCGGTATTCCCAGGCATACCGACTTTCTTGCCGTCGTTGTAATAATTGTACTGTCTATCTGGGGCCTGTACAGAATCAACAACTCAAGGCTCGGACGGGCTTTCCTGGCCATCAGGGAAGATGAAATCGCCGCCGAGTCCATGGGCATCAACGCACTTTTTTATAAAGTGGAATCCTTTGCCATCGGCACCTTCCTGGCCGGAATAAGCGGCGGTCTGTACGCGCATCTGCTGCAGTATATCAACCCGGCCGACTTTGGGTTTGCCAAGTCCTTCGAGCTTCTGAACTTTGTAGTTATAGGGGGATTGGGCAGCATGCCAGGCACCGTGCTGGGGACTGCCGTTCTGACCCTGGCGCCGGAATTCCTCCGTTTTGTAAAGGAATACCGGATGCTTATATACGGTGCGCTGATGGTGGTAATGATGGTTTTCCGGCCCCATGGAATACTTGGAGGGGTTGACCTTGCCAAGGCCGCAAGAAAGATTTGGCCGCGGAAAAGACCTCCGGCAACCATTTCGGGAGATGCCTGAACATAGCATAAGCCTCACAAGATAACCACAGACCGAGGTGTAAATAAATGCCGCCATTATTAAAGCTGGACAGCATTACAATTAACTTCGGCGGTCTGACAGCCGTCGATTCCGTGAGTTTTGAAGTGGAAAGGGGCAAAATCTTTTCTCTTATCGGCCCCAACGGGGCCGGAAAGAGCACGGTTTTTAACATTGTTTCCGGAATTTACAGTCCCACTTCAGGCAGGGTGTTTTTTGACGGCCGGGATATAACCGGTTTAAAGCCCCACCTGATCACCGATCTGGGTATTGCCAGAACATTCCAGAACATACGGCTGTTTAAAAATATGTCCGTTTTGGATAATGTCAGGATTGGCTGCCATACCAGGAGCAAGTCCGGTTTTATCGGTGCGGTAACCAATCTGAAATGGGTAAAGGAAGAAGAGAAGACCATTATAAGACGGTCGGAAGAAGTCCTGGCAGTGGTGGGTCTTTTGGGAAAGCGTGATGAGTTTTCCAAAAACCTGTCCTACGGGGACCAGAGAAAGCTTGAAATCGCCAGGGCACTGGCCTCTTCCCCCGATCTGATACTGCTGGACGAGCCGGCGGCCGGCATGAATTCCAGTGAAAAGCTGGGGCTGATGGAAATGATAAACTCGATCCGGCAGATGGGGATAACCATACTGCTGGTTGAGCACGATATGAAGTTTGTAATGGGTATTTCAGACTATGTAATAGTGCTGGATTACGGTCAGATGATTTCTTCAGGGACACCCGAGGAGGTACAGAATGACCCTGTTGTCATCGACGCCTACCTGGGAAAGGAGGCGGGGTAAAGATAGTTCTTCTGGAAGTTGAAAACCTGCAGGTATCCTACGGAGGCATCAAAGCCCTAAAAGGAATCTCTTTTAAAGTGGAAAAGGGAGAGGTTGTGGCGCTGATCGGGGCCAACGGCGCCGGAAAGAGCACAACTTTGAGAACGATCAGCGGCCTTGTCAGGGCCGGTGGCGGTACCGTCAGCTTTGACGGAAACGTAATCAACAGGGTCCCTTCATACAGGATTGTTGAAATGGGGGTTTCCCAGGTTCCGGAAGGAAGGCGTGTTTTCACCCGGCTGACGGTTATGGAAAACCTGGAAATGGGCGCCTATACCAGAAAGGACAAGGAGATCAAGGAGGCCATCGGTGAGGTTTTCCGGTGGTTCCCCAGGCTTGAGGAAAGAAAAAACCAACTGGCCGGGACGCTGAGCGGCGGGGAACAGCAGATGCTTGCCATCGGCAGGGCGCTTATGTCCAGGCCCAAGCTTCTGCTTATGGATGAGCCGTCCATGGGACTGGCCCCAATGCTGGTTAAAGAGATATTTTCAATAGTTACGAAGATAAACAATGCCGGAACAACCATACTGCTGGTGGAGCAGAATGCAACCATGGCCCTTTCTGTATCCAATAGGGCTTACGTGCTGGAAACCGGGGAGATAGTTGTGTCCGGAAGCGCCGCCGAATTGACCGACAACCCGGCCATAAGAAAAGCATATCTTGGAATGAGTTAGTTCCCCAAAAGCCACCGGTACCGGTGGCTGTATTGTATCCGAGTATTTCCGATACGCCTTGTTGCTAGCGCCACTTAGTTCATCCAGGGGGATTAGTATGCCCGGAATGAAAGTAAAGGATATTATGACCAGATCATTTATAGAAGTGAATACCGGAATAACGCTTCCGGAGCTTCAAAAGAACCTAGAGAGCGGGGGCTGGGAAGCCGCAATAATATGTGATCAGGGCAGGGGAGTAAAGGGTGTCGCAGGCAGGGACAAAATAATAAAGGCCCGGGAAGCCGGTAAAATGCCGGACTTGGCGGATGCTGTCACTGTCGGTGAAGACGATGATGTTGAAAAGGTAATGTCTTTGCTGATACAGGATGCAGGAGTACTGGTTGCAGGCGGGGACGGAAGAGTTGCCGGTGTGGTAACCAGGGAATGCCTCTTCGGGAAACTTTATGGCCAGTGGCAGAAAAGCCAGGCAATTTTGGAAACCATACTGCAATTTGCCAGTGAGGCGGTTTGTGTTATAAACGAAAAGGAAGAAGTGGAGTACTGGAATCCCAGGGCTGAGGTGCTGTACTGCATTAAGGCCAGAGAAATTCTGGGACAGCCGGTGAGCAAATTTTTTTCAAATATACTGGTATCTCATTCGTTGCGGGACAGAAAGGTTTTTAAGGAACTCTATCACCAGCCCCGGGAGGGTGCCCATGTACTGATTACGGCGGCCCCGGTTCCGGTTAAAGATCGGGTGATTGGCAGTTTGTCCCTGGAAAGGGATATAGCCGATATCGTTTATTATAACGAAGAGCTTTCCCGTACCGGTTTTAAAATGCGTATGCTTAAAAAGGAGATCAACCGCCTCAGTAAAAAAGACTCTTTTGCAAGAATTTACGGGCACAGCACCGTTATCAAGGAAACAATCAAAATGGCCAGAAAGTATGCCGCCACCGATGCCACCGTATTGATAACGGGTGAAAGCGGGACCGGAAAGGAACTCTTTGCCCAGGCAATTCACGATGAAAGCAACCGCAGCCAGCACCCCTTTGTGGCCGTAAATTGCAGTGCAGTTCCCCAGACGCTTTTTGAAAGTGAGATATTCGGGTATGAAGGAGGGGCATTTACCGGAGCTTTTAAAGAGGGCAAGCCGGGTAAATTCGAACTGGCCAGCGGAGGGACGCTGTTCCTTGATGAGATAGGAGAGTTGGAACTGGGTGCGCAGGTAAAGCTTCTCAGGGTGCTTCAGGAAAAAATTCTTTACCGTGTGGGCGGAACCAGGCCGGTTAAGGTGGATGTCAGGATAATTACGGCCACCAACCGGAACCTGGAAAGGATGGTACAGGAGGGCCGCTTCCGGGAGGACCTGTTTTACAGGCTTAATGTTATCACCCTGAACCTTCCGCCGATGCGGGAGCGGAGGGAGGATATGCCCGAGTTGGCATATCTCCTGGCACAGGAGCTTGCCGAACTCCACGGGAAAAAGATTGTGGAGATTGATCCGCAGGTTATGGTGTCTTTTATGAATTACCACTGGCCGGGCAATGTCCGGGAACTGCGCAATGTGCTGGAAAGGATGGTTATACTGGCCGAAGATGAGGTTATAAAGCGGGAGAACCTGCCGGAGTTTCTCAAGTCCAAGGCTCCTGCAGCAATTATGGGAAACCCCACCGGAAATGTATTAAAGCTAACCGAGGTAACGGAGCAGGCGGAACGCCAGATGATCGTGGATGCGCTGAAAAAGACCGGAAACAACAAGTCCGAGGCCGCCAGGATACTGGGTATTCCCCGCAGCAGCCTCTACTACAAGATAAAGATTCTGGGGATACCGTCAAATATTTGACGCTGAACGTCAATTATTTGACGGTATTTGTGCGGTAAATTATCAGCTTCCACTGCCGGCGGGCCGCTGTGCGTATAAAAAATAAACTTGAAAATGCCAGGATGACTGGCATTTTTTTTGCTTATATAGCTGTCGAAAAAAGTAAAACAAAACCCGGAACTTATTGTGCAATTATTGGACAGTCATAAGGGGCCATAGTGTTGGAAGGGGGAAACTGTAGATGACTGATATCGAGAAAAGGGTAAAAGAAACGGGAATGAATCTCTTCAGGCTGATTGAAGGTGAGACCCCGTCCATTTTTAAAAAGGATTTTTGGGCGGGAAAAGTGATGGAGTGGTGTATGAAGGATGAGGCGTTCAAGCTGGAGATGTTCCGTTTTGTAGACGTTTTTCCTTACCTTACAAGGTCGGAGTCAGTTGCCAGGCACCTGCAGGAATACTTCTGCCGCCCGGATCAGGATTTCCCCGGCAGCCTTCAGTGGGGGCTCAAAATGGTATCTCCCGGATCAGTGATGGCAAAGGTTGTGGCAAAAACAATTTCCGGAAACATAAACGGAATGGCGAGGCAGTTTATTGTGGGGGAGGACGCGGTGGAAGCCCTGTCAACACTGCAGAAGCTGCGTAAAGAAGGGCTGGCCTTTACCGCTGACCTGCTGGGCGAGGCGGTGGTTTCCGAGAATGAAGCAAAGGCATACCAGGACCGCTACATGGATTTAATCACCACCCTGGCAGACCGGCAAAATAGCTGGAAACCCCTGGGTGGCGGACCCGGGGATTTGGACTGGGGGCACAGCCCCAAGATCAATGTCTCCATTAAGCCCTCGGCCATGTATTCCCAGATGAACCCCCGGAGTTTCGAACATTCGGTTGAAGAGGCCGGGAACAGGCTTCGCCCCATTTTCCGGCTGGCCGTGAGTAATAATGTTTTTGTGCTGCTGGACATGGAGCAAACTGCGCTGAAAAACCTTACGCTGGCCATGTACAAAAGGCTTCTGGAGGAGGATGAGTTCAAGCAGTACCCTTATACCGGGATAGTGATACAGGCATATCTTAAAGACAGCGAAAAAGACCTTGCGGATCTTATCCAATGGGCCAAAAACAAGGGCCGGAGAATAACGGTGCGGCTGGTCAAGGGAGCGTACTGGGATGCTGAAACCATACTGGCAAAGCAAAATAACTGGGAAATACCCGTATTTACCAATAAACAAGAAACTGACGCAAACTTTGAAAAACTTTCAAGGATGCTGCTTGAAAACCATCAGTGGGTGTCATTTGCCTGCGCGTCTCACAATATCAGGTCCATTTCCTATGTGGTGGAAATGGCAAAGGAACTGAATGTTCCCGGCGATTGCCTGGAGTTTCAGGTTCTTTACGGAATGGCCGAGCCGGTGAGAAACGCGCTGAAAAAGGCAGGACTTAAACTTAGGCTGTACGCGCCAATAGGAAAGATGTTGCCGGGCATGGCCTACCTGGTAAGGCGACTGTTGGAAAACACGGCCAATGAGTCATTCCTGCGCTGCAGCTTTGCCGAGGGCATGTCAAAAGAAAGTATGCTCAAAAATCCACTGGACCTTCTTAACGAAAGTCCACCCTGCATCAAAGAGGAACCCGCGGCGCCGGAATACGGCGACAAGGGACTATTCCGCAACGATCCCCTGCTGGACTGGACAATCGGGGAAAACCGCGTCAATTTTGAAAAGGCCCTGGGTGTGGCAAGGAAGGGTTTTGGCAAAAAAATACCCCTTTATATCAATGGCAGGGAAATTTATACCGAAAGTGAGATTAAGTCCACCAACCCAAACAGGCCGTCTGAGGTGATAGGGGTAGTGGCGGCCGCCGGAGTCCGGGAAGCCGGTGAGGCCGTTTCCGCAGCAGGAAAGGCCTTTGATACGTGGCGGGAAACCGAACCCCGCCAGCGTGCGGAATACCTGTTCAGGGCGGCCTCGGCGGCAAGGGAAATGAGAATGGAATTGGCAGCGCTTCAGGTGTTTGAAGTGGGGAAAAACTGGAGCGAGGCCGATGCCGATGTTGTTGAGGCCATTGATTTCCTTGAGTATTACGGGAGGGAAATGATAAGGATTTCAAAACCGCGCCGGATGGGGAGGGCGCCAGGGGAACTGAGCCACCTCTTTTACGAGCCCAGGGGTGTTGGCGCCATTATTGCCCCGTGGAATTTCCCATTCGCCATTTCCGTTGGAATGTCCGCCGCGGCAATTGTTACCGGCAACACCGTCGTCTATAAGCCGGCGTCACAGTCTCCGGTGGTGGGCTACTGGGTATACGAGATATTCCGCAGGGCGGGGCTGCCGCCGGGAGTGCTTAATTTCCTTCCGGGGCCCGGAGGCAAAATAGGCGACTACCTGGTCACACACCCGGATGTTGCTTTTATTACCTTTACCGGGTCGATGGAAGTTGGGCTCAAGATTATAGAGAAGGCGGCCAAAACCCCGGAATACGCCACCGGCGTCAAGAGCGTGGTGGCCGAAATGGGAGGTAAAAACGCCATAATAATAGACTCCGACGCCGATATAGACGAGGCGGTGGTGCACACCATCCATTCGGCTTTCGGCTACCAGGGACAGAAGTGCTCGGCCTGCTCCAGGGCAATAGTGCTGGAAGAAAACTATGAACTTTTTGTAGACCGGCTTAAGGCAGCGGCGGAAAGCATTAAAATAGGCCCTGCCGAGAAACCGGAAACCTATATGGGGTCGGTGATTGATGAAAGCGCTAAAAAGAAAATAATGTCGTACATCGAACAGGGTAAAAAAGAGGGCAGGGTGCTGGTTCACCGGGAAATGCCCGGCATGGAGGGCCATTATGTCCCCCTGACCATATTTGAAGGCATAGAACCGCACCACGTTATTGCCCGGGAGGAAATTTTCGGCCCGGTACTGGCGGTGATGAAAGTGAAGGACTTCAGCGAGGCCCTGCGGGTGGCCAACAGCACCAGGTACGCCCTCACCGGCGGGGTCTTCTCCAGGAGTCCCGAGAATATCGCAAGGGCCAGAGGGGAGTTCAGGGTGGGCAACCTGTACATCAACCGCGGGTGCACAGGGGCCATTGTGGAAAGGCACCCCTTCGGCGGGTTTAAAATGTCGGGAGTGGGTTCCAAGGCCGGCGGGCCGGACTACCTGCTGCAGTTCACGGTGCCCAGGGTGGTCACCGAGAACACCATGCGCCGAGGCTTTGCCCCTGCGGAGGAAGGGGATCTTTAGTGTAAATGGAATGGTTTGCCATTATTGACATCAAATATTTGTTCATGATACTATAACCATACGGCTGAAAAAGTGCATAGCGATTGACTTATAGTCAATCCATCTGATCGCTGAGTTTCCTTTTTAAGGGAAGCGGGGGACCTAAACTTTTTGGGGCTAATCTGGCGGAAAGTGCCTGGTTCGGGCAGGGACCGTCAGACGGGTCAGACTTCTACGATCCGAGCCCGTCAACTAACCTCGTAAGCGTGGAAGAAGGAGGTGGATTGGGTAGTTAAACACGTTTTTCTACCCGTTGGGATGACGTGTCGCTTTCCCGCCCAAGGAGGAACCTCCTTGGGTTGTTTTTTTACCCTCCTTTATGTGCACAAGGTGTATACGGCCGAAAACCGCATAAGGAGGGATGACGGTGAAGGGGCACTGGAAACAGAGGCATGGAGAACGCAGGGCAACACTTGTCCCATTGGGTTCACACCGGGAATTTCCCCGGTTTTGCGTCATAGGGGCGGGTAACGGCGGTTTGGCTATGGCCGGATACCTTTCGCTGGCTGGTTTCCCCATAAAGCTTTTTAACCGCAGCCCGAAGAAATTGGAGGATATCCGGGCGCACGGTGGAGTGACGGTTCAGGGTGAGATACAGGGATTCGCCCACCTGGACCTGATTACCTGTGACCCGGCAGAGGCTACTGTGGAAGTGGATGTGCTGATGGTGGTAATCCCGGCTTCAGGCCACCGGGCACTGGCCCGCTTTTTGGCCCCTCACTTAAGGGATGGGCAGGTGCTGGTTCTCAACCCGGGACGCACCCTGGGCGCCGTGGAATTTGAGTATGTCTTACGGGAAACCGGCTGCCAGGCCAACGTGATCGTGGCCGAGGCGCAAACAATGCTTTATGCCAGCCGGTCCACCGGCCCTGCCGGGGTAATGGTGTACGGTATTAAGAATTGTGTGTCGGTAGCGGCACTGCCTGCCTGGCAGACGGGCCGGGTGGCCAGCCTGTTGAATCTTGCCTTTCCTCAGTTTACAGCCGTGAAGCATGTGCTGCAGACGGGATTGGACAATGTGGGGGCGGTATTACATCCGGCGCCCGCCATTCTGAACCTGGCCCGAATTGAAGCCGGCCAGCCGTTTGAGTTTTACCGCCAGGGAATAACTCCCGGAGTGGCCAGATTGCTGGAGGCCATTGACCACGAGCGCCTGATGGTGGCCGAGGCTTTGGGAGTTAAAGCCTTGAGCACCAAACAGTGGCTGGCCGAGGCTTACGACGCCCACGGAGGCAGCATGCATGAAGCCATTAACAATAATAATCGATATAACGGCATTCTGGCCCCTGCCAGCCTGCCGACCCGTTACCTTACTGAGGATGTGCCCATGAGCCTGGTCCCGATATCTTCACTGGGGAAACTGGTGGGGGTGCAGACGCCGGGTATCGACAGTATCATTACCCTGGCATCCATGGCGGAGGGTACGGATTACAGGCGGGAAGGCCGGACTCTTGACCGGGTGGGGCTTGGCGACATGACGGTGGAAGAGATCTATGCCTACATTGAGGAGGGGAGGGATTACCTATTCTCAAGGGCACAGAGCGTTTAATAAAGGGTAAAGTTCTGGCTGCAGCCATAGGTGACTGTGTTCACGTGGCCGGCATATATAGTTTTTTGCGCCTGGCTGAGGGCGAAGGGTATCAGACGGTGTTCCTCGGCCCGGCTGTCGGCCCCGAAAGGCTGGTGGAGGCAATCCGGAAAGAAAAGCCGGACCTGGTGGGGCTGAGCTACAGGTTAACTCCCCAGGCCCTGGAAAGTATTCTCCCCGCCTTGCAGGCAGCCCTGGAAAGGGAAAACCTGATGGGACGCCGCTATTTATTCGGAGGTACGCCGCCGGCGGTGGTATCAGCCCGCCGTTTGGGGTGGTTTGAGGCTTGTTTTGACGGCACCGAAGGGGATACCGCGGTGCTGGACCACCTGCGGGGCCGGCGTTGCGGACAGGGATCGGCACACTACCCCAATACACTGGTGGAACGTATACGGTGGAAGTCCCCCTATCCTGTGATCAGGCACCACTTCGGCCTGCCTTCCCTGGAGCGGAGCCTGGAGGATATTGCCAGGCTGGCGGAATCGGGAGAGTTGGACGTAATTTCTCTGGCCCCTGACCAGAATGCTCAGGAGAGTTTGTTCCGGCCTCAGGAGATGGACCGTGCCCAGGACGGGGCAGGAGGTATCCCCATCCGCAGCGCGGGTGACTTTCAGACGCTTTACCGGGCCTCCCGCCGGGGTAATTTCCCTTTGATCAGATCCTACTGCGGCACCAGGGACCTGCTGCCCATGGCCCGGATGCTTAAGGAAACCATCAACCTGGCCTGGGGGGCGGTCCCCCTTACCTGGTACAGCGTACTGGACGGAAGAAGTGGCCGCCCTCTGCAAGAAACCCTCAAAGAAGCCCGTACGGTAATCCGCTGGCACGCGGAACAGGGCATTCCCGTGGAAATCAACGAATCACACCAGTGGAGCCTGCGGGACGCCCATGATACCGTGGCGGTTGCGTCTGCTTTTTTGGCCGCCTATAACGCCAAGCGGGCAGGGGTGCGCCACTATGTATCCCAGTACATGTTCAACAACCCGCCGGGAACATCCCCGGAGATGGACCTGGCCAAGATGCTGGCCAAAATTGAGTTGATCGAGTCCCTTCATGATGCGGAATTTATCAGTTTTCGCCAGACCAGGACGGGGTTGACCAGCATGCCGGCTGACATCGTTGCGGCCAAAGGGCACATGGCGGCCTCCGTGTTGGTGCAAATGGCTTTAACGCCCCATATACTGCACGTGGTGGCGCACTGCGAGGCTGACCACGCCGCCACGGCAGAGGAAATCATCGAATCCGTCAAGATCGCTCGCGGGGCTGTACGGCAGGGGATGCTGGGCTTGCCGGGATTTATCGGCCAGCCCGGAGTGCTGGCCCGTAAAGAAGAGCTGTTATCCGAGGCGAGGATCCTTTTAGAAGCAATTGCCAATCTGGCGCCTCCGGCGGTAACCGACCCCTGGGCTGATCCGGTAACCCTGGAGCGGGCAGTGAGGGTGGGACTGCTGGATGCGCCACACCTGCGGAATCACCCGGTGGCCCGGGGACAGGTGATTACCAGAATTATAAAGGGAGCTTGCCTGGCGGTGGACCCGTCAACCGGGCAAACAATAGGGGAGAGGCAGCGTGTGAACCGGTTGCTGGACCAGGTCTGGCCGGCTATTATATAGCGTTGATGAATTATGGAAATGGGCCGGGTAACTCCTGGCCTTGTCTTTTTTAATCGCTTTCAACAAAGAGGAGGTTGATGGAATGTGCGGTATCGCAGGGGGCTTTGGAAACCCTGACCGGGAAATTATTGAGGAAATGCTGGCAATGATGCGCCACCGGGGGCCAAACGATTCCGGGGTCTACCAGTCACCCGGAGTGGTGTTGGGACATAACCGGTTAACCATTATCGACCTGAACACAGGAAGGCAGCCCCTTAGCAACGAGAACGGGGATCTTTGGCTGGTATACAACGGAGAGATATACAACTACCGCCAGTTGAGGAGTTGGCTTATGGACCGGGGCCACTGCTTTAAAACCAATACCGACAGCGAGGTGCTGGTCCACCTTTATGAAGAAATGGGTCCCCGCATGGTGGATCATCTGGACGGGATGTTTGCCTTCGCCCTGTGCCAGGGAGGCCGGTTCATGCTGGCGAGGGATCGCCTGGGCATCAAACCGCTGTATTACGGGCGGGACAGCGGCGGCACCCTGTATTTCGCCTCTGAAATAAAAGCCCTTCTGGGGGTTTGCCCCGATGTGAAAGAGTTTCCCAATGGCAACTACTATACCCACGACCAGGGCCTGCAGCCGTACTTTTACCTCCAGCCCCTGGAAGACGCGGTGGAAAAAGACCTGCAAAGGGCGGTAAATACCCTTAGGGAGAAGCTGAAAGCCGCAGTAAAAAAACGCCTGGTGGCCGACGTGCCGGTGGGGGTGTTTTTGAGCGGCGGGCTGGACTCCAGCCTCATCGCGGCCATGGCCCGGGAAAGTGTCGAAGGTGAACTCCATTCCTTTGCGGTGGGAATGGCGGGCTGCAAGGATCTTGAATTTTCCAGGGTGGTGGCCCGACACCTGGGCACTGTGCACCATACCTATGAATACCAGCCCGGGGAGGTTATCGAGGCCTTGCCCGAGGTTATTTACCATCTGGAATCCTATGACCCCGCGCTGGTAAGAAGCGCCATACCCACTTTTTTTGTGTCCAGGCTTGCCTCCAGGCATGTTAAGGTGGTGCTGTCCGGCGAGGGGGCGGACGAACTGTTTGCCGGTTACGAATACTTGCGGCGGCCTGGCTGCGGGGATCTGAACCGTGAGCTGCTGACCATCACTTCGGCGTTGCACAATACCAACCTCCAGAGGGTGGACCGGATGACCATGGCCCATTCCATCGAAGGCCGGGTTCCTTTCCTGGATGTGGATGTGGTAAGATATGCCTTGCGTCTATCCGGTGAACTGAAATTACCTCCCGGGCGGCCGGTGGAAAAATGGGTGCTGCGTAAAGTTGCAGAGTCCTACCTGCCTCAACGGGTGGTCTGGCGGGAGAAGGAGAAGTTCGCTTACGGCACCGGCACCAGCCAGGTATTGTCCCGCTGGGTGGAAACAGCCTTTAGGGGCGGGAAAAAAATGCCCGGAGGCTCCCGTGAGGAAATGCTGTACCGGAGTATTTTCCGCCGGCACTTTCCCCAGGCGGTGGCGGATCGCCTGGTCGGCAGGACACGCAGCGTGGTTCCGGGGGAGATTGTTTAGGGTTTGTAAGAAGTCGAAATAATTTTACTAAAGCAAAAAAAATAAATAATTTTAGAGGAAATAAAGCAGTGGCAGCGAATAAATTTATGCAGGATTTATTTCATATTGGAGAAGGAAATGGCAGAAAAGTTGTGAATCCGCCAAAAAATTAACTAAATAACCCATTAATTTTAACACTATGAGACATGGGGGTAGACATGTGATTCTGTTTAGCGGGGGGTGAGGAGCGGGCGGGAGACTATGGGTGGCGAATATCAAACGGCAATATTTTTTAAGGAGGTATAAAAAGATTGGATAAAAAGAGATTGATTTGGGTCGTTGTCGGGGTTTTCCTTCTCAGTATCACCCTTGCCGGCTGCGGCGGCAAGAGCGCCGAAAAAGAAACCGCCAAGAAGAAAGAACTGCTCTTTGCCACCGGTGGAACCGCCGGGACTTACTATCCCCTGGGCGGGGCCATCGCCCAGGTGTGGAACGCCAACTATCCCAAGGTTAACGTGACCGTGCAGTCCAGCGGCGCATCGGTGGAAAACATCCGCCTGCTGGGGAGCGGAAACGCTGACCTGGCTCTGGCCATGAACAACATTGCCGAAGACGCCTATAAAGGTGTGGGTTCCTTTAAAGACGGCAAAGTGGATAAGTTCCTGGCGGTAGGCGTGGTTTACCCTGAAGTGATGCAGGGCTTCGTGGCTGCCGACAGCAATATCAAAACCATTGCCGACCTCAAAGGAAAGAAAGTGGCTGTGGGTCCCACCGGCAGCGGCACCGAGATCACCACCCACGCCATTGTGAAGGCCTACGGACTGGATTTTAAAGAAAGAAAGGACTTTGATCCTATATATGCCACCTTTGCCGACGCGGTGGACCGGTTTAAAGACGGTCAGGTTGACGCCGCCTGGAACGCTCTGGCGGTGCCAGCGTCCGCTATTGTGGACGTCGCCAACACCAAAGCAATCCGGTTCCTGGAGATTACCGGCCCCGAACTGGAGAAGTTAACGAAGCAGTTTCCATTGGTGGCTCCTTATACCATCCCTGCGGGCAGTTACAAGGGTGTCGACAAGGATGTGAAGACAGTGGCCCTGCAAGCAGCCCTCTATGTGCGGGCCGACCTGGACGAGGAGACTGTCTACAACCTGACAAAGATTATGTACGAAAAGAACGCGGACATCGCCAAGGGTCATGACATGGGCAAGCAGATCAGCCTGAAAGCGGCCCTTGCGGGTATAACCACACCCATTCACCCGGGAGCGGCCAAGTACTATAAGGAAAAAGGCATTCAGCTTCCCCAATAGATAAGGACTCAAGGCCGGGTCTAACCAACCCGGCCTCCATAAAGTTATGAAGAAGAAATTATTGCTATTGCCGGTGTTGTTGGTGTTTTTGTTGCTGGCCAGTGCTTACCCCCTGACAGTGCTAGAGGTGGTGCGGGGACGTACCGGAGAAATTCTTTACCAGTGCCCGGTGCAAGTCGGTGAAGAGTTTAAGCTTACCTTTATACATTCTGTGACTTTGCGGCCGGTGGAGGAGACCTACCGGGTTACTTCCGACCATAAGATTGCCATCGTGGAAATGGTTTTTGACGACAGTGGACCTAACCTGCCGGCATATCCCGAAGGCAGTACCCGGTGGATCATAGAGAAAAACCGGTGGCGGGTGGTGGGCTATGATACATTGTTGGAGGAGATTTCATTGCTGGTAGCCCAACATGTCGCCGACCACACACTGCTGGTTGGCGGCCGGAAAGTCTCCCTGGTTAAGACAGCCGGGCCTGGCCAGTACGTCAGGATAAGGGCTGCCCGTATTTCTTTAATAGGGTTTGTTTGGAGAGGGGGTTCCACGTGGCTAAACCGGAACAGATGATGGATGAACAAAAACAAGCAGATCTGATGGCAAAATATGACCGGGAATTTTCCTTCCGGCGCCTGCGGGGGTACATAGCGCTGGTTGTATCGATAATAGCGATCCTTTGGGCGTTGTTTCAGCTGTACACAGCTGCCATGGGAGTTTTCCCGCCCACGCTGCAGAGGGCGCCGCACCTGGGATTCGCCCTGGTACTGGTATTCCTGCTGTACCCCTTAAGGCGCGGGGACCGGCGCAACACCATTCCCTGGTATGATTACCTGTTGGCGGCCCTGTCGGCTGGTGCCGCCGGCTACCATGTGTTTTTTTACGAGGCACTGATTAATAGGGCCGGGGCTTATACCACGGCAGACACCATTGTGGCGGGCGTGGGGATCTTGCTGGTGCTGGAGGCCGCCCGCCGGGTAGTGGGGCCGGTGTTGGTTTCGGTGGCTTTGCTGTTTTTGCTTTACGGTTATTTAGGGCCGCTGATGCCTGGTTTCCTGGGGCACCGCGGTTATACCGTCTCCAGGATCATTACCCACAGCTTTATATCCACCGAAGGAATTTTTGGCGTACCCATAGCGGTATCGTCCACTTTTATATTCTTGTTCATGGTCTTTGCCACCTTCCTGAGGAAAACAGGTATAGGCGACTGGCTGACAAGCCTGGCTGTTTCTGTTACCGGGCACTCTGTCGGGGGGCCGGCCAAGGCGGCGGTGGTTGCAAGTGCCTGTCAGGGGACGGTTTCCGGCAGCTCGGTGGCTAACGTGGTGGGTACCGGATCGGTAACCATTCCCCTGATGAAGAGTATCGGTTACCGTAAAGAATTTGCCGGCGCGGTTGAAGCGGCGGCTTCCACCGGCGGCCAGTTGATGCCTCCTATAATGGGCGCGGCGGCTTTTATCATGACTGAGTTTACCGGGCTGCCCTACAATAAGATCGCAGCGGCTGCTGCTATCCCCGCCATATTGTATTTTACCGGCGTATTCGTCATGGTACACCTGGAGGCCAGGCGCACCGGCCTGCGGGGGATGCCCAAGAGCGAACTGCCCAGCACCTCGAAACTGTTAAAGGAAAAGTTTTACCTGCTGATTCCCATTGTGGGGATTGTTTACTTCCTGGTGGCAGGGTTCACCGCAATGAAGGCCGCATTCTTTGGCATCCTGCTGACAATACTGGTGAGTTTCTTCAGCAAGGATACGCGTCTTACCTTCAAGCAGTTCCTGCAGGCACTGGAGGAGGGTGCGCGGGGGGCTGTTCCGGTGGCGGCGGCCTGCGCCACCGCCGGCATACTGGTGGGCATCATCACCCTTACGGGATTGGGACTTAAAATGGCCAACGGCATCGTTAATCTATCACAGGGAAGTATCTACCTGACCATGTTGTTTACCATGATTGCCTCCATCATTCTGGGGATGGGTGTGCCTACCACAGCCAATTACATTATCACAGCCACCATCGCGGCCCCTGCGCTGGTTACGATGGGAGTGCCGGTTATCGCGGCGCACCTGTTCGTGTTCTACTTCGGTATTATCGCGGACATAACGCCACCGGTGGCATTGGCAGCCTTCGCCGCTTCGGGAATAGCCGGGTCAGAACCCCTGAAGACCGGTTTTAACGCCTCCAAGCTGGCCTTTGCAGCCTACCTGGTTCCGTTCATCTTCGCCACATCGCCGGTTCTGGTGCTGGTAAACGTGACAGGGCCGGATATTGTCAAAGCCTTGATTACCGCCTTCATTGGCATGGTGGGGATCGGCGGTGGACTGACCGGGTTTTTGGCGGATAAAGCCGGATGGTGGGAGAGGGTGGTGCTGGTGGCCGGCGGAGTGATGCTGGTTATTCCTGAAACCAAGACAGATATTATCGGGATAGTGCTGGTGATATTGATTTACCTATTACAGTGGCGGAGGGTTTCCCGGAAGGGGGAAAGCACGGGCTCTTCGATAGCGCAGTAGTATGAATACTGTTCCTTTCAACCGCGGCAGCGCGGTTTTTTCTTTTTATAAAAAACTGCCCGGGAAAGAAGGAATAATTTAGTAGTTGGCGAATACAAATCTAAGCAATGAAGGAAATTTTGCAGGAAATTTTAAATCGTGATGTATAACTTGCAATGAAGGAGACGGAGACGATGGACGACAATGTATTCTACCGAAATGTCCGTAAAGAGTACCGCGTGGTAGATCGGGGGAACGGCATCTACCTCTATGACAGGGCCGGTAAGGAGTATATCGACGCCTGTTCAGGTTCGGCGGTATCTAACATTGGCCATGGGAATCCCAGGGTCATTTCGGCGATGACCGCCCAGGCGCAAAAGGTGGCCTTTACCCATCTTTCCCGGTGGACATCCGAACCGCTGCAGAAACTGGCGGACATGGTGGCGGAAATGGCGCCGGGGAGCTTGAATAAGCTGTACCTGGTTTCCGGCGGCTCGGAGGCAACTGAATCAGCCCTGAAAATGGCCCGCCAGTACTATCTGGAACGGGACGGCGCCACCAGCAAGTACAAGGTGATTTCACGCTGGAAGGCCTTTCATGGCAACACCATTGGCGCTTTATCCATGACCGGGGATAAGCGGCGAATAAAATACACCCCTCTGCTTCTGGATTTTCCGAAGATCGTACCGCCCTACTGCTACCGGTGCGCTTACGGCAAGAATCAGTCCTCCTGCGACTTGGAATGTGCCTGGGAACTGGAGCGGGTAATCAAAATGGTGGGGGCTGAGAGCGTGGCGGCATTCATCGCGGAGCCGGTGATCGGGGCGGCATTGGGTGCGGTGGTGCCACCGGACGGTTATTTCAAAATAATTCGCGATATCTGCGACCGTTATGACGTTTTGTTTATTGCTGATGAAGTGATGACCGGCTTCGGCCGTACCGGGTCCATGTTTGCCGTGGATCAATTCGGAGTGGTGCCTGACCTGATTGCGGTGGCCAAGGGAATGAGTGCCGGCTACATCCCCCTGGGAGGGGTAATTGCCAAAGAAGAAATATACGAGACCTTTAAAAAAGGTTCCGGCGCCTTCGTCCACGGTCACACATACGGGGGGAACCCCCTGGCGGCCGCGGTGGCGGTAGCGGTGCTGGAAGTAATCCGGGATGAAAACCTGGTGGAAAATTCCCGGGTGATGGGAAGGTATTTGCTGGATCAGCTTAAGGAAAAGCTTTCCAGCTATTCTGTTGTTGGTGATATCCGCGGCCTTGGGCTGATGCAGGGTGTCGAACTGGTCAGGGACAAGGCCGGCAAAGCCCCTTTCGACCCGAAGCTGAATGTGGCTGAAAGTGCGACAAATATACTGATGGATCACGGAGTGGTGGTGTACCCGGGCACCGGTGGGGCGGACGGGGTTGGGGGCGATCATTTCTTGCTGGCTCCACCGCTGATTATCAACAGGGAACAGGTGGATGATCTGGTCCGGCGGATGGCGGCGGCTTTTGTACAGTTGGAGAGAAGTTTGTTTTAGCAAAAGGAGAATACCGATGGACAAACTCATTATCACCATAGCGCCTACCGGAAATGTACCAACCCGGAAAATGACCCCTTACGTGCCCGTTTCTCCGGAAGAGATCGCCAGGGATATCGTCGATTGCTGCAACGCGGGCGCAGCGGTGGCTCACATTCACGCCCGGGATGAAGAACAACGGCCTACCCACCGGCGGGAGGTGTTTGAGGAGATCCTCCGCCGCCTGGAGGCCGGGGGTTGTCCGGTCATCCGGCAGCTTTCCACCGGTGGCCGCCACGGCAAGACCTTTGAGGAGCGTTCGGAAAACCTGACTCTCAACCCGGAGATGGCCAGTCTCAGCACCGGATCCACCAACTTCCCCAACATGGCTTATGTTAACGCGCCGGAACTGATAGAGTTCCTGGCAGGCATTATGAGGGAACGTAATATTAAGCCCGAGATCGAGGTTTTTGACACGGCTATGATCTTTAACGCCGTTTTACTGGCCCAAAAAGGACTCATCCGGGAGCCCCTGCAGTTTAATTTTGTGATGGGTATCAAGGGCGCGCTGCCCGCAACCCCCAAAAACCTGTTTCACCTGGTGGAGAGTATCCCTCAGGGATCTCCCTGGACAGTGTCTGTTATCGGCCCGCAGCACGTTCCCCTGTCCACTGTCGCCCTAGCCCTGGGAGGGCATGTACGGGTGGGTATCGAGGATAACATCTACTATTCCAGGGGTGACCTGGCCACCAATGTCCGTCTGGTGGAAAGGATCGTCCGTATCGCCCGGGAAATGGGCCGGGAGGTTGCCACGCCGGACGAGGCCAGGGAAATACTGGGTTTAAGGAGATAGGAATTTGTCAAATGTTTTTTAGTCCTCGGTATAGTAAATGTTGAACGTCTTCCAGATTTCCTCCAGTTGCTTAAGCGCCTCTTTGGTCCGGTGGCTTTCCCTGGTGCCCACGGCGATGATAAGGGCATTAATAACGCTCAGGGGAGCCACAAAAGAGTCAATAAAAGAAGCCGTGCCGCTGTGGGCTACCAGCGCCACTTTGGAGAACTTGGCCAGGGGAGATATAACGCTGTCGGTAATGGCCAGGGTTGTAGCCCCTTTTTCCTGCGCATACTTCAAACCTTCCACCGTTTGGCGGCTGTATCGGGGGAAAGATATCCCGATGACAAGGTCACCCTTTTCAACCGCTGTCAGCTGCTCGAAAAGTGTTCCGGTCCCGCTGATGATCCGGCAGTTTTTGAGCAGCAGGTGCAGGTAGAAGTTTAAGAACAGCCCCAGGGCGGTGGCGCTCCGCAAGCTGATGATGTATATGTTCTGGGCGGCCAGGATCATGGAAACGGCTTCGGAGAAGTCTTCCCGGGAGCTCTCCTCCAGGGTTAGGCGTATGTTGGTAATGTCGTTTCTCAACACTTTATCCAGTATCTGATCCCACTTGTCATGCACCGTCATTTGCAGGCGGTCTACCGTTGTCAGCCTTTTTTTTACAATTTCCTGAAGGGCCTTTTGCATATGGGGAAAGCCCTTATAGCCCAGAGTATAGGCAAAGCGGACCACGGTAGACTCGCTGGCCCCGACGGCGGCACCCAGTTTGGCGGCGGTCATGAAGGCGGCCTTATCATAGTTTGCAAGCAGGTATTCTGCGATCAATTTTTGCTTGTTGCTGAAATCTGTTGAATTCTCCTGCACCCGCGCAAAAAACTGCGACTTCTTCAGCGAAAACCCCTCCTTGTGCAACTTCCATATTCTTTTTTGTTCTACAGCTGTCTGCAAATTCCTTTCGCATAGGCCCACGGGGAAGAAGTTAGGCGGTCCCTGACATGGGTACAGAGCTTAAAACGCCATCTTATCCGGCGGCCTTTTTACGGGAAAAATAAATATACAATCTTGATGATTGAAGGGTATTAATGTAAATTAGAAAACGGTGGGGAAAATGAAAACATATATAGTGACGGCCGCGGTTATTGCCGACGGTGACAGGGTGCTGATCACACAGAGAAAAGAAGACTCAAACCAGGGACTAAAATGGGAATTTCCCGGCGGAAAGATTGAAGAGGGGGAAGATCCCGAACACTGCGTGGTCAGGGAAATAAAGGAAGAGCTGAACATAGACATTGCGGTGAGGGATATATTCAAGGTTGTAATGCACGGGTACAAGGACAGATACATTTTGCTGCTGGCGTACTTATGCAGCCATACCGGGGGGGACCCGGTTCCGCTGGGGTGCAAAAAAATTAGCTGGGTGCCTGTAAAAAGGCTGCTGGATTATGATCTGGCGGAGGCTGATGTGCCCATTGCAAAAAAATTGCAGGAGGTTTGGCTTAATGCAGGGGGAATTAAAAGAGAGACCTACGTTTGATATTTTTAAAGCTTATCTTAGGAAAGCAGTCAGAGAAATAATGGGTGTCAATATTGATGATAGGCACAGGTGGCTGGACATCGGGGATGAGGGGCAGAGGGAGGAAATACTGAATACCCTAAAGCGCTTTCTGGAGGCTGAATATGGCGTGGAGCTGGTAATTCCGGAAAACTTGAAGGGGCAGGACATTGCTTTTGAAACTGTTGCTATTCAGTTGCACCATGTTTACAGCACGGTTTACCTTATGGCGAGGATAAACCGCAAAATATTTGCACGCAGGCAAAATAGCTACTAGCTGCTAGCCGCTAGCTTTTGGCTGCTAGCAGCCATGAATTATTCCGCTGTTTTCATCCTCTGATGGTGCCGCTTACAGTATGGGCAACCCTGAAATTGGCTATTGGCTGTAGGCTGTATGCTAAAAACAGATATCAGCAATCAGCCGTCAGCTATCATCTTTTTGTGGAAAAAAAGCCCAGCGTAAAAGCCAACATCCCCACAACCACAAGCAGTGCCAGAAAATAAAATGTATTTGCTGTGAACATGTATATCTCCTTTTGTTTTCA
The DNA here is from genome assembly GCA_049325055.1 of Bacillota bacterium. GTDB lineage: Bacteria > Bacillota > Desulfotomaculia > Desulfotomaculales > Desulfocucumaceae > BRHc4a. The sequence goes on from JBMOPB010000085.1 coordinate 32,192, forward strand.
GTTGTCTGAGTTAACCATTTCCGAAACCAGCTTAAGCGTGCTTACGGTGTGCGTAACAAGAATTTCATAGAGGAGAAGGGGAAGCACCTCCTGCAGAGAAGGGCCTATTTCACCTGCGGAAACCTTTTTTTGAATGACTTCCCCCGCTTTGTTCAGGGCGGTGTTGACCAGATTGTAAATCTGGTCCTGGTTGTCCTTTATAAATGTGTCAATGTCGATATGATCTTTCATTTTGCGGTTCTCCATTTTTTTATAGCTTGTACATATAGAATACTCTTAAAGAATTGATGTGTCCACCAAGCGCAGCGATAAAATTATTGATAAAATTAATTTAAATGAACGACAGTTTTCCGTATAGGGCCAGGGAAGCCAGGACATACATGGCGTGTGACCAGTTGAGCGGCAGTACCCAGGCCGGGCCGCCGTTGTGGCGGTGTGCCTGTTCGGGCAGAAGGCCGGCAGGGGAAGAATTGACCTCGGCCCATTTTATATACTCAAGGGCCAGTTCCCTGTTTCCCCTGAGAGACTGGTATATGGACATCCAGAGAGTGATCAGCACCCAGGGATTCCCACCGGCGTAGGAGTCTCCCTGGTAACGGTGGATACCTCCCACCGTACTGTTGGAGAGAGTTTTTACAATACTGTCCGCAGCTGACTGCATGCGCGGATCATTGGCCGGAATGACACCGAAAGGAAAACAGAGCCCGAGAACTGCCGCGTCCAGCCTGTGGTCCACCGGGGCGGCGTGGTAAGTGAAAGATGTGCCGGGAACAGGAAGTATTAAGGCTTCCTGCCCGCTTTCAACGGCCCTGCAGTAGTCCGATTCACATATCCTGCGGTTCACCGACCTGGCAAAAGTACCCCTGTCATTTAACCACTGGAGGGCAAGTATGCTCTCCTTCAGTGTTTCTGCGGCCTCTTCCCAGATCCTGCCCGAATGGCTGTCCCCTATAGCCGAGGCCAGTCCTGCCGCTCCTTTCAGCCCGCCGTAAACGGCGGCGGAGGAGTAGGTGCTCTGGGCGAACTCGTCTTCCCAGATATCCATGGTAGGTATCTGCAGCCCGTTTTCCCACCTGTTATTTACCAGGTAACCCGCCCCGGAGTATACCGAAGGCCAGATGTGGTTGAGGAAGTCTTTATCGCCGGTAATTTTGAAATGGTGGTGATAGCCCCATAAAACCGCGCCGGTCTGGTCGATCTGGCCGCCCCAGGCTGGAGCCCAGTCACCGTTCATAAAATAGCGCTGGAACCAGCTCCCATCGGGTTTCTGGACCTTTACGGCAAATCTGTAGAATGCTTCGGCCTCCTGGTGGTGCCCGGCCTCGTCCAGGGCCAGCGCCACGAACACGCCGTCCCTGGGCCAGCAATAGCCGTAGCCGCCCGAGGCAATGTAATGGGAGTCAAACTCGGGGGCTGCCAAGGAAGCGCCACTGGTCTTGTCGGACATAATCTTAATTGCCAGAAGTGACCTCTTAAACAGGGGAGTGTCCGGGTATTCTTTTCCTTCCGGCTGGTTTAGCCACTTTTTCCAGTAACGTGAGGTTAATTCCATGTTGCCGGCCTCATCTTCGGCAGCCGCATGGCTGCTTAGAAGGCCGGTAAGGGATCCCTCGCTGTGGGCGGCGGCTATTGCCAGGGTCGCCAAGACGGTTCCTCCGGGATCAACATCCCCCAATTTCCAGCCCATGGCCCCTGCTCCGGACTTGATATTGTCAAATCCTCCCCAGAATTCGCCCCTGCCCGCGCTCTCAATGGGATCAGAGGGGGTGTTCCTGCGGCCGCAGTGGAATCCGTAGGGTTCCCTGCCCAGGCATTTAAGCCCCAGGAATACATTGCGCCGGTACTGAACTAATGCACCCAGGGACGGGAGGTAATACATCCCGTCGTAGATTCCCGATTCCTCTATGCTGAAGGAGCAATAGGCGATCAGGCTGAAACTGCGGGTAAAACTGCCGTTGTTTACAACCCGGTATACCCTTAGCAGAATGTCGCTTTCGGGCAGCACAAGGTCCGCCTGGTTTATCTCGATGTTATTCCGGGTGTTTGTTATTACCGTCACCAGAATATTGGTGTCCTCCAGGTAAAACTGGCGGTACAGGTTCTCGCCCTCATCCAGCCACCAGACCGGTTCTCCCTGCGTCTGAAGGCCTATCTTCAGTATTCCCATGTGCTGTCCGAAATCTATGTTGGGCCAGAACAACCTGTGCAGCTCTCCGTTTTCTCTTATGCTGCAGAGCATTTTTCCGTTGCCTACAATACCGCCGGGGAGAATGGGATCGATCAGGTCATGCACTTTTTAACCCTCCGCTTAAATAGTGAGGCCATCATGCCAGTAAATGCCATATATGGTTATATTATATACCTCAGGCCGAAAGTTGGTAATCATGTAGTGTATAGGCAGGCTGCAGTTTAGTGCAGCAGCCTGTTTAGAGCTTTACCCCTGGGTATGAATTTGGTGTGCAGTATTTCCTTTGCCCTTTTACTCAGCGGGCTTCCCAAAAAGTCATTGTAAAGCTGCTTAACTGCAGGATTCTCGTGAGCCCTGCGGAACTCCCTGTCCACGTCTATCCGATAGAGGGCCTGGGTTCTTTTTGTCTTTGTCTCGGCGGCAATTTCCTTTTTGTTTACTGTTCCAAGAATGGGCTGGCCCCCGCCCCCAATGCATCCCCCCGGGCAGGCCATTATTTCCACGAAATGGTATTTTTCCCCGCCCTTGATTCTCTCCAGCAGTTTCCTGGCGATCCTGGTGCCGTGCGCCACTGCTATCCTTATCTCCCGGCCCCTTAGGTTTACCGTGGCCTCCTTTATACCCCGCATGCCCCTGACATCTTTATACTCGATAACTGTTTCCTCCTGTCCGCCGGTAACGGCCAGGGCGGTTCTGATGGCGGCCTCGGTTACCCCGCCGGTGGCGGCGAATAGTGCCCCGGCACCCGTGGAAAGGCCAAGAGGCCTGTCAAAATCCTCATCGGGAAGCTGGTCGAACCTGATTCCGGCGGTTCTGATCATTCTGGCCAGTTCCCTGGTGGTTAGCACATAATCCACGTCCCTGCTTCCCCGTGTGACCAGCTCCTGCCTGGCCGCCTCGAATTTTTTTGCGGTGCAGGGCATTATGGCCACCACCACAAGTTTTCTGGGGTCCATGTTTTCTTTTTCGGCCAGGTATGTCTTTACCAGGGCGCCGAACATTTCCATGGGGGATTTGCAGGTGCTAAGGTTACCAAGAAATTCGGGGTAGAAATGCTCGCAGAATTTTACCCAGCCGGGGCTGCAGGAAGAAATAAGGGGGAGTTTTCCGTGCCCTTCCAGCCTCTCCAGGAGTTCATGGGCTTCTTCCATTATGGTAAGGTCAGCGGCAAATTCCGTTGAAAACACCATGTCAAACCCCAGCCTTCGAAGTGCTGCGGCCAGTTTTCCGGTAACCGCCGTTCCCGGCGGTATTCCGAAGGCCTCTCCGAGGGATACCTGTATAGCCGGCGCGGTCTGTACTATCACCACTTTGTCCGGATCTTCTATGGCCCTCCAAACCTCATCTATGTATTCTCTTTCGGAAAGAGAGCCGGTGGGGCAGGCCATAAGGCACTGTCCGCAGCTTATACAGTCAACTTCTCCCAGGTCCTTCATAAAGGCAGGGGCAATAACCGACTCGAATCCCCGGTTTTTGGCGCTGTATACATTTACTCCCTGTACTTCCCGGCAGACTGCCTCGCACCGCCGGCATTTTATGCACTTGTTGTAATCCCGGACAATAAACGGGTTTTTGCGGGAAATAGGGTAGTTGTGGGTTTCTCCTGTAACCCTGAGTTTCCTTATTCCCATCTCGTCGGCCAGGCGCTGAAGTTCACAATTTAAGTTCCGCACACAGTTTGTGCAGTCCCTGTCGTGCTCAGAGAGCATGAGTTCCACGACCCTCTTGCGGGCCCGCCTCGCCCGGGGGGAGTTTGTATGCACCTTCAGTCCCTCGGAAACAGGGTATACGCAGGACGCCTGCAAACTCCGCCTTCCTCCGGACTCAACTTCCACCAGGCAGACCCTGCAAACTCCGGCTTCGTTGATTCCACGCAGGTAACAAAGGCTGGGCACCTCGATTCCGATTGAACGCGCGGCCTCTAAAAGGTTTGCGCCCTTTTTGGCGCTCACCTCGGTTCCGTCAATCCACAGGCGGACAGTATCTTCAGTGGGGATATCATTTATGTGCGGCGCACTCCCGGCCCTGTTATCGGTCAAGGCTGTTTCCAACGGACCACCCCCGTATCAAGTACTGCTTTTGGCAGTTTATGTTTTAGCTGTTCTTATTCTTTAACGGAGGTAAAATATTTATCACTTTTTTTTGACATATGTGAAACATTGGACATGGATATTTATTGGTCCGGGGCGTATTTTTGCCTGTTTGACGGGCATCGCTATACAGGGAGCTGAGTATTGTAGTATAAAAAATGTAATAACTTTTGAAAAAACCCTCCTTTCCCTGTTACCCGTTAAATACGGGTTTTTTGTTTGCTTGAATAAAACAGGCCGCCTTAAAAAAGGTGGCCTGTTTTACAGCTCTTTAAAATTAATCGGGGCTTATTAAGCCCCGTAAAATTTAACCCTCTATCCTGCTATCCTGACCGCAGTTGGAGCAACGGTAAGATCCAAAATTCTTAATCGACCTGGTTTTATTGCCGCAGTGTGGGCAAGTGTAGTCTATGACTTCCAAAAAGGGCCTGCAGCAGAATAGGGCTAATATCACGATACCTCCGCCCAGTCCTCCCACAAAGGCGGGAAGCCCGGCGGCCATTCCCACCGCTCCGGCAGTTATTACAACACATACGAAAATTATAGACCTGATAAGAACGAGCATAAGTTCAAACCCAGGATTCTTTACTTCTCCGGTATGGTAATGATACACCTGTCAAACCCCTCCCAAATTATATTTCTAAAAATAATTTATTCGGGAAACAGCCCTGGATTCCTTCACAGGCTTAATCGAAAGGATAAAAAAATTGCAGTAAACCCCCGTCTTGGAAAAAGGAACGGTCATTAATTCAAATCTGATGCGGCCAGGTAATCGACAAACTGGCGGGCAGTCCTGCCGGAGCGCCCGTTGTTCCAGCGCTCCCACTCAATGGCGCGAAGGCGTAACTCTTCCGAAGGAATATCAATGCCCCTTTGACGAGCAAGGCCCTCGACAATTTTAATATAAAGCTCCTGGTCGGGGGACAGGAACAGAACGGTAATGCCGAACCGGTCAGAGAGGGAAAGCTTTTCCTGAAGAGTATCCAAGCCGTTGACATCCTGATTTCTCTCGTGAAAGAACTCCCTGACCAGGCGGCGGCGGTTTGATGTGGCGTAAATAACGGCGTTTTCCGGCTTCGCCTGCAGGCTTCCGTCCAGTATTGATTTTAGATCTTTATATTCAGTTTCATGGTCCTCAAATGAAAGATCATCTACGAAAAGTATGAATTTAAGACCTGTATTTTTTATCAAGCCTATTATTTCGTGGTAATCTTCCAGGTGCTTTTTGGGAATCTCCAAAATGCGAAGTCCCCGGTGGCCGTACCTGTGGAGAAGGGCCTTTACCGTGGAAGACTTTCCGGTCCCCCTGTCACCGTAAAGCAGTATGTTGTTGGCCGGCAGGCCGGCGATAAGATGTTCGGTATTCAGCATAACCCTGCTTCGTTCTTCCTCGTAGCCCACCAGTTCTTCCATTCTGACCGGGTCCGGGTCGGCGATTCCAGTAAGCCGTTTGTTTTTTCCATTCCACCTGAAAGCGCGGTATTGACAAAAAATGCCGAAGCCGGAGGTAAAATGAAAACTTGACAGCTTTTCTGCGGTGCCGCTCCAGTCTGCAGTGTTAAGAAGTTCTTCTTTTAACCGATAAAAATATAAAGAGCAATCTTTTTGGGCAGGCTCATTGGCGGCACTGTCCGGCGCCGAGCTTATCAGTGAGGGATATACGCAGTCATCCTGGTCAAAGGGAAAAAGCCGGCGAAAATCGATGTCCATCAGTATTCTAAGCATTTTAAGCTCCCTGGCGGCGGCCGCAAAAACGGTTCCGGCCGGGGGCCGGCCACTGGCCAATGCTCCGCTGCCGGCCATCCTGGTAAATGTGTTCTCGTCCAAAATGATTTGATCGAGGAGGCAGTTCTGCCAGATGCTGCCTGCCTGGGGGCATGGTGATAATTCAGCCCGGGCTGCCAGATCTTTGAAAAGCTTTGCTAAAAGTCTGCGGGTTGCAGGATTTTCACCGGTACCGCCCATACTTTTCAGCAACTCCTCTGCTGTGCGGGCCGGCCCGCTGTTTATCACGCCTTCGTAGATTGAAATGGAATCGAAAATGTTTAACAAAGTTTTGATGTAATTTGTCTGTCCCATATTTTTCCTCACTTAAATTATTAAAACGGAAGTATGTTATTGTTAACGTCGAAGGCCATCGGCGTTTCCTTTATGATTGTAACCGACGGGTTGGCGGCCGCCTCGGGCAGAAGCGGTCCGGATACCATCATGTATTCCAGGTTAAGGGTATTCTTGATGCGAACCATTCGTACTTTGTCAATACCAATGCTGCCAAGGCTCTTTACAGCCGCCTGGACAGCCGACAGGTCATCCGGCAGGGTCATGGGGATCATGGCTCTCTGCACAAAGTTGCTGGTCATGGCATTAAGGTACATGGCCTCAATGTTGATGCCGTCCACCAGCTTTTTGGTGGTGAAGTCGGCAAGCCCTATGCCGTATGCGTTACCCTTGGTTCCCCGGGCCAGATCAAGTACCACAATCCTTTTTATGTTTGGTTTTACGGGCTCAGGGAGGCCCTGTATCTTTAATCTGCCGATTACATTTGTGTCCATACCGGTTCCGCTGAATACTTTCCCTATTTCGTCAACCACCAGTATGTCGATATTGTCAAAGGGCAAACCCGGAAGGTGCCTGCGGGCTTCCTCCAGCAGCTTTTCTTCGGTTTCCGCCATATTTTCCGGGTGTACCGCCAGTATTTTCATGGTGTTGTCATGGGAATCCTCCAGTATGGCCAGCCCCAGTGTCACCGGAATATGTTTCATCACCACGGCGGCCGCTTCCGGGATTAACGCGGGAAGTGCGTTTATACCCAGGCCATGTATCCTGGAAGCTCCCTCAGGCCCCCCCAGCCCGATGGCCAGCATCTTCAAAAGACCGCTTTCCACCGGGCCGTGGAAGGAGGTATGGGGTTTTATTCTGTTGACCACTATTATGCGGTCGAACTGGAAGGCAAGGGAGTTGACGTAAAATACCTTTCCGTTTTCTTCCGGAAGGGGCCGGGAAACGTCGGAAGCCAGCACCGGGGCGCCGATGTATTCCGGGGTTATGCCTATTCCATTGAGTATCTCCATCTGTCCGGCCACTGTGCCGCCTCCATGGCTGCCCATAGAGGCGATTACGGAGGGGTGGCAGCCGCAATCGGCAATAAATTTTACCACTGTTTTGATTATTTTTCCTATATTGCTTATTCCCCTGCTTCCTGCTGTTATGGCCACTCTTTCTCCCGGATTCAGGGCAGCTTTGAGATTAGCCTCCTCCAGGGCTTGGTAAGTGGTTTCTTCCACCGATGAGATGCTTTTATCGGGAAATATCTGCCTGATGGTAAACATGTTTTGGATGGTATTCAAAATGGAACAACCCCCGGTTTTTTATTATAATATGAATTTGTTATCAATAGGAGGATATTCTTTTTAAATATAGAATAAATGCTGGAATGAAGAAGTAAATACTACATTAAGAACTATACTTATTTCAACAGAAAATGACTTAATCCTCCTTTTGACATACAAGAAGGGTGCGTAAAAAATGTCTCAGGAGAGAAAACCTTCTTTAATAAAAGTGCTGCTGAGCAGGGATAAACTGGCTGCCTCAATTTTTGCGACGGCCCAGTGTGATTATGTGGACAGGGAAGAAATATACAGGGAACTGAATAAAGAAGGCATAAAATTTGGAATTAAACATCATGAGATAGAAGTTTTTTCCATGTGCCCTTCGCGGGAGCCTGTTGTTGTTGCTGAGGGCACTCCTCCGGTACCGGCTAAGGACGGGTATATGGATGTTCTTTTTTTACAGAATCAAAAAAGTGATTCGGGTTCCGAGGCTGATGCGATTGATTTCAGGGAGACCAGCAACATAGTATCTGTTGAGGCCGGGGCACTGTTGGCGGAGGTTTATCCACCGGTATACGGTACCGAAGGTTTTGCCGTTACGGGAGAGGTTATTCAGCCGCCTCAGCCGCGGGTTATCACAATCAGGGCCGGAAAAGGGGTAAGGCTGAGCGATGACGGATTCCGGGCCTATGCCATGGTAAACGGCAGGCCGTGGATTCGGGAGGCCGGGCTGACAAAAATAATCAACTGCGAACCGGTTTATATTCATAACAGCGACGTTGATATAAAGTCCGGGAACCTTAGATTCAAAGGAGATGCCAGAATAACCGGAAATGTGTGCGAGGCAATGGAAGTCCAGGTGTCGGGCAGCCTCGAGATACAGGGGCTGGTAACCATGGCCAGGGTTGTCAGCGGCGGAAAACTGGTGGTGTATGGAAACGTTATAAGCAGCAGGCTGAGGGCCGGCGTGGTGATACCCGGAGCAAAAAAGCTGGTATTCATGCTAGGCGATATAAGCGCCGAGCTGAACAGCCTGGCAGGCGCGCTGGAACAGCTAAGAAAAATGAAGGTGATTGACTTTGAAGCCGTTGACTTCGGCAAGGTGATTCTTGGCCTGCTGGATTCCAGGTATAAGAACATAAGACCCCTGGTGAAAAACATACAGCAGTTTGTGGTAAGCAAAACTGGTGAACTGCCCGAAGAAATTATTGAAGCCGTAAGCGGCCTGAGTTCTTTTTCGGGGATCAAGCCCCTTAACGAGGAGATATTCAATGATATAATCAAAAGTGTTAACGGCGTGATTGACATGCTGACGCAAAGCAGTGTCGAATCAGGCGGCAGTGTTTTTGTAAGGGCGGCTCTCAACTCTGTTATACAGTGTTCGGGAAATGTTTACGTGGCGGGCCAGGGATGCATCAATTCAAATATCACCGCCGGAGGGAACGTGATTATAAAGGGGTCATTCAAAGGCGGAGAGATACTGTGCGAGGGCAACGTGGATATAAACGAGCTGGGCAGCAACCTTGGAGCTCCTCCTGTTGTCAGGGTGTCAGCGGGCAGCAGCATTAAAGTGGGCAAGGCGTACGAAGGGACAGTGCTGCAGGTGGGTAAAAGAAGGGTTGCCCTTGCAAAGGTGATGGGCTCTTTCAGGGCGAAACTGGATAAGGATGATCAGCTGGAAATATTTTAAATTATGGGTCGTGGAAAACTTTTTGCTGGTTTTTAGCCCGGCCCCGGAGGTTATAAGTGAAGAGGCAGAAAAGAAAACTTGACCACCTTAAATACTCGCTTGAAATGTCTGAAAACACCAATGACAGCGGGTTTAACGATATATTACTGGTGCACCAGTCTGTTTCCGGCATCAAGCCGTCAGAGGTGGATCTTTCCGTTGATTTTATGGGGAAAAGACTGGAAGCGCCTTTAATGATAAACGCCATAACCGGGGGGCACCCGGAAACCATGAAGATCAACAGGGATTTTGCCATAGCGGCCAGAAAAACCGGTGTGGCCATGGCGGTGGGATCACAAAAGGCGGCCCTTGAAGACCGCACTGTGGCTGAAACATACACTATTGCCAGGGAAGAAAACCCGGACGGAGTACTTTTAGCCAATCTGAGCGCCACCTGCACTCCCCGGGAGGCCTCAATGGCAGTGGAAATGATTATGGCGGACGGAATCCAGGTCCATTTCAATGTTCCACAGGAACTGGTCATGGACGAGGGCGACCCGGATTTTGACATGGTGCTGCCCAATATAAAAAAACTTGTTGACACGGCTGATTTCCCGGTTATTGCAAAAGAAGTGGGATTCGGCATGTCCAGGGAGGCAATGCTGAACCTGTACCGTTCGGGTGTCAGAATAATGGATATCGGGGGCCGGGGAGGCACCAATTTTATTTATATAGAAAATGCCAGGAAGGGACACCACAACAAAGAACTGGAGGAATGGGGGATACCAAAGGCTGTATGCCTTTTTGAGGGCCTTGACCTGGGGCTTGATGTTGATATAATTGCCTCCGGGGGACTCAGGACATCGCTGGATATGGCAAAGGCGCTGGCGGCGGGGGCTAAAATGGTGGCCATGGCCAGGCCGTTTTTGGAGGTCCTGACCCGTGGATCGCTGGGCGCGCTGATTGATTTTATTGAAGATTTGAAGCGCGGGCTTTTAAGGTATATGGTTATGGCCGGGGCCCGCGACATTTCAGGTCTTGGAAGAGCACCCCTGGTGGTTACCGGCCATACGGCCCAGTGGCTCACAAGAAGAGGTGTGGACCTGAACGCGTACGCCAGGAGGTAAAGGAGGAAGAATGGAATGCTATTGGAAAAAACCGTCGGCGCAATAGGTAAACTGGATGAAGAGGCTATGAAGGCCGCGCGAAAAAGGGTGGACAGCCTTATCAAACCGCCAGGGAGCCTTGGCAGGCTGGAAGATCTGGCCGTTCAGCTGGCTGGTATTCAGGGACGCAAGTTGCCAACCTTGGGCAATAAGGCCGTAATACTTATGGCAGGGGACCACGGAGTGGTGTCCGAGGGAGTCAGCGTGGCTCCCCAGGAAATTACATATCAAATGCTGTCGGCCTTCACCGGTGGAGTTGCCGGCATAAGCGTGCTGTCCAGGATGGCCGGGGCCAGGCTTGTGGTGGTGGACGTGGGTGTGGCCAGAGAGGTGGATGTCCCCGGAGTGATCAACCGAAAGGTGAGAGAGGGCACCGGCAACATAGCCAGGGGGCCGGCAATGAGCAGGGAGGAAGCGGTAAAGGCCATTGAGGCCGGAATCGGGGTTGCAATGGAAGAAATAGATAAGGGCGCACAGCTGCTGGCAACGGGGGATATGGGCATCGGCAATACCACCCCCAGCAGTGCGATACTGGCGGTACTGGCCGGACTGCCGGCTGAGGAGGCCACCGGAAGGGGGACCATGGTTAACGACCATGTGCTGAACAGAAAAGTTTGGGCAGTGGGAGAGGCAATTAAAATAAACAGTCCCGACCCGGAGGACGGGGTGGACGTGGTGGCGAAGGTGGGAGGGCTGGAAATTGCAGGCCTGGCGGGAGTTATACTGGGGGCGGCCGCAAAGAGAACCCCTGTTATAGTCGACGGCTTTATATCCACCGCCGCCGCTATGATAGCCTGCAAAATCGCCGGGGAGGCCAGGAACTATATAATTCCCTCGCACCTGTCGGGAGAACGGGGGCACAGGCTGATGCTGGAGTATCTTGACATGAAGCCCATGATCAACCTGGACATGAGGCTTGGGGAGGGCACCGGGGCGGTGCTGGCCATGGGCATTGTGGAGGCCGCCTGCAGGACCCTGGGTGAAATGGCCAGCTTTGAACAGGCCGGACTGTCCGACCTGGACGAGGAAAAGCTGCAGAAGTAAATAACCCCAGGGGACCGGAATTGCGGGTCCGAATCCAGAATAATTCAAAGCGTTACATTCATAGGGAGGATCTATGAGCGGGACGCAACCTCCGAGACCGGCCTTTAAACTTTTAAACTCTAAATAAAGCCCAGGTTTAAAATTACCTGGGCTTGCATATTATTTCCCTGACCTTTGTGTCGAAGAACTTGTTGGAGTGTGCCGGAAGTATGACGGCGGCTGAGTCCGCTCC
>JBMOPB010000086.1:0-42495 GCA_049325055.1 Bacillota bacterium
GAAGACAGGCATACGATATCCGGGTTGTACTCCTCTATGGCTTTTACAAACTTATCGGGGGAAACGTTGATGCCTATGTTGTAGACCTTAAACCCCGCTCCTTCCAGCATCATGGCCACAAGGTTTTTCCCGATATCATGCAGGTCGTCCTTTACAGTGCCGATTACCACGGTCCCTACATGCTCCTCGGTAGACGAGGCGAGCACCGGCTTCAGGGCGTCCATCCCCGCGTGAGTAGCCTTGGCGGCAATTAAGACCTCGGGTACAAAAACATCCCCATTCTTAAACTTCACTCCCACCACACTCATTCCGGCTATCAGCCCTTCTCTGACTATGACATTGGCGTCTATTCCATCGGCAAGGGCCCTTTCGCAGAGTTCCTTCACCCTAGCCGGCTTGTACGTTGCCACAGCCTCTTTGATTTCTTCCAAAACTGACATTATCTATCCCTCCAGTATGCCTTATGAATTATTTAAGTGTTTATAGCGGCAATTTTTTGAGCGCTGTATTCCCATGCCGTGGTGAGCATGGTCCGGACGTTCTCGTCGGGGGTACCGTGATCGCAGCCCACGGCGTCAATGGAAAGCTTATCCAGCGGCCCTCCGGTGTCGATAATATCCCTCACGTCCTGGGCTATTTCCCCGGCGGAGCACTGCAGCATGCGCACCGGGTCAATTCTTGCATTGAGATGCACGCCGGGCATCAACCGGCGGAGCCTGGCAAGATCGGTCCTGGGGCCCACCTCCAGGAATGAAAGTCCGGTGATCTTGGAATAACCGTCCAGGACCTGGTCACCCTTTCCGCAGTGATGGATTCCGAAAGGCTGCAGTTGGTTTGCCAGCCTCTGGTCATACGGTAAAACGAAGCTTTCGTATATTTCATTGGAAACGTGAACCGCAGTGCAATTGGGCAGCACATATGTTTCCGGCCTGGCCATTGGGGTTACGGACTTGCCTAGTGTCCCCGTGCGTTTTTTTACGTAATTGGCCAGTTTTACTATAGTTTCAGTGCAGATGTTGAACAGGTGATGAACAATGTCCGGGTTCTCATAGAAATCAAGGTATAACTGGTCCCCACGCACTTTCAGGCCAAGGTTCAGCACCCCGGTTGTGTTGATATCGCCTGTCACCCGGCCGTATTTGCCCTCCAGGTAATCCATCTGGCGTATGATCTCGGTCATGGGGTAAGCGCTGGTTATATCGGGAACCTTCAGGTTCATTATCTGTTCATCGGATAGGTTTGCCGGGTTGGCCCACGGTATGGCGTCCTCGAAAAAAGTAATCTCGCAGCCGAAAACTTCCGGGAGCAGAACCATCCCGTAATCAACAAACGGCTCCACCGGGGGGTCCGGGTTTCCCATCCCCAGGTCACCGTAGCGCTGGTGCAATATTTTTTGCTGCTCTCTAAACACTTCCAGCCGGTGGTCAGGGTCCATGTAATACTTGCGATCAAGTGAAATGCCGTAATTCTTGTGCCACCAGTTGGGGTAAAAACCCACTTTGGCCGGTATTTTGCTTACCGGTTCGCTCATCACACCACATCCTTTTTAAGTGTATTGACCGCCTACTCGGCTCGACAGCTTTCGATACTTTATGAGACGCAATAACCGTGCCAGAATAAATAAACCCTCATTTCCTGAGGGTTTTACTTATTTCCATATTTATTGTGGAACATGTGTATTCCACCCGGCTGATACTGTTGTCTTTATTATTCATCAAAAGCGGAAGATAACCGGATAAGCTGTCTATGGAACATAAAAGTGTCAAGGCGGAACAGGTTCGTTCCGCCTAAAGCAAATGAGCTATTGATGATACTCGGGTAGATTGTACTGCTTTATCTTTCGCTGGACCGTTGTGTGGGTGACCCCAAGCGCCTTCGCCGCCCTGCGGGTGCTGCCGTGCTCCTGCAGGGCCCTGGCAACCAGCTCTTTTTCCAGGTTTTCCACCGCATCCTTCAGGGGCATCACGCCGCTAAGCCGAAAATGTATCTGCTGCCTGTCATGGTTGTAAATAAATTTTTTAGGGAGGTGCCGGCTGGTTATCAATTCGCCGTCGCTCATTATAACCGCCCTTTCAACCACGTTTTCCAACTCCCTTATGTTGCCGGGCCAGTTGTATGCCTCCAGCAGCATGTATACCTCATGGCTCATACGCCAGCCAAAACCGTATTTATCGTTATATCTCTGCAGAAAATAGGTGGCAAGGGGGATAATATCCTCTTTCCTCTCCCTCAGGGGAGGTATATGAATATGGATCACGTTTAGCCGGTAAAAAAGGTCTTCCCTGAACGTGTTTTTCTTGACCATTTCCTCCAGGTCCTTATTGGTGGCGGCAATAATGCGGATATCCAGCTCTATGGGCTTTATTCCACCCAGTCGGTAGATCACCCGCTCCTGAATGGCCCGTAGCAGCTTAACCTGTAGATTTAACGGTATTTCACCCACTTCGTCAAGGAATAATGTCCCCCCGTTGGCCGCTTCCAGAAGCCCAATCTTCCCCTGTTTGCGGGCGCCGGTGAAAGCTCCCGCCTCATAACCAAACAGCTCGGACTCCAGAAGGTTTTCGGGAATGGCCCCGCAGTTAATCTGCACAAAAGGCTGCCCTGCCCGGGGGCTGACTTTTTGAAGCAGTTTTGCCACCACTTCCTTGCCCACACCTGATTCTCCGGAAATCAGCACGGTGGAGTCGTGCTGTCCCACCCGGAGGGCGAGCTTTATCACTTTTTTCATGGCATCGCTTCTGGCCAAAATATTTTTAATATCTGTCTGTTTTGCCCGGAGTTCCCGCAATTCCGCAAAATAGCGGGCGGTCTCGTCTCTGTTCTTTTCCATCTCCTGCTTTAGCTGGCTCAGTTCGGTCATGTCCCTGATATTCAGCACAACCCTCTGGACTTGGTTATCGCCGTCGAATTCAGGGTTTCCGGTAAAGGCTATATTCTTCTCCTTTATTTTACAGCTGGTGCTTACCGTGGAACGCCGGCTTTTTGTTTCTTCGAGCACATACAGCAACTGTTTTCTTTGGTCTTCGGGAAAATCCCGCAGCGTCATCCCCGGGGCGATTTGATCCTCCAGACCCAGTATGGCCCGGCTGCGGCTGTTGGCCCTCAGTATATCCCCTTCTCTGCCCACAACCAGAATGCCGTCGTAGGAAGACTCTATAACGCTGGTCAACTCGTTGTTCAGTTCCCTGGCAATGTTCAATTCGTTGGTCACCGAGGCAAGTTCCGAAATATCCTGAAATACGGACACCGCGCCAATAAGTTCATTCTGGTAATAAATCGGGGTCCGATTGCACACCAGCTCGGTGTTGTTGTACCTTACCCTTTGTCCAAACCTGCAGGACCCGTCTTTAAGTATCTCAGGCAACCCCGCACTGGGTATCACCTCGGTGATTTTACGCCCTATGACCTGGGATGCCCTGGCTCCCGTAAATCTTTCCGCAGCCCTGTTAAAAAGGATAATGCGCTCATCCAGGTCGATGGCGATAATTGCGTTGTGCACCGACTCAAGCACCACGGCCAGCTCATTCCTGGTTGCGTTCAGAACCTCAAAAACTTTCTTTATAAGTTCCACCCTGCTCAATATACCGGTCAGCCTGCCATCGCCGTCCTTTACCACAAAACGCTCCACAGCCTGATGGCAGGCAACCTCTTCAAAGCTGTCGTCCTCGTTGATAACCGGAATGTTGGTCTGCATGACTTCGGACACGCAGGTATCCTTTCCCCGGCCGGCCAATAGGGACTGCACGAGGTCGGTGATTGTAAATATACCCAGCACATCACCGTTCCGGCTCAAAACAGGAGCGCAATTCACATCGCAGCTGACAAAAATATGGCCGGCTTCCTCCAGTGTCTGGTGGGGGGCAAGGGTACACGGGTCGCTTATCATGACGTGCTTTACCTTCATAACACACATCACTTCCATAAAATTTTCAAAATTTCGACATGACCCTATAAAGCATTATATCACTATCAGTCCCGTGCATGTCAAAACCACTTCCCGGTATTCGGTTGTTCACCAGAAACGAAACCAGCCGTGTTTATGGTCTTTCCACCGGAAAGTCGGATAAAAAAGGAAGCCGGGTTAACAAAAAGACCTACAGTCCGGGAATTTTTATCACAGCACTGCCAGATCTTCGTTGCGCAGGTCGCTTATGAACATATGGCCCGGCGAGTGGGTTATCATCAGTTCCGGCTTTGCCGTCATGGCCACGGCCTGGGGAGTCACCCCGCAGGCCCAGAACACCGGGACCTCACCCGGGTTGATGGTCACCGGGTCCCCGTAGTCCGGCCTGTTTATATCCCTTATACCTATTTTTCCGGGGTCCCCTATATGCACCGGCGCCCCGTGAACGGCGGGAAACCTGGAGGTCACCTGCACCGCCTTTACCACCTTGCCGGGGGGAACGGGGCGCATGCTGACCACCATAAAGCCGTGAAACCGCCCTGCCGGCACCAGGGGGATGCCGGTGTTGAACATTGGGACATTGCGGCCCTCCTCAATGTGCCTTACCGGAACACCGGCATCAAGCAAGGCCTCCTCAAAGGTGAAACTGCACCCCAGGAGGAATGCCACCAGGTCTTCCCTCCAGTACGACTCAATATCGGTTACCTCATCCACAAGCTCACCGCCCCTGTAAATCCTGTATTTAGGAAGGTCGTACCGCACGTCGGCCCCGGGGGCGATGAGCCCTGGATCCGGGGACCCGGGGTCGGTGACATCCAGCACCGGGCACGGCCTGGGGTTGCGCTGGGCAAAAAGAAGAAAATCAAAGGCCAGTTCCCTGGGCACCACCACCAGGTTGGCCTGCACGTAACCGCTGGCCAGTCCGGCGGTGGGCCTTGTCAACTGCCCGCGGCGCATGAGATCTCTTAACTCCCCCGGGGACAGCCGGGATAACATATCCATAAAAACAACCTCCATCTATACCTTTCCGTATCTCAGTTCTCCCTGTAGTACAGCTTCCCGCAACAGTGTAACCATGGCCTGGTGAATGCCGGCCGTGCAGCCGTCGGCGCCGGGAGTAACCGATCCCAGTATGGAATCGTGAAAACCTGCCTCGGCCGTGGCCCGCAGCACCCTTTCCTCCATGCCGGCGTCGTTGAGGGCTTCCAGGACCCCGGTGCCGGCCCCCAGCAAAGCCGCCAGGGCATAGGCCCCCCAGTTGGATATGGCGGCGGTCACCAGCACATCCACCTTGGTGGAGGCCGCCAGTCCACCGCCGCACGGGCAGCGGCACTTTTCCCCGTACGGAACGAACCTGCGTACTGCGTCGGCAATGTTGCCCATGCCGATTTCGTTTCCACCGTCACCCACGGCAATGGTGGCTATACCCCTTTCCCCGGCAGCCCTGAAAAGGTAATCCAGCTTGGCGTGAAAATCGCCGCAGCAACAGCCGTTCATGGTATGAATGAATCCTTCACCGTTCATACCGCCGCGCTCAACGGATATGCATACCGGAGGCTGTAGCCGGTCCAGCAGGCTGGAGGCCTCCTTCACGCCCTCCTGAGGGTCCGCAGGAAAAGATAAAACAGACAAAGCCATAAGTCTGTCACTCTCAATGGAATACGCCAGGTTCTCCGGCGGCACGCACTGGAAACCGGCTGCCCGGGCAATCCGCCTGACCCCTTCCACCAGGCAGTGGTCGGTTATTATAACGGGTGAGGCCTTTAAAGCCAGGCGCAAAGCCCTGGCCAGGGCCAGCGCCCCCGGCGGCCCGTCCGACTCCCCGCAGTCGGGGGCCGCCATTGGCTGGTCCACCCAGCCGGTGGCGATAAAGACCTTGTCTCCGGGCCTGACTGACCTGCGCAAAAGGTTCACCGCCGCCAGGGTAAGGGGCTGCCCCTCTCTCCTTCGTGCCGCATCGTACAGGTATCCTATAATTCCCCGCGCCGAAATATCCAGGTTAACCAGCCTGTCAAGGGTCTCGGCGATTCTGGTCAGTTTCTCTTCCGACATTTCCGCACCTTTCTTTCTGTCAGCGCTTTAACACCGCCATCAGTATTTTAAACCCAATCCCCAAAGGAACTTACCCCGATACTGTTTTCCTCCAGGGCCAGCCTGACGGCTTTGACCATCCCGGCGGCCCCCGGGGTGTCCCCGTGAACACATACCGTTTGGGCTTTAATGTTAACCCATTTTCCGTCTATGGACATAACCCCTCCGTCTTTAACCATGGATACCACCCGGGAGGCAACCGTCCCAACGTCGGTGATTACCGCCCCCGCCTGACTGCGGGGCGCCAGGGCGCCCCCGGAGGTGTACGCCCTGTCCGCAAAGGCCTCCTCCACGTACTTTATACCTGTTTTTACGGCGGCCTCCACCATGGCTGAACCGGCCAGGCACACCATTATCAGTCCCGGGTTCACGGCCTTTACCGCCTCTGCCACGGCCAAGGCCACCGCGATATCCTTTTCGGCTGCGTTGTAAAGGGCCCCGTGCGCCTTGACGTGCTGCAGCGCCATCCCCTCGGCCCGGCAGAAGGCGGCCACGGCCCCCACCTGGTATATAACGTCAGCCTTAACCTGTTCCGGTGACACCGCCATATGGCGACGGCCAAACCCCACCAGGTCGGGATAGGAGGGATGGGCCCCCACGGCCACCCCGAACTTTTTAGCCAGCCTCACTGTTTTCCAGATATTCTCCGGGTCCGACGCGTGAAACCCGCAAGCCACGTTTATGGAAGAAACATAGGGGATTACCTCTTCGTCGAACCCCAGACTGTAAACCCCGAAACCCTCCCCCATGTCACAGTTAACGTCTATTTTAAACAATTATTCATCCCCCTCCCGGGCCAATCCGTTCATTTTATGAATTTCCGGACAGCACCAGACAACGGATTTTTTCCAGTGTATGCTTTCGCTCCTTCAACGCCGCCACCGCCTCATCCCCGGTACAGCTTCGGAAAAATATTTCATCTCCCGGCTTCATCTGGGCCAGTGGGCTCAAGTCGCCCCCTATCACTGTCCCTATCTTTGGATACCCCCCGGTGGTCTGCCTGTCGGCGGTCAGTATTATGGGCAGTCCGTTTCCCGGCACCTGGATGGCGCCGGGACTAATGGCGTCTGACACTATGTCGGCCCCGGCCCTGTGGGCCAAAGGAGGGCCTTCAAGCCTGCAGCCCATCCTGTCCCAGTGGGGACTTATTACATACCTTCCTGAAAAAAGGGTTTTCAGGGCGGCCGGTGTGAAGTGGTCGTCCTGGGGCCCCGTGATAACCCTCAGATCAAGCCGGGAACCATACCGGGGTATAAAACCACCGGGCAGCCTGAACGAAACAGGGTCCGGTCCCGACCCCGGCAATGTCCTGATTATATCACCCTTGTCCAGTGGCCTGCCCCCATACCCTCCCAGGCGGCCCCGCACATAAGTGGATCGGCTTCCCATCACCACCGGGACGTCGATGCCG
Organism: Bacillota bacterium; assembly: GCA_049325055.1. Classification (GTDB taxonomy): domain Bacteria; phylum Bacillota; class Desulfotomaculia; order Desulfotomaculales; family Desulfocucumaceae; genus BRHc4a. Next base: position 7,407 of record JBMOPB010000086.1, read on the forward strand.
CCACGGACGGCCAGGTAAGCCCTGCATCCTTTAACCGCCGGACCGAAGGTGAGATGGCTTCCGGCTGGCACATTGAATCCTGACCAGTTTTGTACAGGGACACCGTTCAGGGAGGCCCCCATATCCGCGCCGCATATCGCCGCAAAAGCGTCCGCCTCAAACTGGAAGGATCCGCCCATAATTGTCATCTCCAGCGCCGCTGCCCCCGCCCCGTTGCCGGCCAGTATGTTGGCAACAGCATAGGCGTACCCGTCCATGGCCCCGGCCACCGGCATGCCGTACGCCTGGTAGCCGAAGCGCCCCTCATCCTGCACGGTGGTGAATAAGCCGGGGTTTAAAACAGTAATCACGGCAGATCACCCCCCATCCAGCCGCCGTCGATCCCCCTGGCGACATCCCTTGCTATATCCAGGTACTCTTTATGTGACACCGCCATAAACCTTATATAATCACCGGGTGAGAACAAAAAAGGCCTGTCCCTCCCGGCGTCGAACGGGCGAAGGGGCGTTCTCCCGATAATCCTCCACCCCCCGGGACTTTCCATCGGGTATATTCCTGTCTGACTGCCGGCAATCCCCACGGATCCGGCCGCTATAACCGTGCGGGGAGTCTCCAGCCGGGGGGCGGCGATACGGCCCGACATTCCGCCCAAATAAGGGAACCCGGGCAGGAAACCCAGCATGTATACCAGGTAACTGGCCGAGGTGTGTATTTCCACCACCTCCGCCGGGGAAAGCCCGTTGTGATCTGCCACGAATTCCAAATCGGGCCCCATTTCCCCGCCATAGCAAACGGGTACGGTCACCAGCATGGCCCTGGCATCCCCTCCCACCTGATCACAGCAGCCGCAGATTTCCTTTATCTGATCTATTAACCGCCCCCTGGAAATCACCAGCGGGTCGAAATAAACCATCAGCGACCTGTAGGTGGGGACCAGTTCCAGTACCCCCGGACATCTCCATCCGGAAATCATTTTGGACAGGCTGTGGACCCTGGCGTTAACTTCAGGGTCGATGGATCTTCCAAATTCCACCACCAGGCCCTGATCTCCCGCTATAAGAAAGCGGACTGAATCCATATCTTCAACAACTCCTTACATTGCTGCATATTTATGGGGTGTACCATAATTACGATACAAAGTCATTCTGTGGTCAGGCCTTTTTTCCTGCAGAAAACTATTTAGTTTCCGGCAATTTTCTTCTTAATCCAACTTCCAACCTCTAACCCCCAACTTCTAAGTCGACATCTGTGACGGGTGCCTCCGGTAATAATACAGCACCTCCGGCATGTTGGCCGCCCGGACCCCGCCCAGAACACAGCGGACTAAAGACTCGTAGTCAGCCTTTTTGCCCAGTTTTCTGGTGTATCCACCCATCCTGTCGAAAATAAAACCTCTGAAAAGTATGGTGCCGTGACAGGCCTTTCTGGCAGGTTTTTTCAATGTCATCCCCGTAGCGTATCCAATTGGCGGGCCTTTCCAGTGAATTAACAACATCCTTTTTAAACCCCGCGTACAGCGTCCCCACCAGGCCGGTGTCCGGATGCCCGCGGAGGTAGTCCACCTGCCTGCGGACCCTGTCCGGGTGGGACAGGTCATCGGAATCCTGTACGGCAATCATATATCAGTATATAACTGTTTTTTTAAAGTTGTGCCTGCCATCAACAACCTGGGAGTTCACTAAAAATTGAGAAACCTGAGGGAATTGAACTTAAGCGGGTAATGGCTTGAAGATGGGTTTTATAAAAATCAAAGCCCCCCGAAACCGGGGGGCTTTGATTTCAGTGCTGATCCGGGTTCTGAAATGAGGGGGGCTGGGGCTTGTTGGCGTCGAAATACTTCCCGGGAGTCGACAAATCGAAATACAGCCGGGCGTCCTTATCAACTCCCCAGTCCCTGTTGGAGCCGGTATTCTGTATTTTGGCAAAGGCCTCCCGGAAGAGGGTGTTGTGGGCCTCCTCCCGGTTCAGAAGGAAGTCTATCATCTGTCTTACGTGCCTGTCGTTTATCTGCCTGTGCAGGTACTCGTATACCACCTTGGCCCTCTGCTCGGCCGCGATGTTCGACAGCAGGTCGGCCGCCAGGTCCCCGGTGACGTCAACGTAAGTGGCCGTCCAGGGCACCCCTGAGGCGTTGGAGAGGTAAGGATTGAGCCCGGTGAGCACCTGGCTTTCAATATGCCCGGACTGCACCGACTGTGCGTTCACGTCGTGGCCGTTCAGCATATTTACCGCCGTGGCCACCATCTCCATGTGGCTCAATTCCTCTGCGGCAATGTCCATGAAGAGGTCCTTTATGGCGGGGTCCTTAATGCGGAAGCTCTGGGAAATGTACTGCATGGCCGCCTTCAGTTCGCCGTGAGGACCGCCCAGCTGCTCGGTAAGCATCGCGGCGTAAGTCGGGTTCGGTCTTTCCACCTTTACTATTTCCAGAAGGTTCTTGTCATGTTTAAACAATTCTTCCACCACCTTTATCGATAATCAAATTATATTGTCCCTCACAGAACATTATCTATACGGCGGCGGAGACCCTTTCCACAACCTTTTTCACACCGTCAACCTTTTCAGCTGCCTGGGGGTCCATGCCATACACCGGCAAAATCGGGATAAGAGACAATGTGAACGGGTTTATATTTCTGTACATATTTCATCCCCATAAATTGAACTTTTTTTACATCCTATGCCTGGGCCCCCTTTCAGGTGAGGTTATTTCTACATCAGAAGTAATATTTATCCAACATGGGGGCAGCGTTAGAAAAACAGATACCCGAGAGTAACCGGGTATCGTTAAAAATATCATTTCTTCCTATACGGGCCGAACCATGGCCGCCAGAACCACCACCAGGGCCTGAACCACGGCCCGTATCCATAGCCGGGACCATAACCGGGACCATGGCCGCAACCGGGACCTTGAGTTTTTTGCTTGTCATCTTTGGGCGGCCTCGAGGTAGGTGAAGGAATGAATCCGTATCCCATTATATCACCCCTTTTGTTACCATATTATGGATAACATGACACAATGTTACATGTTTTATTAAGACTTTTAAATGTAAAAAACCCGGTTTTACCCGGGTTTTTGGTTAACTATTTCTGTTCTCCGTAATATCCCCCGCCGAAGCCGCTGCCGAAAAGCAGCAGTATCAGGATCAAGAAAATAATGAAGCTGCCGCCGCCATATCCGCCGCCGAAGCCGTAACCCATTAATCAACACTCCTTTGAGATCAAGTTTCGATGACTATTCGATTACTTTTTTTCACCGTAGTAGCCGCCAAACCCGGGGTAACTGAAGACCAAGAGTATCAAGATTAGGAATAAGATGAAGCTGCCGTCAAAATACGGGCCGTAGTGTCCGCCGCCACAACCACCGCCATAACCACCGCCGTATCCGTAGCCCATATTTACCCTCCTTTCCCTTAATATTTATTTTTTTACCAGATTATTCATCTGGCGGGAAAAGTGTTACCGGTCTTACCTTTTAAAAAACTGGCCGGGCATCCTTTTTCGGCATTCATATTAATTTTTGATCCCCCTGTGACCAATATTTGCCTCGCCACATATAATGGCATCAGGTCAAAGGAAAGGGGGATAAAAAATGTCAGGAACCGGCTATGGTGGTGGCTACGGGCCGTACTTTGACGGCAGCTTCATTATCTTCCTGATCCTAATCCTGCTGGTTTTCGGCAGCGGTTGGGGCTACGGCGGCGGCTACTATGGTGAGAAAAAATAACAGTCCCCAATAAAACAAAAAGGAGTGTTTAGTTAATGGGTTACGGTTTTGGTGGCGGATATAACAACAGCTCTTTCATAATCTTTCTGATCCTCATACTGCTGGTCTTCGGCAGCGGCTATGGCGGAGGATACTGCGGCGAGCAGAAGTAGGTACAAAAACCCGGTGCGATACCGGGTTTTATACTAGATACAGGAAAACCACCTGCAAAAATACACGGTTACTTGTTTTCCGGACCCCTTTCAGGGTCGTAAACACGCTGCGTGCCCCGGACCCTGTTAAGGTCTTCTTTCCTGCTTCCTTTGGGCTTGATGGTCTGCCTGTTTTTCTTTTTCATACCTGCCCCCCTTTGTTTTTGTAGGATTTAATATACCCGGGAGGAGCAAGGCAATATTCCGGAAGGCACTCAGTCAGCAATCCCAAACAACTTACCGTCCAGGTATTTCTTAATCCTGTCGTAGTCCTCCATTCACCGGCCCGCTATCGCTGTAAATCATGTAAGTCAACCCCTCGTAAACCCACACCTTTAAACCTGCGTCCATGCTGCATTCCGTTTCTTTCAGTTGATCCAGGCAGCCCTGCAGGGCCCTTCTGACCGCCTCCTGAAGGGGCATTGCCTTCCCGGATGCCAGCCTGCCGTCTACGACCTCACCGGTGATCCTGCCTGCCAGGGGACCGCCCATCACCTTGAATATTGACAGGTAATCACACTGGGAATAATGGGTGAGCAGAGTTAGCATATTAAGCAGCACCGGATTTTCTTTAGACAATTCCATTACCTCGCCGACTCTGCGGTCGAATTCCTTAACCTGTTTATCCCTTGCCCCCGGCTGTCCATTGGAATATAGTTAGGGTGACAAGAATAACGTTTCGGGGAGTATTGCAATGAAAAGAAGGATAAAAACAACTGATATAATATCAAAATCACGGAAAACCTGGGCTATTAACCCCAAAACCAGGGTTCACGACAACAATGCGGGTAAAAACAAAAAGAAGGACAGGCAGGCGGCCAGGGACGAAGTGAAGGAGTACCTCGACTAAAAAATTAAACGCAGGCTTCCTCAAGGAGACCTGCGCTTAAAATTTAGAAATAGCCAGAAAATTATCCTGAAAGTGATTCTTCGGGTAATTTCCTAACACACGGGGGGTTTCAAGGGGGTGTACCCCCTTGTTTAGTGCGGGGTTATCACTGTTTTTCAATGTCATGCCCTACCCGTCCTTACAATCCGGGCAAACTCCAGGGGAAGGCCGGACTGATCTATCTCCCCGGCTGTTTTTTCGTAATCGTAGGGAACCTCCACAATCTCGGCGGCAAGGCCCTTTTCGCCTGCCTCCAGTATCATATAGGTTGCATTGGGGTTACCGTGCTTTGGTTTTCCAACGCTGCCGGCATTTACAATATATCCCCGGGAGAGCCTTCTGCAATAAGGGAGGTGGGTATGCCCGCATACAATAACGTCGGTGCGGCTTTCCACCAGCATTTCATTTAAATAGCCCTCTTCAGCATCTGCAAACAGGTACTCGTTCAACGCCCTGGGGCTCCCGTGCACCAGTAATACTCTCAGGCCTGAATCCGAAAAGCTTATCCCGGGGGGCAGTTCCCGGAGCCACTTTTTGCCGGCTTCCGAGGTGTTGTCCCTGGTCCAGGCCATAGATCTTTCCCCCAGCCGCAGGGATTCTTCGTCCTTGTAATCACAGCCGCAGATAAGCCTCATATTTCCTATGGCGTCATCATAGTTACCCATCACTGTGGGTATTTTATTTTTTTGTATCAGATCAATCACCTCGTCGGGGCGAGGGCCGTAGCCCACAAGATCCCCGGCGCAGTATACCTGCGTAATGTCCCTGGACTCAATGTCTTTTAATACAGCCTCAAGGGCGTATAAGTTACCGTGCACATCGGAAATAAACGCTGATTTCATGGTATAAAAATCAACCTGCCCATACATTTTTTGAAAGCTGACTTTTATTCGTCAGTTTTCCTTAATTCGTATTTTACCTCGTCCGCAGCTGGTGCCCGAAATATTTCCGTTTGAAATACAGCGCCACGTTGACAAGGGCGATCAGCACCGGAACCTCCACCAGAGGCCCAATCACGGTGGCAAAGGCCTGGGCCGAGTGAATTCCAAAAACGGCCACGGCCACGGCGATGGCAAGCTCAAAATCGTTGCTGGCGGCGGTAAAGGCGATGGTGGTGGTCCTGCCGTAGTCAGCCCCTATCCACTTGCCGATGAAGAAAGTAGTCAGCCACATGAAGATGAAATACAGGGTCAGGGGGATAACTACCCTTGTAACGTCAAGAGGCAGCGTTACTATAAGGTCCCCCTTTAAGGAGAACATCACCAGTATGGTGAAAAGGAGGGCAATAAGGGTGAGTTTGCCGATCCTGGGCACAAATCTTTTCTCATACCAGTCGCGCCCCCTGAACCGGACCATCACTGAGCGTGTGACGTATCCGGCAATAAAGGGAATACCGAGATAGATGAAAACGGTCTTGGCGATCTCAGCCATGGACACATTGACCAGCACTGAGGACATTCCCAGCCAGGGGGGAATAACAGCAAGGAATACATAAGCGTAAACGGAATATGTTAGCACCTGGAAAATGGCGTTGAAGGCCACCAGCCCGGTTACATACTCCGGGTTTCCGCCGGCCAGGTCGTTCCACACCAGCACCATGGCTATGCAGCGCGCCAGTCCCACCAGTATTACTCCGGTCATTAAATCCGGTTTGTCATTTAGAAAAAGCACAGCCAGCACAAACATGACGATGGGGCCCACTATCCAGTTTTGAATAAGGGAAAGGCTCAATAGTTTCTTATCGCTGAAAACTGTCGGAAGTTCCTCGTAGCGGACCTTGGCAAGGGGAGGGTACATCATCAGTATCAGCCCCACTGCGATGGGTATGTTGGTGGTCCCCACCTGGAACTTGCCCCAGAAGCCCGCAATCTGGGGATAAAAATAGCCGATCAGAACCCCGGCAGCCATTGCCAGGAAAATCCACAGAGTCAGGTAGCGGTCAAGAAAAGAAAGCCTGCGTGTTAACGGCTTAGCCATGGAAAAATTGCAACCTCCGTGTTATGTTGTTTATAAATAAAAAACTTATTTCCCCATTTCTTCCTTAATCCACTTTACAATGTCGTCCTTGCCGGGAATCCTGCCGCTGGACTTGATTTTACCGTTGATAATAAGCCCGGGGGTTATCAGCACACCCAGTTCGGCTATTTTTTTCGGGTTTTCCACCTTTTCCACCCTGGCCTCAATTCCCATTTCCCCCACGATGTTTAGCACCGCTGACTCAAGAGTCTTGCAGTTCTTGCATCCCGGTCCCAGAACCTTGATCTCCATTTATCCACCCAACCTTTCCATATTGTTGTTTATATTCACTTACTGCCCATTTTGCAGGATATGACACTGCTGTCGCAGTCAAGGCTCTCAATCCTTGCGCACTCCTCTTTAAAATCCTGAAGCTGCTTTATGTCCACCCTGAGAAATTCCAGAAAGTCGCTCAGAACATTGTCAACGGTGTCCCAGTTCACCCTGTAAAAAGTCTTCTGGGCCTCTTTGGCCTCCCTGAGTATACCCGCCTCCTTTAATACCCTCAAATGCTGCGATATCCTGGGCTGGCTTATCCCCAGCACCGACTCCAACTCGCATACGTACATGGGCCGTACTGAAAGAAGCCTGAGTATCTTAAGGCGGGTGGGCTCACCCAAAGCTTTAAAAACTCTGACATATTTCTCCATCTTACACCCCCTCTTAATTGTATTTTTAATAATATGTCTGTTTCCTGAGACTGACTTACCTTACCTATTCCACAGAATTCCTATTGGCATAATTTACCATGCCCCAAGAAAGGCAGGCAGTCAGTCAGCAAAATACCCAAACAACATTCCGGTTAACGCGGACAGGACCAGCACCAGCATTACATACACCGCAGTTTTTTTAACTCCCATCACCCGCCCGATAACTATTATACTGGGCAGGCTCAGGGACGGGCCGGCCAGAAGAAGCGCCAGGGCCGGACCTTTGCCCATGCCCATGTCAAGCAAGGCCTTTACGATGGGCACCTCGGTAAGGGTGGAAAAATACATCAGCACACCGAAAACCGAGGCAATGGCATTGGCCGCCAGAGAGTTTCCGCCCACAGTGGACTGAACCCACTGCTGGGGGATGACGGCCTTGAGCGCTCCGGCCACGAATACCCCTATTATCAGCACAGGGAAAATCATTTTGACGAACTTCCAGGTCTCCCTCATCCAGTCCATGACCTCGTCCCTGCCGTACCAGAAGCCCAGCACAAGGGCCATTGAATTTAACAATGCAATCAGTATGGCCAGCTTGGACCAAAATGGTATGGCCGCGGTGCCGAAAAGAAGTATGGCTACCAGCACCCCGAAAAAGGCCAGCAAATGGACAAGCGGCCTTCCCTCCCCGCCGGCGAACATACTCTCGTCTTCCTCCCTAAGGCTCTCCTCTTTCCGGAATATAAAGGCCATAATCAGCCCTATCACAACCGAAAAGCCTATGGCCCCGACGGCCCTGGCCAGGCCGATTTCCCAGCCCATTGTACGGGCGGTGAGAACTATCGCCAGTATGTTGATGGCCGGTCCCGAAAAAAGGAAAGCCACCGCCGGGCCTAATCCCGCCCCTTTTTTGTGAATACCGGCAAAAAGAGGCAGTACTGTGCACGAGCACACCGCAAGAATGGCCCCGGATACCGAGGCCACCCCATAAGCCGTTGGCTTGGGGGCCCGGGGCCCGAAATATTTCAGCACCGCCCCTGTGGCAACCATGGCCGCTATCCCGCCGGCTATAAAGAAGGCCGGCACCAGGCATGTCAGCACGTGGCCGGACAGGTAGTCCAGCAGTTCATACACTCCGCTCATCAATACAGTGGTCACACTCATTACAATCCTCCCGGAGACATCTTTCTTAAGTATTTAATTATATAATAATTTAATTATGTTAAAATGTAAATATATAATTTGATATATTGCCGGGAGCCGCCTGAAACCGGATGGCCCCGAAAAAGGGCCACTCTTTAGCGAACCGCAGAAAATTTCAGATATATGTACGCACTTCCATTTTGACAAAAGGAATTTTGAACAAAATCGAAACATGAAATATTATGATGGAACAAACTACCGAAAACTCAGTTAAACAGCATGAATGGATTTATGACGCCCTGGCGCTAACCCTGATTTTCAGCTGGGTACTTATAAATTTATGATCTTATCTGCCAGGGGAACACCGACACTTTATCAAAACAATGGCAGCCCTTATTCGCGCTATTGTGTCTTTTTTATCTGCCTCTCCCCTCTTTTCATTATCCCCAGATAAACACCGGCCAAAACCATTAGACCTCCAATTAAGTGATATATATACAATTTTTCCCCGAGTAAAAAATATGCCAGCACTGAAGCATAAACCGGGATCAGGTTATAAAAAGCCGCGGCCCTGGTGGGCCCGATCTCCGACACACCTTTGTTCCACCAGAGAAAGGACAGCACAGAGGCGAAAATACCCAAATAGATCAGCATCAAAATAATGGTTGGGGTAAATGGAGGAATTTTACCTCCCCATTCGTAAAACATAGCCGGCACAAGAAATATGACGCCTGCCAGATTTGCGTAAGTGGTGGTTTCCAGCGTCGACAGGCGGGATAAAACCATTTTACTTAACACAGTGAAGAAAGCCCAGACAATAGTAGCCAAAAACACAATCACATCACCGGGATTAAACCCCAGAGACAACAGTACCTGCCATGAACCTTTCGCAGCAATTACGACTATACCCAGAAAAGACAGCAATAGCCCTGTTGCCTGGCTGAAGCGCAATTTTTCTTTCAGCCATAAGGCGGACAAAACTCCCACCACAATAGGACTGAAAGCGTTTACGATAGTGCTGTTTACAGCAGTAGTATATTTTAAACCTATGTATATTATTGTATTAAAACCAAAAACCCCGCTTAATCCCAGCATGATAAGCGGAAAATACAAGTCCTTGTCGGGCCGCCTCAGTAACCCCTTAACCTTCAAAATGGCCAGCAAAAGAATTAATGCAACTCCAAATCTGGTGGTGGTCATGGTAAAAGGCGGGATGTACTGCACCAAAACCCTGCCGATGATGAAATTTGAACTCCAGATAAGCGGCACCAAAAGCATTAATATATATACCAATCTTGTACTTTTTATCGCAATACCCCCAATGCCTTTTAAGCCGGTGCAAAGGTGAATAAATATATCTTCTACACAAGGTAACTTTTCCCTTTATGTGTGCTGCCGGCAAAACCCCCCTTGTGCTGCGAAAAACATATATAGTATATTATTTCTATGCGAAGATTGGAGGGCAAGTTTTGGAAGCAAAGACCTGTGGCTTTACTGACGGAACCAGTGCGGGCGTACGCCCGTCAACTGTTACTTTAACCGCCGCCGACGGGCTGAAAGCCGGCATACCTATTGCCGTCGGCTATATTCCCATCGCCATCGCCTTCGGCTTGCTGGCCAAATCCGTGGAAATTCCCAATTACATAACGATTCTAATGTCCCTGGTTGTTTTCGCCGGTGCAAGCCAGTTCGTTGGCGTCACACTGATGGCCTCCGGCGTGACACCGTGGGAAATTGTTTTAACCACTTTTATTGTCAACCTGCGCCACCTGCTCATGTCGGCCTCCATCTCACGGCGAATTGAAAAGGACCGCCAGCGCAGGTGGATGCCGTTACTGGCCTTTGGCATAACCGATGAAACATTTTCTGTGGCCTCGTTCCGAAAAGAGCCGCTGATCAGCCCGGAGTTCGTGCTGGCCTTGAATTTCCTGGCCTTTTCGGCCTGGAACGCCGGTACCTGGGTGGGAATTTTTCTGGCCGGCGGGCTGCCTGAAATTGTCCGGGACAGCATGGGCATAGCTCTTTACGCCATGTTCATCGGGCTCCTGGTGCCATCCCTCAGAACTTCAAAACCGGTGTTGGTGGTTTCCCTGGTGGCGCTGGCCGTTCATTCTCTTCTTAACTGGATTCCGCTCTTCTCCGGCCTGTCAGCGGGCTGGGGCATAATAATATCAACACTGGTTGCCGCTGCGGCGGGGGCCGCTGTTTTTCCCGGGGGTGATGACCAATGACGGACAATCTCTGGCTGGTAGTGCTGGGAATGGGGGCGGTTACATACATCCCCCGCATGCTTCCCGTAGTCCTGCTGAACAACATAAAACTGCCGCCCCGCGTTAACTCCTTTTTAAGGTTCATTCCTTACGCCGCCCTGAGCGCCCTTATCTTTCCCGGCGTTATCAATTCCACCGGCAGCGTGGAGTCCGCCGTGGCCGGATCCCTGGCTTCTGTTATCCTGGCGCTGCTGCGTATAAACATAATGTTGGTGGTCCTGGGAGGGATCGCCGGGGTGTTGGCCTGGGAGTTATTGACATAGCAGAAAGGTAAAAGTCCCCTGGTGCCGGTTGTTGAATTGTTGAAAAAAGTCTTTACCGTTTCCCGGTTCCCGTCGGCCATCCAAATTAATAAGGGATTCTCACATTCAACTGTGAAAATCCCTTGCCTATAAACTGCCTGCCCTATTCCGGTGGAGCCCGTATAAAATAATGGAGCGGGTGATGAGAATCGAACTCACGTAATCGGCTTGGAAGGCCGACGCTCTACCATTGAGCTACACCCGCATGTTTTTTAATATTCATTTGCGACAATAAAAATTATAGCACAGTAACCGGCCCCGAGTCAAAGGGTATGTTGCAGGTATTTTCATGTTCTTTATCATTTTTTTACCGGCCTGATCCCGGTTACAGGTAGTGTATCCCGGGCCTGACGACGCCGCCCTCAATCTCCAGCACTCCATAGCTGAGTCTGTCGCCTCCCCTGGGGTCCGAGACGCTTCCCGGGTTAATCATTAAAAGTCCCTCACTGTTGGGGCAGCCCGGCGCATGGGTATAGCCGTACCCCGCCACGTGGGTATGGCCGAAAACCGCCACGCTGGCCTTAAGCTCCAGCGCCCTGTAATAAAGTTTCATAAGGGAGTTCTTCACATTATAGCGGTGTCCGTGGGTTATATATATCAGAATCCCCTCTAAATCCAGCAGCTTTTCATCGGGGCCGTCCATCCGGGAGTCGCAGTTGCCCACCACCGCATGGACCGGCACATTGACCCATGCCGCAATTTTTGACGCGTCCCGGTAGTGGTCCCCGCAGTGGATTAAGAGATCGATGTCTCCCATAGCATCGATGGCCTTGAAGGCCGGGTTCAGGATGCCGTGGGTGTCGCTTAATAGCCCTATCCTCATACAAACACACTCAAATCGTACTGGGTTTTGTCTCTACTTTGATATTCTCAAAAGAAGACAAATGTCCTTCGTTTCAGGAATATTTTTATTTCATCTTTTTTCTTGACCTGCGGCTAGGCCTGCAATAATTTCCCTTGCCATGTCGAATGCCTTTCCCCTGTGGCTGATGCTGTTTTTAATGTCCATATCAAGCTGGGCGAAAGTTTTTCCCAAATCGGGCACAATAAAAAGAGGATCATAGCCGAAGCCTCCCTCGCCCTCAGGGCGGAAACCGATCACTCCCTCACACGATCCTTCCGCCGTGTACACCCGGCCTCCCGGCAGCGCTACGGCCACCACGCACATGAACCTGGCCCCTCTCTTTTCCAGCGGCACCCCATCCAAAAGTCTCAGCAGTTTTTCGTTATTGGCCCGGTCATCCTTCTCCTCGCCGGCGAAACGGGCGGAGTATACCCCGGGCGCACCGCCCAGGCAGTCCACCTCCAGGCCGGAGTCATCGGCCAGGGCAATCTCGCCGGTTGCCCCGGCCACCACTCTGGCCTTCTTTATGGCGTTTTCAGCAAAGGTCTCGCCGTCTTCCTCTACATCGGGGATATGGGGATAGTGGTCCATAGACATAACTTTTATGCCCAGCGGCCCCAGCATTGTTTCAAGCTCCCTCAGTTTCCCCTTGTTTTTTGTGGCCACCACTATCCGCAAATCTACTCACCAGCCCCTATTTTTCTTGCTATATCGCCCAGCACCTCCCTCTGGCAGTTAACCAAAAGGGCTATGCCTTCCTGGGCAATATCAAGCATCCGGTTCATTTCGTCCCGGGAAAAAACGGCCTCCTCCCCGGTACCCTGTATCTCAACGAATTTCCCAGTACCCGTCATCACCACATTCATATCCACATCGGCCGCCGAATCCTCCGTAAAACACAGGTCCAGCACCGCCTGGCCGTTTACCTTGCCAACGCTTATGGCCGCCAGGAAGTCGCTTACCGGGATGCTGCGCAACAGTTCCTGTTCCACAAGGTAGCTGAAGGCGTCGACCATGGCCACGAAAGCCCCGGTGATGGAAGCCGTCCTGGTTCCGCCGTCGGCCTGAATCACGTCGCAGTCCAGCGTTACCGTCCTCTCCCCAAGAGCCTCAAGGTCCACCACCGACCTCAGGCTGCGGCCGATGAGCCTCTGTATCTCATATGTCCTTCCCCCGATTTTCCCCCTCTCCCTGGGGCTCCTCATGCCGGTGGACCTGGGAAGCATGGCGTACTCGGCGGTTACCCACCCGCCCAGTCCTTCCAGCTTGCGAAAGCTCGGTATTCTTTCCTCCACCGTGGCTGTGCATATCACCTTGGTATCGCCCATTTCTATCAGCACCGATCCTTCGGCGTATTTGTTGAATCGCCTGGTAATCTTCACCGGCCTGATTTGTCCCGGCTTTCTGCCGTCAACCCTCACCATTTTTTTCCCTCCCGTTTATTTGCCGCCTCACAGGCATCCTGCCCACGGGGGACAAATGCCCGGTTCAAGGCCCGGCCTAAAAAATTCCTGCCAGTGTTATATATTTACCTGAGGGCTTAACTCCTAAACCTAATAAACAAAATAGGTGTCTCCCTCGGTGGCTATCTCCACTTTGGCGCCATATCCCTGTTCGGCCTGGGCCCTTAGTTCATCAAGGTCGTACTCCGGCCAGAAGTGGGTTATGATAAGCTCCTTTACCCTGGCCCTTTTGGCCAACTCGCCCGCCTGCCGGGCCGTCATGTGGCTCCCTCTTACGTAGTCGGTGTCGGTGTCCAGGCCGCTGGCCTCACAAAGGAGTATATCGGCCTTCTGCGCGAAAAGCTCCAGTTTTTCCGTGGGCCCGGTGTCTCCTGAATAGACAAAGTACCCCGACCCTTCAACCCCCACCGCGTAGGAGGGCAGCGAGTGCTTCGTGGAGAGCAAGTAGTACCGGACCGGGCCCACGTTAAACACCCTGGCCTCAACCCCCGGAGGGACGGTTTCCACAGGCAGGTCCTCAATAAAGGTGACGTTAAAGGCCTTTTTAAGCCCGGCTATGCGAGTGGCTACGTCCGACGGCTCCCGGGGCAAAAGCAGGTCCACCGGGCCCAGCCTGAGGCTGCCGTCCCGCAATGCCCCCTCTACCGCATGTCTCATGCATTCTATGTCAGCAAAATGGTCCGGGTGGAGGTGGGTCAGTATAACGGCCCTGACGGTCCTGAAATCGAACAGCCGGCACATGCTGCTGAAGGATCCGTTTCCCATGTCCAGAACCACGTTGGCGGCCCCGTCCTGCACCAGGTAGCCGGAGCAGGCTCCCCCCGCCCGGGGATAAGGCGCCCAGCACCCCAAAACAGTTATCCTCATGTTCTACCTCCTGGCCATTAATTTTCGTCGGAATCCAGAGTCCAGAACTACATGCAGTTTGATTATTTTTATTCCGGATTCTGTCTTTTGGATTCTGGATTCTGACCCCATATAAGGGCTACAAAGCTAACTAAGCATCTCTATAAACGAATCTATCCTTATCCTGGTCCTGGCGTCCAGCTTGTTGGGCCTGTCCCCTTCCAGGGTCAGCACCGGCAGGCTGACTTTTTTTCTTATAATAAGGTCCTCGATCTGCCGGTAGCAGAAACTTTGGGCATAGTGTATCAGGCCGTGCAGCCCCCGCCTTTCCGACTCCCGGTTGATGTCCTCCAGCCGGTAAAAAATTCCGTACGGGTATGAATAAAGCCTGTACTGCTCGGTGAGTCCGGCCCCGGGAAAAGGCATTGCAAACTGGCGCTGGACCTCGTTGTAAACCACCCTGGCGCCCCGCTCCTCCAGATAATCATATATATCGTCCATTATCGGGGGCACCCCTATATAGCCCAGCCTTATTTCACCGGCCACGGGGGGCCTGTCCTTCAAGCCGTCGATGAACCGGTTTACCTTTTCCAGGAAAGCCTCAGGGTCACCGTCAAAGTCGCTGCAGGAGACCTGAAACAGGTGGTTGTCCCAGCCGCTGACCCGGTTTTCCTGCCAGGTCAGGCGGTCGATCAGGTGCACCCGGGACCTGATGCCGTCCAGCTTTTCCTTTGTATTGTTTACTTCCTCCCAGCCAGCCCCCAGGCGGTCCATAAGTTTTTCAATCTGAAGCCCCAGAAGGTCTCTGTCCCGGTCGAACGGGTAGGCGAAGGGTATTATATCGATTCCGGAAAGCTCCAGGGTCTCCATAAGCGCGTGGGTGTTGCTGCAGTCACCCTGGGTCACGGCCACTACGGTGTCGATGCCGTGGTTTAAAGCGGTGCTGTATATTCCCTTTATCCAGGCGCAGACATTCCTGGGGTACCCGGCCAGCTCCGCCTGGTCCACCAGCCGGCACGGGTCCGGGTCTGTGATAAAAACATTGTTCAGGTCCACCGGTATATATCCGGCCGCGTAAATTATTTCGGACGGCACCGTGGTGGTTATGCCTATTTTTCGTTTTACAGTCATTACTTTCCGAAGCTTCCCCTTTATTAATCAAGTACATGCCTTTTTGCCGGCTATGTTTTCCTTTTAAGATTATAACGATTTCACCTCCCGATTCCAATAAAAAGACGTAAAAAAGCAGCCCGTAAAAACGAACCGCTTTTTTAACCCTTTTATACTCACTTCAATTTCAGGTAATCGGCTATTCCCTGGGCAATGGCCGTTGCAGCCTTCATCCTGAAAGATTCGCCGGCAAGCAATTTTTCCTCTTCCGGGTTTGAAATGAATGCAATTTCCGCCAGCGCGGCCGGAACCTTGGACTTGGCAATAACAACGAAATCGGCCTGCAGCACTCCCAAGTCGGATCTTTTCAGCGTGCCCATGAGATTTTTCTGAATGGTCCTGGACAGGTACACGCCTTCCAGCCTCACCAGGTCCATTCCATTATCATCGGACCTCCTGTAATAGGTGCTGGTGCCGGCGGCCTTCGTGCTTGTACTGGCGTTGTTATGTATGCTCACAAACAGGTCGGCTCCCATTTTTTCAGCCATTTGAGGGCGGCTGTACAGGTCCACGTAAGTGTCGGTGGTCCTGGTCATCAACACTGTAGCGCCCTGGTTCCTTAAAATCTGGGCCGCCTTTTGGGCGATGTCAAGGTTTACCGTTTTTTCCTTGAGCCCTGAAGGGCCTATTGCCCCGGGGTCGCTTCCCCCGTGGCCCGGGTCCAGTACAATCTTTGCCCCTTTAAGTGACTTTTCCGTGCGGGGCATTATTTTTAACTTTAGCTGGGTCCCGTCGGAGGATAGAGACTTTTCATACTTTACCACCCTGCCCAGGTCGACAACAACCCTGGTTACCGCCGGAGTCCTGCTGTTCAGCCCAACCCTCACACCATCAATCAATGAAGATTTAAAGTTGATCTTCTCCGGCGCCGATCCCGGCTCAAAATCACTGATATCAACCACTATTCGGTCAGGATTAAGTGCCGTGGTCACCGAGTATTTCATCGGCTTTCCGTCGGACTTTATCATTACCACCGTATTGTCGCCCTCGGTCACGGCCGACACCGATTTGATTAAACCGTTTTGCTTTTTTTCTTCGGTTTTGGGAGGGGTTGTCACTTCACCTTTTTCCGGTTCTTTCTGCGGCGGGGGCGGAATGATTCCGGTCCCGTTCTGAGCGCCGCTTTCGGCCGGAGTCCCGGGCCCTTTGTTTTGTCCCGGATTTGCCGGGCTGCCTTCATTTCCCTGAGCCGGGGGCCTGTCCACATCCACCAGCCAAGCTACCACCCAGCCGCTCCTGTTATTGTCAAGCTTTACTTTATACCAGTCGTTTGCCTTGTCCACCAGTAAAAATCTCTGTCCCCGGTTGGCGCTGGATAACACGTTGTAATTTGTTCCTGGACCGCTTCGGATGTTTACTTCAGATCCTTTTACCACCGCCACCCCTGAAACGGGAGAAGGCCTTTCCGCCGCCCCCCTTGAAGCTGCAGCGGTTGATATTTTGACAAACTGATCGCTGATCCACCCTGAAACGCTGCCTCCGGATATCTTGTACCAGCCTCCGGACTTGTCGGCAACGTCATACTGGCTTCCGGCCACGGCCTGTCCCAAGATCCTGAAGCCAGTACCCGGGCCGCTGCGTATGTTTACCCCGCTTTCGGTAACTTCAGCCCTAGCGGCGGTCATTTCCGCAGTTGGAGCAGCGCCGGAGGTTTCCGGTGCACCTGAACCGCCATCCCCGTAGGGATATGCCACAGGCTCCCGGCTGACCTCCACCAGCCAGCCGGCCACCCAGCTGTCGGTGCCGTTCTTTATAACTCGGTACCAGTCGCCCTGCTTGGACAAGATCTCCAGTCTTTCACCTTTGGCCGCCTTCCCCACTATGGCGCTGTCAGTGCCTGGAGCGGCCCGCAGGTTTACCAAGGGCTCCTTTACCACGGCCTGTCCCAGTCCCGGGGCCTGGGACTGCGCGGGAGCCTGTTCCAGCGAGACCAGCCAGCCGGCCACCCAGCTTTCGATGCCGTTCTTTATTACACGGTACCAGTCCCCCTGCTTGGACAAAACCTCCAGCCTTTCACCCTGAGCAGCTTTCCCCACTATGGTGCTGCCAGTGCCTGGAGCGGCCCGCAGGTTCACCACGGCCTCCTTTATCACGGCCTGGTCCGCCAATGCGTTTTGCGGTGCAGACAGGGCCAGCAAAAATAAAAAAATCGATACCAGAAACAATAATCTGCCTGGAACCAAACGAAACTTTTCAGTTGACGGCATTTATCACCTACCCCTTTTAGTCAGCTATTTATATGACTACAAAGGGGTGCTATAAGTTCCCAAAAAATATGAAATTTCTACTTCCAGTGACACATATTTCTTCATGTAATAGCAGCCTGAACGGTAATCTTCAAAAAGAATTGGGGGGATAACTATAAAAGCTCATTTTACGACTGTGGAGGGAGATCATATTGTACGTCAGTCTTCCCCGAATATTGTACGCCTTTGTATTTGCAGTTTTTATTCTAGCGTCACAAAAGGCGCTGGCTATGCCTTCCGGCCCCATTATATGCCCTATCAACTGCGACCAGCCACGGAAGCTGTATTTCAGCCAGCCGCCCCTAGAGGGCGAAGATGTGCTGGGACTCCAGGAGACTCTTTTTGCGCTGGGCTTTCATGATGTTACGCGGAACGGTGTTTTTGACGCGAGGACTGAAAAGGCGGTATGCCGGTTCCAGAAAGAATACGGCCTGAAAGTTGACGGAAAAGTGGTTGATTACACCTGGGACGTGATGTCACAGGCCGTTGAAAAAAAGACCACCCTGAAAGACAAGCCTCCGCCGTCCGGCAGAAAAACCATTGTGATAGACACCACCAGGCGAATTCTCACCCTCTTCAATGACGGAGAGCCGTATCACCAGTTTCCTGTGGCCGTGGGTAAATATGAAACCCCCAGCCCCATCGGCAACTGGAAGGTGGTAAGGAAGGCCACCAACTGGGGGACCGGATTCGGGACCCGCTGGATGGGCCTCAGCGTCAACTGGGGAATCTACGGTATACACGGAACCAACAAACCCTACTCCATAGGGGGCTACCAAAGCCATGGCTGCATACGGATGTTCAACAGCCATGTGGAGCAGCTCTACCGCTGGGTTCCGGTGGGCACTCCGGTGGTGATAGTGGGAAATCCTTTCTTATACATGGATAAACCGTACATGACACTGGCGAGAGGAGAAAAGGGGGCAGCAGTAATGGAGGTGCAGGCCGCCCTTAAGCGGTTGGGATATGATATAGGAGTGGACGGAATATTCGGTTACGGGATGGAAAAAGTTATAGTGCAGTACAGAAAGGACAAAGGCCTTCCCTATGACAACAGGGTAGATAATGCGGTGTATAAATCACTAGGGCTGAAAGGCTGACCGGGAGGCCGGCACTCAGGGCTTTTTGGCCCCGGGCACCTCACCGGAGGTCTGTTCAGCCCTGGACGCCGGCCTCCTGCGTGCTGCACGGCTGGCTCTGTGCTTCTCCTTCAGCACCGGCACGACATAATTAACATAAAGCCAAATGATGCCCAGCCCGATGGCCATCCAAAGGGCCATGAGCGGGTCGGTGGAAAAAACACCCACCAGCAAAAAGGCGAACACCACCGTGGTAATTATCGGAATTACGGGACCAAAGGGTATGGTGAAGCCTCTCTTTTTGTCTTGCATCTTTTTCCTCAATACCAGCACCGAGATGCCGGCCAGGGAATAAACAAGGCACTCGGCGGCAGCGGCCATGTTGACCAGCACAAGGTATTTGCCGGTGAACAAAACTATCACCGAAAGGGTGAGCCCCACCGCAAAGACAGCCAGTATGGAAACCCACGGGGTCAGCCAGCGCATGTTGATTTTGGTGAACACCGCCGGGAGCGCGTGCTCCCGGGCTGCGGCGTAGAAAAATCTGGACACGCTGATAAGCCCCGCGTTGAAAGTGGTTATGGAGGCAGCCAGGCTGATGATCACAATCCAGGCCACCCCGGCTTCCCCCATTATATTTTTGGCGAAGATAAGCTGTGGTATGGGAGAGTTCACCAACTCCTCCCTGGGAACGTTGGCCGCCATCACCACGGTAAAAAGGGAGTAAACAACGCTCAAAAGCCCCACCGCTATGAACATTCCCCTGGAAATAAGGCGGGAATCGGTAACCTCCTCGGCCAGGGGTGTGACCCACTCAAACCCTACAAAGAGAAAAATAGCCACGGCCACCGCGTTGAAAAGGCTGCCGGCGCCCCCGGTAAGCAATGGCGCAGCCAGCTTGAAATCGATTTTCTCCAGTCCCCAGTATGAAAGAACCAGCACTGAAGCCATCAGACCGTATGTTATCACGTCCTGGAAATTGCCCGCTATCTTTATTCCCCTGATGTTCATCAGTGTGGCCGCAACCAGCATGATCACGATCCAGACAAGGGGTGACACCGCGGGGACGGCGTAGTTCAATATATTCGCCAGTATGTAGCTCTCGGCCCCAACCACGCCCATGACCACCAGCATGTACAGCATTGACACAGTAAGGGCCGCTTTGTCGCCAAAGGCCCTGCCGAAATACAGACGGATGCCCGCAGCCGAGGGAAGTATATCGTTGAGTTCCGAAAAACAGGCCCCGGCGGCCAGACACAAAAAACCGGCTATCAATATGGCCAGCCAGGAGCTGTCCCCGGCCAGGAAACCCGCCACCTGAACCGCCGCCACAAAAGACGAACTGGCCAGGGTAAGGCCAGCGCTGGTGGCGACAACGGTGCGCAGGGTCAGCACCTTTTTGAATTTCAATTTATTCACCCCAGATTAACAATGAAATAAAATCCAGCCGCAGTATATCGTCCTCGGATCCTATTATCCTGAGGGTGCCGTTCATGTAAGGCTCGGTGGGAGTTATGTCCCCGTAAAACATGTCAGCCAGTATATCGCTGCTTGCAATCACGGTCAGGTCCGGTTCGGCCGTTTTCCCCTCTGCAAAGGACAACTCCCCGTCCTTCAGCACAAGGGTGTGGACCGATTCCGTGTCGTCAGCCAGTACGAGAACATTCCTGTCCCAGTCACGGTTCATGACTTTCAGCCTGGCATTGCCGGAATAGGCCTCCTGAAATGCCTTCAGGCTGCCGGTAATTTCCTCGTGGGTAGCCATGTATGTCCTCCGTATGTGTTCTAAAGCTTTTGGATCCTGGGCTTCATATCCAGGCGCTTCATCAGGTCAAGGTAGTCCCCGGGAGTTATGTCCTCCCACTTTTTGTCCAGCAGCACCACCAGCGCAGCCTCCATAACATTGGTCCCGAAAGAACGGCCTTCCAGCTCGGGGGTGGTGGTAACCAGCCAGCCGGCCCCCTTCTCCCTTAAAAACTCTACGTCGTCCTTGGTGGTTGTGTTGGTGATGACGACCTGACCCTTAAGATTCCCGGGCATGTAACGCCTGACCAGGTGGTAATCCCCCGCGATGACGTCGGCTTCGTGATAATAGTGCCCGTACTTCTCCACCTTTTTTTCATCCTGTGTATCCTGCTTTTCCCCGGTGGGGTAAAGCATGTGGAACGGCAGCCTGGTCATTTCCGGCAAAGTCTTGCGGGCTATTTCCTCCAGTTCTTCAACTGACTTGATGGGATAGGGAATCCCCGCCGAGAAGATAAGGTCCCCGAAGGTCATTTCACAGCCCAGATCACTGAGGGCCTCGGCCATTCCGAACCTGTCCACCGCGCTCACCATCAGCACCTTGCAGCCGGGGGGAAGCAGGTCGGTATTGTCCCTCAGGTAAAAAACCGTTTCCCTCTCCAATGTGTTTTTGAGGCCGCTTCCGTCCACCACCGGAGTCTTTTTGACAGCTTCCAGGAGCTTTAGCCCGTCGCTGACAACATACCTGTTTTTTCCGGCATACAAATATAAGTCGATACCACCCAGCCCGATGGCATCGACGTTACCATCCAGTTCCTGTAATAACGAAAGGGCCTTGTCGAAATCCCCGTCGGTACCCTTACGGCTGATTTCAAATTCAATACCCAGTAACGACGTTTTTACGCTGTGATCTCTTTTAGAAGAGCCCAGGCTTACGCTTACTATCTTTTTCAAAACGCAACCTCCCGGATCAAAAAGGCAAATCCTTTAACATTTTAACCAAAATAATCTAAAAATACAAGCGCCGCGCCTTCAGTTCGTCCTGGAGGTACTGTTTTATTTCCCCGGGGGTGGGCATCTGCATGGCCTTTAGGGCTACCTCCCTGGCTTCCCTTATGGTGACCGCCCTTATTATCTTTTTGATCTCCGGCAGGCACCCGGCCACCGCGCTGAACTGGCGAAGCCCCAGGCCAAGAAGCAGCAGGGTGGCCATGGGCTCACCGGCCATCTCGCCGCACATGGACACGTTCCTCTCCATGGCGCTGCCGGCGTCTATAATGCTCCTGATGAGCCTCAGCACCGCGGGATGCAGCGCCTGGTCCACGAGGTTGACCTTCTCCATCCTCCTGTCAACCGCAAGGGTGTACTGAACCAGGTCGTTGGTGCCTATGCTGTAAAAGTCTATATGCGGAGCAAACAGCTCGGCGGTGAGGGCTGCCGACGGGACCTCCACCAGCATGCCGAATTCCATTTTGGGATTGTATTTAACGCCTTCGGCCGCCAGTTCATCCATGGCCGACCTTAATAGCCCCCTTGCCCTCTGCAACTCCTCAACCCTTGATATCATGGGCACCATCAGCTTTACATTGCCGAAGGCGCTGACCCTCAGTATGGCCTTAAGCTGTGTCTTGAAAACCTGCTCGAAGTTGTAGCTGAGCCTTATGCCCCGGCAGCCCAGGAACGGGTTGGGCTCGTAGGCCCCGGTCAGGAAAAAGGGGCTGTTGGGGCCTGCAAAGTCAAGGGTCCGTATGACCACCGGCCTGTCTCCCATAGTCCTGACGGCCTCTAGGTAAAACTCGTACTGTTCTTTTTCACCAGGCATATCCTCCCTGCCCATAAACAGGTGCTCGGTCCTCATCAGCCCGATCCCCTCCGCCCCGTTGGCCAGGGCGCAGGCGGCCTCCCCGGGCAGGTCGATGTTGGCCCAGAGCCTGATCCTGGTCCCGTCCTTGGTCTGGGCGGGCATGTCATGCAGTATCTGGAGCTGGTTTTTGCAGGCCCTGTATGTTTCCTCACGCTTTCTATACTCCGCCAGTATCTGATCGTCGGGGTTGATTATAACTACGCCGTTGCTGCCGTCCACAATAATCAGGTCGCCCGACTGCACCTTGTCAAGCACTTTCCCCACGCCCACCACGGCGGGCACCTCTATTGACCTGGCCACTATTGAAACGGTGGAGGTACGCGTGCCGGTTTCTGTGACAAACCCCTCTATTTTATCCCTGTCAATCTGAACGGTGTCGGCAGTGGTCAGCTCCCTGGCCACAACCACCGATTTTTCCTTTATCCTTGGCAGCGGTGTCCAGGCCTGCCCCAGAAGTATTCTTAAAAGCCTGCATCCCACGTCGCGGTAGTCGTTGGCCCTTTCCTGCATGTGCACGTCCTTTGAAGACATGTACACCCCCATAAAGTTGGCCACGGTCTCGCCCACCGACGCCTCCACATTCTTGCCTTCGTTTATTCTTCTTATTATTTCCGACTCAAAAGCAGGATCCTCCAGTATCATGAGCTGCGTCTGGAAAAAACCCGACCGGTCCCTGCCGAATTCGGCAAGGGTCCTCGAGTATATCCCTGAAAGCTCCTTGTGCGCCTGGGAAACAGCCTGATGAAGGCGGAAAATTTCGGTTTCAACCTCCTCCGCTGATATCTGCCTGCGATCGTAAACCAGTTCCTCCGGCCTGAAAATGAAAGCCCTGCCGATAATAATTCCTGGCGAGCCGCCGGTGCCCCGCAGCATAATAATCACTCCCCTAAGCAGTTAGTAGGCCGGTTGATGTAATTCAAAGCTGCTGTTTAAATTATACACTTACGCTATATTTTTCATCAACGCATTGGCAAAATAATTCCTCTGTCCTTAATATAATTATATGCGGCCCCCGTGTTTTTCCAGTATGCCCGTCACCTGGTCCGAGTTTCCTTCACTGGTCAGTACCGTTACAAGAAAAGCCCTCCCACCGTCAGCGCCGCTTCCGGCGCCGCCGTGTCCACCGGCCCACAGCCCATCGCCACTGACTGTTCCCAGGCTTATATTATCGCCGGGGCCGGCATTTGAGGAATAAAGGGTCATTCTAGCCGGGGCGGCCCCGGCGCTCACTTCGCCGCCTTCACCGTAGTGGGAAATGCGATCCACATGCACGGTCTGGTACCCCATATCACTTAGTTCCTGGGCGGCCTTTCTGGCGCCGCTGCCGGACGGAAAGTACGCCAGCACCGAACGTTCGCCCGGATCAAGCTGCATAATATATTCCCCCTTTTTCGGATAGCATTACCTTAAAGGGGGCCGGAAATTCTTAAAGCCCTTATCTCCAAAAACTCTTGACACAGAAGCCGGAAAAGGGCTATCTTTTCATAAACGTGCCGTTATGGCCGGGGGGATGTCAGTTTGGGCATTATCGAAGTAAGAAGCCTGCAGAAAAAATATAAAAATTTAATAGCTGTGGAGGATGTCTCCCTGGAGGTGGGTGAAAAGGAGATATTCGGATTCCTGGGCCCCAACGGCGCCGGGAAGTCCACCACCATCAAGATGATGGCCACACTGCTGAAGCCCACTGCGGGGTCGGCCTCCATCGCCGGGTTTGACATAACCAGGCAGCCCAACCAGGTAAGACAGTCCATAGGCCTCGTTTTCCAGGAAACCACCCTGGACGAAAGGCTTACCGCCAAAGAAAACCTCTATTTTCACGGAATGCTCTATAACGTGGAAAGGCGGGACTTTGACGGCAGGATGGCCGAGGTGCTGGAATTGGTTGAGCTGGCAGACCGCAAAAACGCCCAGGTCAAGACCTTTTCCGGCGGTATGAAAAGGCGGCTGGAAATAGCCAGGGGGCTTATCCACTACCCCAGGGTGCTATTCCTGGATGAGCCGACGGTGGGGCTGGACCCCCAGACCAGGAACCGCATCTGGAGCTACTTACACCAGCTTCGCAGCGCCGAAAACATAACCATATTCATGACCACGCACTACATGGACGAGGCCGAGCACTGCGACCGCATAGCCATAATCGACCACGGCAGGATAGTGGCCCTGGACACCCCGGCCAATCTGAAAAAAATGGTGGGGGGAGAGATTATCACCCTTTTGGTCCCGGAAAAGGAGGAAGTAAGGCGCCTGATAAGTGAAAAGTTCGGGCTTACGGCCAGAGAAGCCGGGGACGCCCTGCAGGTGGAGATCGACGGTGGAGAGACCTTTATACCGTCCCTGGTGGGATTCCTGGGGGACAGGGTCCGGTCCGTTTCACTGCACAAGCCCACCCTGGACGACGTTTTTATAAAGCTTACCGGAAGGGATATACGGGAGGAGGCCCCGGACAACTGGGGCAGCGTAAGATTACACATGAGAGCGAGGCATGGGAAATGAGGGCGGCAAAGGCGGCATATACCATCTGGCTGAGGGACGTAATACGTTTCTACCGTGAAAGGGCCCGCATAGTTGGTATGCTGGGGCAGCCGATGCTTTACCTCCTGATCATGGGGACGGGGCTCTCGGCCTCCTTCCGGTTTGCCTCGGCCCCAGGTGAGTTCAGCTACCTGGAATTCATGTATCCCGGCATAATCGGGATGTCGGTCCTTTTTACCTCGGTCTACTCTGCAATTTCAATAGTGTGGGACAGGGAATTCGGTTTCCTCAAGGAGGTGCTGGTGGCCCCGGTACCCCGCTGGTCGGTGGCCATAGGCAAGGCGCTGGGGGGAAGCACCATAGCCATGATACAGGCGTCCATACTTCTTCTTTTCGCCCCTTTCATCGGGATAAAGCTGGATATATTAATGGTGCTGAAGCTCCTGGCAGTGCTGTTCCTTATCGCTTTCTCACTGACATCGCTGGGAATCACTGTGGCGTCACGTATGGAAACCATGGAGGGGTTTCAGGTGTTTATGAATTTCCTGGTAATGCCTCTGTTTTTCCTTAGCGGGGCCATGTTCCCCATGCGCAACGTTCCCGGGTGGCTGGAGACGCTTATGAAGCTGGACCCCCTCACCTACGGGGTTGACGCCCTGCGAAACATAATGTTCGCCTCCTCCCCGGCCAGGGATTTCCTGGTCCAGTTCCCCATAGCCACCGACCTGGCCGTTGTGGCCGCCATGTCGCTGGTTTTCATTACTGCCGGGGCGGTGGCGTTCAACAGGACGGAATAAATGCAGGGGTGATGTTATGAAAAGGATAATCGTTGCTCCGGATTCTTTTAAAGAAAGCCTTAACGCCCCAGCCACGGCCAAGTACATTGCAGCGGGGATTAAGCGCCTGTGTCAGGGGACGGTTCATGGAAGCTGCCTGGGCATAATAGGTGGCCAAAAGGGCAGCCGGATTCGACATGGGGATAATATATTACAGCAGGTCCCGCCGCCCGGATCTGGAAAAGGAAATGGGGCTGACTTACCACCCGCTGCCCGAACTTCTTTCCCAGGCCGATATAGTAACAATCCACACCAACCTCACACCGGGCACGCACCACCTGATCAGGTCCGGAGAACTTTCACTGATGAAAAAAACCGCTATTCTGATCAATACCGCCCGGGGCCAGGTGGTTGACCAGAAAGCGCTGTACCGGGCGCTGGCTTCCGGGGAGATACTGGGGGCCGGGCTTGACGTGTTTGAAAAGGAGCCGGTTTCCCCCGACGACCCGCTGATCGGACTTCCCAACGTGGTGGCCCTTCCCCATATCGGCAGCGCCACTGTGGCCACCAGGACAGCCATGGCCATGCTGGCCGCCAAAAACCTTGTGCTGGCCCTTCAGGGACAGGCGCCTCCAAACCTTGTCAACCGCACCTTGCTTGAGTGACCTTCATAGCTTTACCAATATATTACCGTTATATTGCGGAACAAAGATTAGCAAAAAAAGTTCTGAACGAGGGATTGAAGGACGCCGAGTTTCTTATTGTGACAGGGGGCGGCGATCCCTTCGCAAGCAGGCTTTATATGGAACTGATGACCAATGGATTATTCTTTCGGCTACGGGCACTGCACCAGTGCCTCGCCCCCTATTACCTTCTGCCTGTTATGGTTAACGCACAGGGTGGACAGGCGCACCCTGCGCTTTGAATCTATTTTCTCCAGCACCTCCACCGTGGCCGTTATGGTGTCGCATATCATTAATCATCTGATTACCAGCACAGAGCAGCCTGCGTGCCTGACCACCCTGCTGCTGACGCTTCCCAGAAGGAAACCCTTTATCTCACCCAGCCCCCTGCTGCCGATCACAACCAGGTCGTACCGCCCTTCCCTGGCCTCGTTGCATATCTCCATGGCGGCATCGCCGTGGGACATTTTGGTCTGCAGTTTCAGGCCGGGATCGCTGTACTTTTCCTGCACTTTTTTAAGTATCTCGACCCCGCTGCTTTCAAGCTCCTCCACTATGCCCTTTACCGACTCCCCGAGACGAACGGCATAAGGAGCCACCACGGCGGGGAGTTCCGGCACAACGTGAAAAACAACAATTTCAGCCCCCAGGGCTTTAGCCAGCCGGACGCCTTCCTGCACCGCCAGGTCGGATTTTTTGGACCCATCAGTGGGTACCAGTATTTTTTTATACATTGCTGACTCCTCCATTCCGGCAGTCCTGATTACCAGGCTTTAACCCCATCATATATCCCCGTTATAATGATGACAAGCACCTTGAGTGCTTAAAGTTACATTGTTTAAAAATATTCTGTGTATTACCCCGGGTAAAAAGGTAATTTTCCTGTCCGGGTAGAATCCTGCTAACAAGGATTGTCCTGCTATAATAAACTGAAGGGTAGTACCGGAGGAGGGGCAAATATGCAAAAGCAGGAATTTCTTTCCAGGTGGCTGGAAATCATCAAAAAATCCTCGGCCATGCTGGTCTACAAGCAAAATTTTATCAACACCCTGCTGGGAACCATAAGGAATTGCTCCACCCGGCACACATACGATACCGCCTGGGCACGGGCCGTGGTAGAGTTTCTGGAAGGAGAAAGGATAGGTCCCGAACGGAGCGAGGTGCCCGTTGATATAAAGGTCACGGCTGCCAGCATGATCAGGTACTACTGGGACCATACCGTTTATTTCGGCCTTTTACAGGGACCCAACCCGCTGAAGCAGCCGGAGATTATCCGCCGGGTGCATAGCCTGGTGGGCGAGTATTATAAAAACAACCGCCCCGTAGAGCCCGTGTCTTTTCAAAGGGCAGGTTTCAACCCCCGGATCAGGGAACTGATTGATGATCACATCGACGCTGCCACGGAGATACTTAAAAACGACGTGATACCCAGGTATATCCAAAAAGGCCATGGACACGAACAGTTCATACAATACACCAAAGGGGAAGACCTTCTGTTTTTTCCCCAGGCCGCAGCCCTTGCCGTAGTGGAAAACAGCCAGCTAATAATAGAAGCGGTCTACTACAGGTGGGCGCAAATACTGGAGAACTTCAACACCTCCCCAAGGCTTAGCAAAAAGGTGCGGGTGATAGACACCGACGATCTCCGGGACCGGCCCCTCAGCTATTACACTAAGTATCTTGACATTGAAAATCCGGAACATTTATGCTTTCATTGCGGGCAGCCCATACCGGACAAGGAGCTGTTCATAAACCACGTGCTGCCCTGGACATACCTGTGTTCCGACGACATATGGAACATGGTTTACACTCACAAAGAATGCCGTTCGCCAAAAATCGCCCCCATCCCGCCGGAGTTCACCATAGCCAGGCTCGATAAAAGGAACAGGAACCTTCTGAACAAACTGTCCTCCTACGTGGAAACAGACATGGTTGCCGGCGCCCTGCAGGACGCCGTCAACCGCGGGCTTTTGAGAAAGCACTGGCAGAACTGCCAGGAATAACTAGACCCGGAGGACCGGATTGCGGGTCGGAAGCCAGAAGCCAGAATTCAGAATAACATCAAACCTCTAAATTTTGGCGGGCCTGCCCTCTATCAGGTCCGCCATTGTCATCCTGCCGGCGCACAGCAGGTCTTTGACCTCTTCCTGAAACTCCCCGGGGTCCCTTGGAGTGTGTGTGCCCATCACCAACCTGATATCCGGGTAAGCCTCCCGTATCACCCTGACGTACTTTTCCCGGAAAGGGCATAATGCAGTCATGCAGAAAGAAAAGTGGATGGCGTCCACCCTAAAATCCGCTATGGACCTGACCCGGCGCAGTTGATAATACCGATAAGCTCCAGGCTTTCCTCCCGGGGATAGTCCTTAAATAAACCTTTCCTCCTGCGCATGTCTCCCAGGCACACCACCGAGGCGCAGTCGAGGTCCCCGGTGCAGTTGGAGCAGGTTATTATGCCTATCCTGGCCCTACAATCACCCCTTTTTCGCAATTTGTCCGCATTTTCCCATCGCCTGTCACTCAATCCCGGCCAGCACCCTGACCAGCCTTTTCTTGCTCTCCAGGTCCATGCCCTTCCTTACCATCATTTTCTGAGTCTCCGTGGTCCCCCCGCCGCACAGAAGGCCGTGCAGCGGCGGCCCAGACCCCAGGGCCTCGGCAAATCTTAAGGCCTTAACCCTGTTTTCCGTTGGAACATCATGCCTTCCCCTCAGGTACTTGTTCAGTAAATCCGCCAGATCGTTATTTTCAAAATCCTTTTCCGAGGGTAAAGTGGCTATCAGCCCCCCGGCTATATCCCCCAGCCACTTGTTTGCCTCGGCAAATGTCAGTGTCCCGTGCAGCCTTGCGGCGTTGGCGTAAAGGCTGTGGGGCAGGAAAAGCCCGGAACCGGCCTGGCTTCCCTCGTACGCCGCGGCCAGCGCGCAGCCGTAGCCCAGCTCGTTCATGCAGGTAAGGTTGGTAAGCTTTTCAATGATATGGGCGGCTGCCGGCACTCCGTTGTACTCTGCCAGGAGAGCCATTACCCCTATGGCCAGGTCCACCACCCCCGGGCGGCATCCGCCGCCGCATACCCTTATGAAGTCGGCGAAGGGTTCAACGAAGTAACCGGTTGCCTGGTACTCGCCGCACAGAAACACCCTTTCCCAGGGGACAAAAACGTCGTCAAAAATTGTCAGGCAGGTCCCGTGATAAGCTATGCCGTAATCCCCGCCCCCCAGATCGTTTCCCCGGGCCGCCAGGCGCCTGGAATCGTGGTAATTGTGCTGCCAGACGTGTATAAGCCCCCTGGTGCCGTTGGCCACCGCGAATGACACGGAATAGTCCTTCTCGTTCTCTCTCATGGCCCGCAGCGGAAGTACGATTATCTCATGCCCCAGGGCGCCGTTGCTCTGGTGGGCCTTGGCTCCGCGCACCACGATACCCTTGCTGCTTTTTTCAACCACCCTCAGGTACATGTCCGGGTCTTCCTGCCCGGACGGGCCTTTGCTACGGTCGCCCTTAACACACATCACCCCGGCGGTGCATATATAGTCTTTTTTTTGCACTTCCCTGAAAAATTCCGTAAAACGGCTGTGGTACTCAGTCCCGAACCGTTGGTCAGTTTCATAGGTGCCGTTAAAAACCGCGTTGGCGGCGCACATTCCGGCGCACCTGCCCCCATTGCAGCTTCCTATGGTGGACTGCCACCACCTCCTGAGCCTGACAGACCTTACCAGGTCGTCCCGGGAGGTTAAAAGAGAGGTCAGCAAATTGCACTTCTCGCCGGTCAAATGGGAGTTTGCAACCATTATGTCAGGGTTTTCCTGCGCCAGGTCATAGGTGGCCATGGCGGCATTGATCACCGGCCTCAGCAGGGGATGTTCAGCCGGGCCTTCAACCTTCTCACCATTGACGTAAATTACAGATTCTATACTCCTTAAATCCTCCAGGTACTCCTTGCCGCTTTTCATCAGCGCTTCCCTCCTTCACTTTACACTCATATTGCAGGGGAACTAATTACCCTTTTTGCATGTCACTTCAGAGGGCATCGCCGTCAAGCTGAAATCCCGCGGGGGATCAACTTCGGCCACGGCCCGCATTACCTTTACCGCCCTGAACAGTGTGGTCAGTTCCAAACTGCAGGAAGCGCACCTCCCCAGGTGCACATCAACCCTTCTCCGGCGCAGTTCATCCAGATCATTGTCAATATACCGGCTCAGCAGCGGGATAATTTCTTTGCATGTCACAGAGCCTCCACCCCCTCGCAGTAGCAGGTGTAATCTCTCAGCAGCCCGGCGCACCCCGACTTTATCAGGTGGTCCCTGAAGGCCCTCCTTGCCCGGTGCAGGCGCGATTTTACCGCTCCCACCGAGATTCCCAGCACCCCGGCTATTTCCCCGTAAGTAAGGCTGTTCAGGTCGCGCAGCACCAGTATAACCCTGTATTCACGGGAAACATGGTGCTGCAGAATATGCCGGATGCACCACTGCATTTCCCTTCGGATTACCACCTTTTCGGGGTTAGAGGACCCGCAGGGCGCAGGCAGGGTCTCCAGGGCTATTGACTGGTGTTTGCGGTGCTTTCTCCTTTTTAACAGATATGTGTTAACCGCAATGCGGCTGATCCAGGCCCGGAGGCTGGCTTCCTTCCTGAGGCCGTCCAGGCTCTGAAAGGCCCTGCAAAAGGTCTCCTGTGTCAGGTCCTCAGCCTCGTGGGGGTCATCGCAGAGCCGGTAGGCAAGGTTGTAAATGTAGCGCTGGTGTGACCGCACAATTTCCTCCCAGGAACCACAGGAACCACTGTCGGTTTGCTCCACCGGACATCCTCCCTTCTATCTATAACGATTCAAAATCAGGAAAAAAGTTTCGCAAAATTTTGGTGCCGGTTGTTGAATTGTTGAATAACTAACAACTATATAGTTCCTTTTGAATTATCTTTGTCACCAGAGAACGATCTTTTTTAAGAAATCTTGCCACTTCCGAGCGCTTATATGAGTGTTCTTGCACAGCTTCCACTATAAACTGTCTTCTTGCTTGCACGTGATACTGTAAGCGACCTTCGCCTTGAAGATCTTCAACACTTGTTTGGTACCTTTCAACTATAGCCAATGCTATTTTTTCCAGGCTGGGACGCTCCTCTGAATACTTTTTACCTTCGTGTTCAGGCTGAATTATAAAATCACTTTCTTGCTGATACATATCATTTTCTTCTTCTACCCACTTTCTCAAGCCTCCGACTGCCGGTTGACCAAAATATCCCAAAAAAAATCCCCTGTTAACCAACCCATCTTTCCTCGCGCCACATATATCCGGATAACTACTCCATGGATAATCAATCAATTTTTTTACTAATCCCGCCTTCAGAGGATTCCGATGAATATAGCGACAGAGCGAAAGTATATATCTATCCTCCGTGCAAACTTCAGACTTGAATCTTCCTTGAAAAACATGCCCTGCTCGCTGATTAGTCTGATTAAAATTCCGCGCATATAACCCATGAATTGAATGTATGATGGTGGAAATTGGCACCTGACCGGTTCTGATAAGCCAATGCACATGATTTGTCATCAATACATAGGCATACACCTCAAACCCTAGTTCTTTGCTGTATTTCCTCCACAGGCGAAGATATGTTTCTCTGTCCTGGTCTGATAAGAACAACGCCTCCCGGTTATTTCCGCGGGCCATAACATGATAGACAATTCCGGATCCATTCTTGCGTGGCTCACGTCCCATATATCGGCACCTCAACTATTTTTCTCCATATCTTACCATAATCACTCTTCTCAGTACAATAATTCAACAATTCAACAACCGGCACCATTTTACCCATTCAACAACCGGCACCATTTTACCCAGACGAAAAAAGCGGGATCCATTTCGTCAGGTTCCCGCTTTTATATAATAAAATATATTCCTTTAAAATAAAATGCCTGTTGTATTGTTGTATTACGCCACGGCGTCCTGTTATCTGCTTCAGGACACCATTTCCTGGGCTGTTTCCTCCTCTTCGGTAACGACTGTGTACTCTATGGATTTTGCCACCAGTTCGGCCACGTCCATTGCGTAAACCGGCCTCTCCAGCCCGGCGGCCTTAATTCCGTCCTCTATCATGGTCAGACAGAACGGGCAGTTGACGCTTACCGCCTCCGGCTCCTTCTCCAGCAGTTGATCCACCCTCATTCCGTTAATGCGCTGCCCGGAGTGCTCCTCCATCCACATCCGGCCGCCGCCGGCCCCGCAGCAAAAGCTCCTGCTCTTGTTGCGGGCGGCCTCCAGCAGTGTGACACCGGGCACCGAGGCCAGTATCTTTCTGGGAGCCTCGTATTCGTTGTTGTATCTGCCCAGATAGCAAGAGTCGTGGTAAGCCACCCTCAGGTCTTTGAGGTCATCCCTGAATTTCAGCTTGCCCTGGGCGATGAGTTCGGCCACCATCTGGGTATGGTGTATAACCTCGAAGTTTCCGCCGAAAGCAGGGTACTCGTTCTTCAGAGTATTGAGGCAGTGCGGGCAGTGGGTTACAATTTTGGTAACCCCCAGTTCCTTCAGCATCTCCACGTTCTCAGTGGCCAGCGTCTGGAAAAGGTATTCATTGCCCATCCTGCGGGCCGAGTCACCGCAGCATTTTTCCTCGGACCCCATTATTGAAAAGTCAATGCCTGCCTCCTGCATTATCTTTACCATGGAATGGGTTATCTTGCGGCTGCGGTCATCATAAGAACCCGCGCAGCCCACCCAGTACAGGTACTCGGTAGCAGGCTCGTCAACACCGGCCATCCTTACGGACATCTCCTGGGACCAGTCACCCCTTGAAAACCAACCAATGCCCCAGGGGTTGAAGTTCTTTTCAATGTTCCTGCAGGCCAGCTTGGCCTCTGAGGGAAATTCTCCAACGTCCATTACCAGGCTGCGGCGCATGTCGATTATCTTGTTGATATGCTCATTCAATACGGGGCACTGCTCCTGGCAGGAATAGCAGGTGGTACAGGCCCAGATTTCGTCCTCAGTGATTACTTCGCCTATAAGTTCTTTTTCCTCAACCTGTTCTGAGTCATCCTTCCCTGCCCGGGCCAGGGCGTCGCCCTTTTCGGTAAGGTGGTCTTTAAGCTTGTGCAGCAGTGCCTTGGGTGAAAGCGGCTTGCCGCTTAAGTGAGCCGGGCAGTTATCCTGGCACCGGCCGCACTCGGCGCAGGCGTACAGGTCCAAAAGCTGCTTCCTGGTAAAGGCTTCCACGCGGCCGACCCCGAATTCCTCGGCCTCTTCGTCCTCAAGGTTAACCGGGTTTATCTGTCCGCCCGGTTGCTTAAGGTTTCTGAAAAACACGTTGAAGGGGGCCGCCATAAGGTGCATGTGCTTGGAATAAGGCAAGTAAGCCAGGAAACCAAACAGCAGTGTAATATGCACCCACCACCAGATATCCCTTTGCAACTCCAGCGTCGATGCACTGGCGCCATAGGCCTCCGCCATAATGGCCACGAAATTGTAAACAGGAGCCATTTCCTTTCCGGGAGTCGGGTTGATGGCGTAAGCCAGCCCGCTTGACAGGAATTCGGTAATAATCAGTGCTGCTATCATCCCCAGAATTATTCCAGCATCAAGGTTGGCTTCCAGTCTTTCCGGCCTGAGTATGTACCGCCTGTGAGCTGCCACATACAACGCCACCAGCACCATCAGGCTAAATATGTCCTTGACCAGGTAGAAGTATGGATTTGTTCCTATCAGCGGGAGCGCGAAGCCTTCCTTCAGGCCCTCGCCTATGAACTGAATCGTGCCCAGGGATATGATTATAAATCCCCAGAAAATTACGAAGTGGACGATGCCAAACCTTTCTTTAAACAGCTTTTTCTGCCCCATCACAAATACGATAAAACCGCTGATCCTCTTTCCTATATTGTCAAGCCTGTTTTCGGTCCTCCCCAGCATAAGGTGCTTGAGCCGCCTCCTCAGGGCGTAGCCGAATATTGCCAGGGCTGCCGCCAGTTCCGCCATAAAAAACGTTAAAGTATAATCCACTTTAAAGCCACTCTCCCTTCAGCTTCATTTTGGCAATAAAAGACCCCGGCATGCCTGGCGTACCGGGGTCTTTTAAAGGCTGATCTCCTCGGCCTGGGCTTAACTTAAGCTGATCATGCAATTTTACTTTCAATCCTGGCAGCTTCAGCATACTCGGCCAGCACTCTTAAATTGTCAACTATGTCGATAATGTCCAGCAGGTCAATTTGATCCGTATATTTCTCAATAATTGAAGTAATGTTGTTAATTACATCATTCAGTTCGCCGTCAACATTTATCTGCCTGCTTCCACCTTTAACCATGAAGTTTCCCCCCAATCTATAAATCGTTAACAAATCTGTTGTTTAATAATTAAGACTTCTTGCTTTTTACAATATAAGAAGAGTTTCTTTTTGCTTGTTTTTATATTACCACCACCATTGGAAAATGTTAAATCGTCGTTTATTATTATAAAGATAAGCTGGGCTTATAGTTATCCCCGTGCGGACATTATCCTCCAGCCAACGGCGAATCCATTTAACTAAACGGTATAAAATGACATGTAAAAAAAATATTATCCCCTGGCGAATGGTGTCTTTGTGCTTTTTTCCGGATTATTCAGCTTTTGCCGCTGCCGGCCCAACCCCAGAGACGACCGAAAAAACCGCAAACAGCCCTACCGGCCGGCGGAATCCGGAATTCATAATCCTGAATACATGGTGTTATTTATTTGAGAGAGCCCGGC
>JBMOPB010000087.1:0-3509 GCA_049325055.1 Bacillota bacterium
TCAGCCGGAATTGTCTATTTCTTCAGCACCAACCTCCTGGGACAGGGATCGCCTGACCTGGGTCAGGTATTAATGAAAAGCCTTATGGTAACCCTCAATGAAATGAACCCTCCGCCCGTGGCGCTGCTTTTTCTCAACAGCGGTGTAATGTCAACCTGCGAGGGCTCTCCGGTTCTTGAACAGCTGCATTCTCTTTCCGGCAAAGGAGTTACCATGATATCCTGCGGCACGTGCCTGGAGTATTACAAACTCAAGGACAAGCTCAAGGTGGGCCGGGTGGGCAACATGCTGGAGATAAATAGTTACCTGTCGGGAGAGGCAAAGGTTATTACCATAGCATAAAAACAGAACACTTTACATTAAAAAAGAGGGCCGGAACACTCCGGCCCTCTTTTTTAATAAGGATATGGAAAACAGCCGCTGTTACCGCCTGGCTGCTTCCCGGAAATCAAACCTGAACAACTTCCTTGACTTCGGGTATCTCCTGCTTGATGGTTCTTTCGATAGCCATCTTCAGGGTGTAGGTCGACATGGGGCAGCTTCCGCAGGCGCCAACCAGCTTGACCTTGACCTGTCCGTCGGGAGTAACGTCAACCAGTTCAACATTGCCTCCATCCCTCTGCAGGGCGGGACGGACTTTATCTAAAACCGCTTCAACCTTCTCCTTCATTTTAAAAGGCCCTCCTTTCCCTATTAAAAATATTATAACCTCGCCCAAGCACTTTTTATGTCTTAGAGCTTTCAAAGACCGGGATTAGCCAGCCCGTAGGATAACATCACAACTCATTTTACCATTGTTTAGATTTTTATTACAAGAAAAAACTCGTTTTCCAACCATAAAAAAGATTCTATAATGCAAGCCATTTCAGAAAGCCGTCAAAAATTCCCCGCAAAATTGAAGAGGTATGCTTTACCTTCGTAAAACACACCTCCTGTGTAATCCGGCTATTCCAGCCTTATTCTGATGGTGGCCATAGGAGCGCCGCTGTCCAGCCTGGGAAGGTCCTGCTCCTTGCCGCCTGCTTCAGTGGCATAAACTTCTTTATTTACAGTCATGGTTGTCATTGCTTTCTCCGGCCCCGATCCACCCTTACCCAAAGCCTCGGTTTCCTCCATATAAGGCGGAGCAGCGGCGGTTCCGGTTTGCCCCGAATAGTCCTCCCTAGTTATCTTGCCCGCCCTACCTACATCGGAAA
Organism: Bacillota bacterium; assembly: GCA_049325055.1. GTDB lineage: Bacteria > Bacillota > Desulfotomaculia > Desulfotomaculales > Desulfocucumaceae > BRHc4a. The sequence continues at coordinate 1,197 of JBMOPB010000087.1, forward strand.
TAACTTTTTCGAAGTTTTCTTCAGGCACTTTCAGCAAGATTTCCCGATCGTCAGTCTCAGGCTGAATGGCGGCAACCCCCCCGTACCTGCGGGCAATGCTGAAAACCTCCCGGGTAACATCGGTTTTATCTTTAACTTTTAAATCAAGTATTACATCCTTGGGCAGTTGAGCCTGGGAAGCGGCCGGTGCGGCAGCAGCGCCCCTCCCGGTTACACCGTTGCCGTCCGGGGCAATTTTGGCCGCCTGCAGCGAAACGGCCTCGTCACGGAAATCCTCCTGTTTGGCTGTTTCCTTCTGCTTTGTTTTGGTTCCCTGTTTTATTCCGGCATCAAGATCACTTTTTGCACTAATTTTTTCGGAATGATAGCTGGCGGCACTTTCCCGGGCCGTACCCGAACCTGCAACAGCCACAGGTAAACCACCAAGATCTTCCCCCGCTTTTTTAATCTTTGCGTTATCCCCATCACCGGGGGAAAATGTTCCCAATGCCTCGTAATTACCTGACTTGACACTTAATTCCTGCACCCCACTACTCAGGGGAAATCCATCCCAGACAGAGGCGGCGGTTCCAACCACCAGAAGGAAGCTGGCCGCCAGCGCAACAATGCCGGACCACCTTCCCCTGGCCATTTTCCCTATAGTTCCGGTTTTCCCGGCCGGCACCGCCACTTGTTCCAGCTTTGCCCTCAGGTTTTGTCCGAAATCGGCCGGAGGCTCCACCTCGGGCAGTTCACGGACCAACCGGACGTTCATTTTCAAGGCCTCTGCCTCACTCCTGCAAACCGGGCACCACTCCAAATGCCGGTCTACCGTATCCATGGCGGAGGGGTCCAACATGCCGTCAATGTATGCCGATAGCGATTCTTGAATTTCCTGACATTGCATGTTCACCCCTCCTTACTTACCAGGTAGACGAATTTTATCCCGACAAAGTTCCATCTGCCCCGTCATTCTGTTTTTCAGGGCCTGCCTGGCCCTGCTTAGCCTGGATTTTACTGTGCCCACGTTACATTCCAGAGAAGTGGCAATCTCCTCGTACGACAAACCCTGTATATCCCTCATAACCAGTATAAGCCTGTGATCACCGGAAAGTTCGTTAAGGTGCCGCTGGACCATATCTCTCATTTCAATGCTCTCGAGATGCTCCTCGGGGGAATGGTCCGGCGCCGCCAGTGACAGGTTCCCTCCGGGCTGCATAATCATTTCGTCCAATGACACCTTTTTCTGCCTCTGCTGCTTCCTTAGCTCATCACGGCAGGCGTTTGACGCTATGCGGTAAAGCCAGGTGGCAAAACTTGAATCTCCCCTGAAGGTGGACAAGGCCTGGTATGCACGGATAAATGCCTCCTGCGCCAGGTCACCGGCATCGGCATGGTTTCCCATAAACCTGAATGCCACCGTATAGACCTTTGTCTGGTATCGCCTGACCAGCTCGTCAAAGGCATCCATGTCGCCGCCCCTGCACCTTTTCACCAGCAGGTCATCATCCGGATGCATGGCCCCACCACCCCCTTCATAGACATAATTTAACCATCTAAATAATTCGACAGTAAAACCTTCAATCCTGCACCATGTCAAATCTTTACAACTTCGCCAGTGAAATCTGGCACATATTTCCTTTTGGGAGTCCAAGGCCAATATTGACAAAGCACATGACTCTTGCTATACTGTATATCGACTCCCTGCCGAAGTGGCGGAACTGGCAGACGCAGCGGACTCAAAATCCGCCGAGCTAATCACTCGTGTGGGTTCGACTCCCACCTTCGGCACCAGCCCAGATTTAGCAATGGTTTCAGGGTTTATGACCTTGAAGCCATTGTTCTTTTTCCGCGGGAGACTCAAAAAATAGTCCACCGCCTAAGCCACGCCCCCCAGGGGATTGCGGAACTGCCACAAAATCCCAAAAATCCGGCCGCTATACAAATACTTGTTTTTTGGGGAGGTTTTTCGCTATGTCCAGAATCCGCAACCGTCTGATCATTACCCGCATCAAGGCCCCGCCCCCGACAGCCCACCCCGGCAGCCAGGACTTCGACCTGTCCACCGAACTTTTCCTCCGGGACCGCAAATTAATGGAAATACGCCCGTCCACCATCAGGTGGTACACCAAACACCTCAAATACTTCAGGGACTACCTGGTGAAACACAGCCTGCCCACCGCGCCGGCGGAAATCACCCTGGAGATGGTGGAGGATTTCATTCTCTACCAGCGGGACGAGCGCGGCAACCGGCCGGAGTCCATCAACGGCAAGATCCGGACCCTGAAGGTCTTTTTCGCCTTTTTAAAGAAAAAGGGCATCCTTGAGGTAAAC
>JBMOPB010000088.1:0-3261 GCA_049325055.1 Bacillota bacterium
AGTGGGTTGGTAATGTACGAGATTATAATCAGGGCAGCTGCGGATATAACTATGCTGTAGAACAGCGGGTCCACATGGGTCCAGGGGTACGGAAGCAGTGTGGGCTTCCCGAAAATAGCCTTGCAGATTCCGAAGGGTACCGCCTCGGAAGCATGCAGGAAAACGAAACCGAAAATGGACACACCGTATCCCAGCGCCACGCTCCAAACTGCAGCCTTTTTAGTGACACGCCGCCAGAATATGGCCCCCAGAAGGGCGGGGAGGATTCCGGCTGCGCAGATTCCGAACCAGAACGCGGTGGCCCGGGCAATAACGCTGATGGGCAGAATGTAAGCCATTGTTATCGCTCCCACCGCACCGACGACCACCCCTATGCGTGACAGTAACAGGGGATTCAACTTAACGTTCCAGGTGTCCAGCAGGTCCCGGGAGAAGGCAACGCTCTGTACGTGAATCAGCCCGTTGACAGTGGTGATGCAGGCCGAAAGCAGGGTTACCATAAACAGGTAGATGTATGCCTGTGGCATTACCGAGTTAATAAATGTGGGTATAATCATATCCACATTCCCTTTGGCCACCACAAGGGATATCTTGCCGAGAGTTTCATAGAAATAAACGTTAGTCAGCGGACCTACCATGAAGGCGGTGCCGGTGAAAAGGAAAATACAGATGCCGCCGATCATCACTGCACGGTTGAGAGCCTTTTTGTTGGGAACTGTAAGAAAACGCAATATAAGCTGGGGTTGGGCCAGCACTCCAATACCTACGCCCATCACTATAGTGCTTATAACAGTCCACCAGATGGGTGACCCCCATTTGGGCATTGCCGTCCATCCCAGGTGCCCGCCCTTTGCCAGGCTCTCAGGCACCAGGTGGGCCATATTGGTAAGGGCCTGATGACCGGCCATAACCCCTCCAGTCACAGAATAGCTTTTGAACAGCAAAACAACCATTCCAAGAATCATCATGGAACACATGAAAGCGTCTGCATACATTATTCCCTTTAGTCCGCCCCAGCCCACGTAGACGGCGATGACTATGGCCAGTATCATCAGCGCCAGGTTGAAATCTATTTTCAAGGTCTCTTCGATAAACCGGGCGCCACCGATCATTACCACGCCGGTGTAAGCCGGCATGAGAAGGAAAATCATCAGGCCGATAAACCAGGTGATAAACTTTGACTGGTAGCGCTCACCAAGCAAGGAAGCAAGGGTGGTGGTGCCAAGGTTATTGGTCATCTTGCGTATTGGCTCACCCAGAACAATGAAAGAGACGAAGATGCCCAATATTATATTGAAAAAAGAAAGCCACATCAGTGTAAAGCCAAAAACGCCGGCAGCCCCGCCAAAACCCACTATGGCCGAGGTGCTTATAAAGGTGGAGGCGTAGGCCAGGGCCATGATCCAGCCCGGCATCTGCCGCCCGGCCACCATGTAGTCCTCGGCGCTTTTTGTCTGCCTGTAGCCCAGGTATGTCAGATAACTTATAACGGCAATATAACAGATCAGAACTGTTGCCAGAATTCCTAAATTCACCAATCTTCACCACCTTTGTTCCAGTTGGCCAGTCCGTAACCCACACAAAAAAGCATTGATGCGATGTTTAAAAGCCAGACCAACGCAGTCCATCCATCCGCCATACCCAGCATTAAATCCCCTCCTTCATTTTAGGTAAAAGTTTTTTACGATGTTCCGTTTAAGCGCCGTTATTAAAAGCGCAGGAACCTATGGATTCCTTTTTCCCGGTAATCACCTCCAAACACAGGCCAAAAGAAACCCAATCTCCATACTCCCGGAGGGTTTATTTCCTGTAAGACAGGTTATCTATTTATAATTAATAGCAAAATATATATTATAAGGTATAAAAAATCGGTGAATGCACAATAAAAGGGGTTAAATTGCAGCCGGTAAGACACTGACGCCCTGGCCCCGTAAATTACGAGTGAATTATGTGAGGTTGCGGCGGTCTATTACGCGCTTGGCCTTGCCTTCGCTGCGTGCTATGCTCCTGGGCGGCACTATGACAACCCTGGCGTTTATTCCCAGAGTCTGGGCCAGGTCCTTCTGAAGCTGATTGCTGACACCCAGTATTGCTTCTTCACCTTTTTGATAAAGTTCATCCACCGCCTCCACCTGAACTTCTATCTGGTCCAGGTTGCGCTGGCGGTCAACAACAATTTGATATTGTGGCACAACTTCGCTGTGATCCAGAATCACGCCCTCGATCTGAGATGGAAATACGTTGACGCCGCGAATTATAAGCATGTCGTCCGACCGCCCGGTGAGCCTCATCATTCTGACAGTTGTTCTCCCGCAGGGACAGGGTTCCGGATTCAATGTGGTGATGTCCCTGGTACGGTATCGGATTACCGGAAATGCTTCTTTGGTGATGGCTGTAAAGACAAGTTCTCCCGGTTTTCCGTATTCAACGGGCTCACCGGTTTCAGGATCAATTATCTCAGGAATGAAGTAGTCGTCCTGTATGTGCATTCCGTTGTGATATATGCACTCGGCGGAGACGCCGGGGCCGATTATCTCGGTGAGCCCGAACTGGTTGAACGCCTCCAGTCCCAGTTTGCTTTCGATCTCACGGCGCATCTGATCGGTCCATGGCTCGGCACCGAAAAGACCGACTCGAAGGTGTATGTCTTCTACCTTGACACCAAGTTCGGCCATGGTTTCCGCAAGTACCAGCGCAAAGGAAGGAGTGGAGCAAAGCACGGTGGGCTTAAAGTCCTGCCAGATCATAATCTGGCGCTTTGTAAGGCCGCCGGAGACAGGAACTATGGTGGCCCCAATCTTTTCGGCGCCGTAATGGAATCCCATTCCTCCGGTGAACAAACCGTAACCATATGCGTTGTGAACGATGTCGTCCTCATTCACCCCGGCTGCGGACATTGCCCTGGCTATAACTTCCATCCAGAGTTCCAGGTCATTTCTGGTGTAGGCTCCCACAATGGGCTTTCCGGTAGTGCCGCTGGAAGCGTGAACACGAACGATTTTGCTCATGGGCACGGCAAACAGATTATAGGGGTAATTGTCTCTAAGGTCTGTTTTTACAGTAAAAGGGAGCCTCCTGAGGTCGTCAAGCGACTTGACGTCTTCGGGCTTCACTCCTTTCTCATCAAATGACTTGCGGTAAAAAGGGACGTTGTCATATGCCCTCTTAACCACATTCCGGAGGCGCTCAAGCTGTAATTCTTTCTTATCTTCCGGCCGCATTGTTTCAGCTTCTTTGTTCCAGAAATAGTTATTAGTCCTG
>JBMOPB010000089.1:0-39450 GCA_049325055.1 Bacillota bacterium
TCCTGGAAAACATCGCAGCCGAAATAAAAACGGCCGCCACTGAAGGATCTCCCCTTTCCCTTGCCATGCTTGACATTGATTATTTCAAAAAGTTAAACGACTCATACGGCCATCAGGTTGGAGACCAGGTGCTGGTAGAGGTCTCGGCCATACTTCGCCAGTCGCTCAGGGAAACAGATATAGTATGCCGGTATGGTGGCGAGGAATTTTCAATAATAATGCCCGGCACAACAAAGGACCGGGCCGTGGATGTCATTGAAAGGGTCAGGTCAAGGGTTGAAAGCTCGCCAATGGTAAGGAGCGATCAGGAAAATATATTTATAACAATATCCTGCGGTGTGGCCTGCTGCCCCGGGGACGCCGGGGATGCCGAAACTCTGATTTTGCGCAGCGATACAGCCCTGTACACTGCCAAAGGGACTGGCAGAAATAAGGTGGTTGGTTACGATCCTGAACAGACCATTGGCTAGATCTTGGTTCATGGAGGTTCCGGAGAGGAGAAAAGCACTCGGGGGCCTAAACCGCCCCCGAGTGCTAATTATAATGCTTTTCCGTCAGGTAATACCTTTTTACCATATAGCCGGCTTCAAGTATCGCCAGTATTATATCGTCGGGGCTTTTACCATTGCTTTCACATACTAAAATAGCTTCATGATGCCCGGGCTCGTAATCTATCAGATCAACACCACTGCCCTTAAAAATTTCACGCACATCTGAATGATCAATGGTCTCAAAATCAAAACGCCCCACTTTTATCGCTATCAGGCCCACACGCAGCCCCCCCGCAAAAGGTTTTGGTACGGCGGGTTTGTCATTGGTCGTAGTATACATGACTTATTAAAAGTTTAATTGTTTTATTGACATATGTCAATATGTTCTTTTGCAAAAAGATTCACTTAAACTTTCTTTTCAGGAGTTATAAACAAGGGGCATGGTAATTTCCTCAATAGCTTTTTTATGTCCAGGGGCATTTTGCCGGGGAGCACAACAACATCGAAAGGCCTGTAATTGCTGAAAATAGATTGTATTATACAGCCGTGGTCACCGGTTTCATGTATGGTATCTACATAGAGGCCATGCTCATGCCCTTTCCTGCGCACCTGATCCAGCAACTGCAGGGCTTCTCTATCCTTTTCTTCCTTCATGTACCTGAAAAACCGGTCAAGCGCCCGCTGGCAGCTGATCCATTCGTCCCCAAGCACACTCCCCCCTTCCGGGCCGGTTATGCAAAGAGCCGTCAGGGAGGCTCCGCCGGATCGGGCAAGTCCCATAGCCAGAGATATTGTCCTGGAATTGTCCAGAGACGCGTCAAGCACCAGAAGTATTTTATGAAACAAGTTTTTTACGCCTCCGAATTCATGCCTTCAACCGGACTTTTTTTCATTTCCGGCGGGAAACAGTACCACCAGTGTTCCCGCATAAACACCGTCATCGTCATATACCGGAGAGATCTCGCACACCAGCCCGTAAGATTTTATTTCCATTCTTTTCACCGAACCGGACCCTATGCTCTCATAAATGAATTCCGCCAGCCCCGGATCTACCACATCAATGCTGGTGCCTCTATCAAGGCTCCCGAGGTAACATCTGGCCATTAGATTGGCTAATCCCACCTCGTGGTTTTTATCCACGTATATAACGCCTTCGGGTATTATTTCAATAAATTTGCTCAAAACAGACCGGAACATTTTTTCTTCCTTTACGTCCACCCTTATGACAGTGAGGGAACCAAGCTTCTTTCCCTTTTTAATAATTGGGGAGTGAATTCCCTCAAGAAGCCTGTCCGACATTTTAAGTGTAAACAGTTGAGATTTTTCCTTTTCGTCGGGAATGTCTTCCACGTGGCCCAGAATCTCCTTAAGCTTGACCCCCATCAATGTCCTTTTTCTTTCGGCAAATATATCGTGGGCCGTGCTGTTGGCAAATATTATCCTGCCGGAGTTGTTTGTTATAATGACTCCCTCATTAATCTGGTTGAAAATGGCAAAGTCTATATTCTCGAAATAAGTCCGTACGCTGTTGACTCCCCAAAGTTCCACCAGCAGTTGGTAGAGGCAACAGTAAAGTGCAAACACCAGAAATAATATAACTATAGTCCTGAATGTTTCAAAATTGTTTTCTTTAAAGAAAAAATACATTCGCCAGGGCTGATCGCCCAATTCACTGCGTATTACATTGTAGAGCGTGGAGTTGTCGTAAAATTTATTGTGTCCCCTGTCGAACTCATCCAGTTTCTCCCTTTCGAAGGGCCAGAATACCGGGCTGTTCTGGCTGTCAAACACAGCTATTTTATAATTTTTGCTGACAAACTCATGCATCATTTCCCTCTGGTAGTGGTCAACCCTGAAGTCTAGTGCCAAAACACCGCCATTATTTGAAAACGGAATGGCGGCGCTTACGATAGCAATTTGTAATACAGGATCAAAATAAACCCCCGATATAATTGCCCTTCGGCTGTTCTTTTCCTGGAGGGCATTTCTAACAAATTGACGGATTTCAAGATTTTCACCGCAGTCCCTGAGCGAATTGCGGAGTGTCCCGTCCCGTTCAAGAATATATGCGTTGGTAATCCTGTGATCATATAATGATATTGCTTTAAGTGCCGAATCGAAGTTGTATGGCCGGGATTCAACCACCTTTACCGAATTCTCGGATACAGCCCTGATGTCATTTAAAAAAAGGGTTGTTTTGTTGATGGCCACCTGTTTTATGTTATCTTCATAGTTAACTAAAATGTTCTTCAAAAAACCAAATTCAATAATTCCCAGAATGATTATCAAACTGAGAAAAAAAACCACTATAAACATAGATACTGTGTTCTTAAGTTCAGGGAAAATTTTCATGCATAGATCTCCCAGCCTGGAAATTTATTTTATAAACCCCTTCTTTGCAGCCAGGGTCAGCGCCTCCTCAACGGTGCTGACCTTTAACTTTGCACAGATTCCGTTTAATCTTCTCCTGAAAGTGGACAGGCTTATAAAAAGCTGGTCGGCGATTTCCTTTTGGTTTTTGCCCGATGCCGTAAGCTGGAGTATATTTATCTCCAAATCGGAAAGTCCGGGCTCCGACAGGTTCAGCAGTTTCTCCGCGCCAAGTCCGGGGTATATATATGACCCCCCCTTGGAGGTCATCAGTATGGCGGACTTTATTTCCTCGTAAAATGCGTATTTGGGCACAAATCCGTTAACGCAGCATTCCATTGCCTTTTTTATATAAACAACGTCGTCGTATGTGGTCAGGGCAACGAATTTTATGCCGGGGTGCTTTTCCTTTATCCTGGAGCATAAGTCAAGCCCGTCCCCGTCCGGAAGGCCTATGTCCAGGATCACCACATCAATTCCGTCATTTACTTTTTGGAGGGCCTCACTGAAGGTGCCGGCCTCCTCAACCACGGTCATGTTATCTTCAAGCTCCAGAAGTTTTTTTAACCCCTGGCGGAAAACATTATGGTCCTCTATAAGCATTATTTTAATTTCATTCATCTAAACGCCTCCCGGTGAAACTGGTACAGTCAGGGCCACGCGAAACCCTGATTCGCCGATGGTGAATATTATATCGCCGCCTATCAGGTTGGCCCGCTCCCTCATTCCCCACAACCCGTTTCCCACCGAAAAATCTCCAGCGCTGCCGCCGTTATCAGTCACCTCAATTTTCAGAGTGTCATGCGATACCGTGAAGTCTATATCTATCTCTGTGGCCCTGGAATGCTTCGCAACGTTTGTAAGCGCTTCCTGAATAATCCTGTATATGATTATTTCATTTTTCTTTTTGACTCTCAGGGATCTGTCCTGGTACAGGGCATATACTTTTATGCCGTAAAGCCTTTCAAAAGTGGTGATGTATGACTCCAGCGCAGATATCAGTCCCACCCTGTCGATGAGGTAAGGGTGTATGTCGTTCATTATTCCTCTCATTTCTATGGCGGCATTCTGGCAGTGTCCCTGCAGGGTTTTCAGATTATCGATCAGCTTGTCCCGGTGATCGTTTTCGCTAAGTCTTAAAATATAGTCGAGAGAGTGAATCATGGTGGACATGTGCCGTCCAATCCAATCGTGGATTTCTATAGATATCCTTTTTCTTTCGGTTTCAAGTGTGTCAAGAAGAACATGCTTGTCCTTCTGTGCTTCGGCCTGGGCGGCTATTACAATTATTCCGAATAGTTTCTTCATTATATAAACCGGAATGTAGTCAGCTACTATTTCAATTTTTTTCCCCGCATGATTATAGGTAACATGGTGGTTGGTCAACTCACTTCCATTGATCAATACATCATATATTGGCTGCATGATATTATGGGCGTGCGGATAAACGGCAGTTATTTCGCCTATATTCCTGTTTGCAATAAAATCCCTATTTATTTCCATAAGTTCGGATAAACTTTTGTTGCAATCCACAAACACCCCTTTGTTGTCGGTGATAAATACCGGATTCTTTGTGAATTGCAAAAGCTTCTCCAGGTAACAGTTTCTTAACATTACTGGTTTTATTAACTTGTATAACTCAAAAATCAATAATGACAGTGTTAATATAGACAGTAATTGTAAAAACAAATATTTATTTCCTTTGCTGCCAACTCCCTGAAAAAAATTTTCCTCATAAACCCTGTCTAAAATATATACATTGCCGGCCTTCAAAATCAGATCCTGCGACAATTCATGCAGTCTTAATTCTAATTGCATAAAATCATTGTTTCCGGTGGACGAAGCCGGGATCAGCTCTTTCTCCACGAAGGAAATATAAACCCTGCTCACCTCTATAAGATCCATTGTTTCTTGTTTTTTAGAAGAGTCAGTAACGCTATGCAGCTCCAGTTGACGCTTTATAACGGCTGAACTTAAGTCCCTAAACTCATTTATAGATGCCGGGCTGCGATTTAACATATACTCTTTTGCAACGGTGGTTATTTTTACAACATCTTTGTATACCTCCTCTGACATCTTCCTCTGCTTCAAATTATTATCAATTACGGAAGATAAGTTATAGATGCTGTATGAATCATGCAATATGATTAAGGATATTAAAATTAAACAAAAAAATATTATGATAAGTTTAACAATTTCATTCTTATAACCTAACATAACTCCACCTGAGATAATATTATTTCATTTCGATAAGTATTTTTCGACAACAAATCGTTTTCTCCTTTTATCAATAAAGAGTTTAATGAAGTAAAAAAGTGGGCTGCTGGAAAAAATTATTAATTTATAGTATTTATGCCAAAAGAACTATATGTGTCATCAAAATGAAAAAAAAGAGTCAACATGGTGACGCCATATGGTCATATGGTTATTAAAAAAAGCCACCCTGGTTCAGCTATATTGATAGCTTATCATATAAATAATAATATCTTATTGTTGGAAGATCACTTATAAAATTCTACTTTCAGAGGAAGGGGTGGTAAATAAACTTTTTAACGGAATTTAAAGAAAGAAATAAGGAGGGTAAAAAATGTCTACACCGGTTAAAACCGGAGGGTCAAAACTTTTTAAGCTGGAAGACTGGTGGGCCGTCTGGATTGGACTGTTTGTATTCATCCTCGGACTGGGTCCGGTTTTTGGGCAAGACCTGCTGGGCTGGGTCGTTAAGACCAGCGCATACACAGATATAACCAAGGCGCTGGCTCCGATTTCAAAGGCATATAAAGGAATGTCGGGTGTCACTTCTTTATTCCTGACCTATCTGTTCATGCTGGCAATCACCACCGTTGGAGCGGCGGCCATGGGCACCAATATCAAGCGGTTCATAGCCGGCTTCACAATTATATTCTGGCTGACTTACGCCTGCATTATCATCGGGGAATACGCCTATATAGCAGCATCCCCTGACAAGCGGGCCGCGTTCAAGATCCCCTGGTCCCTGGGGCTTGGCGAGATGGGCCTGGTATTCGCCATGATAGTGGGACTAATTATTGGTAACTTCTTCCTGCCGCTGGCGAAATTCCTGGAAGACGCAGCAAAGCCTGAGTGGTTCATCAAGACCGGTATCGTAATACTGGGGGCGGCCCTGGGAATCAAGACAATTGAAGCCGCATCTCTGGCCGGCACAGTTATTGTGCGGGGTCTCTGCGCCGTGGTGGAGGCCTACCTGATATACTGGCCGGTAGTCTACTTCGTATCCAGGAAATATTTCCGCTTCACTCCCGAGTGGGCGGCGCCCCTGGCCTCCGGTATATCTATCTGCGGTGTTTCAGCCGCCATCTCAACCGGGGCCGCCATCAGGGCAAGACCCGTGGTCCCGGTTATACTGTCTGCGGTCATTATCGTATTCGTTGCGGTTGAGCTTCTTATACTGCCCTTTATGGCAGCCGGTTTTCTCTATACCGAGCCCATGGTGGCCGGAGCCTGGATGGGACTGGCCGTAAAGAGTGACGGCGGCGCCATTGCCAGCGGCGCTCTGACCGACTCGCTGATCAGGGCAAAGGCGGCCCAGGTGCTGGGAATCAAGTGGGAAAAAGACTGGATGCTGATGGCTGCTACAACAACGAAGATTTTCATTGATATATTCATTGGTGTATGGGCCTTCCTGCTGGCAGTCATCTGGTCGGTTTACCGCATTGACAAGAGGGGCGGCGCGGCGCAGCAAGGCCAGAAGGTATCCCCCGTGGAAATCTGGGAGCGCTTCCCCAAGTTTATCATCGGCTTCTGCATCACCCTGCTGGTAATGTTCTTCGCCGGCCTCACCAACCCGGAAATAGTCAAGCCGGCCAAGGCGGGGGCGGATCAGGCCAACGCCGTACGCAGCCTTTTCTTCGCCCTGTGCTTTTTCTCCATCGGGCTTGTGACCAACGTCCGAAAGCTTTGGGCCGAGGGAATGGGCAGGATTGTTGTGGTTTACGCGGTCTGCCTGTTCGGTTTCATTCTCTGGGTAGGTCTGGGCATATCGTGGATCTTCTATCATGGCATCATGCCCCCTCTGGCAAAGTAATCAGCTAACTGCCTAACCATTTCAAGGAGGTGGAACACATGTCCGAGAGTTTGCCCAAAATCTCCGAACAGCCGGCACAGGTCGCTCAAATCCTGGAACAGGAAGAATGGTACGATCTTCTTCCCATAGAAAAGAAGCTTATCGGCTGGTCCCTGGGGATTGGTGTGTCGCTGCTGGTAGTGTTCATAATACTGTTCGTGTTCATATTCCCTGCCGCCAAATAATAAATTTAAAAGAAATACTTTTAAAGCCGGCCTGCTGCAAATCTATTGCGGTAGGCCGGCTTTTGTTTGTTAAATTTACGGAAACACTGTTTAACAAATAATGATATAATATAGTCGAACATTCGATATACAAGGCCGGGGTGTATATTTTGCAGTATAATAAAGCCCCCTTGCTATTCAGGGTTGTTCCAGGAATACTTTTAATGCTTGCCATAGCTGTCCTTACCCGTGGAGGGGCGGACCTGGGGTTTCACCAGTGGCAGGGAATTGAGACATATATTAACTCAAGTGGATATATAAATAAAAGCTTTATTGAAATATTTCATTTGAATTATATAGTTCTTTCGATAATTGCCGGAATGATAATAGGAAATGTTATCGGTATCCCGGAATGGGCCGTGGAGGGGGCGAAAACCTCCCGACTTTTTATCAAACTGGGAGTGGTGCTGTTGGGATCGCTGTACAGCGTATCCGATATAGCCTTGCTGGGCAGCGGCGCTATAATTCTGGTATTGGTATTTGTGGCTCTGACGCTGTTATTTACAATGTGGCTTGGAAAGAAGTCGGGAATGGATCCAGCGTCCGCGGCCGTGCTGTCAGCCGGAACGGCGGTTTGCGGCATCTCGGCGATAGTGGCCACCGCTCCGGCTGTAAGGGCCAGGACAACAGACGTGGTTTACTCAATAGCCACCATTCTATCCTTTGGGCTGGCTTCACTTTTTATATTTCCAATAGTGGGCACACTGGCGGGGCTAACTCCTCACCAGTTCGGAGTCTGGGCCGGAACAGGGATTCTCAGTTCCGGCCAGGTGCTTGCAGTATGTCTTTCATACGACCCGGGCACGGCCAGCCACCCTTCGTTAAGCCTGAAAACCGGCGAGATATATAATCTTGTGAGGGTGATTTTCCTTCCATTCGTGGTTCTTTTGCTGGCTGTTTACACCAGCCGCTCGGCGAAATTGCCCGAAGACGAAATTAATATCAACACCGGTCTCTGGTCGAAATTCCCTGTTTTTGTGGCAGGTTTTATGGTTATGGTCCTAATTACATCTTTTGGAGTTCTTGGGCCAACCTCTCCGCCCTCTCCGGAGTTGATTTTGATCAGAAAACTTTACAGCTGGTTTTTCGCCATCGGGCTCACCGGCCTGGGTATGCAGATTTCAATTGCAGAGCTTAGAAAAGCCGGCGGAAAGCCACTGGCAGTTGGCGCCACGGCGGCTGTCCTAAAGGCTGTTGCTGCCCTGGCAGTGGTGATTTTGTTAATTCCCGAACAACCTTAACAACAGGGGATGATGATCATGTCAAACAGTTCCTACCATACCGAAAACAGGTATGATGACAGGGACCGTAGCCGGGTCATGCTTTTTGCCACGGAAAGGGCCGAGGATTATGTTGTGCTGTCTCTGGCACTTGTAATACTGATAATCATACTGGTGTTTTATTAAAAAGCACTAAATTTTTTTGCTCTGAAGAACAAAAGGCTGCAGGGCCCCATCATGGTTGAAAAGCTTTTTATAGGTAAGGCCCACCATTATCAGACACCCTATGGCTACCGCCGCAGCAATCATCAGCATTACCACTATTTGATAGCGAACCGCCTCCCTGGGGTCTGCCCCTCCCAATATCTGCCCTGTCATCATTCCCGGCAAACTAACCAGTCCAACCACCATTAATGAATTGATGGTAGGAGTCATGCCCGCTCTTAAAGACTCCCGGACGCTGTTCCTCACAGCTTCCCATGGAGTTGCCCCGAAGGTGAGCATAGCCTCAATCTCCGCCGCCCCGGATCTTGCCTCGCTGTATAGGCGGTCCAATGAGATGGCTACCCCGTTCATTGAGTTCCCCAGTATCATTCCGAAAATTGGTATCACTATTCTGGCCGTATACCATGGTTCCGGGGAGATTATTAAAACCGTTACAATGGAACCGACTAAATACGTGCTTACCAAAAGTGAAATGAACGCCAATGTTCCGGGATAAGCCGGAACATTGGGGGTTCTTTTTACCGCGGTCCTGGAAGCGATTAAGCACATCACGGTCACTACAAGGGTAACCAGCCAAAGGTTGTTTATGCTAAAAATGTATGTAAGGGCGTAACCGACCAGCGTAAGCTGTACAAACGTGCGGGCAGTGCCCCAGAGGAGTGGCTTTAAAAGGCCCAGCTTTAAAAATGAAGATATTCCCCCGGTAATAAGCACAAGAATTACTGTAAAGGCCAGCTGAAGGTTTGAAATGGGTATTGTGGAATTATCCAGAATTAATCACTCCTTTGCATTCAAATGTCAAGAAATGAAATCTTACGCAGTTCCCCGTAATCATTGTTGTGGGAAACAAGAATGGCGGCTTTTTCATTATTTGTCAGCCATTTTGATAAAACTCCATACAAAGCTTTTTGAGATGTCCCGTCAAGGGCGGCGGAGGGCTCGTCAAGGATTAGAACCATGGGATCCAGTAGAAGTGACCTTACTATGGCCAACCTTGCCGCTTCACCCCCGGATAAGGTTTTGGCATCCTGGTCCCAAAGCACGGGGTCAAGCAGCAATTGATCCATGATGTCCTTTGCCCTGTCTGTGTTAAAATTCTTTATATTATTTATCCGTGTCTCAAATGGCTTACTGAGATTGTCCGCCACAGACCCGTTAAAGATGACCGGCTTTTGAGCCACGTAATGCACCTGGCTTCGCCATTCCGTACCTGGTATCCGCCGCCAGCTTTCACCTTTAAGAAATGCCTCTCCACTTACGCACTCCTGCAGGCGGGCCAGTATCCTGATCAGTGATGATTTGCCCGCTCCCGAAGGACCGCGCACCACCAGTGCCTCCCCCGAGTCCACTTCACCTGAAAGGGAGACCTCCCTGCTCAGTCCGATGCCTGTATTAAACGTGATTTCCCTGAAACTGAAGAGCATTTTCAATTACCTCTCCCTAAGTATTTCAGATGCCAGCTCCCTGACTTTTTCCCTAGCCTGCAAAAGAACCTCTCCCCCGCTCTCTGTGATCCTGTAATACTTTCTGATTTTACCCTCCACATTAACCTTTTCTGAAACCAGCAGGCCAGTTTGCTCAAGCTTCCCCAGAATCGGATAAATTGTGCCCGGGCTGACACGGTACCCGTGGCTTTCAAGCTCCTCCATCAGTTCCAGTCCGTATACAGGCCCCAGAGATGCGTGGTAAAGAATGTGAATACGGATAAATCCAACAAAAAGTTCTCTTATTATAATTATCGCCACCCGATATCGTGATGCGATAATTATATTCCGGAACAATGAAAAAGGCAACACCGGTTTTGCGAATTATGCCCGCCGGAGGAGGAAAATCCCTTTGCTATCGAGTTCCTGCCCTCATGATGCCAGGGGTGACACTGGTGTATCTTGTTATATGGCGCGTCAGACATCCATATACAGAAGTATTTAATCGAACAAAGCACCTTGTCACCAGAAAGAAAAAAGGCTGAATACAACAAGCTGCAGAAAATGAAAGACTACTGCCATACGTCCTTGTGCCTCAGAAAATATATACTGGAGTATTTCGGGGAAAGGTATGTACCTGATTACTGCGGAAAATGCGGGAACTGCAGTGATGAAAGCGAGATTTCCGACATAACGGTGGAAGTACAGAAAATACTTTCCTGTGTCAGGCGAATGGGAGAACAGTACGGGGTTAATCTTGTGGCAGGTGTTTTAAAGGGATCCAACATTAAAAAAATACGGCTCCTCGGCTTTGACAGATTATCAACTTACGGCATAATGAAAGAATATACTGTCAAAGAATTGACAAACTTAATTAACCTGCTTGTTGCAGAGGAATATTTAAATATAACTGAAGGGCCTTACCCTGTTGTCCGGCTGGGGAACAAGGCTGTTCCCGTACTCCGCGGGAATGAAAAAGTGATCTGGAAAATTCTTATAAGAACAAACGGGGCTGCCGCCCCTTCGGACGGTAACACGTCCTCAACCCCGCACTGAAGCAAGGGGGCACACCCCCTTGAAACCCCCATGTATAGGAAATTATCCACAGAATCTCTTTCAGCATAATTTCCTATATCTGCACAAAGGAACCGGCAAGCCGGTTCCTTTGTGTTTTCAATGAATCTATATTTTTTAGTCTTCGAACTTGGGGCGCGGAAACAATCCGGTGCGCTCCACGATCTCGGGGACTACCTCTTCCCAGGCGATGGCCATGACGTGCACGCCGTGTACACCCTTTACGTTTTCCCTGATGTACTTGATTTGCTCGATGGCCACTTCAACGCCCTCACGCTTCTGATCCTGGGCGTTCTTGAGGCGCTCCACCAGGGAGTCGGGCACCAGCATTCCGGACACACCGGTCTGCAGGTACTTGGCGGCCCTCCAGCCCTTCAGCGGGGTTATGCCAGCCAGTATATACGCCCTCTGGTCGATTCCCCTGGCCCTGACCATTTCCATGAAGCGCTCAAAGCGCTCCATGTCGAAAATACACTGGGTCTGTATGAACTGCGCCCCTGCCTCCACCTTCTTCTCCAGGCGGTCCACCCGGAACTCGAATGGATCCGCAAATGGGTTGGCCACTGCCCCAATAAAGAAGCGGGGCTCGTGATCCTTGATGTCTTCGCCGGAGAAGAACTTCTTCTCGTCACGCATCCTCTTCAGAAGGTATATGAGCTGCATGGAGTCAACGTCATAAACGTTTTTGGAAGTCGGGTGGTTGCCAAATTTCTGGTGGTCGCCGGAAAGGCAGAGAACGTTCTTCATGCCCAGGCTGTATGCGCCCATCAGGTCGGCCTGCATGGCTATGCGGTTCCTGTCGCGGCAGGTCATCTGCACGATGGGCTCAATGCCGCAGTCCAGTATGTGCACACCGGCCGCTATACTGCTCAGGCGCACGATGGCGGTCTGGCAGTCGGTGATGTTGGTGGCGTCCACATGGTTTACCAGCATGTGGGCATGGTGCCTGATGCCGTGGGCGGATGCGTGCTTGGGCGGTCCGATTTCGGCGGTGACCGCGAATTGTCCGCTGGCTAAAATCCGGTGCAATTTGCTAAAATAACTCACCCTATCATCACATCCTCCCTGACAGCCCTGCGGGGGCCGCCGTCCCTGGACTTGGACCAGTCCTTGGGCGGCTGGATCTCCATGAGCTTATCCAGTTTACCCAGTGACTTCATACGATCGTATATCAGTTGCCATGCGCAGTCTACATCCTTGCTTATTTCGCACTTGCCGTACTGAGAGCCGCCGCAGGGCCCGTTCAGTATGCTCTTTGAGCAGCGGATAATGGGGCAGATTCCGCCGGTCTTGTGCAGCACGCAGTCTCCGCACATTCCGCACTTTTCTTCCCAAATACCGTGTACCTTTGACCCGCCGATGAAATTGGTGTCCAGAGCGGGAACCACCCACTTGTCAAAGCGCTCGGCCAGGTATTGTACTCCCACGCCGCAGGCCAGGGAGATGACGGCGTCCACATCCTTGACAATGCTGTCCAGTGCTTCCACGTACTCGGGATCACACTGGCGGGTGGCAGTGAATGTAACGGTCTCCACCGGGTTGCCTTCCAGCTTCCGCATGATGCGGAGTGCTGAGGCCATTATTTCGGTTTCCTTCTCGCCGCCGGAGAGGCATACGGTTACGCAGCCGGCACAGCCGATTAGAGCCACCTTTTTGCAGTCACTGACCATGGCGGCCACTTCTTTAAGCGGTTTTTGCTGAGCGATAATCATTTAAGCCCCACCTTCTTTCGAGCAGCCACAGCCGCAGCCGCAGCCGCATCCGGCTTTAAATAGCGGGTTGGGTCCCAGTGCCTTGATTTTCTCGGTCATTTCGTTTGCTATCTCGGCGAAGCGGGCACCCTGGGCTGAGGAAAGGTTATACATCTCAAGGCGGTCTCCGCCAAGACCTATTTCATCCAGCAGCTTTTTGACCGCGTTTACCCTCTTCCTTGCCCGTATATTTCCTTTAAGGAAATGGCAGTCGCCTTCCATGCAGCCTGCCACGAAAACACCGTCGGCGCCCTCTTCAAAGGCGTTCAGTATGACACGGTGGTCGATGTTGCCGGAGCATGTCATCTCGACTATCCTTATATTGGATGAATACTGAAGTCTCATCGAACCTGCCAGGTCCGCAGCAGAGTATGCTCAGTAGTGGCAGCAAAAGCCTACTATTTTCGGTTCAAAACCCACCTTACCGCACCTCCTTGCAAAGGCCGTTTACCATGCTCATGTACATCTTGTCGTTGTAACCCTGTAACGTAATGGCCTTGTTGGGGCACTCGCCGGCGCAGGATCCACAGCCCTGGCACAGCACCGAGGCAATTTCCGCAGCGTAGTTCCTGACCTTGGGAGCGCCGTAAGGACACAGGCGCACACAGGTAAGGCAGGCCGCGCACTTGTCGGGCTGCACAACGGCCGTCACGCCGTGGGACTCCAGCTTGCTCTTGGCCAGTACGGTTCCTGCCCTGCCGGCGGCCGCCCTTGCCTGGGAGATATTCTCTTCCAGGTTCTTGGGGCCGTGGGCGATACCGGCCATGAATATACCTTCTGAGGCGAAGTCCACGGGGCGCAGCTTCATGTGCGCCTCAAGGAAGAATCCGTCCTCGTTGAGGGGAACCTTGAACAGGCTGTTCATCTTCTTGTTGTCGGGGGCTGCCAGTATTGCCGCCGCCAGTCCAACCACGTCGGCCTCGATGACCACAGGCTGGCCAAGCACATGATCGGTAACTGTTACTTTCACCTTGCCGCCCTCTTCCTCTACTACGGGCTTCTGGTCCACGCTGTAGCGGATGAAGATTACCCCCTTGCGGCGGGCCTCGGTGTACAGGTCCTCGAAGAATCCGTAAGACCTTATATCGCGGTAAAGAATGAATACATTGGCGTCAGGGTTTTTATCCTTTAGCTTGATGGCAAGCTTGATGGACTTGGTGCAGCATACGCGGCTGCAATAGCCGCGTCCCGGCTCCCTGGATCCGACGCACTGTATCATCACGATGTTCCCGGCATTGTTAAACCTTGCGTTGCCGGCGGCCATGGCCTCTTCCATTTCCAGCTGGGTCATAATACGTTCGTTTTGCCCGTACAGGTATTCAGAGGGCTTGTATTCTTCGCCGCCGATGGCGATAATTGTAACGCCGTGCTGTATCTCATCTCCGTTGGAAAGGGTGGTGACAAAGTTGCCAACGAATCCTTTTACGTCCTGCACTTCGGTTCCGGTGTAAACCTGGATGCCGGAGCTGGAATTTACCTTTTCCACCAGTTGGGCAACATAGGCCTGTATATCCTCTCCGCGCAAGCCTTCCTTGATACGGTAGGCCATCCCGCCCAGTTTGTCCGACTTCTCAACCAGGTATACTTTGTATCCCTGGTCTGCCATGGAGAGGGCGCTGTTCATGCCCGACACCCCGCCGCCGATAACCAGCGCGGACTTGGTAACTCCGGCCGTTGGCTTGTGGATTGGCTCCAGGAGGGATGCCTTGGCCACCATCATCTTGACCAGGTCCTTGGCCTTCTCTGTGGCCTTTTCGGGCTCGTTCTGGTGCACCCATGAACACTGGTCCCGGATGTTTGCCATCTCAAATAGATACCTGTTCAGCCCGGCCTCCATCATGGTTTCCTGGAAAAGCGGCTTGTGGGTGCGCGGGCTGCAGGATGCCACCACCACCCTGTTCAGCTTGTTGTCCTCAATTATCTGGCGCATGGTGTTCTGGCTGTCCTGGGAGCAGACATAAAGGTATTCGCCTGAATACACCACGTTGGGCAGCTGCTTGGCCATTTCCACCACCTCGGGAACTTTAACCACACTGCCGATGTTCACGCCGCAGTGGCACACGAATACGCCTATGCGTGGCTCCTGGCCCGAAACATCCACCTCTTCGGGATATTCCTTCTCGGTGACCCTGGTTCCCCTGGCCTCGGAGAGAAGGCTTGCCGATGCTCCGGCCGAAGCGCTGGCCTGCATCACTGTCTCGGGGATGTCCTTGGGCCCACAGAATGCGCCGGATACGTAAATTCCGGGCTTGTTGGTCTCAACGCCTGTCAGGGGTGCTGTATCGGCAAAGCCGTACTGGTTCATGTCAAGGCCCAGCTTGTTTCCAAGATCGATGACGGCCTTGGAGGGCTGCAGTCCCACCGAGAGAACCACCAGGTCGAATTCCTCGGTGGTTATAGTCCCGTCTTCGTTGGAGTAGCGTATGATAAGGTTTTTGGACTCGTCCTCTTTTTCGGTGACCTCGTAAATCCTGGACCTTACGAAACGCACTCCCTTATCTTCCCGGGCACGGTCGTAGTATTTCTCAAATCCCTTGCCGTAGGTCCTCATATCCATAAAGAATATTGTGGTCTCCAGCGGATCGTGGCTGTGCTCCTTGGCGATGACGGCCTCCTTAATGGCGTACATGCAGCACACCGATGAGCAGTATCCGTGTTTTTCCCTGGTGTTGCGGGAACCCACGCACTGAATCCAGGCGATTCTCCTGGGCTCTTTATGGTCGTAGGGCCGCACCATGTGCCCCTGGAAGGGGCCTGAAGCGCTCAAGACCCTTTCGAACTCAAGGCTGGTCAGCACGTTGGGGAACTTGCCGTAGCCGTAGTAGAACAGTGCGGAAGCGTCAAATTTCTCAAAGCCGGGGCTCAAAATGATGGACCCGACGTTAAGGTCGACGGACTCTTCCACCATATCGAAGTTGATGGCGTCGGCCTGGCAGGCCTTCTGGCATTTTCCGCAGGCCTTGGGGTTCTTAATCTTAAGGCATTTTTCCTTGTCAATGGCATAGGCATTGGGATATGCCTGAGCGTACAGCTTATAAATGGCCTTGCGCTCTCCCAGGTTCTGGTTAAAGGCATCCTTAACCTTAACAGGGCAACTCTCGGAGCAGGACCCGCAGCCGGTGCACTTATCCACATCCACGAAACGGGGGCGCTGGCGTACTTTGACCTTGAAGTCCCCGGGACCTCCTGTGACTTCCTCGACGTCAGAGTTGGTCAGTATCTTGATATTGAGGTGCCGGCCGCACTCCACCAGTTTCGGTGAGAGGATGCACATCGAGCAGTCATTGGTGGGGAAAGTCTTATCCAGCATGGGCATGGTTCCGCCGATAGCCGGAGTGCTTTCCACCAGGTATACATAATATCCGGACTCTGCCAGGTCCAGGGAGGCCTGGATACCGGCAATGCCGGCCCCTATTACCATTACCGCCCCGACTTTTTCAGAACTCATCTATACATCACATCCGTCCTCTCGTAAATGGCATCATTGTTGAAAATACAGGTATATTTCAAGCAAGTGCTCAAATTACTCCTTCTCGGGCAGTATGAGAGCCCTCTCCATAAGGGTGCACATGTGCATGTTCTTGGACTTGCCCTTAGTGTCGGGGTACCACTTGTTAAGGTCGTTGAACTGGTCGATGCAGTTGTGGCAGGGAACTATGACAATCTCTGCCCCGGTGGCCATAACCTGGTCAACTTTCCTCTTGCCCTTGGCCTTGCGCTTTTCGTTAAATTCCGGCATGGCCATTCCGCCACCGCCGGCCCCGCAGCAGTAGTTCATCTTGCCGTTGGGGTTCATGTCCACAAAGTTCTTGATGAAACTCCTGATAAGCTCCCTGGGGGCTTCCCAAACGCCTTCCTTGCGGGCGGTGTTGCAGGGGTCGTGGTAAGTGACCACTTCGGTAATGGCGTCGGGGTCCAGCTTAAGCTTGCCCTCTTTAACCAGTTGATTCAGCAGATCAAGTATGTGGCGGATCGGGAACATTTCACCCTTCCAGAAGGTTCTCTGGCCCCAGCGCATTGACCTGAAAGCGTGGCCGCACTCGGTGACTATGAACTCCTTGCAGCCCAGGCGTACGAATTCTTCCCAGACTGGCATGGAAATTTCCATGAAGTCATCGTTCTGTCCGGTAAACAGCGAAATGTTGGTAGCGTCCCAGCGCTTGGTGCTGATGGTGTAGTCAATGCCGGCGGCGTAAAAAATTTTCAGCGTGGTCTGCAGCTCCTGCGGGTAGTACTTTATGTCACGGGCGTTAAAGCCGTAGAAGTACTGTGCGCCCGCCTTGTTCAGGGGAATCTTGTAATCGGGGTCGTCCAGCTCAGCCTGAAGTTCCTCTTCTATCCATTCCAGGGTTTCTTCATAGTCTGTTTGCGACACGTTCATCTGGTTGCCGGACTCGATGTGCTCCCTGGCGATGGTCTGCAGATAGCCGGGGATCTTGTCTTTGTCCCAGGTCCCGCGAAGCGTGCGCACAAGTACCGCTACGTTGATACCCATGGGGCACTCGATGGTGCAGCGTTCGCACATTGTGCAGTACCAGATATAGGGATCGGCGAATACTTCCTCTTCCATGCCAAGGTTGATCTTGCGCAGGAATTTGCGGGGGTCGTTGTTTTCGTGGATGTCGGAGTAGGGACAGCCGGCGGTGCACATTCCGCAGGTCAGACACTGCGCGAAATCGTAGTTTTTCAGCAGCCCGGCGACCCTCTCCCTGAACTTGGGACTAAGTTTTGATGCCTGAATGGTTTCCATAAATGATGCTCCTCCCCTCTACGGAGTTCCTTCATTTGATTGAACTTTTAACTCGCCAAGTAGCCAGAATCAGTAAACAGAAATAGGCTGAAGTTTTTTCATCCACATTCTGAATTCTGAATTCTGACTACTGGATTCTTAAATTTAATATTCGTTGGGCATCTGGTTAAGCTCGGCCTTTGTAAACACAGGGCCGTCCTTGCACACGTACTTGTTGCCAACATTGCAGCGTCCGCACATTCCGATGCCGCACTTCATGCGGTTTTCCAGCGACATTATGATCTGCTCAGGCTTAAAGCCGCATGCCTCAAGCTCGGGCATGGTAAACTTGATCATAACCGGAGGCCCGCAGATAATGGCAACAGCGTTTTCAGATCTGGGGGACACTTCCTTGGTAACGGCTGGAACAAATCCCACCCTCCCGGTCCAGCCGTCAACCGGCCTGTCAATTGTGCAGACCAGGTTGATGTCGGTGCGGCCGTTCCAGTCGTTCAGTTCCTCCTTGTAAAGAAGCAGTCCGGGGTTCCTGGCGCCGTAAATCACTGTAAGGTCGCCGTAGTCTCCCCTGTGTTCCGGCTTGAGGATGTAGGTAATGAGCGATCTCAGGGTTGTGAAGGCGAAACCTCCGCCGATTATTACTATATTTTTGCCTTTCAGCTGTTCCACCGGGTAATAGTTGCCTAGCGGGCCGCGGACTCCCACCATGGTGCCCTCCTCCATCAGGTGAAGGGCCGTGGAAACAACGCCCACCTTGGCCACGGAGAACTTCAGATATCCCGGTTCCGTGGGTGAAGACGCGATTCCGAAGGGTGCCTCGCCCTTACCGAAAACGCACACCTCGGCAAATTGGCCGGGCATGTATGGGAAGCTCTTTTCGTCTTCCTCGCTCAGAAACTGGAAAGTAAAGGTGTGGATGAGCTTATCCTCTGTTTCGGTAAAGTTTTTGACCAGTTTCATCGGGAGCGGCAGATATGGATTCCTTTGCATTATGCATCCGACCTCCCTTCCCCGCGGATATCGGCAAGCACTTCACGTATATCTAGATTGACGGGGCAGTTTTTGATGCACCTGCCGCAGCCCACGCAGGCCATGGCATTAAAATTGTCGACGAAGTACTTGAATTTGTGCATTACACGCTGGCGCATGCGCTCCTTTCCGCTGGGGCGCGGGTTGTGTCCCGAACCGTGCAGCGTAAACAGCGGGAACATGCAGGAGTCCCAGTTCCTTACCCGGCAGCCGTTGCAGTCAACGGCCTCGTCCACTATATCGAAGCAGTGGCAGGTGGGGCAGGAATAGGTGCAGGCAGCGCAGCCAAGGCACTTTTCATGGAACTTTTCCCAGATTGCGTCATAGAAGTTTGCGTCCAGATTTGCTTTCAGGCCTTCGGTATTTACCCGGCAGGCGACCTCGGCGTATTCCTTCGCCTTTGCGGCCGCGGCCTTCTGGCTGTCATCGGCTGCTCCCAGTCCCAGCATGGCTGCCAGATCCTTACCCTTGCCGCTTACTGTTTTCACCACGCAGGCATCCCCTATATCCGTAAGGAGTATGTCAAGCCCGTTTGTGTCAAAGGGGCCGCCGTCCATGGAAGTGCAGAAGCAGGTGACGGCAGGGTCGTTGCAGGCCATTCCCACCAGCAGGGTGTTGGCCCTCCTGGTCAGGTAATATGGGTCCTGGTATTTATCGTTGTTGAAAACATTGTCTAGCAGCAGGAGACTCTTGGCGTCGCAGGGGCGGACGCCAAAGACCACCTTTTTACGGTCGTCAATGCACTCCTCCAGCTTGGCCCCTTCCCCGGTCACTGTATAGCTGTACAGTTTTTCGGACTGTGGGAAAAGGACCCCTTTGGGAGGGATTTTACTGTTGACAAATCCAAAATCGGCCTCCGCGCCGTTGGCAATCTGCTTGTACAGCGAATAGGCGCCCTGTTTTACCGGGGCGTACACTTCGTATTCGGCAATCAGCTTATCCAGTAGGCCGGGCAATGCACTTTTGGCTATTATCATCCTTTTCACCTCACTCCTTCACCAGGAAGGGCTGGGGATCGTCGGCGGTGAAAGTTGCCAGCGCGGGTTTGTCATTCATGCTGACTCCGGTTTCATAGCCGAACAATTCCTTGACTTCCTTGACCATTTTCCTTGTCATGCCGCGAAGGTTGATGCCCATGGGGCATGCCCTGTCACAGGCGCCGCAGTCGGCGCAGCGGCCCGCGCTGTGGAATACCCTGCCGGCCTGGAACATAATATTGTCCGCGGTATCGGCGGATTTCTTGACCCACTCCGGGGTTGAGCAGTCTACGAAGCACTCGGTGCAGTAGCACATGGGACATGCGTTGCGGCATGCGTAGCACCTGATGCACTTAGAGAATTCGGCGGCCAGCGCAACCCTGCGTTCCGCCGGGGAAAGGGACTCGAATGAGGCCACATCGGAGAAGGTGTCAGCGGGCTTGGCGGGCACCGGATCTCCGATAATCTCATCATATATTACAGGGTTCCCGTAGCTGCAGACCTTGCAGGTATCGTGCATGAGGTTGTCAAGGTTGACTTCCCTGGCAAAGCCCTTACCTTTGAGAACCAGGGTATCCCCCTTGTACTCAACTGAAAGAAGGTCCTTGCCCTCAATGGCATCGTCCACCTTTACCCGGTCTATCATCCCGGCGCAGGGAACACCAATAATGTAGAGATTCTCGCGGTTGATTTGATTTTCCTTGATCAGGGCCACTATTGAGCGTACGTCGCAGCCCTTTGCCACGACGGCCACCTTTCCTTCACGCTTGCGAAGGTAGTTGGCCAGGTTGTTTTCACAAGAATAGTCCCAGGTAAGCTTGGCCGCATCCTCCGGCTTACGGATGAAGCAGGGGGTGCTGCGAAGAGGCAGGCTGCCCCCGGCAAATCCAACCACCAGGTCAACCTTCTTTTCTTCCAGCAGTTTTTTTGCGGCGTCCTGTATAACCGAAGCTAGCTTTCGCATCCGCAACAACACCCCGATTCTTCACTGGGTACTAACCCCTTGTTGGGCCCCAGTTTCTTTACCTTGTCAGTTACTTCCTTGACCAGTTCGGCGAACCGGCCGCCTTCGGCGGCGGACACCCATGCAAAGTTTACCCTTCCTTCGTCCACGCCGATGTATTCCATCAAACTCTTTAAAAGAGCGAATTTCCTTCTGGCCACCAGGTTGCCACTAACATAGTGGCAGTCGCCGGGGTGTCACCCGGATGTCAGCACGCCGTCCGCACCGTTCTTTATGGCCGACATGATAAACAGAGGGTTTATCCGGCCCGAACAGGGTATGCGGATCACGCGGATGTTGGGGGGGTACTGAATCCGGCCAACACCGGCCAGGTCTGCCCCCGCGTAACTACACCAGTTGCACAGAAAGGCTATTACTTTCGGTTCCCATTCCATAACCTATCCCTCCCCCTGTCGCTATATCGCGTTAATCATGGCCATGATCTGCTCATTGGTGCAGCCCTTGACGTTCAGAGCCCCACAGCGGCAGGATGAGGAGCAGGCTCCGCAGCCCTTGCAAAGGGCTTCGTTGACCACGGCCACCTTATCAGCCGGATCCACGGCCACCGCCTTGGCCGGGCATACCGATTCACAGACACCGCAGCCGGCGCACTTCTTCTTGTTGACAACGGCACATTTACCTTCAACATCTATGGATTCCTTGGCCAGTACCGTACAGGCCCTAGCCACGGCTGCTTTTGCCTGTGCGATATTCTCCTCCAGGTTCTTCGGGCCGTGAGCCAGGCCGCACATAAACACGCCGTCCGTTCCAAAGTCTACAGGACGGAGCTTTAAGTGCGCCTCCAGGAAAAATCCTTCCTGGTTCAGAGGAACCTTGAAGAACTGGGAGAGCTTGTTGTTTTCAGCGGGAACTATGGCAGCAGCAAGGCCAACCAAGTCTGCCTCTATCGCCACAGGAACTCCCAGCACGTGGTCAGTCACGGTAACATTCACTTTGTCGCCCTCTGCCTCCACTACAGGCTTACTGTCTGATGCATAGCGGATGAACATGACGCCCTTCCGCCTTGCCTCGGTATACATGTCCTCATAGAACCCGTAGGTGCGGACGTCCCTGTAGAGTATAAACACGTTGGCGTCGGGGTTGGCTTCCTTGATCTTTAGGGCCTGCTTGACCGCCTTGGTACAGCAAATTCTGCTGCAGTACGGCCGGTCAGGCTCCCTGGATCCAACACACTGAATAAGCACAACGTTTTGGAGTCCTGTAAGCTTTCCATCCGCCAGGTCGGATTCCAGCTCCAGCAGTGTCTTTACCTTGTCATTCC
The DNA here is from genome assembly GCA_049325055.1 of Bacillota bacterium. GTDB lineage: Bacteria > Bacillota > Desulfotomaculia > Desulfotomaculales > Desulfocucumaceae > BRHc4a. Next base: position 21,920 of record JBMOPB010000089.1, read on the forward strand.
GGCCATAAAGGTACTCCGTGGGCTTGTATTCATTTCCTCCGGTGGCTATGATGGTAACGCCATGCTGTATCTCTTCGCCATTGGAAAGCTTTGTCACGAAGTTTCCGACAAAACCATGAACTTCAGCTATTTCCACGCCGGTGTAAACTTTTATCAATCCGCTGGCGTTAATCTTGGAAATCAGGTCGCTGAGATATGCCTGGACATCCTCGCCCTTCATGCCGTAGCGGATGCGATTGGCTATTCCCCCAAGGCAGTCGGATTTCTCCACCAGGCATACCTTGTATCCCTGGGCCGCCATGTTAAGCGCCGCGTTCATACCGGAAACTCCGCCGCCTATAACCAGGGCGTCGTGGTTCATGCCCAGGCTTATGCCCTTGACAGGCTCCAGCAGAGAGGCCTTGTAAACGGCCATCTTGACGAGGTCCTTGGATTTCTCGGTGGCTTTTCCCGGTTCGCTCTGGTGAACCCAGGAGCACTGGTCACGGATGTTTGCCATTTCGAACAGGTTGGCGTTAAGCCCGGCTTCCTTCATGGTCTCCTGGAACATTGGCTCGTGGGTCCTGGGGCTGCAGGAGGCCACCACTATCCGGTTAAGGCCGTATTTCTCAATGGCTTCTTTTATTTGAGCCGAGCTGTCCTGTGAACAGGCGTACATTTTCTCGTCGGCGTACACTACTCCTGGAAGTGTCCTGGCATATGCCACCACTTCGGGAACGTTTACAACGCTTCCTATATTTATACCGCAGTGACATACAAAAACGCCTGTACGGACTATTTCACCGGCCACATCTTTTTCTGGGGGATATTCCTTTTTCTTTACCAGGGTACCCCTGGCCTCGGAAAGAATAACGGAAGAATCGCCGGCTGCAGCACTGGCCTGCATTACAGTCTCGGGGATATCCCTGGGGCCGCTGAAGGCGCCGGCAACGTAAATTCCTGGCCTCGTTGTGCCCACGCCGGTAAGGCTGGGGGGTTCTGCGAACTTGAACTTGTTCATCTCGACGCCTAGCTTGCCGGCCAGTTCAACAATTTCCCTGGAGGGCTCAAGACCTATTGACAGTATTACCAGGTCAAATTCCTCGTTGCTGATGGAACCGTCTTCGTTGGAGTAGCGGATATTGAGGTTGCCGCTGCCGTCGGCGGCCTCGGTCACCTCGTATATTCTGGACCTTACAAAACGCACTCCGTGATCGTTCTTGGCACGGTCGTAGTATTTCTCAAACTCCTTGCCATATGTCCTCATGTCCATGAAGAAAATGGCAGTGTCCAGTTCATAGGGGGTGTGCTCCTTGGCAATGACGGCTTCCTTTATGGCGTACATACAGCACACCGAGGAGCAGTAGCCGTGGTCAAGCTTGCAGTTCCTGGAACCGACGCACTGTATCCAGGCAATTTTCTTTGGCTCCTTGTGATCCGACGGACGTACCAGGTGTCCGCCGAAGGGGCCCGAGGCGCTTAAGATCCGCTCAAACTCAAGGCTGGTCAGCACGTTGGGGAACTTGCCGTAACCATAATAGAAAAGCTGCTCCGGCTGGAAGGCGTCAAATCCAGGAGCGAGAATAACCGATCCCACGTTTACCTCAATGGTCTGGTCTTCCATTGAATGATCGATGGCATCGGCCTGGCAGGCCTTGAGGCATTTTCCACAGGCCTTGGGCTTTTTCATTTTAAGGCATTTTTCCTTGTCTATGGCATAAGCATTCGGATATGCCTGGGCATAAAGCTTATAGATAGCTTTTCTTTTGCCCAGGCCCTGGTTGAAGGCGTCGTCCACTTTAACCGGACATTCTTCTGCGCAGGACCCGCAGCCGGTACACTTGTCCGGGTCTACAAAGCGGGCTTTTTTAAGTATGGTGGCCTTGAAATTTCCCGGCTCACCCTGCAGGTCGACAAGTTGGGCACAGGTCAGCGCCTCTATGTTAAGATGTCGGCCGCATTCAACAAGCTTGGGTGAGAGGATGCACATTGAGCAGTCATTGGTTGGAAATGTCTTGTCCAGCATTGGCATGGTGCCGCCAATGGCGGGATTTTTTTCCACCAGGTAGACGTAATAGCCGGACTCAGCCAAATCCAGGGATGCCTGGATTCCAGCTATACCGGCGCCAACTACCAGTACGGCCCCGACTTTATCGGGTTTGTTTGTCATCTTTGCATCACATCCGTTCTCCTAATTTCGGCTTCAGGTGAACTTTCCGACACTCATCAGCCGTAGAAGAGATAACTACTGCTGGCCGGGTATGAATTTATAAAATTGATATGCAAAAATAAAATCCAATCTTCTCTCCTTCCGGCAAGAAAATCCGCCGGTTCCCAGGCACCGTTAATTAATCTAGTCTTTACTGTTTATTTAAGCATTTTTTGCGGCCGGGAAATTCAGCACTTAAGAACTGCCGTTTCTCCGGCATCCTGAATTGTTCTACCTTCCGGTCAACTGATTAAAGACTGATTGTCCAGTTTAACCGGACCAGTAAGATAACAGTTCTCACCTCCATTCCAAATTTTCACAGGCCAAAAAAACTTCCGGACAGTCCTGCGGCAAACATAAAAAAACGGACCGTCTTCCATCCTTTGTAAGATGGAACGGTTCTTGAATCCGCTATCCGGTTATCTGCCGGCGCCACCGCAACACCCCGGATATTTCAAAGCGAATTTTACATCACTTTGATTGACCAAAAGACTGCCGCGCGTTCAAACACCTTGTCCCTAGTATAATATTTCTCACTTTTACTGTCAATTCCTTTAAAAATCGTCCATCAGGTATATGTGATCGCAATACCTTGCAGATTAATATCCGTTGCCAGAATTTATTTAAAACATAACGTATTCACAGAAAAAATAAAGGGTTAGTGCAATAAATAAAACTACTATTTAAAATTTATCAAGAAACGTTCATGATCGCTAATTATTTTCAACAATGGGCGGCAGTTTTCTGCCGCCCCGATTAAACTTATATATCAAAATAGTAATGTTTTATCAGGATGCAATTTATCTCTGCCTGAAAGTTTTAAGGAAGGAATCGCAGTAAATATCCTTGTTCAGAAGTATGTTGGCAGCAGCTACAGCGTCCACCAGTTCCGGGTCGTCAACGTCGGCAATGGCGGAATCCAGGCCGCAGGCCATGCACATGATAAGGAATGTCCTGTTGAGCAGGTGGCGGTTGGTGCAGCGCTGGGAGGTGTTGGAAAGTCCCAGTGTGGTCCTTACCCCGGGAGCCAGGGCCTTGATCTGGCGGATGGCTTCCAGTACTTCCACTCCGTGCTCCTGCGCAACATTGGCGGGAAGCATGAGCGGGTCGATATAGAGGTCCTCCATGGGAACCCCGTGCATGTCGGCGTTTACCACAATTTCCATGGCCAGGGCGGCACGGTCCGAGGCGCTCTTGGGAACGCCGGACTCGTTCATGGCCAGGCCAATTATTGCGGCGTTGTATTTGGCGGCCATGGGAAGGTAGAGGTCCATCTTCCACTGGTCGGCGTGGGTGGAGTTGATCATGACCTTGCCGTGCCTGTTGGCGGCGCAGCCTGCCTCAATGGCATCCGGGTTGGTGGAGTCAACGCATACAGGCAGGGGGACGGTTTCGTTACATATATTAACCAGCCACTCCATCACGGCGGGCTGATCCTTGGCTTCCACGGTGGGGCCGGTGTTAACGTCCAGGTAGTGTGCGCCGGACTCATACTGGCGCTTGGCCCAATGCTTTATAGGCTCGGGATCCTTGTTAAGGATTCCCTCGCGGATGTCTTTAAACATTCCGTTGATCCGTTCGCCTATCAGGATCATGTATATACCTCCTTCGTATTTCTCTCTGGTCGGAATTCAGTATTCAGAATCCAGGAGTCAGAATGTGCATGTGAAGTAGTAAGTCTTTTGAAATCTATTCGGCATTCTGTATTCTGACTCCTGACTTCTGACCTTTTATTTAGGCAGTATCAGCTTTTAATATTTTACCGGCTCCATCATCTTTTCTACATGGACTTTGAACTGCTTTACGGACTCCGGATGGCGCATCACGAAGATGGCTCCGCTGGCCTGGGCGAATGTGGTGGCGGTCATGACTTCCCACAAAATAGCCCTGCGGGCCTGATCGCCCCACTCGGGAGCCTCGTCCCTGGTAGCCTTGGATTCTTTTGCTTTCCAGGCCTCCTGCCCGACGAAACAGATAACCGGCATGGCCAGCATCTTGTCACCGGTCAGTGCGCCAAGGCGCGCACGCTCCATGATGGAATATGCGTACTCAATGCCGTAGCCAAGAGCGCCAACCAGCGGGTCAATGGCGATCCTGTTTGCTGCCAGACCCATTTCAGTGATAAGGATGTTAAGCTGCTTAGCAAGGTTGATGTCCAGGGGGCTGGACGCTATGATGGAGTGACCGTTAACCATGCAGGCGGCGGTCATGGTTTTGTAGTTGTTGGGTGTTGCGCAACCCAGTAGGGCAGCTTTCCCGGCAAGTGCTTCTCCAACCACCGGCATAATCTCGGCGTCTTTCTCCTCAACGCCGCAGCCGATTACGATAAGGGGAACTTCAACCGCTTCCGCAACAGCCTTGGCGGTTTTCGCGCAGTCTTCGGGGCTGGCGTTTTTGAAATCGGGGTGTGCGCTGATAAGCTTAAGGCAGACAAGATCGGCACCGTACTCAACGGCCTTCTTGGCCCAGGCCACCGGATCTCCCAGAACCCCCGAGAAGGGCTCCTTCAGTATTTCCGGCCAATCTTCAGGTTCCATATCCAGAACTTCAAGCGCCACCACAGGGCGGTTGGGCATTTCACCTTCGTAGAACAGGAAAGGCAAAGTGCTGTCCCCGCCGACTTTTATAGCATTGGGCTCTACGCCCATGACCAATTCGTTAACCTTGCTGGTCCATCTTTCCTTGGCTATTGTTACAGCCATTACTCCCGCTCCTTTCAAAATAATGATGTGTGTGTGGGAGGTGTGAGGTGAGATTTGCTTCAAAATCTGTATTGACAGACTTATTTCCCACTTCTCACGTCTAACTTCTCACTTGTCAAATGATGCCGGCCTTAATCATTATTTGGTTGACGGCAGCCACCACCGGTGAGTCGTCAGGTAAACTTGCCAGTGGCTTGCTGTGCAGGTCATACTCACGGACCTGATCGTCCAGGGGGATTGTGCCAACCAGCTCAAGGCCGGTGTTTTCTATCTCACCCCGGAGGGCTTCTATGGCTCCGTCACTAACCTTGCTTACCACCAGGTACAATTTCTTGATATCCAGTCCAAGGGATTCCACCAGTTCTCTGACTCTGCCGGCAGACCTGATGCCCCTGGCGCTGGAGTCGCTGCTGACAAAGAGCACGTCCACATTTTGTGTGGTTCTGCGGCTCAAGTGTTCCAGCCCGGCTTCATTATCCATCACCACAAACGGGTAGTTGTTACTCAGATCCTGCATAAAACCACGTACCAGATTGTTAGCGTAGCAGTAACAACCGGCGCCTTCGGGACCTCCCATCACCAGCAGGTCCACGTCATCCCCTTCAGCCAACGACTGGTGAACCCTGTATGCAACATACTGATCCTTAGTCATACCGGCAGGAAGCGGTTCAAGATTCCTGTTGATACGGTTTAGCAGTTCGGAAATGGTATCGTCAACATCTATACCAAGAGCCTCGTGCAAATTGGCGTTGGCGTCCGCGTCCACAGCCAGGACCGGGCCCTTTCCCGCATTTGTCAGCTGTCTTATGAGGAGAGCGGCCAGAGTTGTTTTGCCAGTCCCTCCCTTTCCTGCTATGGCGATGGTAAAAGCCATTTCCACACAACCCTTCTGTATATATTACTGCTTTAATACTTCTTACTTTGCTGCAGTACGGTAAACAACACTTTATATAATTGGGGACATTCCTCCGACTACCCCAGACATATTTCAAAAAGAGGAGGTGTGTCCACTTTCATTATACCCAGCGCTGCTTAAGGAATGAAGGAATTCCGGCGGACTCGCGGGGCCCAACCAGCACTTCCCAGCCGGAAATCTCCTGCAATTTTCCGCTCAGCACGGCCACACCGCCCGGTATGATTACCTTGCGGTGGCTGACCTTGTCTGCAATACCGCTGGTCTGAAGCAATTCGGTAATTTTCTCCGGTGTAAACTTGCCTGCGGCCCATCCGGTCATGACCGATATGCCGTCGGTATCCACCGGCAGAATATAACCGGGTACCCGGGATGTTTCCACGTCGCCGGCCACGCAGAAATAGGTCAGCGAGAAGTTGGTGGTGATATAAACCGGGGAATCCGCTGTTACATTGCCGATTGCGTATATCTTTGATTCGACCGCGATGGGTTTCTGCGGGTCGGTGTAGATATTCAGACGCAGGGTGATAAGCGGCAGCACATCGGCCGGGTCCGCGCTCTTTATTACCACTATGCTGGCGTACTTGGCAATGTAAACGCCTGCGTCCACAACGGCCTGTACGGGATCCTCGTTGTCAGCGAACGCAATGGTGGGATACCCGAAGGGACGGAATTTCTTCAGTGCATGGCGGCGAAGCTGGGTTTGGTCGGCCAGGACCTTATTGACTTCCCTGGCGCCGGAATCAATAACCAGCTGCTTGTGGCCCATTCCCACAACCTTCTCAACCAGGGCGGCCAGTTCATTCAGGTCGGAGCCCTTTACCACCATGGGAACATCGAACTTCTTGGCCAGGTTTGTCATGGCCTCAAGGTTTGCAGCGTTGGCGCCGCAGACCAGGGGCTTCTTGACAGCCGTGATTTCCAGCGCCTTTTCGATGGCGGCGGGATCCTCGCTCATCAGTACCAGCGGGAATTCGGTCTTTTCGGATGCAGCCTTCACGGCGTCGGCAAACTTACCAGCATCGCCGGAGCAGTTGCCAACGGCAACAAGGTTGACGCCGTGGATCTGCCCGACCCGGTCGAATACCAGTTTGTTGACCTGGTCCACCTTGGCGGCGATTTCGTCGGCGCTCATAGTGTCGCACACGGAAATAGCTATTCCTGTCATGTGTTCGAAGCGCTTGTCATGACGGAAAAGTACGGTCTCGTTGCCCAGTTCGATTGCTTTGTCGCCTGTCCCTATTTTAACCAGGGCTATTGGCGGAGCGGAAGCGGAGTCCAATGCCTCGCGAGCGGCAGCGCTTACGTGTGGGCATTGATCCAGGCTGGCTTTGCCGCCGGCCAGTGCCATGGCGAAGGCCAGGCAGGTGGGTTGTCCGCAATCCTTACAGTTGGTTTTTGGCAGTTGCTTGAAAATCTCTAAACCAGTTAAACCCATTCTCCGTACTCCTTTCTCATCGGTTGTTATTGGACTTTGGAAAATCTGACACCCGGAGGACACCCGGTTGAATACGGGTGTCCTCCGGATTATTTTTGATTAATTGTAAAGCATTACAGAAGCGGATCCATGGTGAGAGCAGGGTGACCTTTCTCCTCGAGGAAGGCCATTATCTCGTCACCGGAGGTTCCAATGGACTCATCGGCAATCTTGTCAACGAAGTCCTTGCCCAGTCCGGCATTCTCGGCGGCCTCCTCCAACTGCGGGCGGAGTTCCTCCTTCAGTGCCTTGGGCATCCATACCAGGCGTCCCAGGCCGCCATCGGCGGGAACGAACTTGCGGGAGGCCAGATAGGACTTGCCGCAGCCCATGAATCCGGGCATCTGGGCGCCGGCGCCTATGGTTCCGGCCAGTGTGGAGAACGTCATGCCGGAAGGAGTCATGCCACCGTGTTCACGGTTGACAACCATGAAGCCGTTGCACTCGGGAACCATGGCCAGTATGCACTCGAAGCAGCCGCATGAGGTCATCGGGAATTCCATGATGGTATAGAAGTTAACGTTAGTGATATTCCTCTGCGAGTTGTTGAAGCAGAACTCGTTGAAGGACTCCCACTGGCCCTTTACTTCATCGATGGTTCCCTGCTTGGGAATGGGCTGGTTGGAACCGTGCGGGTTGATTTCATAGGCAGCCTTGGCGTCCAGCCAGCTTACCGCGCCGCACAGACCCACCCGCTCGGGGGCGATAACGCAAACGTGTGTCGGGGCAAAGGACTGGCACAGAGTGCAGGAATAGAAGGTGTCCACTTTCTCGTCCTGCAGCTCCTTAAGGCGGTCGTCCCGCTTCCTGTAGTAATCCCTGGCCAAATCGCGCATTTCAAGCACTTTCTGCTCATCGGTGTATATGGTTACCTGAACGCGGTCCACTATGGCCGGGAACTCGGCTTTGAACTTGGCGTACAGTATCTTGCCCATGTGCTCCAGCCTGAAGCCCTTATTGTAGGCGTCGTTGGATATACGCACCCACATTATGTCCCTCTGGGCAACGTGCCACAGGCCTTCGCCGTAGTTGGTGAAGTAGTGGATGCGGCGCTCAAGCACGGGCTCAAAGTCTTCCTGCATCTTGCGCCCGTATACGTCCACAACTACGCCGAGGGGCATCCTGCTACCAGGCTGCACGGTGTCGATATCCGGGCCCACAACAGTGATCTTGCCGTCCTCGATCTGGTCCTCGCCCACCATGCGCACAAGCTCGAAGCCGGGGGTCTTGGTTCCGCCGAACTCCACGAACATGTCCTTCTTGCGAATTGACTCACCCTCGAAGGCAGGGCCGATGGTGATGGGAACGTCGATGTCGATGGCGGTAATCTTGATTCCACGGACTTCAAGGCAGGTCTGGACGATCTTGTCATAGTCGGGCTGTGATACGAACCAGTCCTTGATCTGCTTGTCTTCGGGAACCTCCTGGTCGGTGATGACCGGGAAGCCCACGTTGATGGCACCCATGCAGGCGGCGTCCTTGACCATGTCGTGCTCGCCCAGGTACAGTATGAAGGCCAGTACACGGCGGTGCTGGTAGTCGCGCTGGGCGTCCCTGGCTCCGGGCGGGATGGCGCCGAACATCATGCCGGCCCGAAGTGCGAAGTTGGCGGCGTGAACAACCTGGGTGAAATTGCCCAGGGGGAATGCGATGTAGTCTATACCCAGCTTAACGTTCTCTTCCAAAAGCTGCTCTATGATCTCGTCGCACAGGAAGAGCATAAGTCCCTTTGCCATAAAGCTGTCCACAAGTTTCTTGGCTGCCTTGCTGTCCTTGGCCCGGCCAACGATGACGGCCTCGCCGGGGATGGTCCAGTCAACCAGCTTCGTTCCGTACATGCGAACTACGGGGTCGCCCAGGAATCCGGTCCAGGGAGCCACGTGCAGCGGGTTCTCTGGGGTGTTCCTCAGGTAGCGGACCGCTTCGATAATCTCGGCGGCATACCATGTGGCCTCCCCCATCTGACGGGCATTGGTGAAGTCCCTGTAGTCTTCCCTGAAGGAAGCCCTCATACGGTTGAGAATGGGCACCAGATCGCCTAATGTCCTTACCTCTTCACCGCTTAAGCAGCGGATAACGGGCAGGTAGTAGGCGGTGTCCGGATATTTCACCGGGTGGTCGGCGCCGAAATCCCGTATAGCCTGACTCAGCAGTATTTCAGCATAACTCATGGCAGTGATGGCGCCGTTATATGCAGACTTGAACAGCGCTTTTGGCTCTTTACCGGGTTCTACAGCGCCTTCAAAGATCTGATCGAAATTAATCTGCTCGGACAATTTAGTCTCCTCCTTTCAAACTGAAGAATTAGTAGTTCTGGCACAGGGCGGTTTCGAAGTCCTCGGCGGCCTTCCTGTGGATACCCAGCTTCCATGTACGGTACTCCAGTGCGCTGAGCATCTTCTTGGCGGCTACGGTCGGATCCACTTCGAACATGAAGTAACCGCCGTAAACGTCTCCGGCCACCTGGGTGGTTATGGAGAAAATCAGGTCGCTTCCTTCAAGCGGAGGCATTGCGCCCACGTGTACCGGCATGCCCATGGCCACGCACCAGCAGCCGATAGAAACTGCCTTGCCGCTCATGGCTTCGGGGGCCGATGCCACCCAGGGAACCTTCGGGGTGTCCACACCAAGCTCGTTGGCCATATCCATCAGAAGGTCCGAGCAGCGGGTGTTGTCCACGCAGGATCCCATGTGGAATATTGGCGGAAGCGGGGTGCTGAGGTTGGCTTTTTCACTTATCCTGGCCAGGAACTTCTTCAGCCCGGGGCCGGCTTTCTCCATTGCCTCAGGCGCCAGGAGGCCCATCTTGGCGCAGCCCTGCATTACGCAGCCGGTGCCTATGACAAATACATCGTTTTTGATCATTTCCTCTGCTATAGCCAGATGACTTTCGTCCTGGGGCCGCTTGACGTTGTTGCAGCCGGCGAGCATGGCCACACCCTTTATTTCCCCTGCAAGAATGGCGTCTGTAAGGGCTTTGACAGGCCTGTCTGGGCTGACGGTGGCAAACAGATCGTAAAGCGCCTCCAGGCTCCAGCCTGCCACTACCTTGTTAACAACCTTGGGGATAAAGATCTTCTTCGGATCTCTCAGTTTGAAAGCGTCTATGGCTAAGCGGACAGCGGTTTTTGCGTTGTCCAGGGCCTTGGTGGTCTGATAGTCGATGTGGTAAGAACCCGGAATCTTTGCGATGGGCGAAGTTGTTATGATCCTGGTATGGAAGCACTCTGCGGCGGTGCGGACGGCCGGCATAATGCACTGTACGTCTACCACCATGGCGTCGATGGCGCCGGTGGCTATGGCATATTCCTGGGACGAGAAGGAGGTCACAATTGGCACGCCGTGGCGCATGAGCACCTCGTTGCCGGTGCAGCAGATACCCATAAGCTTAATTCCCTTGGCTCCGACTGCCTTGGCTTCTTCTTCCAGCTCCTTGGCTGCCTGCACAATTATTTCGGAAAGGATAGGGTTGTGTCCGTGCAGAACAACGTTCACGCACTCGGGATCTATTACGCCCAGGTTGGCCTCACTGACCACGGGCTTGGGGGTGCCGAAAATTATATCCGAAAGGTCGGTTCCGATGTGCATTCCCACATAGTCTCCCAGTGCAACCCGCAGTGCGGCGAAAATAATGTTGACCGGGTCATTGTCCATACCTACGTGGGCCTGGGTGACCAATTCGGAAATAACGTTGTATATTCCGCTGGGCATAATGTCGTGGGTGCGGAATTTTTCAATGCGTCCCTTTGTTGCGGTTGTGTTTACCCAGGTGGACTCGCCGAATCCCTTGAGGCGGCTGTATTCTTCCAGGGCTGCCTTGGCAACGTCGTGAGCTATTTCCATGTCGCTACGACCCTCAGTGGGAACACCTATTCTCTTGGCTACCTTGTACAGCTTGGCCTGATCCTTTACACCATAGTCCGGGGCATGTCCCTCGGACGCCTCGTAAAGAGTGTGCGCCATGTGGCTGGCGTGCTCGCTGTGGGAAGCGGCGCCTGTCAGGAGCATAAGTCCGGTGCTGCGGGCGGCTATGGTCCAGTGGGAAGCTCCGCAGATACCCTTGCTGGCGGGGCCCTCATCGGCTTTGATGCGGCAGGGGCCCATCATACAGAAGCGGCAGCAAAGTCCTTTATAGCCGAATTGACACTGGGGCTGCTGGGCCACCGCCCGGTCAAAGGCTGTAATCATACCCCGCTCCTTGGCAATGTCAATCATTTCAAGGACGCCGGGGTCTACTGAGCGTTTAACAGACTTCGGATCGACAACCCGGGGGGCCGCCGAAGGCCTGCAGGTATGATTGGGATCACTAAACCTTGGCATTACTTTAACCTCCTTAAAAATAAAATTCAATCAACCAGCCGGTCAAGCAACATGAACGGCATAGTATCCATCTTTGCCGCCTCGCCCAACCGGCGCCTCCCCTATCTCCGCTTAAGAACCACCTACCTCTCCCAAAATCTTTTCCCGGACCTCTCTCATCCCCTCCAGAAGTTTTCCTTCCAACGTAGTCGAGTCGGGGTCCATGGAGTTCTCCCATATTTCATTGCTAAATCTAATAAACCCCAGCACCTCACCGGGCTGGAAACTGCTTTCAATAAATTCCTTTTCTTTATCGGACCTTATTTTGTTGCCTACTATCCTGATTCGCTCTATCCCCATCTCGGCCGCCATTTTCTTTACGTTCATGGCTGTGTTTATGCTGTTGCGGCTGGGCTCAACCACCACCAACATTATGTCAACACCCTTGGCGGTGCCCCTGGAAAGGTGCTCAATACCGGCGCCCATGTCCATAACCACGACCTCGTTTTTATCCAGCAGAAGCCGTGAAATCAGGGCCTGGAGAAATGTGTTTTCCCTGCAGTAGCATTGGGACGCTCCTTTCTTGACATCTCCCATGCGCATGAAGAATATATTGCCGTGCCTGTGGCAGTAATCCTCCAGTATATTATCGTCTATGGCGGGGTTAAGAGTGTAGAACGCGCCGCCACCACTTACCTGCTTTATTTTTTCACCCATCTCCACCACTGGCTTTATCGAAGCAGACACTTTAGCGGGGATACCTATTGCCGCTGCAAGGCAGGCGTCAGGATCCCCGTCAATGGCATAAACCGCCTGGTGAGTTTCACCGAAGGACTTGATAAGTGCTGATGCTATCGTTGTCTTGCCTACTCCGCCTTTTCCCGAAACAGCTATTTTCAAGTACATCACCCCGTTGTCGTATAAATTGGTTATTGTGAAAAATGCAACATCTGGAAAAGCACAAAAGTTTTTCAACCCTTATCTTTCTACAAGATTAAGAGAAAATCCTCCTGTAACCCTAACCCCTTCTTATGCAATATTTTTTGTGGCGTTCGAGCAGTAGTTCGACGTCTAAAAATAAAACTCCTCTTAAAACAAAGAAAAAATTCTGAACCTATGATGATTTAGGCTCGGAATTTTATCTAAAAGCCACATTATTCTACCATTAAAGATATTAATAATTATTGCTTATGTGAAGAATAAATATTTCTTTTTCAAAATCCTGTACTCCAGCAGCATTGCCGCCACAAAAACAAAAATTCCAACCAATCCGGCAATTTTCATAATTGAGATGATATTGTTCAGTTTCCTGATTTCCCCGTCCCTCTGGGCCATTTCATTTTCAACGGTTTGTTTTTCTCCGGCAAGACGTGTTTTTTCCTGCTGCACCGCAATCTTTTCGCTCTCCAGCCTGGCGGCCGATTCAATAGCTTCGGCATAAGCGAGGCTCAAATCCATTACCCTTTGCTGGAGCATAAAACTTTCATTCCGGTCGGCGCCGGGCTTAAGTGCGTTCCACAAAACCTGCCCCTTGGATTCGGACATGTTGGCGCCGAAAAGATACCCAAGGGTCGGAGCAAGGTCCTTCATGCAGACAGGCGGTATTTTTACTCCTGCCAGGAAGTCCCTGCCCTTTATTATCAACGGCGGCCTGCCGGTGGTTCCCGTTATGACAAGAAGCGTCTCCTCAAAGCTTCCTTCTATATGGAGTTGCTTTAAAAACCTGCCCACCTGGTTGTCCGCCGCTGTTACAGCAGAAACGTATTCATTTGAATCGTGGTCCAGCGGCCCCCTCCCCGGGCCGCTTAGCACTACCACGGTTAAAAAGGGCTTTTTCTTTTTCATCAGGTCCACTGCTTTGTCGATAACTTCCCCGTCGTTTCTGAAGGGGCCTAAAAGCCTGTTGGCTACGTCGGCTGCGGCGCTTTCCATCTGGCCGGTCCCATCAATTACGGCTGTTTTTATACCTTTCTTTTCCAATTGGGAAAGCAATGTCGGACACCTGCGTGAAATACTGCCTTCACCTGGTTTTTCGCACTCTTCCGGGTCAGATCCGCACAGCAAAGTATAAAGCCTGGATTCCGTGCTGTCCGGGGGCATTACACTGACCCTTTCAGCCTTAACCCCCGCCATGCCAATCCCGTTCATGTTCGGAGTCCTGGCGGTGTTGACCGCAACGGCCTGAAGCCCGTCCACCACAATCAAAACAATCTGCCTGGTCTTTGGCTGAACTTCCGGTTTGACTTCGTTTATAACCGGAGGCAGAGCCAGCGCTCTCCAAGGTATTGTTAAAACCATCAGCAGCATTGACGCCAGACTCAATATCCACTTTGCGAAAGCCATGTCCATGACCTCCTCCCGTTTATAGCCCATATTAATCCCATGCCCATGTTTTATATTTCGGGCCTGTCCGCCGGTCAAACCAGACAGGCCCTCATCTATACTATAATGTGAGAGGAAGTCATTTATTACCAGTTCGTTAATAATTTTCATATTTTTTCAACCTGAAGTATAAAAATAATATCGCTGGTAAGAATAATAATACTCCGCTTTGGTGAGTTCTATCTCTCCCCGTCCAGCATTAAGCTGGACTTTTTTGGTCTGCTTGCATTGGCGTGTGCGTTCTGTTATAATAACTTTTGCGACTCGTGAGATATAATCGGGATGTAGCGCAGTTTGGCTAGCGCGCCTGCCTTGGGAGCAGGAGGTCGGGGGTTCAAATCCCTCCATCCCGACCAGTTTAAAAAAACTGCCCCATGACAGCATTCCTTAACGGGTTTGTGTCATTGGGGGTTTTTTATTTTTGTTTACTTTTACTGCTTTATTTTTGGAACATTTTCATGAACTTCAGTATGGCCCAGCCGGCATCAGTGGGAACAATGCCGAGGCCGCCGCATTTATCGCAAGTCAGTTCCTTGGAGGTGTCGGGCTTTGGATTGTTCTGAATGAACCAGTTCATTATTTTCACAGCGTCATCGTCATACTGTATCTTTTCAAAGCCTTCCTTAACCTTCCGGCTCCATTTTACCCACTCAGGATTGTTCACCCTTCCGGTCCCCTGGCAGTGGGGGCAGGGCTTATCAAGGGGCGGAATATTTAAAGTTTCCGACATGGGCTGCATACGCCTCCTTCATCGCAAATAATGCATCAGTCATTTTTATGATCTTAAAAAATTAGTTGTGCATCAAATAGCCACATAAATCTGTCCCCTTTATTAATTTTTCACAGTTCTTTTTACTTAAAAATTTTATTTTTGCATTCCGTTCTACAAGAAGGATTTTACGGGTTTATGTCGTAATTATCAAAAAATTAAGCAAAGCGGGGGTATATGAATTGTCCCAATCCCTGTCTGACATTAAACAGGCGGTGGCTCGGGTTTATAATAGTGTAAACCAGGAGATGTTTGAAATAGGTGTCAAGCGCCTCCGTGTGGACATAATAGGTTCAAAGATTGTGATACTGGCGGAACACCGCCGGATCCCCGGCCTCAAATCGTTGGACAAGGTCAACCGTTTTGTTACCCGGCTTGCGGATGTGGCGCTGCTTGATGAGAATAAAAAGAGGCTGAAAGAACAGTTGGAGTCTGAGCTGGGGATTAAGGTAAAAACCGTTCTCAAGGATTATGACCCGGAGTACGAAGTGGCGGCAACCGTTGCAGTGCTCTATGAGCCTTTAACCGACTGAGTAAATATTTTTCATCAGACAAACCAATATTCCAACGCTTTTGAAAGTCAGGCCTCTTTCCGCCAATACAGCGGGAAAACGCCGGCCTCAGGAGTATACACCGGCCAGGTCACGGGAGCCAGAAAGGAACCCAAAAGCCGTCGGTTTAAGGGTTGATGCACTTTTCGCATCAGCCTTTAAACCACGGCTTTTTTATTTAGCCGGAGAACTTCCGGTTAATATCAACGTAAAGGAGGAATGAGTTTAACGATTTAAACCGGATGATTAATGTAATTAACAGGGAGGAAAATCATGGACAAAAAAAATTACACCGTTGAAGACGTGCTTCTTGCCCTTAACACCATTACCGGCGGGAGGGTGCCGTTAAATCTGGCAGATTTGTTTTCCGGCAAAAACCCTTTTGTGGTAATAAAGTCATCCAACATTCCCGGAAAGGAAGTAACCGAAATACCGGGTTTGGTATTCGGAAAACAAGGGCAGCCTGTACGAAAACTGGCCGTGCTGATGACCCTGACAGAGACTGCCATCGAGCTTGCCAGGGCAACGGATGTCGATGCCATAGTGGCCCACCACCCCATCGCTGACGCCGCCAACTGCGGAGGAGTAACGATGAAGAACTATCTTGGACTGTACAATATTGCCGCCTTTGAGCTGCATGAGGCATTCCACGGGCTTCATCCCGGGCTGTCTTACCTGCACGGACACCAGGCCTTCAGAGCCGAGATAGCTTATGGCGGAATCCCCGGAAACATCATGTTCGTGGGAAAGGCCCTGCCAGAAATCAGGACCCTGGGGGACATGCTTTCACGCCTGCGCCACCTTATGTGCCTGGAGGAAGAAATACAAATGCTGAGAAGCGAAAGGAAGGTTCGCAACTGTCCTCAGTTGGAGGAAACAAGCGTGGCAGCCGGAAGCAGGATTATAATCGGCTCTCCGGACAACCAGGTGAAAACAATCCTTCACATCTTCCCCCATACAGGCTTCAACCCGTCTCATCTTGAGCAGGCGCTGCGGGAGCACCCAGAGGTTGACACATTGCTTGCTTCAATAAGCCGTGTGCCCGACAGACATCCTCTGGCAGACAAGGCCGATGAGCTGGGACTCAATTTTGTGGTAGGCAACTCCCACGCCATGGAGATATTTGAAAACGGCCTGCCCCTGGCCCTGGCCCTTCAAAGACTGTTGCCTGAAATTGAAGTAGTCATTTTCCGGGAGAGGTACACCTCAACCCCGCTGAATTCATTCGGATCAGAGGCCATAAGGTCCTATGCAGACATGATAGCTGACAAATATCTGTTAAGAAAATAAATATGGGAGGTAACACTTATGTCCAATCTTGATAACAATCCCGCCCCCGGGAAAAGAACCATAACCAGAATTGAATACATTGGACTGGGCCTGGTGGTGCTGTCACTGGTGGGCCTCTTTTTCAGGCCGAATGTTGTGGCTGGAATATTTGACGCTATGGTCAACAACGCATACACTATTTTCAAGGTATTTATCTTCGGCAACTGGAATAACGGCGCATGGAGTCCTTCATACGTGGGCGTGGCAATAATTGTAAGCGTAATGATTGGCCGTATTCTTGAAAGGCTGGGGTTCACCGATGCCCTGATAAGGATTTTTGTGCCCATTATGAAATATTTTAGAGTCAACTCCGCCGTAGTAATACCCGCAGTTTACAATATTCTCGGTGACATCAACGCTGCCGGGCGCATAGCGGGACCCATACTGGTAAAGGCCGGGGCAACAAAGGACGAGCAGAAAATAGCCATCGCCACCATGGTGCAGTCCCAGCAGTCATTTTCTACTTTCATGCTGGGACTGCTGGCTATGACAATCGTGGGCGTAAAGGTTTTCCCGGTAATTTTAATTGCGGTCTTTTTGCCGCTGGTATTGGTACCTCCCCTTCTCCGGCTTACAATATACCGGAATACACGGTCGGTCACGCTGGATGATCTTCCCCAGTTCACTCCAAAAACCGCAGCTCTGCCCACTATATTCGGGGCCGCACGGGAGGGCGCAGAGCTTCTTTTCCTGCTCATAATCCCCGCAGGTGTCGTTATCTACGCTATTATAGGCGGTCTTGATTTCCTGGGATACTGGGCGCCCATCAAAAAAGCCCTGACAGTAATGCTGAGCGCACTGTCCATACACCCCGACACAGGGATACTGTCAATACTGGTTTCTCCCACCCTGGCCATGGGTATATTAAAGTCCACCGTGGCCGCCAACCCGGCGGCTGTGGCGCCACAGCTGGTAATCGGA
>JBMOPB010000090.1:0-3224 GCA_049325055.1 Bacillota bacterium
GGCAAGACTGGGTACGACATTTTTTTCGCAAATATATTTCTTGCAGAAAAACCTTGGGTATTTGCGAAAATACCTATTTTTTCATTGAAATAATTCCCTACACATAATCATATTCCTTCCGCCTTAGTATTAACCCGTGCAACTCACGGAATATGGGCAGTCCCGGTAACAGTTGCCCGGGGAAGGTTCTATTTCCTCGTAAATCATCCGCATCTTTTCGTCCCTTTCTTCTATAAACCACTGCCTCAGTTCGTCGTCTATGATATGTATATCTTTCTTTACGACCATGCGGTCGCCCTTGAAGTCGACATAAACCAGGCAGCCGAGATTGACGGGATACTCGTGCAGCGCTTCCATCACCAGAGCATATCCGGTGGTGGTCAGCCTGTGAAACTTTTGAGACTCTCCGAATTTAAGGTCAATAACCATGGGTTCGGAAAAGGTGAAAGCATCCGAGCTTAAATTGGAACTCAGCCCCAGGAATGAACCATCCAGCCTTTGTTCCACCACCACTGGTAAAACCTGAGCCACCAGGGAATCGACCCCCACATAGGGCTGTTTTACCAGAACCTCCTGTAGCCTGGCGTAGATACGGCTCACTTCGAACCGGGATAAAATATCCGCTTTTCTTTTTATGTCATCCCAATCCTTTTCGTTTATATAATCCGGCTGCTTTAAATCCAGAGGCGGAGGACTACTAAATTCACTGAGCAATTCCCTTACGTTGTTAAGGCCCCGGCCATAAATGGTTTTTTTAGCCCATACCAGTATCTGTACGAGCACATCATGTAGAACCTTTCCCCTTACCATCGCCTGATTTGGCTTGACCTTTATCCTGTCAATACGCCTCAGGTACAGATCCCTGCCGGTGGGACAGTAGGAATTGGCCACCTCGTACAGTGCCAGCCGCAGGTCGTAAACCGGAGCCAGCGGGGGCTGGTGCCAGTTCCACCCCCGTAATTCATCAGCGATGTCGGTTTGCCTGGACCTGGGGAGGTAATTCTTTATCAGCTGCTTTTTCTCTTCATCGCTCAAAAAATACATTACTCCACATCCCCGCAATAATTCCTGTATTCACAGTCGGTGCACCGTTTTCCGGCGCCCGGGGCCGGAGGCATTTTTTCCCGGCCGATGATGTACCTTATTTTGCTCAACGTTTCTTTCACAAATTCCCTGCAATGAGGCGTGATCTCCACCGGATGCACTTCCCCGTTCTGATCATTCAAGTAAACAAAGCCATATCTCACCGGCCTGGCAAAATGATCTTCAAGTAGCATGGCATAAGCAACCAGTTGGTATTTGTGGTTCAGCGCAAGACCTCCGGAAGTGTTCTTGAACTCAACCGGAAATACTTCCCCAGACACCTCTATAAACATGTCCAGTTTACCTTCAAGACCGAGTCTCGGTGAATACAGGTGAGTGTGGAAAAATCGCTTTCCCTCGGACAGATTGTAGCGTTTAAACGTACGCCTCTTCTCCAGCCGGTCAAGCTCAATATGCGCCTGCCTGCCGTATTCCATCTTCCGGGAAACCTTCACCTGCACCGGACAGACGTAATTAAAGTAGATAATTCGGGGACAGTAAAAATACTGCTTTATGTCACTTACCCTCAGTTTGAGCATTTTGGGTCCCAGGTTTCAATGTTTTTCAGCAGTTTAAGGTCTTTGTCACAAACCGGCAGTATCACTATTTTCCCTCTCTCCCGTCCCAGTGTCCTCAATAGCCTTCTACAAAGCTCTTCCCGGCGGTTATGGTTTAAATCCCCGAAAAAGGCGCTGTACTGAACATGGGCCAGCCCGTAATCCTTGCATGCCTCAAAAACCCTATTGCGTATCTTATCTTCCTCGACGTCGTAAATAACAAATGTCTTCAACAATTACCACCCGCCCACAAACGGCTTGTATCCGGCCTCTCCCCGGAGAAATGTTGCTACGCGGCGGGCCTGGGACTGTACAATGGTGCGAAGCTTGTGGCGGCGTCCCTGATATCTTTCCTGGGACTCCAGCCTTTCATTTATCTTCTCTGCAAACTGCCGGCGGGTCTCCACAGTCAGCATGCCGTCCTCCATTTTTATCAGAAAGCCCTTGTTTATCAAGGCCACCACCACCCGGTCCACCACCTGCTGGCGAAACTCCTCCACAAAGTCGTAGACCAGGCTTTCCTTGCCGGACCTGTCCACATGCAGGAATCCCCCGAAAGGGTCGAGCCCCGCCAGAATCAACGCTGTCTCGGCCTGCTGGTACAGCATCCCGTAGCCATAGTTTAAAAGAGAATTGACAGGGTCAGCAGCCCCCCTGTGCTCCCTTCCCGGAAAAACAATCCTGTCGCAGGTCAGAATTTTTATGCCTTCCCAATAGTGATTGCCGGCCCTGCCCTCCACCGACATTACCTGTCCCCGTACATCGTCTACTCTTTTACCTTTAATTCCTGCCAGTTCCTTCAAGCCGTCCTCGATTTTCAACACAATGCGGCTTATTTCTTCGTAAGCCTGCCTGTCTGCTCCCTTCCGGTATTTGGCAAAGTATTTAAGAACATTTGCCTGATTGTGGAGCTTTCCTTCCACAAAATTTTTTGCCAGCGCAAACCCCCGCTCATCGTCATAGGCCCGCAGTTGAGCGCGGCGGGTCTGAACGGTCCCCGTAAGACCCGGGGAGATCAGCTTGGCGTAGGGCTTTCCGGTGGATGAAAGAAAGTTGATGGTTATACCGTGCTGCATACACTCTTTGATAAAATCCGTTGAAAGGGTGGCCCCGTTGGTATTAACGGTAATCTGCCGCAAGTCATGGAAGGGGGCCTCCACCACAACCTTCCCGTTTTCCTTCACCACCGCCCGCTCGCTTTTCTTGCCGAGAAAGGATCCGTAGTTTGTAATAAGCAAATCTTCCATGTCAGGCCACCCCGGGGGAATCCGACGTCCGGGCAACCATGCAGCGGTCCATGTCCACCGGCTTTGTCCGCAGCTCATTCCTGAGCTCATTCATATCCTGTCCCACGGAATCCAGAAGCCCTTTGCCCTCATTCAGGCATAATCTTTCCCCGAACCGCAGTTTCAATAAAAACACCACCTTTTCCATTAGTATGTCCGGCTGGTGTTTTTTTCTTACAGTCCCTTTCAGTGCCTCGTCCATGCTTCAGGCCGGGGAGGGCTTGTCCATTAATTACCAGACACAAACGGCGCCGATCTGACCACAACACCTGCCGGGGACTTTAAGGAAGCTGCTTTA